>JBDTFR010000122.1:0-23638 GCA_039937835.1 Bacteroidia bacterium | reverse complement strand
TGTGGAATCTCCACATTACCTACTTGACGCATCCGCTTTTTACCTTCTTTTTGTTTTTCAAGAAGTTTACGCTTACGTGAAATATCTCCACCATAACATTTAGCGGTAACATCTTTACGGATGGCTTTTATGGTTTCACGAGCAATAATTTTAGCACCAATGGCAGCTTGTATCGGTATTTCAAATTGTTGGCGAGGAATTAATTCTTTTAATTTTTCGCACATCTTTTTCCCAAACTCATACGCATTATCCCTATGAATCAATGAAGACAAAGCATCTACAGGCTCTGCATTTAAAAGTATATCTAATTTAATTAAATAACTTTGACGATATTCTAAGGGTTGATAATCGAAAGAAGCATATCCCTTCGAAACGGTTTTTAAACGATCGTAAAAATCAAATACAATTTCGCCTAAAGGCATATCAAACATTAACTCTACACGGTCGGTAGTGAGGTATACCTGATTGGTAAGTAAGCCCCGTTTAGTAATACACAAACTCATAATGGCGCCTACATATTCTGATTTGGTAATTACCTGCGCTTTAATGTAGGGTTCTTCAATACGATCGAGTGTACTAGGATCTGGTAAATCGGAAGGGTTGTTAACCGTTATCCTATCTCCTTTGGAAGTGTAGGCATAATAAGATACGTTAGGAACAGTAGTAATTACCGTCATGTTAAACTCCCGCTCCAAACGTTCCTGAATAATTTCCATGTGTAACATTCCTAAGAAACCACATCTGAAACCAAATCCTAAGGCAGCAGATGATTCAGGCTCCCAAGTTAATGAAGCATCATTCAATTGAAGCTTTTCCATGGAGTAACGCAATTCTTCAAAATCTTCGGTATCTACGGGGTAAATGCCTGCAAACACCATTGGCTTTACATCTTCAAAACCTTGAATCCCAGCTTTACAAGGATTTGCAACCGTAGTAATGGTATCTCCTACTTTTACTTCGCGTGCATCTTTAATACCCGAAATGATGTATCCAACATCTCCTGTTTTTACTTCATTACGTGGTTCTTGTTTTAATCGTAACACACCAATTTCGTCGGCGGTGTATTCTTTTTCAGTGGCAACAAATTTTACTTTATCGCCTTTTTTCAACATGCCATTTGTTATTTTAAAGTAGGCAATAATACCTCTAAATGAATTATAAACAGAATCAAAAATCAATGCTTGTAAGGGTGCGTTAGGGTCTCCTTTTGGTGCTGGAATACGATCGATAATAGCCGCTAAAATATCTAGTACGCCCATACCGGTTTTACCAGATGCTGCTAATATTTCTTCTCGTTTACACCCTAATAATTCTACTATTTGATCTTTTACCGCCTCTGGCTCGGCACTAGGTAAATCAATTTTATTTAAAACAGGAATAATTTCTAAATCATTTCCCAAAGCAAGATATAAATTAGAAATTGTTTGTGCCTGTATACCTTGAGCGGCATCTACAATTAACAAAGCTCCCTCACAAGCAGCAATAGATCGTGATACTTCATAGGAGAAATCAACGTGACCAGGCGTATCAATTAAGTTTAATACATATTTTTTACCATTCAATTCATAATCCATTTGAATGGCATGGCTCTTAATAGTAATTCCGCGTTCCTTCTCTAAATCCATGTTATCTAAGACTTGTGCTTGCATTTCGCGCTTATTAATAGTATTGGTATACTCTAATAAGCGATCAGCAAGGGTGCTTTTACCATGATCGATGTGGGCTATGATGCAAAAATTTCTAATGTTTTCCATTCGTTTTCACTTCTTTATTTATAAGGACTGCGAATTTACACAAAAATAAAGAGCAATTAGGAACTGCTTATACACAATAATTTGTTTTTTAATGTTGCAAACAGTTACTTTGCACTTCTGTTTAAAATTAAACTTGTAAGTTTAAAAGTATATGAAAGTTGTTGATCACATTAAACAAGCAAAATCAACCTTGTTTTCCATTGAAATTTTACCTCCCTTAAAAGGAAAAAGCATACAATCTATTTTTGATGGTATAGATCCTTTGATGGAATTTAAGCCTTCCTTTGTAGATGTTACCTATCACCGAGAAGAATATTTATATAAAAAGCGAGAAGGGGGTTATCTTGAAAAAGTAAGTATTCGCAAACGACCTGGTACCGTAGGCATTTGTTCCGCTATTATGAATAAATATCATGTAGATACTGTGCCTCATATTATTTGTGGCGGATTTAGCAGAGAAGAAACGGAGAATGCATTAATTGATCTTCATTTTTTAGGAATTGATAATGTATTGGCTTTGCGCGGAGATATTATAAAAAGTGAACCCAGTTTTGTGCCCGACCCTCATGGACACGCCTATGCAATTGACCTGGTGAAACAAGTAGTAAATATTAATAAAGGTAAATACATAGAAGAAGATTTGGCAGATGTTGCGCATACCAATTTTTGTATTGGTATTGCAGGATATCCCGAAAAACATTCTGAAGCCCCTAATATTATAGCCGATATAAAGTATATGAAAGCAAAAGTGGATGCTGGGGCTGAATACGTAGTAACCCAAATGTTTTTTGACAATGCTAAATATTTTGACTACTTAAAGAAATGTAGAGAAATGGGTATTAATGTACCTATCATTCCTGGTTTAAAAATTTTAACTACAAAAAAACAAGCTACTATTCTTCCTAAAATATTTAATACCGAAATTCCTCAACCATTACTGGAACAAATTGAAAAATGCAAAACAGATGCTGAAGTAAAAGAGGTGGGTGTGGAATGGTGTATTCATCAATCGAAAGAATTAGTAAAGCACAATGTTCCTTGCTTACATTATTATACCATGGGAAGTTCAGAAGTAACCCGTAGAATCGCATGTGAGATTTTTTAATGTGGGTTAAAAATCACTAAATAAAAAAGCGGAGAAATTCTCCGCTTTTTTATTTAGTGATTTTTAATTGTATAATGTTTAACACAAAGTAATAAGAGGAACTTGGGCATGAAAAGCAAGATCTTTAGTTTGACTTTTTTTAAATATACGCTCTAACAAATTTTGTTTTTGTGGTATGACAGCAATTAAATCAATATTATGCTCTGAAACAAAATCATTAATACCATCTGTAATAACATCATTTTCTTCGAAATAAGTCGTATGAAGTACATCCTCAAAATAATTCTCTAGTTGTATGCCAGCAATACTTTTATCATCAATATGTTCATTAGGTTTTACAACATTTAAAATATATAATTTTGAATGACATGTTTTTACAATATTTTTAAGTGGCTCTAATAATTTTGTATCAAGAGGCGCTCTATAATCAACACCCAACGCAACTTTATTTATTATTTTAAACGTTGCATTTTCTGGAATAATAATCACAGGAGTTTTTCCTTTTCTTATAATGTCAGTAGAAATACTCCCAACCACCATCTGACTCAATATCCCTGTACTTTGTATTCCCATTATTATTAAGTCAAAACGCTTTTTATTTTCTAATTCAATAACTTCATCTACCGCTAATCCTTGAGAAACAATACACTCGGACGGTATATCTTTATAATTTTTCATTAATGCAGCAACTTCTTCCTTTAAGCGGATAAGATGTTCTGTTTCTAAAACTAAAGGATCAACCATCACTAGCAATGGTTCTTCTGTTCCAGAAGTAATAGGGAAATGATATGCATGGTAAAAGATCACTTTATATTGAAATTCTTTTGCATATGCTAAGGCATATTCTGAAGCATTTCGGGATACATCTGAAAAATCAGTAGGAACAAGTATCGTTTTCATAACATTACATTTTAAAATAGTTAATATAAAATTCAGTAATTCACTTAAGTATTCAATAAATAAGCAATATTATTGTAAATGTAACTGTTTATTTAAAAGTATGTATCAATTATATTACCATCTTTTTAGTTTTGTATGAAGTTATAAAGATTCTTAAATTTGCCTCGTGAAAAAGAGGTTATTCAGTGCATATCACTATTTTCGTTATCGAGTAAAGGCGGTTAATAAACATGGCATACACTCCCCATTTATTTATAGCTTACTAAATACCGTTATCTATAACAAGCATTCTTATTATGCTTATGAAAAAATAGAATTGGCCAGAAAACAACTTAAATCATCTATCCAAAAAGTTAATGTCTACGATTTAGGAGCAGGAGCAGATAAAGACCTTTCGGTAGTTAATAAATCTGTAAAACAAATTCTTAATAAATCAGTTAAGCCAGCAAAGTATGGGCAACTAATATTTAGGTTGGTAAATTATTTTCAGCCTAAAAATAGTTTAGAGTTAGGTACTTCTCTTGGAATTACTAGTTGTTATATAGCGGCAGCAAAAACCAATAGCACTGTATATACAATAGAAGGCAGCGAATCCATTGCGAACGTTGCGGAGGAACAAAGAGCTTTTTTACCCTATAAAAACATTTCACAACTTATCGGTAATTTTGATACTATTTTACCACAGGCCATAGAAAAATTAGACAGCATTGATTTGGTTTTTTTTGATGGTAACCATCGTAAAATTCCAACGCTTAATTATTTTAATCAATGTTTAACTAAAAGTCATCAAAAAAGTGTTTTTATATTTGATGATATTTACTGGTCTAAAGAAATGAAAGAAGCTTGGGAAATAATTAAAAATAATGACCGGGTAACGGTAAGCATTGACTTATTTTATATGGGCATCGTATTTTTTCATACAGAACAGGTAAAACAACACTTTATTATTCATTTTTAATTTTACACATAAAAATATACAACAATGGCTTTTAAAATTTATACCAAAACAGGCGATAAAGGGCAAACCTCCCTTATTGGCGGAACACGGGTTCCAAAACATCATATACGCATTGAATCTTATGGAACGGTAGATGAATTAAATTCTTATATTGGATTGATACGTGATCAAAAGGTAGATGACCATTCAAAGAAAATATTGGTCGACATTCAAGATCGATTATTTACAATCGGTTCCTCATTGGCATCAGATCCATTAAAAAGTAAAATGAAAATTCCAGATTTAAAAGAAGAAGACATCACTTTACTCGAGAATGAAATTGATAAAATGAATGAAGTGTTACCAGAAATGAGATTTTTTGTGCTACCAGGTGGTCACACCACTGTTTCTTTTTGTCATATTGCTCGCTGTGTATGCCGTAGAGCCGAAAGGTTAACTATTCACCTAGCAGAAATGCCGGAGGCAGAAGTAGATGTTTTAATAATAAAATATCTTAATCGTTTGAGTGATTACTTATTTGTGCTTTCTAGAAAATTTAGTCAAGATTTGCATGCAGAAGAAATTGCTTGGAAAGCCCGTCTGTAATTTTTTGATCTTTCACGTACCAAAAACCTTATTTTTATTACATTTCGGAGTATCAAGTATTAAATAATTTAAAAAATACCCTTTCAGTGTTTGATAAATGGAATTAATTTTTACTTTTGCACAAAATCAGCCTACGAGGTTTAAGTACGTTGCTTAAAAAATTATACACTACTAATTAAATAAAATCTTACGCTATGTATTGGACACTGGAATTAGCTAAAAATCTGGAAGACGCTCCTTGGCCAGCATCAAAAGACGAATTAATAGACTTTGCCATACGTTCTGGAGCACCAATGGAAGTAATTGAAAATCTTCAAGAAATTGAGGATGAAGGAGAAATTTATGAATCGATTGAAGAAATTTGGCCAGATTACCCGACAAAAGATGATTTCTTTTTTAATGAGGATGAATATTAAATAAATTATTTAATAGCATTAATTTTAAAAATCCATTCTGTTTACATCCCCTCTTTAATTAATAAATACATTATATTTCTCTAATCATTAAGCTAGCGGCAAAATCAATCAATGCCTGTTTATTTTTATCTACAACAGCAATATTTTGTATGCAGCTTAAGGCTTGGTGATAATGCTTTTGCATTTCAGTATACGCTAATTGTTTAACATTAAAAAAATTATATATTGATGTTACTGCTTCTACTTTTTCTGTTGAATTAAAATGAGGTGCATTAATCCATTGCATTAACTCTTCTTTCATATAACCATTAGTTTCTGCCATTTCAGCTGCCTTTAAAAGTAAATAGGTTTTTTTATTGGCAATAATATCTCCCCCTTTTTGTTTCCCAAATTTTTGAGCATCCGCATATACATCTAAAATATCATCTTGTAATTGAAATGCAATACCGATATTTTTTCCAAATTCGTATAAACTATAAGCATCTTGTTCTGTTGCGTTACCAACTAATGCACCAATCTTAAGACTTACGCCCAACAATACCGCTGTTTTTAATTCAATCATCTTAAGATAATTGGGTATACTTACTTTAATCGCTTTTTCATAATTCATATCTAATTGCTGACCTTCACAAACCTGTATAGCTGTATTATTAAAAAGATTAAGTAAAGTAGGTAGTATAGCAATATCTGTCTTTGCTAATTCTTGGTATGCTTTTACAAACATCACATCGCCACTTAGAATAGCAATGTTATCATTCCATTTACTGTGAACCGTTGGATGATTTCTACGTAGAGGAGCGTTATCCATTAAATCATCGTGAACCAGCGTAAAATTGTGAAATAGTTCAATCGCTAATGCTGGCGCTAATGCTTTTTCTAATATCCCTCCAAATAAATCGCAGCCCATCAATACCAATACAGGCCGTAAACGCTTACCACCAAGCGACATGATGTATTTAATAGGCTCGTAAAGTTCTTTAGGATTTGACCCATAGACTTTATCCTTTAAAGCATGTTCAATTTTTTCTTGGTATACGGTTATGCTAGTCAATATTATTGTAAAATAAATGAAGTATTTAACAGTAATTTTTTTAATCCATCTTCTAACGAGATTGCCTCGGTTGGAAGAAGTAGTTTCATTTTTGTTATATCTGGTTTTCTCCGAGTCATATCTCCTTCTTCTAAAGCTGGCAGGTGAATTATTTTAGAGGATGAATTGGTGGCTTTAATAATTATTTTAGCTAAGTCAAGAATAGTGATTTCATCTTCCCCACCAATATTTACAACACTATTTACAAATTTATTTTGATAAAAAGCATTGGTAGTAGCCGTTATGTTATCATCTATAAAACAAAATGTTCTTGTTTGTTTACCATCACCATAAATGGTAATGTTTTTACCGTCTATAGCATTTGATATAAATTTAGATATTACAAAATCTTTACTTTGTTTTGCCCCATAAGTGTTAAAGAATCGAAATATGGTATAATCTAAATTATATTCTTGTTTAAATGATTTAAAATAGGCTTCCCCTACATTTTTCACAATTGCATATGGCAATCTTGAATTAAGTGGAGTGGTATGTTCATTTTGAGGAAACTCAACTGGTTCTCCATATACTTCAGAAGAAGATGAAAAATAAACACGTTTAACGTTTGTATTTTTGCATAGTGTTAAAATATTTTTTATACCAGAAATATCATCTAACACTTTAATAGGATTATCTAAAGTACGTTGAACGCCAACCATTGCAGCATAATGGAAAACGTAATCGAAAGAATAATTATAAAAAACAGCTGATATTTCAGAAAATATATTCACATCGCATTTAATAAAACGAATATTTTCGTTCGGAGATTTGGGTAATTTATCGATACTACCCGTAAGTAAATTATCCACTATTACAATTTCAAATTCTTTATTTTCTGCTAACTTTTCAGCTAAACAACTTGGTATAAAACCAGCGCCGCCAGTTACTAATATTTTTGTCATCTTAAAAAATTAGATTGTAAATTACGAGCTTTTTTTTAGAATTTCTTTATTCCAATTTCATTAAATAATCACCGTAGCCACTTTTTAATAAAGGCGCTGCAATTTTCTTTAATTGGGCATTATTAATATACCCCATTCTGTATGCTATTTCTTCTATGCAGCCAATACGCAAACCTTGTCGCTCTTCAATTACTTGAACAAATTGCCCTGCTTGTGTTAAAGAAGCAAATGTACCAGTATCTAACCACGCTGTTCCTCTATCTAAAATACCAACCTTTAGCTTACCTTCTTTTAAGTATTGTTTATTTACATCGGTTATTTCATACTCTCCACGAGCACTTGGTTTTATGTTTTTAGCAATATTTACTACTTTATTATCATAAAAATAAAGCCCAGGAACGGCATAATTCGATTTAGGTTTTTCAGGCTTTTCTTCGATAGAAATAGCATTGCCATTTTTATCAAACTCAACTACACCATATCGTTCAGGGTCAGAAACATGATAAGCAAAAACCACGCCTCCATCAGGTCTTTGGTGCTGTTGCAATAACCTACCTAAACCTGTACCATAAAAAATATTATCTCCCAATATAAGGGCTACACTATCGTTACCAATAAATTCTTCACCTATTACAAATGCCTGAGCTAAACCGTTGGGTTGTTCTTGTACACTATAACTAAATTTACACCCTAAATTTTTTCCATCGCCTAACAACCGTTCAAAATTTGGCAAATCGTGGGGGGTTGATATAATAAGAATTTCTGAAATACCAGCCATCATTAAAACCGACAAGGGGTAATAAATCATGGGTTTATCATACACTGGCATTAATTGTTTACTAACAGCTAATGTTAATGGGTGTAAACGAGTACCTGAACCGCCTGCTAAAATTATTCCTTTCATAAAGTGTAATTATTGTTCTAAAATTATTTTAACTCTACCTTTTAGACGGCGAATTAAAGTAATCTTATTTTAACGTCGCTAAAATTAGTTATAATATGCTAGTATGCAAAATACATACGTATTCTACCTGATTAATGTAAAGGCCTTTTCTTTATCATACCTCCTTTAGTGTCTTTAACTGCATTCATCACGATAAACGCATTGGCATCAATTTTTTCGATTTCCGATTGTAGTCTCGACACCTCTAGTCGGGTAATTACTGTATAAATAATATCCATCGCTTCTAAATTATCACCTCTTTTGCCAAATCCTCTTTTACCATTATATATCGTTACTCCACGACCCATTTGCTGTATAATCATTAACCGTATTTCATCCGCATAAATAGAAACAATGGTAACACCCGTGTACTCTTCTACACCAACAATAATAAAATCAACCGTTTTAGATGCAGCTAAATAAGCTAATATAGAATACATGGCCGTTTGGATAGATAAGATGTAAGCTGCTATGGCAAAAATAAATATATTCAATACTAAAACAACATCACCAATGGTAAGTGAAGTACGTTTACTAACGTAAATGGCTAACACTTCTGTACCATCTAGCACACACCCTCCTCTAACAGCAAAACCAATTCCCGCCCCTATAAAAAAGCCGCCAAATACGGCAACCAATAATTTATCAGACGTAATTACTGGAAAATGCACAAATGCAATGGCTAAACCCAAGCCCATGATTGCAATAATACTTTTAACAGCAAATTTTTTCCCTATTTGTGTATACCCTAAAATTATGAATGGTATATTAATGCCGATGATGAGCAATGGTAAATTTAATTGAGTTACATTGTTTACTAGTAATGAAATACCCATTACACCGCCATCAATAAATGAATTTGGTAGCAAAAAACTTTCTAATCCAAAAGTGGCTGATAAAATACCAATAATTACAAACAGCCAATTTTTAATAGACTTAAAAATGGTGATTCTAAATCTATAAAACTCTTTGGCTATTTTATATCTACTTCTATTTAATTCGCTCCCGCCTGCTGTTGATTCGTTAATTAATTCGAGTAATTTTTTGAAAAACTGCTTCATTACACTGTGATTTTAATGGCTTCAAAAATACTCATATTTATGGCAAAATACGATTTGTTTTAAATTTCCTGCATTAATAGAGAACGGCTTACAGCTTGTGAATAGCGCATACCATTTTTGTTACATTTTTCATTACTTTTTTATCGTTGTATGTATTAGAATAAAGTAACATTTTTAATAGGCAAACGTTAAACAAACACAATGTACTTGTTATAAATAATGAGGTTCTTTATTAAACTTTTATGTTACCATAAACTGTATTTATCATAACCGTAAAACAGTTAAAATTATGCACCATGCCACAACTAAGCGACAACTGGATCACAGAAAAACACATCGATTTTGAATATAAAAAGTATGTGTTACTTGCTTACTTTCAAGAAGTGAATAGAGATTTTAATGTTTGTAAGCTGTACCCCATGTTATCTGATTTATTGATGCATTATAAAAATGCACTATCCTTCAAAGAAAATAAAACAAATATTTCTGATGGATTTCCAAAAAAATTAACATCAGTAGATGTTGAGCAACTTCATTTACAATATAAAAAATTATTAAATGATGATGTATTAATGAAGGAAATTGAAAGTATTATTCGTTTCTCTTTACCAAAGTTTAAATATTATATGGAAGAGGGCAAAAAAATTTATGATTTTATAGAAGATCAATTAACGATTATGCCCGTTGGCGTAGTACCATTGCATCTAAAAGAGGGGTATTTAATGTTAAAAGACGCGAATGTAAATAATATAAAGGTTTATCAATATGCCATTAAATTATATAATACCGCAGAATCTAATTATCGAGCTATGTATACAGAATTTGTAGATGAATATTCGTTTAGTTATACCAATACGTTTGAAAACATAAAATTACATCTATTAAAAACCCATAAAGAATGGCCAAATCCAGCCACTTATGCAATTAATACGGATCTAGCAATTCCGTTAGTAGAAACCTATTTACCTATTGCTAAACGTATGCTCATTAGGTATATAGCAAAAAGGGTCGATTAAAGAGGGTGAGAAACGGAATAGGTAATTATTTAACAACTCACTTAAATAAACAAAAGCATTAAAATAATAGTTTCTGTTAAAACTTATTTTTTGAATGATAAAAATGATTTAAACCGAAGCTAACGAACAGTTATAATACAATTGATTATCATTATCCAACCCTCCTCCTTTAATTAATTTAAAATCTATTAAAAATAGGCTTTCTATTTCTACTTTTATTTCTACTTTTACTCTTCTTAATTTAATCTTTTTATTCAGAAAGTATGGGGTTTATAGCTAGCCTTCACGCACGGCAAATATTAGATTCGCGTGGCAATCCTACAATTGAAGTAGATGTATATACAGATCAAGGTGTTATGGGGAGAGCTGCTGTTCCATCAGGTGCATCTACAGGAGTTCATGAAGCAGTAGAATTGCGAGATAATGATGAAAATTATTATTTAGGCAAAAGTGTAACGAAAGCAGTAAATAATGTAAATACAGTTATTCGCGACGAATTAAACGGGTTGTATATTTTTGATCAAAATACAATTGACAAAAAAATGATCAACCTCGATGGTACTGATAATAAAAGCAACTTAGGTGCGAATGCCATTTTGGGAGTATCATTAGCATGTGCCAAAGCTGCCGCTGAAGAACTTCATCAACCTTTATTTAGATACATTGGTGGCGTAAATGCAAATTTACTGCCCATACCGATGATGAATATTATTAACGGTGGCTCACATGCTGATAATAGCATCGATTTTCAAGAATTTATGATAATGCCTACTGGTGCTAGTACTTTTAGCGAAGCCTTACGCATGGGAACTGAAGTCTTTCATCATTTAAAAAAAGTATTAAAAGATAAAGGGTATTCAACAAATGTGGGGGACGAAGGAGGCTTCGCCCCTAATTTAAAATCAAACGAAGAAGCAATTGAAGCTGTTTTAACGGCAATTGAAAAAGCAGGATATAAACCTGGTGAAGATATTTTTATTGCAATGGATGCCGCTGCTTCAGAATTTTATATTGAAAAAGAAAACCTATATCATTTAAAAAAGTCGAGCGGAAAAAAATTATCGCCTGAAGAAATGGTTAACTATTGGTCGGATTGGACAAAAAAGTATCCCATCCTATCCATTGAAGATGGCCTTGCAGAAGATGATTGGAAGGGTTGGAAATTATTAAGCGATCAATTAGGTAATAAAATACAATTAGTAGGAGATGATTTATTTGTAACAAATGTAAATCGTTTACAAAAAGGCATTGATGAACAGATTGCCAACTCAATTCTTGTAAAGGTAAATCAAATAGGTACTTTATCAGAAACTATTGATGCTGTACAATTAGCCCAAAATAACTCATACACCTCAGTAATGAGCCATCGTTCGGGAGAAACCGAAGATACTACGATCGCAGATTTAGCAGTAGCATTAAATTGTGGACAAATTAAAACGGGGTCGGCATCTCGTTCAGATCGGATGGCAAAATACAACCAACTATTAAGAATAGAAGAATTATTGGGTGATTCAGCACGTTATTTAGGCAAAAATTTTAAATTTGTAAAGCAGCGATTATAAGGCAACAAAGCATAACTATTCCTTATTTTATTAAAACCTATTTTTAATTTAAAAAAACATTTTACCTTTAGAAAATAAGATTTAAATATTTATTATATCATTCAAATCAAGAAATGGATTCATTAAAAGAAAAATTTGCTTTAAAAGCTGGCCCAATGGCAGCAGAAGTAAAACAAATTATTAAAGAAAATGGCGATTTTAAATTAGGAGAATATACTGTTGCGCAGGTATACCAAGGGATGAAAGGCATTGTTGGATTAGTAACAGAAACTTCTAAACTTGATCCTGAAGAGGGCATACGTTTTAGAGGCTACACTATTCCTGAATTACGTGAAAAACTACCCAAAGCACCAGCAGGTACTGAGCCACTACCTGAAGGAATCTTTTATTTGATGTTACTGGGTGAATTACCCTCACAAGAAGATGTTTTAAACCTTGGAAACAATTGGGCGCGCAGAGCTATTGTTCCTAAACATGTTTTTGATGTATTAGATAAGATGCCAGCAGCTACTCACCCCATGACACAATTTGTAATGGCCATTCTATCCATGCAAACAGAATCTTTGTTTGCTGCTGCTTATAAAAAAGGAATAAACAAAAAAGATTATTGGGATTATGTGTATGAAGATTCTATGAATTTAATTGCGCGTTTACCACGTATTGCTGCTTATATCTATCGTAGAAAATATAAAAATGCAGAACACATTGAACCTGACCCGAAATTAGATTGGGCAGCAAACCTTGCACACATGCTAGGGTATGAAGAATTTGACATGAAGCGTTTAATGCGCATGTACATGACTATTCATGCAGATCACGAAGGAGGAAACGTTTCGGCGCATGCTACACACCTTGTAGGTTCGGCATTAAGTGACCCTTACTTAGCATTTGCAGCAGGAATGACAGGTCTTGCAGGTCCTCTTCATGGGCTTGCCAATCAGGAAGTTCTTAGCTGGATATTAGAACTAAGAAGGGAATTAGGTGGTGGTCTCCCCACTGAAAAACAGATTGAAGAATATATCAAAAAAACACTTGCTGATGGTAAAGTAGTTCCTGGATATGGCCATGCTGTTTTACGTAAAACAGATCCTCGATTTTCCGCTCAGCAAGATTTTTATAATCGTTACATTAAAACGAATGGTAAAGATGATTTGTGTGAAATAGTGCAAATGGTTTATAAAATAGCACCTCCGATACTAGAAAGCACAGGTAAAATTAAAAACCCTTGGCCCAATGTTGATGCACACTCTGGTGTTTTACTTACACACTATGGAATGGTAGAAAATGAGTTTTACACGGTATTATTTGGCGTTTCACGTGCTTTAGGTGTTTTATCTTCTTTAATTTGGGATAGAGCACTGGGTCATCCAATAGAGCGACCAGGCTCTATAACAACAGAAGGGATTAAAAACAAAATTGCTGCTGAAACAAAAGCAAAAACAAAGAACTAACTAATCTTCAAATATTTTCCATTATCAAAAGGCTACCCCTAGGGTAGCCTTTATCATTAGTAAAGTTAACTCACCACTTTGTATTTTTTACTTATTACATTTTCCATAACATTTTTATACATTTCATTTAAGCAAATAGAAATCACTGGATAAAGATTAAATATCAATTAATTTTTATTTACTTTTGCAACAAAATATTATTAGATTTTTACCGTTATGTAGCGTTATTAATTATATAATTATTATTATTCATCCCCCTACAATGACTATAATACACGTTTTAGACCCATTTGCCAGCGGGTTAGCAACATTTTTAAGACTTTTAACTGAGCAATTAAGTAATGATTATCATATTGTTGTTCATGGCGAGCGCAATGAATTAGCTGATTTTAAGGATGTTCGTAATCTCTTTCCTAAAAAAAACATTCGTTTTATTCAATGGAAATCTGTTCAACGTAATTTAAGTGCAAAAAAGGATTTTAAAGCATACATTGAATTAGTTGCTATTCTTCGTAGATTTAGAAATGCTGACGTTGTTCATTTACACTCGTCTAAAGCAGGGTTCTTAGGCCGTATTGCCTGTAGGCAACTCAGAATAAAACAAGTTATTTATACTCCTAATGGAGCACCATTTTTAATTAGCAATGCCAGTAAATTCAAATTAAAAGTTTTTGAAAAGTTAGAACAATTTGCATTTCACTTAGGGGGCTTGGTGGTTTGTTCGTCAGAATCAGAACAAAAAGAATATACAGAAAGAGGAATAAAAGCGAGTTATATAAATAATGGCACTCGAGTTAGTAAACAATCCTTTATAAGAGATAAAGATTATAACAAATTTCGCATTGTTACCTCTGGCCGAGTAGCGGATCAAAAAAACCCAAAAGTTTTTAATGAAATTGCTGAAAATTTTATTGACCTTCCCCATTTTGAATTTGTGTGGATAGGAGACGGTGAATGCTCACCCATGTTACTTTCACCAAATATTAAAATTACTGGCTGGTTAAGTAAAGAAGGAGTAAGACAAGAAATCGAAAAAGCTGATTTGTATTTATCTACCTCCTTTTTTGAAGGTTTACCTTTTGCTGTAATGGAAGCAATGGCTTTAGGTAAGTGTTTATTATTATCTAATTGTATAGGAAATGTAGATTTAGTAAAAAATGGAGTAAACGGTCAAATTTTTATTACAAAAGAAGAAGCCATTAATAACATTATTTATTATTTTTTGAATAAGGAAATTACTGCCTCTATGGGATTAAAATCTATTGAAATTTGTAAAGATTATTTTAACATTGAAAATACAGCCATCAATTACAAACTAGAATATAAAAAAGCACAAAATCTAAAAAAAGTGCGTAAATATAATTTATCTCTTTTCACAAGAGCCTTTAGTTATAGACAATCCTAATTTTTTAACTAGTTTACGGAATGATTAATTATTTTTTCTCGGTAAAAAACGAAGTGAAAAATAAAATTAATATTACCTGTTATTATCTCATTTTAGGATATATTATTTCTTTATATATTAATAACGCACCTGTGCTTACCAATTTATTAATGGTATTGTTATTAATATTCTCTCTATTCAATGTTAGAGAATTGGGGTTTTTAAATTCACTACAACAAAATCCTGCATGCATTTGTATTACCGTCATATTCTTTCTTCAACTCCTTAGTGTCATTTATTCAAATAACAAAATTGAAGGGATGGCTATCATTGTACAAAAAACACCTTTATTTATAATACCACTTACATTTTGCTTTCTTAGTTTTAAAAAAAAAATTTGGTATAAAATAATTTTGTTTTATGCTATCGTTACAACGATTGCTTCCTTATTAGGTTTTTTAGGTGGCAGTTATAACGCGGTTATAAATAACGATTCGGGCTTCTTATATAATGACAACATTTGTAGCGTATTTAGTAAACAAGCTGTATATTTTGCATGGTATATCAGTGTTGCAATTCTCGTTTTTACTGTTTATTTAAATGAAGACGCTCAATTAAAGCAAGGTTACAAATTTTATATTTATATAGCCATTATTTGGCTTTTCTTTATCCTTTTCATGTTAGCAAGTAGAACTTCTATGTTTGCACTAATAATAATATGGTTTTGGTATATAGGTAAAATATTAGTTCAAAAAAAAAAGTATATAGAAGGTGCTTTACTTATTTTGAGTTTAGTAATAGGTAGTGTTGTTGTAAGTAAGCTATTTCCCAAAACCTTGAATAGGTTTAAAGGAACAACGGAGATAAATTTTCAATATGATAATAAAAATTTAGAAAATCATTTTAATGCAGCTTATGACAAATCTAAATGGAATAGCAGTAATACACGAGCTGCTATTTGGAATTGTGCCATAGAAATATGGGAAGAAAATAAGCTAATTGGCACCGGTATTGGCGATAAAACTAATGACCTATTAAAAAAGTATGAAGACAAAAATTTCCTGTATGGTATTAACACAAAAAAAAATACACACAGTCAATACTTAGATATTTTAATCAGTACGGGTATAATCGGATTAATTATTTTTATTATAGTGTTTTTTATTTATCCAATGTTTATACTATACAAACGGAAACAACAATTTGCTTTTAGCATTTTTTTACTATTGGCAATCTGCCTGTTTACAGAAAATATGTTTGATCGTTATCAAGGTTTAATTATTATCTCATTTATATTACCTCTTTCCACAAAAATAAATCATAAAGAAACTATTTCTGTAATACCACATAGTTAGTGAGACAAAACTATTTTTTAAAATAATATTTAAGTTGATTAATCCATTTTTTAGGCATCATCAATTTTAAATTAAGTGAAATTAATCCAACTTGTTTACGAATAAAATTATCACCAAATATTTTAACCACTTTTTTTCTGTTTAATAATTGGAGTCTATAATTTCTAGAGGAGATATTTTCATTTGAAAAATAAACCTCTATTAGCATTTGAGGAAGAATAGCGCCTTTAAATTTTTTTAGTATCATCCAAAAATAAGCATAGTCCTCTGCATGTATAAAATTAAAAGGATACAAACCAATAGAATCGAGTACCGATTTGCGAAACATAACAGAAGGATGAATAAATGAACACCTATAATGCATTTCTTTAATTATATCGTCATGTGTTGTTTTTGTAATATAGCTATATTTTTTACCAGTTAACGTTGGTATAAAACTTACCCATGAGCCTAAAAGAGCTACTTCTGTATGTGCGTTTAGATATTCAACCTGTTTATAAAATCGCTGTGGGTAACAGATATCACCTGCATCTAACCGAGCGATATATTTAACATTATCTTTCTTTTTTAATATTTTTAATGCTAAATTTAAAGCATATACTATTCCCTGATTATTTTTAAGTCGAATTAATCTAGCGGAAACAAATGGATTTATATCGTAAACATCTGCCAAAGAAATTGGAGTTGTACTTCCATCGTCAATAATAAAAATTTCAAATTTATCATTAAAATAATTAATGCTTTTAATTGATTTTTTTAACCCTTCAATATTATTGTAGCAGGGTATGAGTAATACAAAATCAATGCATTTAAAATCCATTTGAACTTTTTTCGGAAAATTTAAGAGTAATAATTAAAGAAAAGCATTATTACACTTTCTCAGCAGCCAATTGTTTATCTAAAATAGCTAATCCTTGAAGAAAAGAGTGCGGAACATACCCTAATTCATCCTTCGCTTTATCAATTACAAATCCTGTTCGCTTTGGTCTTTTAGCTGGTTGGTTTAATTCAGTCGATTTTGAAGGGGTAATTAGCGATTTATCTAACTTCCAAAAAGTTGCAACTGTATAAACTAAGTCTAAGATACTCATTGTTTCTTTTCCAGAAAGATGATAAATACCCGTTGCTCTTTTATCAGAAATTAATACACAACCAACCGCTAAATCTTCAGCCAGCGTAGGTGATCGAAATTGATCATCTACCACATTTATTTTTTGTTTTTTTGTTAATGTCTCTTTTGCCCAAAGTACAATATTAGATCTGCTCATGTTATCTACCACTCCATAAACAATTATTGTACGAGCAATGGCCCAATCAATTTTATTACTTTTTTGTATAATTTTCTCAGACTCATATTTTGATAATGCATAGTAGCTTTGTGGATTAGGCGTATCTAATTCTGTGTATTCGCTGCCCTTTTCACCATCAAAAATAAAATCGGTGCTTAAATGAATTAAATGAGGTTTAATGCCATTCTTAATAAATGATTGATATTGTGAGCTAGATAATACATCTACAATATTTTGCACTGCAGTAACATTTAAAAGCCAACAAGCATATTTTTGAGTCTCGCAAGCATCTACATTTGTCATTGCTGCTGTGTTAATTACCACGTCAGGCTTATACTTCATGAACAAATCTAATACAGCTTCTTTATTTGTTATATCCAGTTGTTCATATATATATCCGTCCGTATTTAGCATTCTATTATTACCTAAAGAAGTAGCTATTACCTCAACATCTCTTCTTTCAGCTAAATTGTATATTAATTTTTGACCCAATAGCCCATTACTTCCTGTTACTAATATTTTTTTCATTAAATTGTAATTATGTATTATTTTTTAGATCGCTAGATTTTAGAAAAAAATCAAGGGTTTGTAATTCTTATTCTACGCTAATATAAATCCCAAACGCTTTTACGTTTATGCTTAAAGGGTTTTAAATATTCTTTATTTTCTAGTATAAATACCATTATGAAATAAATAATAATGGGTGAGCCAATTGTAAAAAAAGAAAGATAAATAAAATACATGCGGATTTTAGTTGAACTAATTCCCAATTTTTTACCCCACCAATCGCAAACTCCAAAAGCACGAGTCTCAAACCAATTTTGAACTTTTTTTATCATTTAAAACAGTTTTGTATTAACACACAGATAAAGTTACGAATTTTTGATTAAATAGTTTCCGATGGCACACGTCAAACATTTTTTATTATTGCAATACTCCTGTTTCAATTGTAACAATGCTTGTGTTGAATATGCATTTTTAACGGGCATATTAAGGTTATCCCACTCTTTTATAATTGTATTTTTTTCACCTTCTACTTGCTCTAAAAAAGTAAGTGCTTTATCAACATATTTTTCGTCATTTTTTTGTTTCCCGTAAGTAAATAAAAAAGGAACAATAGTGTTGATAATAATATTATTTATTGCATCGTCTCCTAAATGCTTCGTTTTAACTATAGAATTTTTATTAAATGTATAATGAGCGCTCCAATATTCAGATACTCCTACATGTAAGACTTTCTTTATAGATTCATAATTCTCTATTTCTATAATTTTAGAAAAAAGATGCGTTGAATTATATATTAAACTTGCAAATTGAGCAATCCTGATAGTAGGAAAGTTTACTGGGCGCATGCGTAAAAATTTCCATAAATTATTATCAATTGCCTCTAGTTTAAATTTTTGTTTTAAAAAGATATATTCATTCTGTAATTGAAGAGGGTATTTATCTTGATAATGTTGATCTAAAAAACCTGCTTGACCAAAAAGTATTGCTTCTATCTGTAATAAACTATTTTTATGCTTCGCTAGTACTGTGGAAGGTATTGATTTAGATAATAATTCAAAAGGTATTGCATTTATTTTAAATCCAAAATTTTTAGCTAATTGCTGATAAAATGTTTCCTCCCAATTATTATTGTTTAATTTTAAACTATTAATTATTGTTTCCGATTTGCGCTGCAATCTTTCCAATAATAAGCGATCTATTGTACTACTAATAATTATTGAAGGAACCGACGTGATTATATTTTTACAAGGAATCCAATCTTTATTAGATTTAAAATTTAAATATTGTTGGTATTGTTTATCACTAATTTTGTATTTTAATTCAATGGTAGGAATAATTTCATTAGAAGCCCTATTCACTTGTGCATCTTCATTGTAAACTACGTGCAATATAATATTATCATATACTTTATTAGTTTGGTGGGCATGTTTTTTCCAATCACTTGCATTTATATGAACTTCTATATTTCCGGCCCAAAGGGTGTCTCCTATTTTTAGTCTGGCATTAAAAAAATCAGGACCTGCATCAAAATTATGGTCACCTACTTTTAAAATCTCTACTTTTTCGCCTAATGACGTTGTTAGGTTCAGTTGATTAAATAATTTAAATTTCCAAATGTGATGTAAAAATTCTTCGGTCATTGTTTAAATTAAATTTCAACCATTACCTTTAATTTAAATAAAACTAGAGGTATTGCTCCAATAAAAATTTCATTTCTTGTTGTAATTTCATTGCCTCATCTCTAGCGATATCTGCAAAATTTTCTGTTTCACTAGCATAAATAATACCTCTTGATGAGTTAACGAGTAAACCGCACTGTTTGTTCATGCCGTATTTTGCAACTGCCTCCAAGCTGCCTCCTTGCGCTCCTACACCTGGCACTAACAAAAAATTATCCGGAATAATTTTACGAATAGCTAATAAGGTTTCCGCTTGGGTAGCGCCTACTACATACATCAAATTATTTTCAGAACCCCAATTTTTTGATACTTGTAAAACACGTTCAAATAATTTTACACTTCTTGTTTCAGAAGTATGTTGAAGTATTGAAGTTTGAAAATCCATTGCTCCTCTATTAGAAGTGAGGGCTAATAAAATAGCCCACTTATTTTTGTATTTAAGAAATGGAGATACACTATCTTCTCCCATATATGGAGCAATGGTAATCGCATCAAAATTTAATGTTTCTAAAAATGCTTTCGCATATAATTGTGAAGTGTTACCAATATCCCCGCGTTTAGCGTCGGCGATGGTAAATATATTTTCGCAATTTTTATTAATATACTTTATTGTTTTTTCTAAGCTAATCCATCCTGCAATTCCTTGTGCTTCGTAAAAGGCTAAATTTGGCTTATAGGATATGCACAAATCTTTTGTGGCTTCAATTATTTTTTTGTTAAATTCAAAAACAGGGTCTTCTTCTTTTAATAAAGATTTAGGAATTTTTGATATATCGGTATCTAAACCAATACAGAGAAAAGAGTTTTTATGCTTTATATTTTCAAACAACTGCTCTTTAGTCATGAGTAAATTTATTTTTTATTTAAATAATTTGCGATGTGATGATTATTTTTAAATATTACGTGCGTTTATTTTTATTAAACCATTCCGCCTTCTTTCAAGCGTTCTGCATTTTCTGCTAAATTAAGGGCATCAATCATTGGCATAATATCACCATCCATAAAATCAGTTAAATTGTAAACAGTCATGTTAATGCGGTGATCCGTGATACGATTTTGAGGATAATTGTATGTTCTTATTTTTTCAGAACGATCACCAGTTGAAACCATCGTTTTTCTTTTTTTAGAAACACTTTCCAAATGCCTATTCAACTCTATTTCATATAATTTTGCTCTTAGCATTTGCATAGCTAATTCACGGTTACCAAGCTGCGACCTATCTTTTTGACAAGTAATAACAATGCCCGATGGCTTATGTGTTAGCATTACTTTTGTTTCAACTTTATTTACATTTTGTCCACCAGCACCGCCAGACCTAGCAAACTGTATTTCTAAGTCAGCTGGATTGATTACTACATCTACTTCATCCGCTTCTGGCATTACGATAACAGTGGCAGCTGAAGTATGTACACGACCTTGTGTTTCTGTGTTAGGAACCCGTTGAACACGATGTACACCAGATTCAAATTTTAAAATTCCATAAGCATTTTCTCCTTTTACTTCACATATAACTTCCTTAAAGCCACCCATGGTTCCATCGTTAGAATCGATGACGTCAAATTTTAAGCCTTTATTCTCACAAAAACGAGTATACATTCTAAATAAATCACCAGCAAAAATACTTGCTTCGTCCCCACCAGTTCCCGCACGGATTTCAAGTACGCAGTTTTTTATATCTTCAGGGTCTTTTGGTACAAGCATTTGTCGAATACTATCTTCCATTTGCTCCTTTTTAGGAAGCAATTCATCCATATCCATTTTGGCCATATCACGCAATTCATCATCTTTTTCATTGGTCAAAATACCTTTATTGTATTCAATGTTCTCTACTACATTTTTATAATCATGATATGCGTTTACAACTTCCGTGAGGTCTTTATATTCTTTATTAAACTTTTTAAATTCCCTCATATCACTTATAATCTTTGGATCTGAAAGTTTTTGCTCTACCTCTTGCCAACGTCTTTTTATTGCTGCTAATTTTTCTAACACGGTGTTATAGTTTTATGAAATTTTTTTTTGCAAAAATACAAAAAAACAAATGTAGTTTTTTTACTAAATAAAAGTGATGAAGCGTATTTTCAGAGTAGATTTTGTTTTTAATATTCAAATATGCCTTGCTCAGTAGTAATGGTTAATTTTTTGGTATTGCTTTTTTCCACTCTACCTATAATTTGGGCATCTACATTATATGATTTCGAAATTGCGATGACCTCATTTGCTATGGTTGGTGGTAGATACAATTCCATACGATGCCCCATATTAAATACTTTATACATTTCCTTCCAATCTGTTTTACTTTGCTCTTGAATTAATTTAAACAATGGAGGAATTGGAAATAAATTATCTTTTATAATGTGTACGTTTTCTACAAAATGTAATACTTTAGTTTGTGCACCTCCACTACAATGAACCAATCCATTAATTTGATTACGATATTTATCAAGTACATTTTTTATAATTGGAGCATAGGTGCGTGTAGGGGACAGCACTAATTTACCAGCTGTAATATCTACCCCATCTATATTAATCTTATCTGTTAATTTTATTTTTCCTGCATACACTAACTCTTCAGGAACTGCCATATCATAACTTTCCGGGAATTTTTTAGCAATTGATTTTTCAAAGACATCATGTCTTGCAGAAGTTAATCCATTACTACCCATACCCCCATTGTATTCTGTTTCGTAAGTTGCCTGTCCGAAAGAAGCTAATCCAACAATTACATCACCTGATTGTATTCTACTATTATCAACAACATCCTTACGTTTCATTCTGCACACAACAGTTGAATCGACAATTATTGTACGAACTAAATCTCCTACATCTGCTGTTTCACCGCCCGTTGAAAAGATGCCGATGCCATGTTCACGCAATTGTTTTAATATTTCTTCCGTACCATTTATTATTTCAGATAGTACTTCAGAAGGTATGTTGTTTTTATTCCTTCCAATAGTTGATGATAATAAAATATTGTCTATTGCACCTACACATAAAAGATCATCCGTATTCATTATTATAGCATCTTGTGCAATCCCTTTCCAAATTTTAATATCGTTTGTTTCTTTCCAATAAGTATATGCTAATGATGATTTAGTTCCTGCACCATCAGCATGCATCACAATACAATACTCTTCATCTCCTGTTAAATAATCTGGTACTATTTTACAGAATGCTTTTGGAAACAAACCTTTATCAATTTTAGCTATTGCGGCATGCACATCTTCTTTTGATGCTGAAACACCTCGACGGGTATATCTATTATCTAAATCCATGTTTTTTTAAAATAAAAACATCTCGCAATTTTACGAGATGTTTTTTGTTTTTTTAATGCTTCTAATTACTCCTCTGTTTCTTCTTCTGTTTTAGTTTTTGTTTTAGGCACTTCTTTTGGTGCATTAGGATCAACAAAATCTTTACGCAATACAGAGAAAACGGTACGCCTGTTTTTTTGCATCAATGCCTCATACTCTTCCTTTGATTTACCTTTGGTTTCTTTAACAATATAACTTTCTGTTAAGGTATACAATACTTTTCCATCTGCATTTCTAACCTCTAAAGGGCGCTTTTCACCATATCCTTTTGCTACCATTCTTGCTGCTGGTATACCTTTTGAAATTAAATAATCAACACAAACCTTTGCTCTCGCCTCTGATAGTTTTTGGTTGTCCCCATCACTAC
>JBDTFR010000121.1:0-6651 GCA_039937835.1 Bacteroidia bacterium | reverse complement strand
GCTGAATAGGGGTTGACAGAATTTCAATCTCCACTGTGTTTTGGTTGATAAAGTGTAAGTGAAACTTACGATTAACCAAAACACGAAGTCCCTAATGCACAAGCCTACACTTAACTTCGCGCTTACCAATTTACAACTTACCTCCTACTGGGGTACAGCTTAGTTGCCTACTGGGGTACGTAAATTAAGTGTTGTTTGCTTCTACCTCTGAGATTTTAATTCGCTTATTGTTTTACTTTTTTGTAATATTGTCGAAATATGTAAAATTTAAAATTATTTCCGCTTTACAATGCTTAAATACAATACTTTATATCAATCGCTTAAAAAAATATCTGTTGAATGGCATGCTTCTATTCCACAATGGGAATATTATTGGTATGTATTTAAATTTTTTGAAGACGGAACATTTATTTATTCAAGAACTACTGAAAAGGGATTAGAAAATATCAAAAGCTGGTTTACGAAAGAGAATATTAATATAACTAAAGGTTTATTTGAGTATAATCTCCTAAAAGAGAATTTAAAAATCAATCTTAATGATGTATCTCTATATGCAAGTATTACATTTGAGAATAATTTGCTTCTAGAAGGTAAATTAGCATGGGATATGTTTAGTCCAATTGATTAAGGATTAACGCTTTTATAAATTCCAGTAACACTATCCCATTCGTATTTACCTTGTTTAACTAGGTCTTCCATATAGTCAATCTCACTTCCAAAGCCAGTTTTTATTCTAGATGTCGTACCAGGCACAACATCATACTGAACTTTACCTGTAATTGGATTTTTTGTCCATTTGTATTTTAACAAATCATCAGTTTTATCACTTAATATAACGAAATCTCCTTTTTTGCTCACAATATCGTCTAACCATGGCTTATTGTATTCTTTCCAGAATTGCTCGGCATTTTCATAGTAGCTAGAAGGTGTATTTAGCATTTTATAACCATCTTTGGAAATGGTTTTAAAATTGCTTTTATTAGCTTGTGGAAAACCTATAAAATCTAATGCGTTTTCTGTATCTTTTATTATACTTCCATCTGGCATTTCTTTTTTAAATACGCCAAGTAGTGCTTTAGGATTCATTAAATCACCTGTTATTCGACGTTTAGGCAACCAGCTTTTCGAGCTAGATAACACCTTTCCTGCAATACTCTCCCGCAGGCAACTTAGGTGTGCTCTAAAACAATAGAATGCCTTTACCTGTGTACATCTTCGCTCCTACTGCGGATTACCAATTTACAAAACACCTCCTACAGGAAAGGATATGTCTCAGATCGTATTAAAATAAATTTATATTAAAATACATTATATTTAATACAAAGATTATCGAGATTTGTTTCCCCTTTTTTAGCAGCATTAAAATCATCTTCGGAAATTTCAATTGTTTTTAAATCTCCCTGTAAAGACCCACTAATATAATTAAGTATGAATTTATCGTTTTCTTTCTTGATGCTCCATCCATTACCAAAAAATTCATTTTGGTTATTTTTATTTTCATCAGGATATTGACCAGGTTTTGTCGTATAATATTTCATAAATAATTTAATTTAATTTAATTTCAGTGAATTTAGGTTTACCAGAAAAATCAACACTGACTTCGAGTATTCCTCCTGATATTATTCCAGCAGGTATACAAAATTCATTAGCTCTTCCCCCTTAGGCTCCTAAGATGCACCTTAACACAATAGTAGGCTCGAAGCTTAGAGTGGGCTTGTGCATTAGCGGCTTCGTGTCCAAACAATAAAATATATTCAATATTCATTAATTTAAATTGAAAGATACAAATACATTTTTTACAATAAATATAATTTTATATTGACTAACAGACGCAAACAATTTAGATAAACAAACTAAATATTAAATTGAATGGGTGAATAGAAATTGACAGAATTTCAACCTCCACTGCGTTTTGGTTGATAAAAGGGTAAGTGAAACTTACGATTAACCAAAACACGAAGTCCCTAATGCACAAGACTACACTTAACTTCGCGCTTACCTGTGTACATTTTCGCTCCTACTGAGGCTTACCTGTGTACAGCTTAGTTGCCTACTGGGGGCATACCTGTGTACATCTTCGATCCTACTGGGTAGCATAACGAAATCAAAACGCAAAAAACACAAACGAAGAGCAGCTATAGAACCAACAATAGGCCACCTAAAACATGATTACCGAATGATACGAAACTACCTGAAAGGTGCCATTGGTGATGAAATGAACGTGATGCTATCGGCAGCTGCAATGAACTTTAAACGAATCATGAACCTCTGGATGCAAAGTAACATTTTTTTTATTGAAAATTTATTCGCAGTAATTATCCGTTACTATTACAATTTATTTGCTCAAAAGTTAAAACCTACTTTTTGAGGGTCGACTAAATATTAAACTGAATAGATGAATAGGGGTTGATAGAATTTCAACCTCCACTGCGTTTTGGTTGATAAAATGGTAAGTGAAACTTACGATTAACCGAAACACGAAGTCCCTAATGCACAAGCCTACACTTAACTTCGCGCTTACCTGTGTACATTTTCGCTCCTACTGAGGCTTACCTGCGTACAGCTTAGTTGCCTACTGGGGCTTATCTATGTATATCTTCGCCCCCTATTTGGAGAACACTTATAAGTTCTTTGTATTTATATTCAAAAGTTTCAGTAAAATGATGTAAATATATATTTCTTTTACAAAACAATAAATCTGATAAAATGTCGTCCATCAATTGAACATAAGTAAAAAAACAACGCTCTGCCTTCAAAGTGTTTTCTTCATTACCTTGCAATTTATGAATTAAAACTCCTTTCATTTTGTTAATTTGCTGTTGATAAATTGAGCTTATTTTTCCCGAATCATGATCAGATAATATTCGATCAATACTTGAATATAATTTTAGGTCGATTGAGTATAAATCAAAATAAAAAATGGTTTCGGGTATCAACCCATAAATTTCAATGACAAAACATTTCGATATTATGAATATTTGTTGATTATCAACAACTTTTAATTTTAATTTATATTTGCTAATCAATTCTTTTAATTCATAACTATTAGCTAGGTACTTTACTTCTCTATACATCATGGAAACCAAGTTTTAATAATATCCCATTCTTTTGTACTCAAATTTATTGGTTTATAATCTTTTTGTGCCAGAAACTTCAACTCTTCTGCATACATCCCTTTTAACTCGCCTGTTATTGAAATAAAATCACTTTTATTTATTGGTCTTGTTGCTAAAACTATATCATCACCTCTTTGAATAGCTTTTTGTAACCAAGGTTTATTATATTGGTTAAAAAAATTAGTAGAAGCATTAGCTAATTTGTCAGGAATATTCAAAAAATTGAACCCTCTATTATTATTTATTACGTTCCCAAATTCTGTTCCTACATTGAATTCGTTAGAAAGCATCTTATTTCTTATTACTTTCATATCTGGATCCCATCTGCCGAGTAAAGTTGTAGTCTTATTAGGATTTCCAATTAATTGCGTACCACTTGAAGGTATGAAATCATCTATCTTTCTTAACAAAGCCACAACCCAAGTCTCACCTACCTTTCCTGTCTTCACCCACTCATCCAATTGCCCCGGATTCTTTTCAAATGTCTCGATTGCATTATCAGGATTATTTTTAAACCCTTCATAAAAAGCCAAACGGGTCTCATCATCCATTTGGCTAATCTTGCTTGTTACAATAGGATAGTTATTATCTACATTTGTAAAAAAAGTAAGCTCATCGGCAAGCGCTTGTTCATTAATAAACTCAGCAAAGTTTGCACGATCTTGTAATTTACCTTCAATTTGTTTTGTGGTAGATTTTGCTTCTTGGCTATACGCTATTTTATTATTGATGAGTTTGCTCTCTACATAACAACGATTATAGGCTACTGTTAAACCTACCTGCGCCATTCTACTTATTCCATAACAGAAACTTACTTTTTGCCAAGCTTCAAAAAATTTGGGATAGCCAGTTTGAATCTCATTTTTAAAAGCGGTGTTGATTACAATATCACCAAAGCCAATTCCCATGTCGGCAATTGCTAAGGAGGCACTAGCCCATTGCCCAGCCTGAACAGCTGCTTTTATCTCTCCTGCACCCAATGCTAATAGTGCAACATCAACGGAAATTTTTCCCGTTGTCATCCACTTTTCCTTGGTATCGGCATTAAATAACAAGTATACATACAGTGCCGGTAGTTTGTAGTGGGTATTCTTTATAAAATGTGTGGCATCTCCTAGTGAAAAATTATTTTGGAAGGTTACGTCAATATATTCATACGGATCGCACTTGATGTTATATTCTACCTCGCCATTCCATTTTTTAACCTGCAGTACAATTTTATTATCCTGAACAATTTCTTCACTATTTCTTCTTCCAAAATAATCATCATCAAAATGCAATAGCTTTTTATCCTGTATTGCTGTGAGTAGATCAAAATCTGATGAGGGAAATTCAGCTAAAATCCAATTAGTCAAGGTTGATGTAATGGCCTCATAATTTTTACCATCCACATTTTTAACCAATTTATAAAGTAGCTTGTGCTTATTTAAATAGGTTAATATAGCTTTGTGTTGACTAGCATCTTCTTCCGCAGTGGTAATAGTGCTTAAAATAACATCTTCATTGCCAAAATCATCAGCTATACTTTTGCGACCTATAACCCATGTATCATTTAAAAAAACATTTAAGATGTTATTTCGCTGATCACTGTTTAGTTGATCGAATGGTGCCTTAAATAAATTTTTAAAACTATTGCAACAAACAAAATTTTGGTTGATAATTTCTTTTAACTGCTTAGTTGTAAAGTTGCCTGATTTTGTAAGGGAGTTAAATTGCTCAACAGCATCGGCATATTTTTTAAGATTTAAATAGGTTGCGTTTAATGAAGCTTGATCCCAAACAGGATCTGGTGTTGCATAATAAAAGAAGCGGAATAAATCGGATGAAATGTTATTATTCCATTCGAGTGCTTGTTTATTAGCATTGAATAATTTTGGGCCCAGCGTATTGACTAATGCACCGATACGTTTTAATTCTGCCAGTGCAGCCGTGTCGGTAGGGTTAATCTTGGTGTTGTAGGTGGTATAAACTTCCTTACCGATTGAACCAGCAGCTAAGTCATCATTATTATTATTATTATTATTATCCGGGCATACTACTGTTAGTAAATTACCTGTCTTTTTTCCGGCTATTGGGTTAAATTGGGTAATAACGGGCACACCATTTTTATAAGTAGTTGCATCTACATCATAAGTCAAGGTATAATCACTTAGGTAACATTGTACTTTACAATTGCCTAAATAATTTAAAGACATTACTTGTATTTTAGAACCTACATTAAATTTGGTTAAATCAGGGTAGGGAGTAATACCGTCTGTTAAAAAATAACCATAGAATTTATCTTCTTTTATTTTGGCAGTGTATGTTTTATTACTTACTGTAAAACCATACAATATTCCATTTAGCTTGTTTCCTTTTTCTATTTCTTTGGAATAAAGAAGTGTTAACCCTTTTTCGGTAGAATGAAAAGGTAGACCCGCTGGCGTAATATAA
The DNA here is from genome assembly GCA_039937835.1 of Bacteroidia bacterium. Taxonomy (GTDB): domain Bacteria; phylum Bacteroidota; class Bacteroidia; order 2-12-FULL-35-15; family 2-12-FULL-35-15; genus 2-12-FULL-35-15. The sequence continues at coordinate 1,102 of JBDTFR010000121.1, read as the reverse complement.
TTTTGATTGGCACTCAACGCCCCCTCTTCATCATCACCTTCGAACCAACCTACAAAACTGGGGTTATGTATTAAGTCCCATTGGTATTTATACAGAGCATCTTGTGGCTTGTTAGCGCTGCCATTTACGGGCGCATAATCCATGAGGTTGTCGGTTAAGCCACGGTTGCCTTCCCCTAACTCATCACTACTAAAAATATGTTTTAAATTAAAAGCACCATGTCCTAATTCATGAGCTATGGTATGCGGACTGCTATCAAAAATAAACCCGATGTTGCGTGCTCTGGGCATGTATCCCAATAAATCACTATTGTTTGTACAACCAAAAAATAAGTAATAAGTATTAGCATCAACATTATTTTTACTTTTAAAGTCTTTAATAATGGGCTGCATGCTTGGCGGGTAATTGCTCAGCAAACTACTGTTTTCTATAATAAGACTTTTGTTTAATTCATTCGGTAGGTTGTAATCAAGGACACTTACCTGCCAGTTAATAAATATACTTCCGTATGTTTTTGTTAGTTCTTCTTGTACCGCTTTTATATCAGGCATTTTAGCCGCACCTAAATTAACCAAGACTAGTTTTAAAGCGGCCTTGCTTTGATAAAACTGCACATTAAAAGCACCGATAGGATAGGTGGTGGCTGCAATACCAGGGGTGCTGGGGGCAGTATAATAAGCCACTACTTCTGCCATACTACCTGCTGGTTTACCAGGAATGTTTATTTTTAAAAGGGTATTGTCGTCAGGAGAAATTTGGGTGGTATAGGTTTCCGTACCGCCACTATTTTTAAATTTTACATCGGCCAGATTAAAATTAGGGTTCTTCTTTTTTAATTTTAATTTTATTACATCGTTGCTGCTACTCATCGCCTTCCAAGCAATAGGGTAATTACTATTATCGGCACTGTCTGTTGCACTATTATAATAAGCTTTTAGGGCATCGTACTGTTGTTCGTCTACATCACCTGTTGGTTGGCCATTGTAAGGAGCTTGTTCAAAATTAAGTTTAGCAGGTACGCTATTTATATTGATGCTGGAAAAAACTTGCTGAGGATTAACGCCACAAGTTTTGGTATTGCTTAAAAGTACTTGCTTACAAT
>JBDTFR010000120.1:0-36943 GCA_039937835.1 Bacteroidia bacterium | reverse complement strand
GTTAACAATACTCCCAGAGTACCAGCAGGAAAACCTTTTCGCGCAAACCATTCTAAATAAGAGATAGGTAAATTACACAATACAGTGCCCTTGTATTTACCAAATGGCATCTTCATTTCTACTAATTGAATTAATAATTTAGGGTTAGGCTGCATTTTAATAATCAATTACATTTCTGTTATTCCAAATAATATTTTTAGAAGCATCCTTTAATTTAGCATTGGTTTGCATAATCATTGCTGGGTTGGACGGAAAAGGTAAGATTCTTGAATTCAACAAACTTCTTGATTTAGGTGTAAGTGCATTTATATCACCATAAGGTAAAGCTGCATGATTTTCAAATACGGTTTCAGCAGTTAAAGGGATGGTCTTTATTAACTGCCCAGACTTATTATTGATATAATCTAAAACACCATTAATCATTGTACTTTTATACTGATGCGTTATAACCACTTGGCAGGTAATTATTTTTATAATCGGTATTTTAATGTCTTTACCAGAGGAATCTTTTACTACATTTCCATTTTTATCTAATTGATATTTAAATCCATCTTTAATTTCTTTCTGATCGGTATATGATTCTTCCCTCACTTGTTCGGGCGAAACAGCTATATCCAGCAATCGTAGTACAATGTTGTAATCATAAAATAAATCACTGCTTATTTTTGTATCATAATTCATCCACAAACTATTTAACTCTGCTATATTAATTTTCAACAACTCTTCTTCAAAATTAGCAGGCATTATTAGGTTTGTTTTATTTTCCATCTTAAATAAAACATTGTTCCTCCCTTTAAATAAGGCGTCGTTAATTTTATTATCAATACCCGCATAATCGTTATAATACTGCTTTACTTTTTGAAAATCGGCGTATGCTAATCGAGCACTTTGCCTATCTTTTTTATCGAGCAATACCACTCCTCTTGCATAAAAATATTCTGCTGCTTTCTTTTTTGCTGTAATTATTTCCTGATCGTAGTTCACATTCACAAAATCTATTTTAGTAAGAACGTCAATAGGCAAGGTCTTTACAACCTCTTGTCTATTTTTTAAAGCGCTGTAGTTACTAAAAATATTATCCCAAACATCGGGTTCTCCACTCGACCTTAAAAAATTAATACGGTCGATATCCGCACTATTTGCTTTACTGTAGGCTTCTTTTAATACAGCTATTTCTTTTGTTTTAGATGGCTTTTTACGAAGCTTGGAGACTGATTTATTAACTGCAGCATTAAATTGTGCACGGGCTAAATATTTTTTAGACGAAGTACAATTGCTAAAAAAAATAGTTAATACGATTAAACATACAGTGATTTTTTTCATACAAGAATACTTTTATAAGTGCTTTTAGTTAATCAAATATAATAAAAATCAATAGTTATGCGGAACAACGTGTTATTTTAAGAAACTTTCCATTTTTTACGGATATAGAATAATAGTCGTTATATAAAAATTTAATGTTACCTTTTTTAAGCCCACCAGTTACAAAGTCTTATTTTAAAAACGCAAAGAAAAATGTAATGTAAAAGATTTTAATTTAGCTTTATAAATTCAAATGAATACTAAGGATACCAAACGACTTTCAAGATTAACAGCAATTTTAACCCAATTGCAAACAAAACGGTTGTTGACAGCCACCGAATTAGCAAAAAACTTTTCGGTAAGTACCAGAACAATTTACAGAGATATAAAAGCATTGGAACAAGCAAACGTACCTATTGTAACCGATGAAGGAAAAGGATATTCATTGGCGCAAGGATACAGCATACCGCCCATTATGTTTACAGAAAGTGAAGCCAATGCCTTAATTACAGCCGAAAAACTAATCCTAAATAATAAAGATAGTTCGTTTATAAAAGAATATACGGAAGCTATTAATAAAATAAAAGCGGTTCTTAGAAATAATACAAAAGATAAAGCTAACCTACTTTCTAATCGGATAGTGTTTAGACATACGAAAGAAAACAACCAAACAAGTAACTATTTATCATCGTTGCAATTAGCACTAACCAATTTAACCCTTGCAAAAATTGAATATAATTCACCAGAAACAAATAAAACAACTAATAGAATTATTGAACCATTTGGATTATACAGCACCCAAGAAAATTGGCTGATCATTGCCTACTGTCATTTACGAAAAGAATTTAGAAGCTTTCGACTGGATCGAATTAAACAGTTAACTATACTCGACAAAAATTTTGAGCCTCATAAAATCACGCTTCAAGAATATTTTGAAATTTGCAAAAAGAAATATAAATACCCTTGACATACGGTTGTCACATGAGCCCATTACCTTTACGACCTAATCATTAAAAAATAAAAATATGAATTCTCAAAAAATTGAAAAATTTAGTGTTATTGGTATTTCAGTAAGAACAACGAATGAAAACGGTGCAGCCGCAAAAGATATTCCTACACTATGGAATAAATTTATGACAGAAAATATTGCTGCAAAAATTCCAAACAAAGTGGATTCGGATATTTATTGTATTTATACCGATTATGAAAAAGATCATACAAAACCATACACAACTATTCTGGGTTGTAAAGTGGAGAATATAGAAACCATACCGAATGATATGGTGGGTAAAGTAGTTAGCGAAACAACTTATGAAAAGTATGTTGCAACAGGAAATGTGTTGCAAGGGTCTGTTTTTAATGAGTGGACAAAAATATGGAACTCCGATTTGCCAAGAACATTTACTGCAGATTTCGAAGTATATGGAGATAAAGCAAAAGATTTTGAGAATGCAGAAGTAGAATTATTTATCGCTGTAAAATAGCAACTATAAATGCCTTTCATTTATAATTACTAAAGGCCATTATGGTAGACTACCATAATGGCCTTTTTTTTATAACTAAGAATTACTTTTTATATTTCTACACTGTACCAAGCACATACATCAATTATTTACGCTAAGCCACTGCCTTATCTGGTTTTGAGTAGGTTAGTAAGTAATTTGCAAGATCTGCGAACGGCTCTTTACCAAAATCCCGCCCTATTGATTCGCGAAGGTTGGAATTAGCATTAATATCATAAAACACTCTTCTTCCATCAATCGTCTCAAGATATTCTACACTGCCAATACCATGTTTTGATGCTGCCATAATGCGCTCAGCTATTTGAACGGCCTCCTTGGGAACTTCAGGAAATGAATAAAACTCCGGCTTTTTACTAGGAGTAATAAGTTCACAACTTCCAGCCTCTCCATTTTCAGGATTACAAACAACAGAAGGGCATAAATTAAAAACCCCATGTGTAACTACACGCATGGCGTATAAAAGCTTTCCTCCTATAAATTCCAGTCTCACTATTCCAAAATCTTCATTATAGTTAAGGTGCTCTTGTAGCAATAATAGATTGTCAGGCAACCATAATTCCGGCTTATCGCTGAGTAACTTCCTTAACTCCTCCAAAGAATTAATAATATACATTCTTGCTCCGCTCCCCCCCTGCTCCGGTTTCAATACCATTGGAAATTTCAAAGATGAGCTGTATTTTTCAATGGATTCGATACCATTGAACGTAATGGTTTTAGGGTGATCTATCTTCATAGAACTCAACAACGCCATTTGTGCGCTTTTACTAAACTCTAGTGCCATTGACTCTGAACCATTCAATACGGTTGCTCCTTGGTATTCCAAATTACGACACAAAGCATTAGCGAACGGAATTGCTTTTTGATTACCACGTAAATAGGCACTAGGGCTAACTAGGTTGTAATATAGATTAGCGCTAGGAATATCAGTGTAATGAAAGGCTCCCTTTTTAAGATCGATCTTTACATACGATACACCTTGCATTTCAAGGGCTTCAAATAATGGCTGATGCCATTCTGGGTGTTCATAAATTATTGCTACATCAAATTGTTCTTTTTTCATACCCGATTTTTTTAATTGATCATGGCATCAAAGTTCAAGTAGTTTAGTGAATAATACCAGTCGTAAAAAGTTATCTGTAATTACTTTTGGTTATACTGTTGTAAAGCAAAACGCATAAAGGTATCTGCAAGACCAGCAAGATTGCCCTGCAAATGCACGAAATAGAAGTTTCGTTTTATATCTAATTGTTTTATAGTTATGATTTTAAATTCACCATTGGCTATTTCTTTGGCAACGGCTTTTACGGAAACAAACCCTATACAATTTGAATGCGTTAAAAAAGATTTAATACTCTCTGTGCTCCCCAAATACATTGCTACTTGAAGCTGTGATAATTTTATTTTTAATTTTGAGAGTTCGTGTTCAATTACCTCTAATGTTCCTGAGCCTCTTTCACGAAACACTAATGGAATGGTTTTTAATTCTGATAAGCTTATCTCCTCTTTTTTCGCCAATTTACTTTTTGCATGAACAATTGCAACTAATTCATCTTTTAAAAATGGAATGTATTTTAGTTGTTTGTTCTGTGTTTTACCCTCCACAATGCCCAATTCTATCTTTTGATCTATTAAAGCGGTTTCAATCTTTTCCGTATTATCATTAAGTAACGAAAGTCTTATGTCTGGAAATGATTGATAAAACTTGGCTAAAATAGGTGGCAAAACATACTGTCCAATGGTGGTACTTGCACCTAATTGTAATTGTCCTGAATATTTCTTTTTGATGATATTAAAATCAAACTCAATTTGCCTATAAATACCAAATATTTGTTCAGAATGGTTTAAAAGGATTTTTCCGGCTGTGGTAAGAATAATTTTATTGCCTTTTCGATCGAATAACCGCAGATCAAATGAGGTTTCTAATTCTTGAATATTTTTAGTTACAGCTGGTTGAGTGATAAATAACTCAGCGGCAGCTTTTGTGAAACTTAAATTTGTTGCCACGGAATGAAAAACCTTTAATCTAAAATCAATCATTGTGTTTAGTTATTAGCGCCTGTTTAAACAAAAATATATTTTTTCCTGATTTCATAACGTCCGCTTCAACTTAGCCATATAAAATCCATCAAACCCTTCGCTAGGAAATACTTTTTTATCTTCAATAAATTTAAAGTTTTTATTTTTCGATATAAATTGTTCTACTTGTTGTTGATTCTCGCTTGGTAAAATGCTGCAAGTAGCGTAAACCAATATTCCATTGGGCTTTACCATTTGAGAATAGTTGGTAATAATTTCTTGTTGTGTCTGCTTAATTTTATTAATAAAACTTAAATTTAATTTCCATTTAGCATCTGGATTTCTTCTTAGCACTCCTAAGCCAGAACAAGGTGCATCTAATAATACACAATCGGCCATATTCTTAAATTGATTTACAGTATCTATCGATATCAATTTAGTTTGTATACAGCTAGCCCCACCCCTATGGGCTCTCTTTTTTAATTCAACTAATTTTCGATCTTCCACATCCATGCAAATAATCTTTCCTTTATTTTTTATCAGCGATGCTATGTGTAAAGACTTACCTCCTGCGCCAGCACAAGCATCTATGATACACATACCTTCCTCAACCGCTAAAAAAGGAGCAATTAATTGCGAGGAAGCGTCTTGTACTTCAAATAAACCTAACTTATATTCTGTTAGATAATTTAAATTAGAACGCTTACTTAACACCAAAGCGTCCGCATAATCTCCTATAGTGGAGGTTTCTATACCTTGCTCTAATAAAAGATGTTGAAGTTGTATACGACTGGTTTTAAGCGTATTGACTCTTAAAACTACTCTAGCTTCTTTGTTAAGCTCCGCCAACTCACTTGTCCATATACTTTCCCCTAACTCGTCAACCCCTAACTGATCTAACCAATCGGGAATTGATTCCCGATATTTGCGGATTTTTTTAATTCTTTCAGCAGTGTCTATAATTTTACTTTTATTGATGCCGTCGAATTCAGGCCAATCTGGTACGTCGTAGCCTTTTATTAACTTATTAACAGCTATTAACTTATAATAATCAATGGTGGAATTTTCTTCATTTTCATAAAGTATAGTAATAAGCAATCGCCACCAGCGAACCATGTCATAAACAGTTTCTGCTATATAGCGCCTATCTCTAGACCCCCATTTAGAATTTTGTTGAAGGCTATGCCCTACCGCACTATCTGCATAGCGCCCTCCCTCCATTATTTGATGCAGGGTTTCAATAACAGCTTTTACAAGGCTTCGGTGCAATTTCATTTACTAACAAATAGATGTGCAAAAGTAGTATTACTTAGTTTATTTGCCTATAAAAAAACCTCGTAAAAATCAGTATTTTTACTGTATGAATTTTTCATCCAAATTAATTGAAGAAGCTGTAAATGAATTCAGCAAATTACCTGGCGTTGGAAAACGAACCGCTTTAAGATTTGTATTGCATTTGATGAAACAATCTCCAACAGAGGTATCGCAATTTGGTAATTCATTTATAAAATTACGTACCGAACTACGTTATTGTACTAATTGTTTTAATGTTGCCGATAAACCTGTTTGTGAAATTTGTGCAAATGTTCACAGAGATCAAAGTACTGTTTGTGTAGTAGAAGATATTCGCGATGTTATGGCAATTGAAAACACACAACAATACAGAGGTGTATACCATGTACTCGGTGGAATTATTTCACCCATGAATGGAGTTGGCCCTAGCAACTTAAACATTGAATCACTTGTAAAAAAAGCCGCTGATGGAGCAATTAAAGAAATAATTATGGCATTGAGTACCACCATGGAAGGTGATACCACCAATTTTTACATCTATAAACGTTTAAAAGAATTTAATTTAACCATTAGCACGATTGCACGCGGTATTGCTATTGGTGATGAACTAGAATATGCTGATGAAGTTACCCTTGGCAGGTCTATCATTAATCGTACACCTTATGAAAATTCGTTAATAATTAAATAATTCTTAAACGAAATTTCACCTTAAAAAAAATCAGTAACCTCTAAAAACTTATTAATAAAATTGAAATTAAGTGTAATTATTGTTAACTACAATGTTCAATATTTTTTAGAACAATGCTTGTATTCGGTTCAAAAGGCTATAAAAAATGTAGCCACCGAAGTGTTTGTAGTTGATAATAATTCTGTTGATGATTCTGTCTTAATGGTTCAAGATAAGTTTCCAACTGTTCAGTTAATTTTAAATAAAGAAAATACTGGTTTTTCGTTTGCAAATAATCAAGCTATTAAAATTGCAAGGGGAGAATATATATTGTTACTAAACCCCGATACCGTAGTTGAAGAAGACACCTTTGAAAAGATTATTGCCTTTATGGATGAGCATGTGGATGCGGGAGGCTTAGGTGTAAAAATGATAGATGGGAAAGGTAAATTTTTACCAGAATCGAAACGTGGGCTACCTACACCAAGGGTTGCCTTTTACAAAATTTTTGGACTCGCCTCTTTATTTCCAAAATCAAAAACTTTTGGCAAATATCATCTTGGTTTTTTAGATGAAAATGAAACACATGAGGTAGCCGTGCTTTCTGGAGCATTTATGTGGATACGTAAAAGCGTGTTAGATAAAATTGGATTATTAGATGAAACATTTTTTATGTATGGAGAAGATATAGACTTATCTTATCGAATTACATTAGGTGGGTACAAAAATTATTATTTTCCAGAAACACGTATCATCCATTACAAAGGAGAAAGTACGAAAAAGAGCAGTATTAATTATGTATTTGTGTTTTACAAAGCCATGGTAATTTTTGCAAACAAATATTTTTCTAATAACAACGCAAAATTATTTTCTCTATTAATAAATTTTGCTATTTATTTAAGAGCTGCTATCGCTTTATTAATTCGGTTTTTAAAATCAATTGCTTTACCCGCTGTCGACTTTTCATTAATAATCGTAGGACTACTTTTTATTACTAATTATTATGAGAGGAATGTTAAATTTATTGAAGGGGGCGAATATTCTAATCACCTCATTAACATTGCATTTCCTGTATATACGTTAATATGGATATTTATAACTTATTTAAGTGGGGGATACGATAAACCAATTCGATTAATTAAAATAATAAGAGGTGTGTTGGTGGGTACAGGTATAATTTTAATAGGCTATGCTTTATTGCCAGAAAATTTTCGTTTCTCTAGAGCTTTAATAATTTTAGGTATGTTATGGGTACTATTTTCTTATTTATTGACTAGATTATTTTTAAATTTTATTGGTGCTAAGGAATATAGCCTTACGCGAAATAAAAGTAAAAGAATTGCTATTATTGGCACAGTAGAGGAGTTTGAACGAGTTGAAGGTTTATTAAAACAAACCACTATTTTAACTGATTCTCTTTATTTTATAAGTATTAATGATAATGCGAATAAAAAAGATGGCGAAATAGGGAACATAAATCAATTAAAAGAAATTATAGATATTTATAAAATCAATGAAATCATTTTTTGCTCAAGAGATATTTCAGCTCAAAACATTATCAATTATATGTATACATTGGTTTCTTCAGAAGTTGATTTTAAAATTGCCCCCCCCGAAAGCCTTTCTATAATTGGAAGTAATTCTATTGATACTGCTGGCGATTTATATATTATAAATATTAATTCGATAAGCAAACCAAAAAATAAACGTAATAAGAGAGTATTTGATTTATTAGCTGCTTTCTTTTTTTTATTTACCTCTCCACTACTTATTTTAATTCAAAAATATAAAAAACATTTTTTTAAAAATATTTTTTCGGTGATTGGAGGTCGTAAATCATGGGTGGGATATGAAAATTTAATCATAGGAAATTTGCCTAAATTAAAGCCTGCCATATTTTCTCCAACGGATGCCATTGTTAATACAGTAATTACTGATGAAATTCGTAATCGTTTAAATTTAATTTACTCAAAAGAATATAAAGTTGAAAACGATTTAAACATCGTTCTTAAAAATATTCAATTTTTAGGTAAATAATATTTCTCCATTAAATCAGCTAAAAATATTTATTTTTTATAATATTTCATTGCTTCCGGTAGAAATTTCTTAATATCAGCAATACGTGTAGCATCACTCGGATGTGTACTTAAAATCTCTAATGGAGCTTTACCTCCACCACTTTGTGCCATACGTTGCCAAAAGCTTACCGCTTCTGATGGGTCGTAACCTGCCATGGCCATAAATACCAACCCTAATTTATCTGCTTCACTTTCATGTGTTCGAGAGTATTTTAACACACCTAACTGTGAACCGATTCCATAGGATTGTAAAAAAATATTTTGGGTTAATTCTGATTTTTGAGATAATGCTACTTGTAATGCTGTTCCTCCTGCTTGTACAATAAGTCCTTGGCTCATTCGCTCATTACCATGTCTAGCTACAGCATGTGCGATTTCATGACCCATTACACAAGCTAAAGCAGTTTCTGTTTGTGTAATTGGTAATAAACCGGTATACACCACTACTTTTCCTCCTGGCATACACCATGCATTTACCTCTTTGTTATTTACTAAATTAAACTCCCATTTGTAACCTGCAATTCTATCTGACATCCCTTTCTGCCTCATAAAGTCCTCAACCGCTTTTGCAATTTTGTTTCCTACTTTTTTTACTAATTGAACATTGGCTTCGGTTGCTTCCTCAGGAGGATTTTTGGATAAAAAATCTTTGTAGCTCGTTAAGCTCATGCTTAACATTTCAGATTCAGGTAGAAGATTTAACTGTCTTCTCCCAGTGATGGGTACTTTTGTACAACCAATTAATATTGTTAAAATTAATACGAACGGAACAAGTGAATTTTTCATATATTTTTTTTTAAAAAAACAGTGCAATCTTAATGCCTCTTTTTATTATTCAATCTCCGCAGTTAAACCTCTTTCTAAAAGTGCAGTACAAATAGACTCTAACTCATCATAAGTACCTCTTTTTACTGAACATTTACCTCTATAATGAACCAAATAGGTGCATTGCTCTGCTTGAATAGGATCATGCTTACATAATTTTATCAGCGATTGAGTAACAAATTCAAATGTATTTACATCATCATTGTATAATACAATTTGTTTATCACCTACTATTACTTCTTCTTCGAGTAAAATTTCTTCAAAATTATGCTCATGCTGTCTTTTAGTATAATTTTCTTGATTCATAAGTTTTTACTGATTATTTTATATTAAGTATTTTTTTCGCTTCATCCACACTTATTCGTTTGCCATTGTTATCAGCAATTATAAAAGGATCTGAAATATCTTGTTTTATTATTTCTAATCTTTCTTTTTCAGCTTCTTCTAATGTTTTATAATTACCTACTGTATATATAATTAAACCATTTTCATCCACATAATTAGATACACCTTTTTTATTAATTTTTAAAAATTTATTTGCTATATCTAAAGGGACTTGATCTTTAAATACACCTATTTGAACTTTGAAAACAATATTTGATTTTACATTATTACTTTTTTCTTTCTTCACCAACGTAGTTTTTGATGGATCAGATTGGTTAGCTAATGCGTTATTATCTACTTTCGTTTTCTCCATTAACGATTGTGTTGGAATATTCTGTGAAGCTTTATTATAAAATATCGGCATTTTGTTCATATCTGGTGAAGTAGCCATTGCAGTACTCCCTTGTGCAGTTATACGAGCTGCTTCAAGCACAGAAAGGCGTTTACCTTTATAATACCTAGTAACGAAAGCATCTGTTATCCCTACTCCTACTACCTTATTTTTAGCTTGAAGAGCAATTGCCATATCATTATAAATACCTGTATTATACCTAAAATATCCTTCCGGTGTGGTTTCTGTATATAAAGGTTGTATGTTATACAATTCTGTTGTTTTTACAGGTTTTGAAAATACACCAATTTGAACAGTGTAAAATATCCCTTCCACCATTAATACATTTTTTGTATCCGCTACTGAATTTAATTCTTTCTCTTTAATTTTAGTGGTGATTGGTAATTCTTCTTTTTTAATTACAGATGAATTGTTAGCTGTTACGGCAATTTCTGTTTTTTCTTCATCGCTTACAATTTTATTTTTATCATTTTTATTTAAAACAACTTTATCCTGCTTCGGCTTTTTAGAATCAGCCCACTGTTGATCATCTAGCACATCTGAATTTAATTTACTCAATGCGGCTGAAACAGAAATTCGTTTGCCATTATAAAATGCAACTACGAAAGCATCAGAATAGCCCAATTGTCTTATTTCTTGTTTTACTTTATCTGCTGCTTTGAAGTTTGTAAATAGCCCTGCCGTATATCTTATAAAGCCTTCCTTAGTAGTTTCACCACTAATAGGCGTAATACCTTTAAATAAATCTTGTGGAATAGCATTTCTAAATGCCCCTATTTGCACTTTAAATAATAGCCCTTCAGGCAAAGCTGCATTTATTGGAATTGGCTTTGAGGTAGAGTAAACTGGTGTTAACTTAGTTTCAAAAGATTCTTTTGTAATAGGTTTAATTATTCCTTTTTCTTTATTTACATTAATTTCCGTAAACTGCAAATCATTCTCTTTATTTTTTGTTTTATTATTATTTACCAGTAAAGAATCGTCATTATTTTTGGTGGATGGAATCGTTTCCTCTTCTTTTGTTTTAATTGAAGTTATCTTATTGGATTGGTTTTGACTATCAATATTTATTTTCTCTTTAATAGGTAGTTCTTTAGAATCATTGGGTTGTTTCAATTCTTTATTTTCATTTGCTTTAGAATTTATAACTACGGTATTTTTCGTTTTTGTTTTTTCTAGATCTGCTTTTGCAAATTCATCTGGTGAAAGGATGATGTAATTTGGGAGATATTTTTTATAAATGTGCAAAGCATCCCTTTGTTTTTCTAATGCAATCATTTCATTTTTAGATGCCTCACTCAATTCTTTTTGTTTATCATAAGTTGCCTGAATGGGAGAAGCATCCCTTCTTAATACCTGCGCTTTTTTAAAATAGATATTCGCTTCATCTTTCATTAATCCAGCCGTGGCAAGTTCATCAGCCTCCATTTTAGTAGATGCGTTTGCGAATTGATTTAATGCATTTTGATTGATATTGTATTCCGCTTCATTTGCCAATGCTATGCAGGCTGATGCCTCTAATTCTTTATCGTCTGCTGACTGCATTTTTGTTTCAGCATCTTTATTTAATTTACTTTTTTCAATACTGTTCACTTCTTTTTCTGCCGCTATCTTTATTTTATTAGATTGCATAGTAAGATCAGCTGCTTCTTTATTTAATTTTTTAGCTTTTGCAAATTGTTCTTTAGCAATACTCGAAGAATAAACATCTGCCGCAGCGTCATTTTCGATATTATTTTTATTTACAACCAGCACTTTAAATTGATTAGCAGTATCGCTCTCGATATTTATAGGCTCGCTTGTTCTATCTGAGCCATTAATAATTAAAGAGGATTCTGGTTTTTGTTTTCCATCCGAATTAATTTCCGCATTCGCTTTTGTCAATTTTTCATCGACATGTTGCTGTGGAACTACATTTCCTTTTTGGCCGTTGGATTTACTTCCTTGTATTTTATCCTTATTTAATTTATTAACCGTTATATCTGAATTTGCAGTCGTATCTGCTACAGCTTGTTGCTGATTAATATTTTCTTTTGTATTGATAGTAGTTGTTGACTTATTACTAACTAAATTATTATTGTTAATGTTTGATGCAGTAACGGTAGTACTTGCTGCCTCCATCATATCCTGCTTTTCGACAACTATTTTTTTCAACTCTTTTGTATTGTTAGAGAGTTTAATTCTATTGTTGATGTCTGTTTCATTAATTAATTGTTGTTGCTCAACCTCTATTTCTTTGTTTATAGCAGCAATCCAATTTTTAAATAAGTCTAATCGTTTTTTTTCCTTTTCTTTTTCATCAGTTATTGCATTAATATCGACTAAATCATTTTCAAATTTCTTATTATATAAATTAAAAGCTGAGCTATTATGTGACTTGTCAGTTATACTGTTATCAGTAGTTTTATTATTATCATCTATACTAGAGGTTGGCTTATTTTCATTATCATTTTTAAAATCAGCTTTATTTTTTACCTTATCCACTCCTTTATTAAAAGCAAGGTGATCGTTTTTATCTGTTTCAATAGGTGTTACTTTATTTTTGTTAATTCCATTAGCGTTTGTTAAATCAGAATTGTTGTTTACTGTATCTATTGAATTATTAACAATACTTCGATCCTTCTTGCCTTTATTAATAGGTATTACTTTGTTTTTGTTACTTCTATTATCATTTGTTAAATCAGAATTATTATTTACCGTATCTATTGCAGTGTTAACAATACTTTGATCCTTCTTACCTTTATCAATAGGTGTTACTTTGTTTTTGTTACTTCCGTTACCGTTTGTTAAGTCAGAATTATTATTTAACGTATCTATTGCATTGGTAACAACACTTTGATCTTTCTTGACTTTATCAATAGGTGTTACTTTGTTTTTGTTACTTCCGTCAGCGTTTGTTAAATAAGAATTGTTGTTTACTGTATCTACTGTATTATTAACAACATTTTGGTCATTCTTGTCTGTATCAATAGGTGCTAGCTTATTTTTAACGATATCAGAACTATCGTTTTTAGTATCTATTTCATTTTGAACTTTGACTGGGTTATTAGTGGTAGCATCGGACACAGTACTAGCCGAATCCTTTTTTACAATTGGTTTTGTAGCTGCGACACTTGTGTTTTGGTCATTAGGTAGGGTTTTTGCGTTATTCTTTTTAATAATGTTCACCTGTTGTTCTAACTTATTTTTATCAATTGGTGCAATAGCCGTTTTGGTATCCTCGCCTGCTGCTGTCTTATTTAATACACTATTTACTAATTCTAATTGACTATTAAGTCCATCGTATTCTTTCTGTAGTTTAACTATTTTCAAATCGTTATTTAACAATTCTTTTTTTGTTTCTATCTTATCTTCCTTTAAACCTTCTAATTGGTTTAACAGGCCTTGTTTTATAGTTTCATTTTTTTCTTTTTCAGCATCTTGTGTTGCATTGGCTACTAGCTCTTCACTATCAATTATTTCTTGTTTAATATCAATAGATGTTTGAATGGCTTTATCCAGTTCAGCTCTTTTATTATCTCCATCAATTTTTAAATTATTAATAATATTACTTTCGTCATTTTCTTGATTAAGAGAGTCTATCTTTTTTTGTTGCTCATCTAATTTAGCAAGAGCAGCCTGAGAATTTGTGGCCTTAACAGCAGCTTCTAAATCAATCGCATATTGTTTTGAAAGGTCAGCTTCTTTTTGTTTAGTTGCTGCATTTGATTGTAAACGTGTTGCTAGATTAAACGCTGTTACTGTTTGTTGATTATATTCTTCTGCTTCATTTGTAATGGCATTAGCTTCTTGAAAGTTTAATTGCTTTTTTTCTTTATTCGACGTATTTGCAGCAGCTTCCGTAAGTTGAGCAGCTTCATGAAATTTATTTTGAGCAAGCTCATTTTTTTGATTCGCCATAAAAAAAGCGGTATTAGCTTGGTCTTTCAATTTTTTTGCTTCTTGTTCAACATCTTTTGCGTCGTCATAAGCAATTTTAATGATATCGGTATTGCTAAAAGAGGTTTCTTTCTTAACAGTTGATGCTTTTTCTGAAGATACTTTTATTGAATCTGTTTTACCCAAATATTCAACATTAGACTTACCATTTTTATTGTTAGCAGGAGTTACTTCCATTTTTGAGCGCTCTTTAATAAAACTTAAAGCAGCTTTATAGCTTTCATCTTTATCTGTGTCTGTTTCTTCTCCTGTAGGTATATTTTTAACAAGTAATTTATTACTAACAGGGTCGTAACTCAATTCTTGTTTGAAAGGTTTTAATGAAGTTTGCAAAGGAATAGTAACCATTACCGACTGAGTAGGAAAACTTGGTGCTTCCACCGTATACATTAAATTAGCTCCATTGGGCAACGTAAGTGAATAACGACCATCTTCTTTTTTTGAATTTGCTATTTCTTCTATTTCATTTGTTTCAATATTTTTTACAGTAATTTTTACCGCTAAATTTTGACTACCTGAATTTTTTACCACTACGCCATCCACTATGGCCACATCTGCCGCTTTACGTTCTACACTAATGTGATATACATTGGTTTTACCTGTAGGACTCGATCTCGCAGAAGAAAAATACGCCTCTTTTTCATCCGCATTGGTTATATATAAAATGTCATCGTCGGGAGAATTAATTGGGAAATCCATATTTACAGGCATATTCCAAGTACCTGTTTCTTCATTAAGCGTACTTTTAAATATATCATATCCTCCCATAGAGTTATGTCCTTTAGAACAGAAATACAAAACTTTTCCGTTAGGATGAAGAAAAGGAAAATCTTCGTCGTATAATGTATTTATTGGATAGCCTAAGGATTGTGGTGCACTTAATTTACCATTACCTAACTTTTTTATCATATAAATATCTTTACCATGGCTTATATCATCACCATAGCTAGAAAAATAAATTTGATTATTATCAGATGAAAAATAGATAATAGATGTTTCTTTTTGCTTTTTATCAAGAGACGTTTTAAAAGCAGCTTCATCTGGTTTAGCTAATAATTTCCCTCCAATATCTGAAATATCATAGGCTCGGTAAAAATCGGTACGATCAATTTCTTTTTTGTCTATTACTACCAAGTCAGAAAGATTGCGCAATAATTTTTTACCATTTTTACACATTTCTATCTGTCTACTTACTTGCAATTTTTCTGCTTTAGCAGCAGAAGCTACCTTTTGATATTTTTGATATTGGATAATAGCTAAATCGAAAAGATAATTTAAATGATACGCTTTTGCGAGATAAAAGAAAACCTCTTTATCGACTGTAGGACTTTTAGCCGCATATTCTAAAAAAGTAAGTGGGCGTTCTTTATCATCAGAGGCATATAACATACATACTCCTAAACGATAACTATAATTTGGATCTTTGGGGTAAAGACTAGCTAATTGAGAGAATAAAGGATACGCCTCTTCAAAAGCATCATCGTTAAACAGCTTATTTGCATGAATTTTTAGTTCCTCTTCTGAAGCAAACGTTGATTGAGCCCAACAATTTGAAGCGAAAATTACTATAAAACTTAATAAAAGGAATATACTATTTAACTGTGTCTTCATATAATACGATCGCTTAAAAGCGAAAACAGAAACATTTATCGGTTAATTATATTACTTAAAATTAAGGATTATTTAATAAGAAATCGTTTATAATTCATTTGCTAAACATACAAATTTACATTTTAATTAGGTTATTCATGCACTAAAACATTTAATGCTTACTCAGGTAATTTTTATTAAATATTAGCGTTTACGTACTTTATATAATATTATATATTTGTAGTATGAAATTATTGAAGCAATTAATATTAATAACATCCATTAGTTTATTTATTTTATCATCTTGCAAAAAAGATAGCATACTAACTGATTCTTCTGCTAAAATAGAATTTTCTAGCGATTCTATTCTCTTTGATACGGTTTTTAAATATGCAGGTTCCGCTACTAAGTCATTTTTAATTTATAATCGAAATGCAAGACCTATAAAAATATCAAAAATTTATCTTGCTTCAGGCACCTCTTCTGCTTATCGTCTTAACGTGGATGGCGTTAATGCAACGGCATTAAATGATGTAGAAATATTAGGTAAAGACAGTTTGTTTGTATTTATTCAAGTAAGCGTAACCCCTAACCAAAATGCCCCTTTGTTGGTTAAAGATTCAGTGGTGTTTGAAACGAATGGAAATATTCAAGATGTAAAACTTACAGCAATAGGTCAAGATGTATACTTACACAAACCAAATATATTCCCTACCAATGGTTTGCCCCCCTATTCTATTTTAGGAACAGCGGGAACAACTATTACTTTACCAAATGATAAACCTCATTTATTTTTTGGATACAGTGTAATTGACTCAGATTGTAAATTAACCATAGCAGCAGGCACTCGTTTACATTTTCATAATAAAGCCGTGCTGTGGGTATATGATAAGGGGACATTGATTGTTAATGGGAATATGGGAAATGAAGTAATTTTTGAAGGTGATCGGATGGAGCAAGATTATAAAGAGGTTCCAGGGCAATGGGGGCAAATATGGCTTTCTCAGGGTAGTAAAAACAATGTGATTGATTGGGCCATTATTAAAAATGGTAGCATTGGCATACGAATAGATTCTGTAGCTACTTTCGGAGAACCTACTTTAAAACTAACCAATACCATTATTAAAAATATGGAGGCTGCTGCTTTGTTTGCACAAGATGCAAACATTTGGAGCAGCAATTGTTTATTTACCAATTGTGGCCAATATACAACCCTTCTTATTGGTGGAAAATACAAATTTGAACAATGCACGTTTGCTAATTTTTGGAAAAATGGACAACGAAATACTCCATTATTACTTTTAAAGAATTATCATCTAGTGGAAGAGAAAAATTTGTACGTTATTAGAAATTTAGATAGCGCCTATTTTGGCAACTGTATTTTATATGGTAACCTCCCTGAAGAAATAGGAATGGATTCGTCGATATATGGCGGAGTTTTTTCTTACAAATTCGAAAATTGTATCGTAAAAACAGAACGAAATACCCCTAATGGTAAATATTATAAAGATGTTATTAAAAATGGAAATCCCGATTTTAAAGATGCGGCTAAAAATGACTATCGCTTAAATGCAGGTTCAAGTGCCATAGATAAAGGTTATCCAAATTTTATATCTTTAGATTTAAGAAAACAGGTTCGTCCTAACCCTTCTACTTCTATTCCTGATTTGGGAGCATATGAATTTTATCCTTAATTGATGGTAGGCATATAATTAGCAATTAGTTCTAATGCAAATTGCAACTGCTCTTCTTTGGTAAGATCCGTATTATCAAGAACAATTGCATCATCTGCTTTAATCAGGGGGTTTTCTTTACGATGCGTATCCTCATAATCGCGGTGAATTAAGTTTAACTTTACATCGCTAAATGAAATATTTTGACCTTTAGTAGAAAGCTCGTCATACCTACGTTGTGTTCGAATATCAGTATCTGCAGTCATAAATAATTTTAACTCCGCTTCAGGAAATACATTAGTACCAATATCTCTACCATCCATTACAATGCCTTTGTTTTTGCCTAACTCCCGTTGAATAGCAATCATTTTTACTCTCACTTCATGTATGGCGCTTACTTTACTAACATTTTCAGAAATTATCATTTCTCTAATCTCTTTTTCTACATTTTCTTCGTTTAAAAAAGTATCTGATGATTTAGTAATTGTATTAAATTTAAATGAAAGGTTAATTTCACCTAAGATTTTAACAATCTCTTCCTCAATAAAGCTATTATCTTTTATTATACCCTTTCTTAAAGCAAATAAGGTAACACAGCGGTACATTGCACCAGAATCTACATACGCATAACCAAGAGTAGCTGCAAGCGCTTTTGCTAAGGTGCTTTTACCACAGGAGGAATATCCGTCAATAGCAACAGTTATTTTAGGCATACGATAACATTATTGGGGTGACACAATATTAATCTTTTTTTTAAATAAAATCTTACCCTTTCCATGATAAAATTGTATTGATCGTTTTTTTAACGATTACTTAAAGCCAGTTTAAATTTTTATTTATTTGGAATGTTAAGATGTATTTTTTAGCCAGACGATACAATTTTAAAGGCCATAGCAGCGGACTACGGACAAAAAGTAACGAAGTATGACACAAAAAGACGCATAACAAACATTTTAAATAAATTTTAAACATGCTTTTATAAAAATTTCTTTAAACTTACTTTTTAAACAACTAAAAAATTATTCTCGCTCTCCTATTCATTAACTATTAATTCAAATCAAAATTTAATTCATGTTGCGCCAATAATGCCAGTAATTCATTATTGGGATTTACTTTAATTTTTTTTGAAGGTAAAACTACTGAAATATTTTCTTCAGCATCAAACACTTTAAATTGTAATGTACAGTTTCTGGGCTGTGCAGAAGCATTTTGACTTAATATATCATTGAATTTAATAATAAATTCATCTGTTAATTCTTTAATAGAAACATCTACCGTTATGCTTCGCGCTAACTTATCACGCAATTCTGATAAAAGCTGTAAAGAGCCTACCTTAAATTCGAAATTACCAGAGTTTCTGAACCGTTCGCTTATTTTACCTTTTACATATAAAAACAAACCGATTATCATATAGTGTTTAAATTTCACATAATCTTCACCAAAAAAAGCCAGCTCAGAAGATTCTTGATAATCTTCAATGGTTATTTTGCCCCAGGGGTTGCCAGTTTTAGTTATGCCATTGTGCACGCTCGTAATAATTCCTCCAATGACCAATTCCTTATTTTTATTTTCTTCTATGTTTTTTATATCTGCAATAGTATGAAAACAAAAATTATCTATCTCTAGTTTATAGGTATCTAGCGGATGCCCAGAAATAAAAAAGCCTACCACTTCTTTTTCATTTTTTAGTTGCTCTAAATTAGTCCAAACTTCGGCTACTGGAATTTTAGGTTCTGGCATTTCCACTGCACTTCCTTCACCGAATAATGATGCTTGTGAAGAATTTATACCTTCTTGATGGGAGCTACCATAACGTATTATTTTTTCTAAAAAATTAATGGTATCATTTCCCTCTAACGAAAAATAAGTGGCACGATGAATATTAAAAGAATCTAAGCCACCAGCATAAACCAGACTTTCTAATGTTTTTTTGCTAGCAGCACGTAAATTAATTCTACGAACAAAATCAAACATACTTTTATATGCACCATTTGCAGTGCGTTCTGCAACAATTGCTTGAACAGCTGATTCTCCTACACCTTTTACGGCACCCATTCCAAAACGTATTTGCCCACTCTTATTTACCGAAAATTGATATTGACTCTCATTTACATCAGGCCCCAATACAGGAATACCCATGTGTTTGCATTCATCCATAAAAAAAGTAATTTTATCAATATTGCTTAAATTATGTGTTAACACAGAGGCCATGTATTCTGCTGTATAATGCGCTTTTAAATAAGCCGTTTGAAAGGCAACAAAAGCATAACAGGTAGAATGTGATTTATTAAAAGCGTATTGAGCAAATTTTTCCCAGTCGGTCCATATTTTTTCAAGTTTAACGGTGGCCAGCCCCTTTGCAGTTGCCCCTTCCATAAACTTACTTTTCATTTTATCGAGTGTGGTTTTGTCTTTTTTACCCATTGCTTTACGCAATATATCAGCATCTCCTTTAGAAAAACCAGCTAGCTTTTGTGAAAGTAACATTACCTGCTCTTGGTAAACCGTAATTCCATAAGTATCGGCAAGGTACTCTTCCATTTCAGGAAGATCATAAGCAATAGGTTCTTTGCCTTGTTTACGTGCAATAAAATTAGGAATGTATTCAATTGGCCCTGGTCTATATAATGCATTCATAGCAATGAGATCGGCAAATTTATCAGGCTTTAAACTAATTAAATGCTTTTGCATACCAGCACTTTCAAATTGAAATGTACCATTGGTATCGCCTCGTTGATAGAGTTCGAATGTTTTTAAATCATCTAAAGGAACATCATCAATAATGATATCTACATTGTGATTTTGTTTAATTAATTTTAAAGCATCGCGAATAATAGTAAGCGTTTTTAACCCTAAAAAGTCCATTTTAATAACGCCAGCATCCTCAATTACTTTACCGTCATATTGAGTAATTAATAAATCGGTTTCTTTAGATGCAGACACTGGAACTATCTCTGTTAGATCTTTGGGAGCAATAATTATTGCCGATGCATGTATACCCGTACCTCTTACAGAACCTTCTAATATTAATGCTTCTTTTAATACCCTGGCTTGTAAATCAGTACCATCAAGTATTAAACGTAATTTTTTTACATCTTCAAGATCTTCTTTTGTTAACCCTTCTTTTTCAGTTAAACTTTTTTCACCCGTTATGGGAGCAGTCAGTACACGTTTTAATTCAATACCTGGTTTATCTGGAACCAGTTTAGCCAGCATGTTCGATTCTTGCAATGGTAAATCAAGCACGCGCGCAACATCTTTAATGCTCATTTTAGCTGCCATTGTGCCATAGGTTACAATCTGCGCTACTTGATTTTTCCCATATTTATCAACCACATAATCAATCACTTTTTGTCGGCCTTCATCATCAAAATCGGTATCAATATCGGGCATTGTTTTACGATCAGGATTTAAGAATCGCTCAAACAGTAAATTATATTTTATTGGATCGATATTGGTAATACCAATGCAATATGCTACAGCAGAACCAGCGGCAGAACCACGACCTGGACCAACAAACACACCTATATCTTTACCATGATTAATAAAATCGGCAACAATTAAAAAGTAGCCTGCAAAACCCATTGTTCTAATGGTGAACAATTCAAAATTTAAACGTTCCTCTACTTCTGGTGTAATTTCTTTATATCGTTCTTTTGCGCCTGTATAAGTTAAGTGGTGTAAATAATCATCTTGCGTGGCATAACCTTGAGGTATTTGATAATTGGGCAACATAATATCTTGCTTCAATTTCAGAGGGGTAATTTTATCAACTATTTCATTGGTATTATCAATCGCTTCTGGCAAGTCATGAAATAACTTGGTCATTTCAGCAGTTGTTTTAAAATAAAACTGATCATTATAAAAAGCAAAACGTTTACCTTTTGAAGAGTTAGAGTCATCATCTCCAAAATCCTTCATGATCGGTGTACTTTGTTTTTCACCAGTATTTATACATAATAAAATATCATGTGCATTTGAATCTTGCTGATCTACATAGTGCGAATCATTAGAGGCAATAATTTTTACATTGTATTTTTTAGCAAATTTTAATAATACTTCGTTCACGGTATTTTGCTCGGGTATATCATGCCGCTGAAGCTCTATATAATAATCTTCCCCAAAAATATCTAACCACCATTTAAATTCTATTTCGCCTTCTGCTTCTCCTTTCCGTAGTATAACACGTGGCACGGATGCACCCAAACAGCAGGTGGTGGCTATTAATCCTTTGTGGTAAAGAAGAATTAACTCTTTATCTATACGAGGATATTTTCCATATAAACCTTCCATATAACCGTAGGAACAAAGTTTTACTAAGTTCTTATACCCCTCTGCATTTTTGGCCAACAATAATTGATGATAGCGAATGTCTTTATCATCTTTTGTAAATTGGCGTTTATGCCTGTTTTGCACCACATAAAATTCGCAACCTACAATGGGTTTTATTTTATTAGGGTTTTCTGGAGTATTGTGTTTACCCGCCTCAGCAACAAATTTAAAAACACCAAACATATTACCATGATCGGTAATGGCAAGTGCTTTCATATTATCATTTACAGCCTTTTTGTATAAAGAGGATATGTCTGCTGCTCCATCTAATAAGGAAAATTGTGTATGTACGTGTAAATGTGAAAAATTCATAGCTTGTTTTAAACGTATAAAATTTATTTTGAAAGTAAAAGATGTTAACTACTTAACAGATGAATATAACGAACTGCTTTTTTTAATACCTTAATCTTATGGTTACGTAAGAATTGTAAATTTAATTAATTAAAAGTTTTTAATTGCAAGCTGTTGAAAAGAATTGAAAAACAAAAAGCCCTCTGAAAACCAGAGGGCTAGCATATTTAAATATTATTATTTAGAAGGTTGTATACACTGAAGTATCTTTGCGCTCCATGGGGCGATAACTTAATACGGGTATATCACTTTCGTTAATTATTCGTTGTGCAACGGTTCCAATAAAAAATTCTTTAACATTTAACTCGGCTTTACTCATAATTAAAATAAGGTCTGCCCCAATTTCATGCCCATAATTTATTATCATTTTTGGAATATCTGTACCTCTCAAGGTTTTTATGGTGCAAGGTATATTCTCATTTTGAATGTATTTCAACACTTGATTAGAATAGGATGTTAATTTATTTTCTAATTCCTCATCTTTTTGCGTTAAAATAGATACCACACTAATTTGAGCACCTAATTTTTTTGCTAAAGATATCGCTTGTCCTACCTTTTCGCGTGATTCTTTAGAAAGATCAATGGGCAATAAAATAGTTTTACATTCTTCATGCTGCATTTTAGCACGAATAGTCATTACAGGATGCTTTAATTCGCGCACCATTTTAAAAGCATTTTTACCGATAATTTTATCGAAAGTAATTTTAGAGGACAAACCAACCATTAATAATGGATTTAATTCATCTGCTACTTTATTAATTTCATCATATATATTTCCATTTCTTAAAATAGTCTCTACTAGGTGGCCTGATTTTTCAGCTGCTTCTACAGCCAACTCTGCTAATCTTTTTTGAGCAGAATCATTCTTATTATCATCAACACTAAGCAACACAATTTTAGAATTGGTAAGCTTTGCTAAATTACATGATTGATGCAACGCAATAGTTGTTTCTTCTGTAGTATCTATCGGCACTAAGATAGTTGACATGAAAGATTTTTCGCTGGAAGTCGGGTTATTGTTTGTCATATCTTTATTTCAATTAGTTAGGTTAAATTATTCAAGTAAAAGATTAAGTACAAAGGTACTGCTCAAAATCATTTAAATATTAAATTAATATTATTTATTTGTGCCTTAAAAAACCCATCTACATGCATATCTTAGTTAAAAGCATAGAGATGCTTTTAACTAAGATTAAATCGTAAAAACTGAGTATTAACAAAAAGCTTAATTATATAAATTAATATTAAAATAAAAATAGCAAATTTGAATATTTGTTTTTGGCAGGTACAATAATTCAGCTATTTTACCTCTATACAACAAAATTTCGGGAGCATTTTGAAAAATAATTCCTTTTTAAATCTAAATCCGAATAAAAAACAAAAAGCCTTCTGATAATCAGAAGGCTAAATGCAAATAAGTTATGTGTTTATTTAAAAAGAATGTACATAATAACTAGTATCTTTTCGAGCCATAGGGCGATAACTGATAACTGGAATATCACTTTCATTAATTATCTGCTCTGCCACGGAGCCCATAAATGTTTCTACCAAGCTTAATTCTCTTTTATTCATAATTAAAATTAAATCTGCTTCTACTTGGTGACTATAATCCATTACCATTTTAGCTACATTACTACCTCGAAGAGTTTTAATGGTGCATTCAATATCTTGCCGTTTAATAAACCGCCATACTTGATTGGAGTAGGCTATTAATTTGTTTTCTATTTCTTCATCTACTTCTGTTAAAATAGAAACAATACGGATTTTAGCACCAAATTTTTTTGCTAACGATACCGCTTGTCCTACTTTTTCACGTGATTCCTTAGAAACATCAATAGGTAATACAATGGTTTTACACTCCTCTTTAAGTGATTGTCCACGCATGGTCATTACGGGGTTTTTCATTTCACGTACCGCTTTAAACGCATTCTTACCTATAATTTTATTTATTATAGGCTTTGCCGATAAGTCAACCATTAGCAACGGGTTTAATTCATCGGCTGCTTTATGCATTTCAGCATACAACATTTTTTCTTTAAGCTCAATTTCTAATTCAGGCTTAGCTTTGCGAGTAATTTTTGTTGCCAAATCTGATAACCGTTTTAGAGCGGAGGTAAAATTGTCTTCCTCTACATTCATCCAGACCAATTCTGAATTACTACGTTTTGTTAAATTATAAGATTTACACAGTGCTGAAATTGCTTTCGCTGTGGACCCTAATGGCGATAAAAAAGTGGTCATGGGGGCTGTGAAGCTGAAATGAGTAGAATTTTTTTCCATATGAATACACGTTTTAGTTATACAAAATAGTTTACATTAATACTTTTTAAAAAAAATATGTTAATCGAAATAAAATCATATTTTGTGTGCAATATAATGACTCTAGTAGATAAATAAAGGTTGCATGCGAATTATTAAATAAATAATAATTGCTAAAAAACGTGGTGTGGTGTGGATAATTTCCTTATTTTCGCATTTCTTTTAATAAAAGAGAAACACTATAAAAGTATTTTAAATTCTAAAAACAAAAAAAATGCCAGTAAAAATCAGATTACAAAGACATGGAAAAAAAGCAAATGCATTTTTCCACATTGTAATTGCGGATGGTCGTGCACCTCGAGACGGTAAGTTTATTGAGAAAATTGGCACGTACAACCCAACTACAAATCCTGCTACTATTAACCTTGATAGCGATAAAGCGCTTACATGGTTAAACAATGGAGCACAACCTAGCGATACTTGTCGTGCAATACTTTCCTATAAAGGAGTAATGTTTAAAAAACATTTGCAAGGTGGCATTACAAAAGGTGCTTTAACTCAACAACAAGCAGATTCTAAATTCGAAAAATGGGTTGCTGATAAAGAAACAAAAATTTTAACAAAAGTATCTACTTTAGATAATTCTAAAAAAGATGCTTATAAAAACAGAATGGCTGCTGAATCACTTGCAAAAGAAGCAAAAGCAGCTAAAGTAGTGGCTAAAAACACACCAGCACCTGTGGTTTCTCAAACAGAAGAAGCTCCTGCTAATCCTGAAACACCAGAAACAGCTGCACCTGAAAGTGAAGCATAATTTAAATACTTATTAAAAAAAAGGCAGCTGATATAATATCAGCTGCCTTTTTTAATAAACCAATGCTAGATGGAGCACTTAAAATACCCAATAGGAAAATTTGAATATGGCAAAAGCTATACTCTTACTGATACTCAACAACACTTAATGGAAATTGAACAATTTCCTGACCAATTAAAAAAAATAGTTGCTTCGCTCAATACCCAGCAATTAGATACCCCTTACCGTCCTAATGGCTGGATAGGGAAACAGGTTATTCATCACCTTGCTGATAGCCACATGAATGGGTATATTCGAACAAAATTAACGTTAACCGAAAATAAGCCAACTATAAAACCCTATAAAGAAGAATTGTGGGCAAATTTAGAAGATGCTAAAAATGCACCTATTTTTATTTCATTAGCGCTAATTGAAGCCATTCATTACCGTTGGGTTTATTTATTAAAGTCCACTACAAATTTGGAGACAGAATTACAAAAAAAATATATTCATCCAGAATATCAACGTGAATTTAAATTACAAGAACAATTGGCATTGTATGCGTGGCACGGAAACCACCATTACGGTCATTTACAGATTATTAAAAATTTACCATAATGACCAAAAATGAATGTTTTAATTTAGGATATATTTCTAGAAAAGTAGGTAATCATGGAGAATTAGCTTTTACTTTAGATGTAGATGACCCTAGCCGATACTACAAACTAAAATCTGTTTTTATTGAACTCAATAATTCATTAGTCCCGTTTTTTATTAAAAAAATTCAAGGTCGCACCAATACCTTAACGGTAAAAATTGATGGTATTGATACGATTGAGCGTGCAGAAGAATTACTAAAAAGTAGTCTGTTTTTACCCTTAACGATGCTCCCACCTTTAAGTGGTAAAAAATTTTACTTCCATGAAATGCCGGGTTATACAGTAACTGATGCCATTCACGGTGATATTGGTATAATAGAAGAAATATTAAATTTTCCTCAACAGGCTATTTTTAAAATAAAAAAAGGTGTACATGAAATTCTTATTCCCGCTAAAGAGGAATTTATTATTGCGCTGCACCGCGAAAAGAGGCATATAGAGCTAAATGCACCAGAAGGGTTAATTGATTTATACATTACTCTCCAAGACGACGATCCTTCTGAAAAAGAAACAGATCAGGAATAAAATACAACATTCAAGAAAATTATTATCTTTATAGTGAAACAAATTACTTACTTATAAAGTATAGTAATTTAGATTTTCACTACAAATAAAGTATGCCCAAGCAAACTTTTGTTTTTAAGCAATTTAAAATCAATCAAGACAAATGCGCAATGAAAGTTGGCACAGATGCTGTTTTGTTGGGTGCTTGGATAAATCCATTAAGTGCTAAAACCATTCTAGACATTGGCACAGGTACAGGCATTATAGCATTAATGCTGGCACAACGCTCTGGTGCAAAAATAGACGCAATAGAAATTGATGGTAATGCCTATAAACAAGCTACCGAAAATGTAAATGAATGTAAATGGAAAGAACGCGTACACATTCACCATGTTTCTCTTCAAGATTACATTTACCTATCTGATTATAAATACGATTTAATTGTAAGCAACCCGCCTTATTTTGTAGACTCTTCTAAGGCGTCAGGCGAATCTCGCAGTAATGCAAGGCACACCGACCATTTGCCTTTTAATGATTTACTAATGGGCGTTTTAAAACTATTAAATTTAAACGGTAAATTTTATGTAATACTTCCGACCAAGGAGGGGGAGCTATTTCGTGAAATGGCGGAAGAAAATAAATTATACTTAACTAAACTTACACGAGTAATTACCCGAGCTGAGAAGCCT
Organism: Bacteroidia bacterium; assembly: GCA_039937835.1. GTDB lineage: Bacteria > Bacteroidota > Bacteroidia > 2-12-FULL-35-15 > 2-12-FULL-35-15 > 2-12-FULL-35-15. Next base: position 9,714 of record JBDTFR010000120.1, on the reverse strand, counting down.
CAAAAAAGATTATTGATGCGTTTTGAATTTACTAATCGCACACTGTCTGAAGATTCTATTATTATTGAGGAAAACGAACGACACTCCTATACCGATGCATATAAAACATTATTAAAAGATTACTATCTTGCATTTTAAATTTCTTCTTCTTTAAACACAATATCATAGGTTTCCAACTCTTCCAACAAAGGTTCATAAATTTCTTTATGAGTAGGAATTAATACACCACATGCATTTATTTTATTTCTTAAAATTAATTTAGTAACAATAGCTAAGGGCAAGCCCACTGTTTTTGCCATGGCTGTATAGGTTTGATCCTCTCCTTTTACAACCAGCGATGAAACTATTTTATTGGTTTTACCTTGCTTATTTTTAAATTCAAATTGATGTTGCATTACCACCATGTCTTTATCATGTTCTTTTAGCAACCATTTTTCTTCTAATAAATCTTGTAATATTTCAGCAGGTGAAGCATTTACAGGTCTTATTTTTTTATCCCCAAAAATTTCTAACCATTCTATTTTAGACATTGAATTGGCATCTATCTCTGAGCCCATCAATTGAATAAGTTTTTCTTTTACCGATTGTTTACCCGATGGTAAATAGGCCTGTAATAATTGGTTGTAGGTGAGTGTATGAGACTGTTCTATTTTATAAGTATCATCGGTTAAACCTAATTTTACAAAAACATTCCAAGCTTTACAATAACCTGGCATACGCAAAGTGCCTCTCAGCATAGTAGGTACGTTATCAATATGATATAATTTACGATAGGAAAGGGAATCTCTGTTAGCATAAGCATCAAACATTCCCAAACCTGCTACTTCAATCGTATCAATTTGAGTATACAATCTATTATACGGAATGTATTTATAGTTTCCTTCCTCTATGTATTGCGCTGTTCCTTGTCCCGCCAATATTACATTTCTAGGGTTCCATGAAAATTTATAACCCCACGGGTTATCATTACTTTCTGGTGCTACTAAGCCACCACAATAGGATTTAAATACAGATAATACGCCTCCTTGTTCATGAATTCGGTCTATTATATACATAGCTGAAGCATGGTCAATTCCAGGATCTAAACCTGTTTCATTCATTAAAATAATTCCAGCTGCTTTGGCTTCATCTTGCAATGCCGCCATTTCTTTGGAAACATAAGAGGCCGTTACCAAATGTTTTTTATAACGTACACAATCTTTGGCAACATTTATATGTAAAAAAGCTGGTAACATGGAAATGACAATATCTGCTCGCTGTATTTCGGCTTCACGTTGCGCATCATTATGTACATCAAATACAACAGCTCGTGTAGTAGGTTTAGCTACTATTTTTTGTTTAATTAAATCGAGTGAGACATCTGCAATACTTACGCTCCAATTTTCTGCTGCTTCATTTGTTAATAAATATTTTATAAGTGAAGAGGAGGATCGACCTGCGCCTATTACTAATATATTTTTCATGTGTATACAATTTATTATACTTCAAAATTAAAATTATTTAGTTAGTTTTTTTTAAAATATATTGATAAACCATATCTTGTATCCTCGAAAAATGCAAAAAGAAGGGGAAAATAAAATATGGGAAATATTATAAATTGCCTACTTGTTGACGATGATCTGGATGATCAGGAAATATTTATAATGATAGCGAAAACTGTAAATGAAAACATTAGGTGTATAACAGCAAATGACGGAGCGGAGGCACTGCTAAAGTTGAATGACCATTCACAGGTAATTCCCGATTATATTTTTTTAGATGTAAATATGCCAAAAGTAAATGGCGTTGAATGTCTAAAAAAAATAAAAAACATCGAACGCCTTAAGGATTGCAAAATATATATGTATTCCACCACCTCGGAAGAATCCATTGTTACCGAAACAAAAAAATTAGGGGCTACCGATTTTATTATAAAGCCGGCTCTTCCATTCGAATTGAAAACTATATTATCTACAATTTTCAATAATTAAATTTTTAAAATCAAAAATGTTAAGCGATAAAATTACAGAAGGATTCGAAAATACGAATATTCGCACCATAACTGAACTTCATCATAGAATGATAGAGGAAATTGAAGATTATGCAATTATATTATTAGATAAGAATGGCATTATCAGAAATTGGAATAAGGGAGCGCAACAGATTAAGCAGTATAAAGAAAAGGAGATCTTAGGAAAGCACTTTAGTATTTTTTATTTGCCAGAAGACCTAGCAAACAATTTACCTCAATTGCTTATTAATGAAGCATTTAAAAACGGCAGATCTTCTCAAGAAGGATGGAGAAAAAGAAAAGATAATTCTAAATTTTGGGGCAGCATTACCATTACGGCATTGCATGATCATGATAATAACGTCATTGGCTTTTCCAAAGTAACAAGGGATTTAACTGAAAAAAAAATTGCAGAGGACCATTTACGATTAAGTGAAGAGCGCTATCATCAGATGATTTCTGAGGTGCAAGATTATGCAATTATTCTTTTAAATGAAAACGGAAACATAGAGAATTGGAATGCAGGTGCTGAAAAAATTAAAGGTTATAAAAGTGAAGAAGTAATTGGTAAACATTTTACTATTTTCTACACATCTTCTGATCTTGAAAACAAGCTACCCGAAAAACTACTTCAATTGGCCGTGAAAGAAGGAAGGGCAATGCACGAAGGTTGGAGAGTGAGAAAAGATGGGTCTAAATTTTGGGGCACCATCGTTATTACGGCACTGCATGACAAGGATCAAGCAATTATTGGATTTTCAAAAGTTACACGTGATCTAACAGAACAAAAGCTAGCGGAGGATAAATTACATTCCTACATGAGAGAGTTAGAATTACAAAATAGCGAATTGGAGCAATTTGCATACGTGGCATCTCATGATTTACAAGAACCACTTCGAAAAATACAAACGTTTTCAGAATTGATTCAGCAAAATTATCACGACGAAGAATTTGTAAAACGATACTTTGAAAAATTAAGTTCTTCTGCTAAACGAATGGCGCAATTGGTAAAATCGCTATTGAATTACAGTAGACTCTCCAAAGACAAATCTGAACTTACAATTATCAATTTAAACAGCTTGTTGGATGAAGTAAAACAAGATTTTGAACTATTGATAGAAGAAAAAAATGCGGTCATCACCGCAGAATCCTTACCCTCTATTTCAGGAAATTATACCCAACTTGGACAACTCTTTTCTAATCTTATTAGTAATTCCTTAAAATTTTCACAAAGAGATCCCGAAATTTCTATACGATCAAAAATTATTTCAAAAGAGAATATTCCTAATCCACCTTTTCCACTTTCACACACACACTATTTAAATATTATTTTTAGTGACAATGGTATTGGATTTGAACAACAGTATGATAAAATAATATTTTCTTTATTTCAACGACTACATGGAAAGCAGGATTATGCTGGAACGGGTATTGGATTATCTTTGTGTAAGAAGATCGCCGAAAATCACATGGGTTTTATGACTGCCACGAGTGAGTTGGGTAAAGGTGCGGAATTTAATCTGTATCTACCATTTGTTGTGAGCTAGTGAAATTTTAATGGAAAAATGTAGCTTTTTAAACCTCTGAAATTTCTAAATACACAACCAATCGAATTGATATATTAGATTCTAAACGGTTTTTCGCCATTATTTTACATATATATAGCGTAACTATTATTTAATAAAGGCAGATATTATTTTCGTATCATAGTAGTCCGTTATCTCCATTTTATTGCTCTAATGGTAAAGTAATTGTGAATATAGCGCCTTGCTCAAGGGTGCTTTCTGCGCTAATTATCCCGTGATGCCTTTCAACAATTTTTTTGCATAATGCCAATCCAAGTCCGGTACCTTCATACACATCCTTAGAATGAAGCCTCATAAAAGCTGAGAAAATCTGTTCTTTAAATTCTTTACTAAACCCAATTCCATTATCAGAAACATTAATCCTCGCATATTTTATTTTTTCATATTCTATAACCACTCCAGCGATAAAAATTTTTGGTGATCGTTGAGGATCGAAAAATTTTAATGAATTACTAATTAAATTATAGAAAAGTTGATATAATAGAATAGATGCCCCTTCTATAAGTGGTAATTGTTCTATTATGAGCACCGCATTGTTCTTTTGAATAATAACTTCCAAATCTAATTGAACCTGTTTGATGAGGTCATTTATATTTACTTGTCTTTTTGGAATAGCGCCGTTATTAAGTGTTGAATAGAATAACACTCCATCTATCATTGCATACATACGCTCGGTTGCATTATTAATTTTTTCTATATATGACAAGGCTTTACTGTCTAATTTTTCTTTATATTCTTCTTTTAATCTGCTATTAAACGTCCTTATTTTACGAGCGGGTTCTTTAAGATCATGACTGATTACATGTGCAAATTGTAACAGATCTTCATTTGATTGTTTGAGTTGCATCGTTCTTTCTTTAACTTGTATTGCGAGAGAATCTGCAAAGTTTTTTTGTTCCGTAATGTCTTGAACTACTCCAAGAATTTTGATGGGTTGTTTTTTGTCATCATAGAAGACTGTTCCCTTAACTCTTAACCAACGCTCTGCTAAATCCCCATGAGAAAATCTTGCATGATAGTCAAAAGACCCGTTTCTAAATCCGTCTTCCAATGCTTTTGCTCTGATTGGTTGGTCATCGGGATGACACATTGCTATAAAACCCTCTCGCTTCATTGTTTCCTCAACGCCATATATGGCATTAAATCTTTGATTGTTTTTAAACTCATTCGTTAAAAGATCTACTTCATAAACTCCTAATTCTCCCGTTTGGATTGCTAAATCAGCCGTGCTCATTTCCTTTTCAATCTTTTTTCTATCGTTCACTTCCTTTGTAATATCCTGCAATGTGCCGTTAAGTCGATAGGCCTTTTGATTTTCATCAAACCAACACTTACCTTTTGACAGTACTGTTCTCGGAATTTTTGTAAGCGGATGGAGAATGGTATAAATAATTTCAAGTCGGCCACCTGAATTAAATTGAAGACTATTTTTAATAGCCGAATTTAAGCGGCCTATGTCCTTTTCATCTATTGCTTTGATTGCATTTGAAAGATCAATTTCAAACGCTGCATCTATACCAAACCAATCTTTTAGACGCTGATTTACATTCAATTTATTAGTTTTTGGATTGAAATCATAAGTGGCTAATTCTGCTGCTTCAATAGCAAATTTTAATTCATCTTCGCTAGCATGTAATTTTTTTATAGTGTTGACTTTTGATGTCGTTTCAAAACAAGTAAGGAAAACGCCGCATACAGCTCCACGTTCATCTTCAACAGGACTAAAGCTGAAGGTCCAGTAAGCATCTTCCAGTTTTCCATTCCGGTATATTGGGAGTAGTTTATCTTCACTCCAGTTAGCTTCTCCGCCAGCAAAAATGGAATCAAAAATTGGTTTTGCGAACGACCATATCTCAGAACAACAAGCTTCTCCTTTTTGTCCTAACACTATAGGATCTTTTCCATTATCACCCATGCTTGGTCTGTACGCATCATTATAAAAGTATATCAGGCTTTTCCCCCAAAAAAGAACCATGGGAAACTTAGAATTCAGAATAATACTCAAGGTGCTGAGTAAGTTTTGAGGCCAATTTTCAATCGCACCTAACTCATTTTGACTCCAATCATAAGATCGTATTAAGTCGCCCATTTCACCCCCACCCCTGAGGAATCTTTTTTTTATAGGGTCTATTGTAGTTTTTAGCGCCATTTTAAAACTATTAGACTATAAATATAGCATATCAATTTACACTATAAAAATTTTTAACCTCTATTTTAGGAATACTTTATAGGCATTAAGTATAACACCTGATTTTCTTTCACAATAGTATTTTATAGGAATATAAACTGGTATGATAATCGTTCTTAAAAATGGATGGTTAAAGCAAGTAGCACTGTCATCTGACAACTTTTTTCACCAACCACATTTACAAACTACAAAGCATTAGGCGTTCATTTTTTAAAAATGACGTTGAATGAACACATACCATTATGACCATAAATAGTGTAGATGGATACGAAAGTAAACGTAATACCCACATCATGTATATTAGAGAGACTTCGGGTGGTAGGATTTTTTTTTGGAAAGATAATTTTACCTAACCTTGTGCGGATATTATCAATATGGTAAACTTCAGTGTGGAACTAAAATAGCTACTTATTATTTTTAGCCAGAGATCTATAATAAATTTAAAAAATTATCCATGCGGCTCGGAGCCGAATACATGAGCGGTGGTGAAACAACCAACACTATTAAAACATCTAGCTCATTTGTGCAGAAATATACTTTAAATTTAAACGAATGAAAAAATTTTTAAAATCCATTTCCTTTGCTACCCTCTTTTTTATTGTTACCACAAGCTTTGTTACTGAAAAAAAAATTACGTTAGTAGTAGCCGCAAACTTAAAAACTGCGATGGACTCCATTATTACGTGTTATAAAATCGATAATCCAGATGAAATAATTCAAGTGACTTATGGAGCCTCTGGAAAATTTTATGAGCAAATTTCGAACGATGCACCATTTGATATTTTCTTTTCTGCTGATATGAATTACCCGAATAAATTAAAGGAGAAGAAGATTGCAATTTCACCTGTTAAGTTATATGCGATAGGGAAACTGGTTTTATGGAGTAAAAGAATGGATCCGAATACACAAGAAATGAATACGTTGTTAGATGCAAGTATAAAAAAAATATCAATAGCAAATCCTACTACTGCACCTTATGGAGCTAAGGCCATAGAAGCCGTGAAATATTTTAAGATTTATGAAAAGGTAAAAAGCAAATTAGTGTATGGTGAAAATATTTCTCAGACGGCTCAATTTGTTGCTTTTGGCGCTGCTGATATTGGATTCATAGCGTTATCAGATGCTTTATCTCCGGCAATGAAAAAGGAAGCTGGAAAATATTATGTTATTCCAGAAAATAGTTATTCACCGTTGGAGCAAGGCTGTGCGGTATTGAAACACGGCAAAGGAAATTCGATTGCTACCAAATTTTATGACTATATTTCATCTGAAAAAGCAATCCATATTTTAACCTATTATGGATATGCTCAAAAACAAAACAAATGAACATACTTAATGGGAACATTTTAGAAATTAAAACAGAAGGCTCTCTTTCATTAGTGAAAGTAACGGCTCATAATTGTGTGATTACTTCATTACTGATTGATACACCCATGCGGTCGGAATATCTGAAGGAGGGAAATAAAGTGAATGTTGTATTTAAAGAAACGGAAGTAATTCTTGCAAAACAGTTGGAAGGGCTTATTAGTGTTCAAAATAAATTAAATTGCATTGTTGAGCATGTTGAACGTGGTGAATTACTTTGTAAAATAACAATGGATTTTCAGGGAGTAAAACTAATTTCTATTATTACAAGAAATGCGTTTGACCAGTTAAAAATTACAGAGAAGGAAAAAATAGTTGCACTTATAAAATCGACAGAAGTGAGCCTTGCACCCAATGGTTGATTTAGAACCCTTTTACCTAACAATCAAGCTTGCGCTGATCACAACAATCATTTTATTTGTTGTAGGCTTGCCATTTTCCTATTGGCTCTCCCACAGTAAGATCAAATTTAAATCGGTAATCGAAGCAATCGTAAGTCTTCCTCTCGTGTTGCCTCCATCAGTGTTAGGGTTTTATTTATTGCTTGCATTCAGTCCTCAAAATGTATTTGGAAAATTTTTAGATCAGTATTTTGACACACGACTTGTATTCACATTCCCTGGACTTATCATCGCTTCTGTTATTTATAGCTTTCCATTTATGGTTCACCCTCTGCAAGCAGGATTTAAGTCGCTTCCGGCATCATTAAGCGAAGCATCCTATACGCTGGGAAAAAGTAAAATCGAAACCATCATCCGCGTTTTAATACCTAATATGAAAGCATCGGTATTAACTGGAATCGTATTATCATTTGCACATACCATTGGCGAATTTGGCGTAGTGCTAATGATTGGCGGAAGCATTCCAAACGAAACCAGAGTAGTTTCCATTGCTATTTATGATGAGGTACAAGCCATGAATTATCACACTGCAAATGTGTATGCAGGAATTTTATTTGCATTTTCCTTTGTCGTTTTATTGAGTGTTTATATTGTCAATCACAATTTCAGTAAAGCACACCCTTGGCGATGATTGACTTTCAAATAACAAAAAAGCTTCATTTAGCAGTTGGAGACATGAATCTAAACCTTGATATACAGATCCGAGAAAAGGAGTTTGTAACGTTCTATGGCCCATCCGGTTCGGGGAAAACAACTACACTTCGTATACTTTCGGGCTTAACACAACCTGATAAGGGATTTATTAAAGTGAATAATGAGGTATGGCTGGATACGGAGAATAAGATTAATGTTTCAGTTCAACAACGAAAAATAGGTTACGTGTTTCAAGATTACGCCTTATTCCCTAACATGAGCATCAAAGAAAACTTAGTATTTGCATTAGAAAAAGGACAAGAGAAAGGCATCATCAACGAGTTATTGGAAATAATGGATTTTGAAAAGTTGCAACACCTAAAGCCAGAAAAATTATCAGGCGGACAAAAACAACGCGTAGCATTAGCAAGAGCTTTGGTGCGAAAACCAAAAATTTTGTTTCTAGATGAACCATTTTCTTCTTTGGATACGGAAATGCGTATTAAACTTCAGGACTATATTATTGAAGCACATCGAAAATACGACCTCACAACTATTCTTGTTAGTCATGATATTTCAGAGGTGTATAAAATGTCAGACAGGGTAATTGTTCTTGAAAACGGATGTGTAAGCAAACAGGGCTCACCCGCTGCTGTATTCTCAAATCGATTGGTTAGTGGAAAATTTCAATTTGTTGGCGAGGTGTTAACCATAGAAAAAGAAAACATTGTGTATATCGTGTCAGTATTAATTGGCAACAACGTGGTGCAAGTAATTGCAATGGAAGAAGAAGCAGCTGCGCTTAAGGTAGGTGGTAGTGTATTGGTTTGCATGTCTTCCAATCGATTCGAACTTTCGTAGAGAAGTTTATCAATTCCTCCTCCATTCCCTACTTACTCAAAATATTGAGCCCTCTTAACAATTTAATTTTATTTCGGTGCAACACCATTTTTTTCATTCTCCAATTGTTTGAGTAAGCTTGAAATAACTACTCTCTTATTAATATGCGTTTATAAGCCTTCTATACAGCCCGCTCAGGAATTTTCAAATGTAGCTGAACATACAACTTACTGAAATGGTTAAATCAATTGAATACAATTTATTTTAATGCTTTTTTTTTTAAATTAATGAGGTAGCTTACTTTTAATTGCACCATATAAATACGTTCCTAAAATTGCAAATAAGAATACAACAAGCATTGTTAGATAGCCATAACCAATGTTAACAACCATGGGGCCTGGGCAAGCACCACTTAAGGCCCAACCTAAACCAAAAATTGTTCCGCCTATTAAGTAACGAACTGTTGATTTATCTTTGGGAAGAAACAAAATAGGATTTCCTTTTATATCCCGTATGTTGTATTTTTTTATAATGGCAACACCAATCATTCCTAGAACAACAGCAGTACCTATAATTCCATACATGTGAAAAGATTGAAAGCGAAACATCTCTTGAATTCTAAACCAAGAAAAAGCTTCTGATTTAGCCATTACTATTCCGAAGAATGTGCCTAATAATAAAAATTTTATAAATTTCATACACCTACTTTTT
>JBDTFR010000119.1:0-32127 GCA_039937835.1 Bacteroidia bacterium | reverse complement strand
TTTCCAAAATTATAATTAATGCTTAAAGCTACCCGTCGGCTATCCTGATTTACTCTAAAATTCCAATTTTGATTATCGAAATTAACTCCTGTACGATAATACCCAGTGTTGAATAGATCATCTATACCAATACTTAAATCTAGCTTCTCATTCAAAAACGTTTTTTTGATAGCAAATGAAAGCATCCAACGTGATTTAATTTGCAAAACGCCATCATTTATTGGACTATTATAAAAAGTAGTAATTTCTATTTTATTATTTTTTAGTGCAGTAAATGTATTAGTTAAAGCAGGTGCGTAGCCAAAAATAGATGTTTTGTATGCAACACCACTTACGTCTCCAACAAATTCACTGTAAGAAAAGGTGCTATTTATAGAAATATCCCACCATGGTCTTAAACTCTTTAGAAGAAAAAAGGAATACGCACAATAGTTTTTATAATTCATATTCTTTATTGTTTCTGTAGTAACTTTTGTACTGTCATTTTGTCTTGTAAAATCCAACATAATATTATTTATTCTAGTATAGGTAAACGTATTTGTCAGCAACTGCTCATAACTGTGCGTCACTTCAATTGTATTGCTATAATTAGGTTGAAGGAAGGGATTTCCCTCAAAATAAGAATATTGATTTCTATAAGATCTAAAAGGATTTGTATCATCATACTTAGGCATGTCAATACGCCTATTTAAATTTAACTGAAATTTATTTTTTTTAGATAATTCATATTCCATAGAAATATTTGGAAAAACATTAAAGTAACTATTTTTGAGTTCAAAACCTTTCTCCGTATTTCTACCAATTAAAAATAAACTGTTACATTTTATAGATTCCTATAAATGGTACATCATTATTTTTTTTCATTGCTCTGTACATTCCTTCGGAATTAAAAGGCATCTCTACATTACCCATTGCATCAATGGCAATTAAGCCTCCTTCGCCACCGATTTTTATTAGTTTGGAATGCACCACCAAATCACAAGCTTCTTTTAATGTAAGATTTTTGTATTCCATTAAGCAAGAAATATCATGTGCTACCACCGCCCGAATAAAAAGTTCTCCATGACCAGTGCAAGAAATAGCACAGGTATTATTATTAGCGTATGTTCCAGCACCTACAATAGGACTATCTCCTATTCTACCAAAACGTTTATTAGTCATACCACCAGTAGAAGTAGCTGCTGCTAAATTACCATCTAAATCTAATGCAACGGCACCCACTGTTCCGAACTTGTTATTGTTTTTGCTTACAGCAGTTGTGGAAGTGTGATCTAACATTATTTCATCATTTTCTTTGGCAATGATGTATTGATCATATCGGCTTTTTACAAAAAAATAGTCATTTGGTTCAAAAGCCACTTTTTTAGTTTTTGCAAATTCAATGGCACCTTCATTCGCTAAGAAAACATGCGGCGATTCAGCCATCACTAAACGAGCTAATGAAATAGGGTTTTTAATGTTTCTAACACCCGCAACAGCACCTGCTTTTAAAAATTCACCTTCCATTATACAAGCGTCCATTTCATTTTCACCATTATGACTAAATACAGCACCCTTGCCAGCATTAAACAAAGGGTTATCTTCTAAACTTTTAACGGCAACCTCTACCGCATTAACAGAAGATCCACCCTCTACAAGTATAGAATGTGCTTTATCAATTGCTTCTTTAAGAGCATTTGTGTATTCTCTTTCTAATGTATCAGACATATTAGAACGGAGTATGGTTCCTGCGCCGCCATGAATTGCTATTGAAATATTACCTATTGTATTTTTTTTCATTTTTCTTAAGATTAGATTGTGGAAAATTACTTCATTTTTTTTAATTAATTAGCGCAATAATATCTACACTTTTAAATTTAACGAAAGTATGGTTCCTTCTTTAGTATCTGCTGTTACTCTGTTTATCTCAAATAAATACTTTCATTTATAAATGGCATAATATTTAATTATTTATAGAGTCGAACCAAATTTATACTTTATGAAAACTACAGAAACAAAATCAAAACCACAAACCAAAACAACTACTAAAAAAAGTGGTGGTGTAGCAGAAGGCTTACGTGAATTATTTGAAGATGAGTTAAAAGACATTTATTGGGCAGAAAAAGCCTTGTTAAAAGCAATACCTAAAATGATTAAAAATGCAAGCTCTGAAGAACTAATTGCTGCACTAGAAGATCACCTTTCAGTGACAGAACAACAAGTAACCCGTGTTGAAGCAGTTTTTGACGTGCTAAACTTAAAACCTGAAGGTAAAAAATGTGAAGCAATGGCGGGTTTGATTAAAGAAGCAGAAGAGATTATGAAAGAATGTAAAAAAGGTATGGTAAGAGATGCGGGTATTATTTCTGCTGCTCAAAAAATAGAGCACTATGAAATTGCTACTTACGGTACTTTAAGAACGTTCGCTTTAACACTAGAAGAAGACGATGCTGCTGACTTTTTACAAATGACACTAGATGAAGAAAAAGACGCCGATAGTGCATTAACAGATATAGCGGAAGCTTTTATTAATGCCGAAGCGGTTTAATTATATTAATTATAGAAGTTAAATACTGATTATCTTAATTATTAAATAATTGCATTTGCCACCCTAAATGATCTTTTATTTTTTAATTAGATAATTGGTATTTAATTTTTAATTAATTCGCAAAACCAAAATCCAGTAGTTTGGTTATTACTATTGCATACACCGCTATTAGTAGGTTGAGTATTTTTTATTTCGAGTGGACGAAATAATTTATTGCCCATAGAAAAATTTACTTTCTTTTTAAAAATGGGTCCTGAATAACAAAATGTATGATATTCGCCATTTTCCCCGCAAGGGTCTACATTAGTCGGTAGGTTTTTAATAAATTCATTTGTTATCTCCACTCCTACTGCTTCTTCATTAAAATAAGCATCATTTACGCAGCAAGTAATGGTTTTAAACCCCAATGTAAAAAAATCATTTATTAATTCTTGGGTATTCGTCATCCACAAAGGAAAAATGGCTTCTAAATCAAGTGGTTTTAATTTCTGTTCCCGATAGGCTCTTAAGTCTTCCAAAAAAATATCTCCGAAAATTACTTTCGTTACCCCTTTTAATTTATTTTCTAAAAGAATGGCTTGCATTTCTTTTTCATACGTAGCGTTGCTATTATCGCTCACATACATTTTTATTAACTTTAAACCAATTGATTTGGCCTGCTCATCTAATAACTCTTCTCGCACGCCATGCATAGAAACTCTTTTAAACTCCTGACTAAGGGTGGTTAAGAGAGCTACAACTTCACATTCATCTTCTTGTAATACTTTATGTAAAGCCATTGCCGAATCTTTGCCTCCGCTCCAACAAAAAATAGCTTTTGGTTTATTCTTACTTATTAGTGTCATAAAATGAATTGATGTTAATTGGTTTTTTATTTTCGTCTATGGCTACAAAAGTAAAATCGCCGCTTATGGCTTTCTCACGGGTATCTGCATACATTTGTTCTACATAAATATCAACTCGTACTTTTAAACTAGTATTACCCGTATAGCTTACTTTCCCTTTTAACTCAATAATGGTACCAGCTGGTATAGGCTTTTTAAAGTCAATACGATCGCTAGATACCGTTACCATCCTTAATTTACTAAATCGGGTTGCGGTTATAAAAGCAACTTCATCCATCATGTGCATAGCGGTTCCACCAAATAACGTATCATAATGGTTGGTAGAATTTGGAAATACTGCTTTAAAGATGTGAGTCTCTGAATTTTTTATTCGTTCTTCAATGGTCATTGCGTATATTAATTAAAATAAAAACTACTAGGTATAATGCCTGCGGCGAAAGAATTAATAAATGAACCATCCGGTTTGTATCGGTATATTTTACCTATTTGAACATAGTCAATAGCATCTGCTAAATAAATAGTTTCGTTCTTCGGGTCAATTCCTAAGCCATATAAATTATAATTACCTTTTTTAATAACTGGGGTTGTCGGTAATTGTGTATCGCCTATTGGAAGTTTATAAACACCATTCTTCGCTAGGTAATAAAGAACATCTAAGCTACCATTCATACATAACCGATTAGGGCTATCAGTTAAGGTAGAAAATTGAATAGAAAGTTCTACTTTATTGTTAGCTGGGTTTATTTTGAATAATTCAGGAAATACATTCTTCTTTTCATTACCGGAAGACAATACCCATAAAAAACCATTTTTATCTTTTGTGATACTCGCACAGGAATAAGTAACGGCAATACTATCATCAATAACATCGGTAGTTGTATTAACTACATACACTTTATCTGAATTGTAATTAGTTACAAAAGCTTTATCGGAAACCCGCACTAGTTGTTCCGTCCAGCCGATACAAAGTATATTTTTTTTAATGGTATTGGTAGTTAAGTCAACCACCGCTATTGAGTTACTAAATAGGTCGGTAACATAGGCTTTGTTGTCATTAACTGGTAAAAAATATCGAGGCGATTTAAATCCACTGATCGTTGAAGAGGCAACAAATGTTTTAGGATCTACCACTTCTATTTTACCAGAATTATTTACAACAACATATGCTTTATTATTAAAAAAACACATGGACTGCGCAACATCTCCTAAAGGGCGATTATTAGCAGGTTTAAACAAGTCTTCGGTAACAACATCTGTTGCTATGTTGTAATAGGATATTTTTGCTGTACCAAAATTAAAAGTACCTTCATTTACAACAAAAACTCCTGTACTATTTGTTATTACAGGTGTAGGTTGTATTTTATCTTCTGGTTTATCTTTTTTACAAGCATTCGCTGCTACTAACAATGATAAAAAACATGCTACTTTTATTCTTCTTAATCTCATTCTTTTAATTTTTTACGACTATTTTTTTTGTAATTAAATTATTGTTAACATTCAATTGAATAAAATAAAGACCTGGTGTGTAGGTTTCTAGATTTAAATTAACTGAATAAAAACCACTCTTCTTTTTTTCGTTTTCTAATTGATCTAGCTGCGTACCATTTGCATTAAGTAATCTAAGCTGTACACTGCTTTCTTTTTGCAGTTGATAGTTTATTGTAGCTATACTTTTTGCAGGGTTAGGATAAATTTGAATATTAAAATTCGCTTCCTCATTCGATTTAATACTATTAACCAGTTGATGGATTATACCTACACCTGCTAAATCAAACCCACTAGATGCGAAAGGAGTACTCCAAGGATCGTTTATTTTATGTCCCTTACTATCATAACTAGCATATTGATCTTGTATACAACCAACCACATCAATAATTTTTACATGGGAGATGTGGTTTAAATCTAAACCAATGGGAGTACCCAAATCATTTAAATCAAACGGTGTTCCATAGCCTGCTCTATATTTACCTGCTAAATTATTTATTTTAGTAGGATCGGTGGGACCAAACCCTTCGGTTTGTAAAGTATCTTGCGTGTTCGAAATACAAGGAAAGCGGAAGTAAGTCACTCCATCTGAACTTACTTCAACAAAAGCCAACTCTAAAAAATTATCACTGAAACTATTTTCAAAAACAGCAAAATCAAAACCTTCCTGATTGCTGATGGGTTGATTAAATGTTAATATAGCACTACCTCCATCGCCTAAGCTAACTACCCCCTTTTTACCAGCAACACCTATAGGCATCGTGGAGTCGCCAACAGATGCATATCCTAATGCTGGGTTAGAGATATCTTGATACCCTCTAATAAGTTTACATTCACTAGCCCAACTTACAAAAATAGAGCTATCCTTATGTATTGCAGTACTACCAATTTGCCCCGCAGCTGGGGCAAATTGTGCATGCATATAAATTGAACTAAATAATATTATAAAACAAAATAGTATCTTTTTCATAATTACTTTTTAATAAATTTTTGATTATAATTTGTAATGCCATCAACAATCGATAAAAAATAAATCCCTTTTTTATAATCTGCAATAGGTAAGTTTAGTTGATATGTATTTTCAATTACCTTACTGTACAATAGCTTACCCGTAAGATCCATTATTTTTACCAACACTGTTTTTTCTATTGTATTTGGTAAAGTGATATTGATGATATCCACTGCCGGGTTTGGAAATATACTGATTAGATTATTTAAAGAATTATGATCAGCAATTGCTGTAGGAATTGAAGTGGTAAAATTATCCATACAGAAATAAGCTGGTGTATTCATTCCAAAACTGCCCACATCAGATGAGCTTAAGCGAAATTTTACACTATCCACACTTCCCAATGAGGTTAAGTCAACCCAAGCCCATGTTTTAAGGATATAATCTTTTGTATTGTCTGCATCGCGATAATCGGCTAAGTAAAATTCAACAGAGTCTTTAACAGCAGGGCTGCCTTTATACCCTGTAATACTTACTTTAAAAAAATCGGGATCATTACCAGTTGCGCCACCAAATTTTTTGGCAAAGGTATCACCCGTTTTCATGCTTAATGCAGCATACGTACTGTTGGTAATGTAAAACCCTTGCACATTTGCTTGAGGTATTTTAAATTTAAGTTGAGGATTACCGTTACAAACTGCATAATCATTACTGCTATTATAACCAATACCAGTAATGGCACTATATTGATTGGTATATCCAGCAGTAAGGATATCTGTCACATTTGAATAAGCAAACCCTGTCCATGATTTATATTTACCATTGTAACTATTGTAAAAAATAGTATTACCTGAAGTAAAGCTACCAGAGGAATCAGAACCATTCCAATAGGTATTTGGTGCTAATGTTAAGTCATCAAACGTTGCAAGTCCTTGAGCATTTAATGGAGTGCTAGCCGTTATAGAAACGGTTGCCGCAATAAGTAAAGTGTGTAATTTTGTTTTCATCTTTTAAAATTTATTTTATTAATGTTTAATTGTATTTAATAGAAAAACCGGCTTCAAAATTTTGCATCGGCATCGCATAATTTTGAGTTACTTGGTAGCTTTCTTTGTAAAGATTATTTATTTGAATAAAAAAATTCAACTTGTATTTTTTTACTACTAAGCTTTTTGAAAAATTTAAATTAGCTAGTTGAAAAGGTTTTAGATATTGACTATTATCTGTAGCCGTATATCGATATCCTACGTAAGTATGATTATAGGTTATTGAAAAGTTGTGATATTCGATGGAAAAATTTCCGCCAATTTTATAAATAGGGACATACATCAGTTGCTTGCCAACAGAGGCATCATTTGGAGTAGTAGATTTTTGATTAGTAGATAATACATAATTGGTAGTAGCACCTATCTTAATGTTTAAATTTTTTATCTTAGTCTTTATACTAGTTCTTGTTTCCACTCCCCTACTCCACACTTGTAATATGTTTTGAGGAGTCCAGTTAATACCATTTGGCAACCAAATAATCCAATTATCCAATTGTTTATTAAATACGGTTGGTTCAAACATTAGATTAGAATTTATTCGTGTAAGGTTAACATTCAAACGAAGTCCAACTTCCTCTGTAAACCCTTCTTCCGAAAGCAAATTCGGATTTCCACCTGGCTCCCAATAAAGGTCATTAAATGTTGGTATTCGGTATACTTTTGCACCATTTGCATAAATACCTAAACATTTTGTAGCGTTGTAATTAATATTTAAAGAATACGTAAAGGGCACTAATCGATTATCCATTAATTCTTGCCGAGCAGACACAGAGGTGCTTATTATATTACTTTCACTTTCGTAGTTATAAGCTGTAAATAAAGCAATTCTGTTTTGAGAAGGGCTATTTTTATACCCGCCTGATTTGGCTTGCACATAAGTATTATTTACACCTATATTAAGCAATTGATTTTTAAATGTGGGTATTCGACTTTCTATTTCGGTTATAAATGTATTGGCATTATTTAAAGAATTAACATTACCTATAGAATTAGTATAAAATAGATTTTCAATAAAATAGGCTGCCCTTGCAAACAAAGTAGCTTTCGTTGTTACGCACTGCCATTCAGAAGTAATGCGATAGGATTCATCTGTCTGTTTCGCATCGCTATATGACTGTAGCATAATTGGTGCTATGTTTTTATCACTCAATTGGTACCAAAATCGCAAATTAACTTTTTGATAATTGCTTATTTTAAAATAGTTTTCAGAAAGAACGCCGTACTGTTTTAATTCGCTGTTTAATTGAATTTGTAATGGAGATTTCTCTAAATATTCATTTATAAAAGGAAAATTATTTTTCGCTGTCTGATTGAAAAATTTTAAGGTAGTTATAAATTTTTCGCCACTATATTGAGCAAAAACAGTTTGCTTGTAAGTACTAAAACTACCTATGCTTCCACCCAATCCAACAGATAGGCTCTTATTAAATAAAGGGTTACTATTTAAGTGAATACTACCACTTACTGCTCCACTACCCCATAATGCACTGGCTCCGCCATATTGAACAATTATTTCATCTACAAATTGGTTCGGTAGTAACGATAGGTCAACCCCCCCGTTCATTGCACTATTAATATTAAAACCATTCCATAAAATAGCGGTGTGATTAGCATTTCCACCTCTAAAAGAAGCTGTTGCCAAATTGCCTAAACCATATGATTTAATAAAAATGGGTGTTTCATTATTAAGTACATCAGCTAAATTATTAGTAGTGTAGCGACTCAGAATACTACTATCTAAAATATCTTTTTTTGTTCCCGAAGAGAATGTAGAGAAACGATTTGCAGTAACTTCCACAACAGGAAACATTTTGATGCTGTCTTCCTGAGCAAAACTAAATACTTTAAAAAACAAAAGAGAAGCTGTTAAGCTAATTTTAAATATATTCATGAAACAAACCTATTCATCACAATAATGTGATATATAAAAACAGGGAGTAAAATAAAAAGATAGAAAAAGTGTAAACAAATCATCTACTTTTCGCTTTTTCTCCGAAAGCTAAAATGTTCATCAATTAGGCAGGTCTTCTGACTCGTTTAGTTTTTAACGCCTTCCCGTTATCGTAAGAAAACAGTGGCAAAGAATGTTAAAAACAATATCTGTAAAACTCAACAGATAAATAACTCACAGCATCGGGAAATGTTTAGGATTTACACCTAATTCCCTTTTAATTCCGATTACTAAATAGTAATCAAAAACCTAAAAGTGCTGCAAAAGTACATAAATAATTTAATTACTATCTATACATAAATTACTTTTGTTCAAATTTTCAATAATGAATCAAGAGATACCATTTACCTATATTGTTTACCATAAGCCAAAAATGGTTGTTTGTACTACCGAAAAAATTGAAGGTAATATTATTGATGCTATAAATCATTCGATAAACTTACTTCCTATTGGCAGATTAGATAAAGATTCGGAAGGGTTAATTTTATTGACCAATGATAAAAAAATCATAAATAAAATTATTCATCCTAGCTTTGAGCACGAGAAAGAATACGAAGTAACCTTAAACCTACCATTAAGAAATGAATTTATAAAACGTTTAGAAAATGGAGTTAACATTGGCGATGCTATTACAAAACCCACTATAGTAAAACGAGTACCAAATACAAAAAGAGTATTTAAAATTATATTAAAACAAGGGCTAAATAGGCAGATACGCAGAATGTGTGCAGTATTTGGATACCAAATTATAAAACTTAAACGGATACGAATAATGAATATTCATTTAGAAGATCTTAAACCAAATGAATGGAGGAATTTAACGGAAGAGGAATTAAAAGAATTATTGGTAGTACTCAACTAAAAGCAAAAACATCGATATTAAATCGATGTTTTTGCTTTTAGTTCCTAATTTTTATTTCTAGAAATGGAAACTTACTTTTAAAGAAGCTTGTCCGTAATTAGATTCGTTAATATCTGTATCAACACCGACTGCAAATTTACCAGAGGTTTTTCTTTCAATTTCTGCAACCTGATTTGGAGTACCACCTTGTTCTTCGCTAATTGTTTTGCCTTTACTAGTCATTTGTAAACCCAATCCCCAACCGTATTCAGCACCAATTGAAATTTTCGGTAATATAAAATATTCAGCACCAATAAAACCGCGTAAACCCAATCCAAAAGTTATTCCAGATTTAGTTTGGATAATACGAGAACCTTGTGGTTTTTCAGAAAAAGAACCATCAGGATCTTTCGCCCCATTAAAATCAGTTGTTGTAGGTGTAGTAGTGGTAGAGTTACCTACAGTAGATGCTACTGTTGTTGCGGACATTAAATTACCATAAGTGAATTTTTGAGAAGACATTCCCACCCAAAGCATTGCATCTGCACCGTAATAACCTTGTAAACGTGTTTTACCTCTTCTCATTTCTTTACCAACTCCAATGGCAATATTAGTTGCTTTAGAAGAACGTTTATCAACTACACGACCTTGTACATCTGGGAAAGTAATTAATTGACCAGTTTGCGCATCATTAATTACATCATTTTTATCGGTTACTGCGCCCAAGCCTATACGTAGTAATACTCTATATGCATTTTTTTCATCAATAAATTTTTTGCCAATGATGGCTTGATTATGTAAAAATTGGGTATTGGGCGCGCTATTATTAAGAGAGCCATTAAAAGCATTACCAATATATCTAAAAAAGGGGTCAACATTCATGCTTATAGCCCAATCATCTGCTTCCGGCAATATCGGTTCTCCTTTTTTAGATGTTAGATCCTGTGCAAAAGCACTTGTAATTCCACAGGATATAGCTATTATTAAAATTGATTTTTTCATAATATTAAGAGATTTGGTTAGTTTCTATTTTTTAAATTAATGATAATTAATATTGTGTCACAAAAATAGGTTATTAAACGAACCCATATAAGGGGCGTAACACCTATTATTAACATATCTGTGTTAGTAACTAATCTCCCCAATCTTTATGTTCTAACAAGGGTACAAATTTAAATTCTCCAAACTCTGTTTTTTCAAACTTTTTATTTTCTATTTTTTCAATTAAGGTCATTACTTGTACTTTTTCTCCTAGGGGAATAATCATTCTTCCTCCTGTTTTTAATTGTTCTAATAGAGCATGAGGTATTAGAGGTGCGCCAGCTGTAATTATAATTTTATCAAAAGGAGCAAATATGGCCAAGCCTTTATAACCATCACCATAAAAAAATTTGGTATTATAACCTATTGATGGTAAAAATGTTTTTGTTTTATCAAACAATGCTTTTTGTCTCTCTATTGTGAATACTTTAGCACCCATTTCTATTAATACACTGGTTTGATAACCTGATCCAGTACCGATTTCCAATACTTTATCGCCTTTCTTTAATTGTAGAAGCTCTGTTTGAAAAGCAACTGTATGAGGTCGGGATATGGTTTGTCCTGCCCCAATGGGAAAAGCAATATCTTCATAAGCACGTTCAATAAATGAACTATTCAAAAATAAATGTCTAGGAACTGTTTCGATGGCTTTTAAAACAAACTCGTCTGTAATGCCTTTTTCACCTAGTAATAACGCTAACTTTCTGCGTAATCCTTTATGCCTGTATGTATCATTAATCATTGGATCACAAAATTAACATATCTCTGATGATAACTCTAAGTTATTTTTTAAAACTGCATTGTTCAAAAAAGTAAATTTGTGCAAATTTAGTTTGAGCGATGATAAAAATAGGAATACTTGGAGTCGGATACTTAGGGAAAATTCATATGACCCTATTAAAAGAAATTCCACAATACAATTTGGTGGGTTTTTACGATTCTGATCCGAATGTAGCAGCTTTAGTTGAAAAAGAATTTAATATAAAACGATTTTTAAACATCGACGATCTTATATCAGAGGTAGATGCAATTGATATTGTTACACCTACAATAAATCATTATGCTTGCGCATCAATAGCGATTAAAAAGTCAAAACACTTGTTTATTGAAAAACCAGTAACAAATACGCTTGAAGAAGCTAAAAGTTTAATAAGTTTATCAAAAGAAGCAAATGTAAAGGTACAAGTAGGTCATGTAGAACGGTTTAACCCTGCATTCGTTGCTGCACGTGAATACTGCTCTAACCCGATGTTTATTGAAACGCATCGTTTAGCACAATTTAATCCGAGAGGCATTGATGTTTCTGTGGTACTAGATTTGATGATACACGATATTGATATTATTTTAAGTGTTGTTAAATCAAACATTAAGCGTATTAGCGCGAGTGGTGTAGCTGTTATTAGCGATACCCCAGACATTGCCAATGCACGTATTGAATTTGATAATGGTTGTGTTGCTAATTTAACAGCCAGTAGAATATCGATGAAAAATATGCGTAAATCACGCTTTTTTCAAAAAGATGCTTATATTTCAGTCGATTTTTTAGATAAAAAGGTTGATGTTATTCGTTTAAATGCGGTGGAGGGGCAACCTGACCCGTTGGCCGTATTAATTGAGTTGGGTAAAGAGAAAGGTGTAAAACAAATTTATTTTGAAAACCCATCGGTAACACCTCATAATGCTATTAAAATGGAATTAGAATCTTTTGCTAATTCTATAAATAAAAATACAACTCCTTTGGTAAGCATAGATGATGGCTACAAGGCATTGAATGTTGCATATAAAATAATTGAAAAAATGAAACTAACTTCTACATTCATTAATAAATAAAATGAATTACAAAAGATGCTCAATAACATTCTCAATAGATAATCCGTACAATAAAAAAGAAACTGGTGATTGGGATGAATAAAAAAGTACAAGTATTAAAATATCTTTTTTTTGATATTTTGGCTGCTACAGCCTCTTGGTCTTTGTTTTACAATTTCCGTAAAATCTATATTGAAACGGAAAAATACGGAACACCTATACCTTTAATATATAACCATCAGTTTTATTTGGGTTTATTAGTTATTCCTTTATTTTGGATTTGTTTATACTATTTAACGGGTACCTATAAAAACATTTTTCGTAAATCACGATTAAAGGAAATAGCTCAAACATTCTTAATCTCAATTATAGGTGTATTAATTATATTTTTCACGATTTTATTAGATGATGAAGTTATATCTTACAGAAATTACTATCAAAGCATACTTGGTTTATTCTTTTTACATTTTAGCTTAACAGCCACTTTTCGTCTAATATTATCTAGCATTACCAATTATCGTATTCATAATAATGTAATTGGTTTTAATACGATACTTGTTGGTAGTAATGAAAATGCGCTGAAATTGTTTCAAGAAATGCAAGCTCACCACATACCATCAGGTAATAACTTTATTGGTTTTGTACATGTACATAATAAAAATGGCACTTCTCATATTTTAAATAAGCAATTAGCTCATTTGGGAGAATTAGCCGATTTAAAAGCCATCATAAAAGCACATGCTATTGAAGAAGTTATAGTTGCAATTGAATCATCTGAGCATGATTATATTGGAAAAATAATAACCGAATTAGATTATCAAGAAATTATAATTAAAGTTATTCCTGATATGTATGATATTCTTTCGGGATCAGTAAAAATGACTTCCATATTTGGTGCTCCTTTGATAGAAATTTCAAGAGAAATAATGCCTGCTTGGGAACAATCTGCAAAACGCTTTTTAGATATTTTACTTTCTTTTATTGCATTAATTGGTTTTAGTTGGGTGTATATATTAGTTGCCATTGCGGTAAAAGCTACTTCTAAAGGACCTATTTTTTACAGTCATGAACGAATAGGATTGCACGGAAAACCATTTATGATTTATAAATTCAGATCGATGTATACTGATGCTGAAAAATTAGGCCCATCTTTGTCTAAGGAAAACGATCCTAGAATTACTCCTCTTGGACGGTTTTTAAGAAAAGTAAGATTAGATGAAATACCTCAATTTTTTAATGTTTTAAAAGGTGAAATGGCTGTGGTAGGTCCACGCCCTGAACGACAGTTTTTTATTGATCAAATTTCTTTGCAAGCACCCCATTATAAACATTTGCATAAGGTAAGACCTGGCATCACCTCATGGGGACAAGTAAAATATGGATATGCAGAGAATGTAGATGAAATGGTTAAACGGTTAAAATACGATATAATATATATAGAAAACATGTCGTTAGCGGTGGATATAAAAATTCTGATTTATACAATGCTCATTGTTATCCAAGGTCGTGGAAAATAATTTTAAGCTTTGTAATTAAAATCCCTTATTTTTGAGATTCTATGATTTTTAAATACCTAATTTATAAAAAACTAATAAAATGAAAAATATATCAGTAATAGGTTCTGGCACTATGGGAAATGGAATAGCTCACACTTTTGCTCAACAAGGATATTCTGTGTCATTAATTGATGTATCGAAACCCACTTTAGAAAAGGCTATGATTACTATTTCTAAAAATTTAGATAGGATTGTTGCAAAAGGTTCAATTGATGAAGCAACGAAAGCTTTAACTCTTAAAAATATTACTACCTATACTGAAATGGCTGCGGGCGTTAAAAATGCTGACTTAGTAGTAGAGGCTGCCACAGAAAATGTTGAAATTAAACTAAATATTTTTAGAGAGCTTGATAAACTTTGTCCTGAAAACACCATACTAGCAAGCAATACCTCTTCTATTTCCATAACTAAAATTGGCGCTGTAACAAAACGACCCGATAAAGTTATTGGTATGCACTTTATGAACCCAGTGCCAGTTATGAAGTTGGTGGAAGTTATTAGAGGATATGCTACTTCAGATATTGTTACCACTTTAATTATGGAAACATCTAAAAAGTTGAATAAAGTACCTGTAGAAGTAAATGATTATCCAGGTTTCGTAGCTAATAAAATATTAATGCCAATGATTAACGAAGCCATTATTACTCTACATGAAGGTACTGCAGGAGTTGAAGAAATAGATACGGTTATGAAACTAGGTATGGCGCATCCTATGGGACCATTGCAATTAGCTGATTTTATAGGTTTAGATGTTTGTTTATCTATTTTAAAAGTGTTGCAAGATGGATATGGAAACACCAAATATGCACCTTGTCCATTGTTAGTAAATATGGTTGCAGCGGGCTATTTAGGAAATAAATCTGGAGAAGGTTTTTACCAATACAAAGGCGGCAGTAAAGAATTAATAGTAGCAAACAGATTTAAAAAAAGAGAATTAGTATAATTACGCTCATTAAATTTCTACATTATCTATAATTAACCTACTGTCCATCTTCAATTAATTTAATTGCTGTTTCAATTAATTGATCATCGCCTTTAGGATCATAATCATATTTCAAACTAGAATTAAACATTATTGCAACACTTTGCCACATGAAAGCAGAAAATGAACCACGCATATTTTTTACCACGTCGTAGGTAGTTTTGCCTGTTTCCCGATCAATCAATTTTATTAAAATGCGGCCCTGAGAAACCGTTAATTTTTTAAGGTCGTCTCCAAATTCCTTTTTTAAATGGGCTTCTGCATCTTTCGTGTATACTTCACGTTCTTTTAAATTTGCTATTTGAGATAGAACTCGATCATATTCTTTTAATCTAGCAGCAGCCATGATTGCGTAAGGGTATACTATTTTAACATTATAACGCAATCTCTCCCATTTTGCTTTTTCTCTTTGATTTTTAAATATCCTATCTGAATACGTTTCAACAACAGGCAGTACAATGTAAGGTATTGTATCCCCATCAATAATTACCCCACGAACAACTTGGCCATTAGTAGGAATTGTTTGAGCCCAACTTAAAAGTGGAAAAAGAAGTAAAACAATAAGAATATTTTTTGCCATTTGGCGAATTAACTCAAAACTTGTACCTAATTATTTACTAAAACGTGTATGTTACCTAAAAGTTTTAATAACGCATCAATTCAATAAAATTTATTTGATTTTAAATTAAAAGAATAATGAGCTCGTCAAATGTACTTGATTTAATATATTGATTTTGTTTTAAAATTTTACTAATTTATTGTATTTATTACCCGAATTTGGTTAATGATAAAATAAGATACCTATTTACCTTCACTGAACTCTTTTAGATTAAGTTGTATTCTTGCACTTAAAATGAAACAGGAATAAAGAAAAATAGCCTTGCATTTCTGCAAGGCTATTTACCTAAAAACCATGGCGTGATCTTTAGATTTTATTAACTACGTGAATAGTTAATAAAATATCTAATTAAGACTTTTTAGACTTTTTTTCAGATTCTTCCATATCTGCTTTTAGATTAGAAAGAACATCCATATCGCCTAGCGTTGTTTTTTCAACACTGTCTTTTACTTTTTTAGCAGCTTTTTTAGCATCATCACTTGCAGCTTTCTTTTCATTCGCTACAGTTACTTTTTCTGAAGCAACAACCTCTTCATTAATTTTACTATGTGATACAATTATTTTTTTGCCTTCCTTATTAAATTCAAGAACTTTAAATTCAAGAACTTCTTCGGTTTTAGCAGTTGTACCATCTGGTTTTAACAAATGACGAGTTGGAGCAAATGCTTCTACTCCGTATGGCATTGATACAATTGCACCTTTATCCATAATGCTAATAATAGTACCTTGATGAACTGAATCTATAGTAAAAATGGTTTCAAAGACATCCCAAGGGTTTTCTTCTAATTGTTTATGTCCTAGACTTAATCTGCGGTTTTCACCATCAATTTCTAAAACAACTACATCTATATTATCCCCTATTTTAGTAAATTCTGAAGGATGTTTAATTTTTTTAGACCAAGATAAATCTGAAATGTGAATTAAACCATCAACTCCTTCTTCTAACTCTACAAATATACCAAAATTTGTAAAATTACGAACAGTTGCAGTATGTTTTGTTCCCTTAGCGTATTTATCTAATACAATTGACCAAGGATCTGGCATTAATTGCTTGATACCCAATGACATTTTACGTTCTTCACGATCTAAAGTTAAAACAACAGCTTCTACTTCATCTCCTACTTTTAAGAAATCATGTGCCGTACGTAAATGTTGGCTCCAGCTCATTTCAGAAACGTGGATTAAACCTTCTACACCAGGAGCAATTTCTACAAATGCGCCATAATCAGCTATTACAACTACTTTACCTTTTACTTTATCTCCAATGGCTAAGTCCGCTTTTAAAGCGTCCCAAGGATGAGATGAAAGTTGTTTTAAACCCAATGCAATACGTTTTTTCTCATTATCGAAATCAAGAATAACTACATTAATTTTCTGGTCTAATTTAACAATTTCTTCAGGGTGATTAATACGTCCCCAAGAAAGATCAGTAATATGTATTAAACCATCTACACCGCCTAAATCAATAAACACACCATAAGAAGTGATATTTTTAACGGTACCTTCTAATACCTGACCTTTTTCAAGTTTAGAGATAATTTCTTTTTTCTGTTGTTCTAATTCAGCTTCAATCAATGCTTTATGAGAAACAACAACATTTTTAAATTCATTGTTTATTTTTACAACCTTGAATTCCATCGTTTTACCAACATAAACATCGTAATCACGAATCGGTTTTACATCAATTTGCGATCCAGGTAAAAAGGCTTCTATACCAAATACATCTGCAATTAAACCACCTTTTGTGCGGCATTTTACATATCCTTTAATAATTTCATCATTGTTAAGCGCTTGATTAACACGATCCCAAGATTTCATGGCACGTGCCGTTTTGTGGGAAAGGATTAATTGACCGTTCTTATCTTCCTGACTTTCAACATATACTTCAACTACATCTCCGATTTTTAAATCAGGATTATACCGGAATTCTGATAATTGTACTACACCATCTGATTTATACCCAATGTTTACTACAACTTCTTTGGTGTTTTTTGAAACCACTTTACCGTCAATTATTTCATTAGCGGCAACTGATTTTAAGGTTTTTTCATACATAGAATCGAGCTTTTCGCGCTCTTCTTGTGAATAACCTTCACCTTTTTTTCCAACTGATTTCCAATCGAATGCTTCTAACTCCTGAGGAGCTGTTAATGTTTCTGCCATTGTATTTGGCTTTTTGTTTTTGTATTCAACTGCTAAAATATGCTAGGCAATTGAAGGGGGTTAATACTCTATTTACTATATTTTATATATAGATTACAAATGTAAGACTTTTTTATGGATTTGGAAGGTTATTCGAAAAAAAATAAAAGTTAAAAATGTATAAGGATGTGAATAAAATCAAGCCTTTCATGTAAAATAGTGTAGTAATCAGGCATTTAATTCATTTTGATTTTTTAATCGTTGTCTGCATAAATTAATGAATAAAATGCGTCAAATAAATGGTTTTATTAAAAATTCTTTTATTGTGTTACAAAAAAGCTAATTCCTTCCATTATTTATTGAGAATTAATCAATGTAACTATTTTCTATAAATTAAAACGACAATAATAATTATTAAAATTTGGTTTTATAATTGTCTCTTCTTTCTTAACAATTAAATTAAAAATTTGAAATTATGAAAAAGACAACGGATGAAAAAGTTAAAAATTTAAATCATGAATCAGCGGTTAAAAAAATTCAAGAACTGGTAAAAGATGCTCAAATATGCATGTTTACAACAGATCTTCTTCAGGCTCCTTTTAGTACACGCCCTATGAGTGCTCAAGAAACAGATGAAGATGGCAACTTATGGTTTTTTAGCAGCAAATTAAGTAAAAAGAATAATGAAATTACTTTAAATCCTTATGTTCAATTATTCTTTTCGAATAAAAGCAGTGCTGAATTTTTAAGTATTTATGGTCAGGCTCAAATAGTTTATGATCGTAAAAAGATTGAAGAATTGTGGAATCCTTTGGTCAAAGTGTGGTTTCCAGAAGGCAAAGATGATCCAAACATTGCACTCATAAAAGTTACACCTCAACATTCTTATTATTGGGATACACAACATAATAAAATGGTGGCTTTAGTGAAAATGGTTGCTTCTCTTGTTACTGGTGTAACTATGGATGATGGCGTAGAAGGTACTTTACATGTTTGACGGATTATAAATCCATACAATGAAATTAATTTCATTGTATGGATTTATTTATTCTTTAACTACGATTATGTATTGCAAGGTTATTAGAGCTTATTAAATATATTCTGTTATATTTGCGACCTATATTTTTAGATATGCATATCGATTTTGAAGTGAAAAAATCAACCATTCCAGGAGCGGGAAAAGGTTTATTTACTAAATATGAAATTAAAAAAGGCGACCGTTTTTTAGAGTATTTAGGTGAAATAATTACTGAAGCTGAGTTAAATAAAAGAGCTGAAAAAGATATTTTTGGTTATGCTTTTTATGTAAATAAAAATAAATGTATTGATGCGTATTATACACCTAAAGAATTTGCACGTTATGCAAATGATGCAAAAGGATTAACAAGAGTTAAAGGAATTAATAATAATTGTTGTTACAATATTTGGAAAAAAAGTGGTTGGATTAAAGCTGAGAAAAACATTAAAGCAGGAGATGAAATTTTAGTAAGCTACGGAGCTGAATATTGGCGAGATATAAGGTATAACATTAAACTAGAAGAAGAGAAAAAAAAAGAAAAACAAAAAGGAAAAAAACGTTCTTAAATTTAATTATATACCTCTTTTTTGCTTGCTTTTAATGTATTTAACAATAACGAAGAAATAGTCATAGGCCCTACTCCACCTGGAACTGGCGTAATGTAAGCCGATTTAAGTGCCACTTCGTCAAATTTCACATCTCCTATTAATTTATATCCGCTTTTTGTTTTAGTTGATGGCAATCTAGTAATACCGACATCAATAATTATCACTCCTTCTTTTACCATGTCAGCCGTTAAAAACTCAGGTTTACCTAATGCAATAACAATAATATCAGCTAGTTGAGTAATTTTTTTTAAACCATTAGTTTTACTATGAGTCAAGGTTACTGTACAATTACCAGGTTTAGTATTTCTTGCCATTAATATACTAATTGGCAAACCAACAATGTGGCTACGACCAATTACTACACAATGTTTACCACTGGTTTCAATATTATAACGTTGTAATAATTGCATTATACCATAAGGCGTAGCCGGTAGATAAGTTGGGAGATTTAATGCCATACGACCCACATTTTGAGGGTGAAACCCATCAACATCTTTTTTAGGGTCAATGGCTTCAATTATTCTTTTTTCGTTAATATGCTTCGGAAGGGGTAACTGAACAATGTATCCATCAATATCATCGTTGTTATTTAATTCCGTTAATTTTTTTAATAGAGCTTTCTCTTCTATATTATTTGGCAAACGAATTAAGGTAGATTTAAAACCAATTTCTTCACATGCTTTTACCTTTGCAGCAACGTATGTTTCACTAGCACCATCACTTCCAATTAAAACTGCAGCTAAATGAGGTTGTTTTTTACCACTATTTTTAATAGCGAGTACTTCAAGACGAATTTCTTCTTGAATTTGTAATGCAATTTTTTTTCCATCAATTAATATTGCCAACTTCAGTAATTTATTACGGTGTAGATTAAAATTAACATTTACATTTTACCCATGCCAGGCATGTTTTTCATTTGACTCATCATTTTTGCCATTTGTTGTTTATTTCCCATCATCTTCATCATTTTGCGGGTTTCATCAAATTGTTTAATGAGTTTATTTACTTCCTGCACATTTGTTCCACTACCCTTGGCAATACGCTCTTTACGTTTGCCATTTAACAATTCAGGAGTTTCTCTTTCTGCAGGTGTCATCGAAGCGATAATGGCTTCAATGCTTTTAAATGCATTTTCATCAACATCTACGCCTTTCAAGGCTTTACCAACGCCCGGTATCATGCCCACCAGATCTTTGATATTTCCCATTTTTTTAATTTGCTGTAGCTGCAATAAAAAATCATTAAAACTAAATTGATTTTTTGCTATTTTCTTTTGAAGCATTCGAGCTTCTTCTACATTGTACTGTTCTTGAGCGCGCTCTACAAGTGTTACTACATCGCCCATTCCTAAAATGCGGTCAGCCATACGATCGGGATGAAACACATCTATGGCGTCCATTTTTTCTCCTGTACCTACAAATTTTATGGGCTTATTAACAATAGAACGAATAGATAATGCCGCTCCACCACGAGTGTCACCATCTAACTTCGTAAGCACTACACCATCAAAATTTAAACGATCATTAAATGCTTTTGCAGTGTTAACAGCATCTTGCCCAGTCATTGCATCTACAACAAATAATATTTCATGAGGATTAACAGCTTCTTTTACTGCTGCTATTTCATTCATCATTATTTCATCAATGGCTAAACGACCAGCGGTATCTATAATTACTACAGAGTTTCCATTTTCTTTTGCATATTGAATTCCTTTTTTAGCAATGGATACTGCATCTTTATCTTCGGGGTCAGAAAATACACTTACTCCTATTTGCTCCCCCAATACATGTAATTGGGTAATGGCTGCAGGTCGGTATATATCACATGCCACTAATAAAGGCTTTTTACCTCGTTTCGTTTTTAAATGATTTGCTAATTTACCAGAAAACGTGGTTTTTCCCGATCCTTGTAAGCCACTCATTAATATAACTGTCGGATTTCCAGTAAGTTTAATATCTTCACTTTCACCTCCCATTAAAGAGACTAATTCATCGTGTGTGATTTTTGTAATTAATTGACCGGGAGAAATAGAAGTTAACACATTTTGACCCAATGCCTTCTCTTTAATAGCATCTGTAAATTGTTTTGCTACTTTATAACTTACATCGGCATCTAATAATGCTTTTCTAATTTCTTTAACCGTTTCAGATACATTTATTTCGGTAATTTTCCCTTGTCCTTTTAATACTTTAAAAGCACGCTCAAGCTTTTCACTTAAATTATCAAACATCGTATAATTATTTTTTTTAAAGATTGCAAATATAGGTTTTGCAATCTAATTTTTAAAAGATATTAGTGAGCAAAGATAGTTACAATATGGAAAAGATATTATTGATTCCAATCGTACGTTCAACGTTAAAGCCTTCGGCATATTCAAAACCAGCATCGCGTCCAAACACCGCCATTTTACTTTTTACCAATTCAAAAAAATTCTTTACAGTAATAGGTGATTCAGGCTCATTGGAGGAAGGGTCATAAAATTGAGATTTAAATGCATGTAT
The DNA here is from genome assembly GCA_039937835.1 of Bacteroidia bacterium. Classification (GTDB taxonomy): domain Bacteria; phylum Bacteroidota; class Bacteroidia; order 2-12-FULL-35-15; family 2-12-FULL-35-15; genus 2-12-FULL-35-15. The sequence continues at coordinate 10,207 of JBDTFR010000119.1, read as the reverse complement.
TGCCTCCATCTTCTTATCTACGAAGGCAGTAACCTCCACCACGAAATCTGGCTTTAGTTGCTTATCTTGTATATAATGGTAAACCGCTTTTGGGCGCCATGCTTCTTGATTTCCTGAATCTATGGTTGTCTCTATTCGCCTTAATCCACTATAAAAACAAGCTTCAGATACGAGTTGTGAAGCTCTACCATGATCGGGGTGACGATCTGAAATGGCATTACAAAGTATAATCTCTGGCTTATACTGTCGTATTTTCTTTATTATTTCAAGCTGATGTTCTTTGTCATTTTTAAAAAAAACATCGGCCATTTTTAAATTATCGCGTACCGCCACACCTAATACTTTTGCAGCATTTGCAGCTTCTATTAAACGTAAACTACCACTACCTCTTGTACCAAGTTCTCCACAAGTAAGATCAAGTATACCACATTTATTACCTAAAGAAATTTGTTTTAAGAGCGTACCTGAACATGAAAGTTCTACATCATCAGGATGAGCGCCAATTGCTAAAATATCTAATTTCATATTTTAAATAATCTAAATCTCAGCGATAACCGAAATTAAAACATAAAAATCTATTATTTACTTTTAATCCAATTCACAATTTTATCACTCATTGGTGTTTCTTTAGAATAAGCAACATCTACTAAATTGCCCTTTTCGTCAATCATGTATTTTTGAAAATTCCATTTTACTTCTGTGTCCATTTTTCTATTTAACTCTTTCTCAGTAAGCCACTTATATATATCATTCTTATCTGCCCCTTTAACAGAAATTTTTTCCATCATTGGAAAAGTAACACCATAATTTTTTGTGCAAAATTCTTTAATCTTACCATTTTCACCCGGCTCTTGATTCATAAAATTATTAGCAGGAAAACCTAAGATTATAAAATTTTGATCTTTATAAGTATCGTATAATTTTTGTAAATCTTCGTATTGAGGCGTATAACCACATTTAGAAGCGGTATTTACAATTAATACTTTTTTGCCTTTTAATTCAGAAAAATTAAATTCTTTACCATCGATGGTTTTTGCTTTAAGATCATAAAATGATTGCGCCTTTGCGGCTATAACGGTAGTAATGATTGCTATTATGGTAATAAATTTTTTTGTTTTCATTTAGTCTATTTTTTTTGTAAAGATAAGTATATATTCGCTTTTTATGAGCAAAAATTAAAACTCTTGAGCGCTTCTGTATATTGTTATAAATCTGTTTATTAAATGTAAAACAAGTATTCTCCTATTATGTTAGTAAATGTATCTTTGCATTAATTTTAAAATCGTGTTTTTAAATGAAAATTAAATTTTGTGGTGCAGCAAGAACAGTAACTGGTAGTAAACATTTAATTATACTTGCTAGTGGTGAAAAGATATTATTAGATTGTGGCCTCTTTCAAGGGAGGGGCGCTGAAACAGATTCGATGAATCGGGAATTTATTTTTGATCCTCATGAAATTGATTATTTAATTCTTTCTCATGCTCATATTGATCACTCGGGCAACATTCCTAATCTTGTAAAGCAAGGGTTTACTAATCCTATAATATGTACCACTGCCACAGCAGATTTATGTAAAATAATGCTTACAGATAGTGCACATATACAAGCAGCTGATATTCGTTTTGTAAATAAACGAAGAATGAAAAAAGGAGAAGAATTATTAAAGCCCTTATATTCATTAAAAGACGCAGAACAAACTCTAAATTTACTTGTTAAAGTAAATTACAATACCCCTTACGAGGTATGTGAAGGGGTTACTGTTACCTTTACTGATTCTGGACATATATTGGGAAGTGCAGGCGTATTTCTTTCCATAGCAGAAAAAGATGGCATAAAAAAGCTCTTCTTTACTGGAGATATTGGCCGTTATAATGGCTCTATTTTGAAAGATCCTCAACCATTCCCACAAGCAGATTATATTATTGCTGAATCTACTTATGGTGATCGATTACACAGCGATGCAACTTACAGCGAACAACAGTTATTTGACATTGTATATAATACCTGTATTACAAAAAAAGGTAAATTAGTTATACCCGCTTTTAGTTTGGGGCGAACACAAGAGCTGGTGTATGCACTTGATCAATTAGAAACAAAAAAAATGCTGCCTCACATCAATGTGTATGTTGATAGTCCTTTATCTGTAAATGCTACCGCTATCATGAGAAATCATCCAGAATGCTTTAATGATGATATTTTGGAAAATATGAAAAAGGACCCCAATCCTTTTGGTTTTAATAATCTCATCTACATTCAAGATGTTAAAGATTCTAAAAATATTAATGCTTCTGATGAGCCCTGTATTATTATTTCGGCATCTGGAATGGCAGAAGCGGGAAGAATTAAGCATCATTTAGCCAATACTATTTCTAACCCTAAAAATACGGTATTGCTTGTTGGATATGCAGAACCTCACTCTCTTGGAGGACGAATAAGAAATGGAGCTAAACAAGTAAAAATATTTGGAGAAGAACATGAAGTAAGAGCAGATGTGGTAATAATGGATTCATACAGTGCTCATGGAAATTATAAAGAAATGATACGCTATTTATCTTGTCAGGATAAAAAACAAATAAAACAATTATTTTTAGTCCACGGTGAATATGAAACCTAGTTAAATTATAAAGAAAAATTAATTAACGAAGGCTTTAAACACATAATTATTCCGGCTATGGGAGATGTAGTTCAATTAAACTAAATACATAAAGGTTGAAAATATAAATGCTGGTAAACGAAATAAAGTTTTTAATTGCGAAAGAAGTAAAATTGGAAATGCGTAATAAATATGCATTAGGAGGTATTTTATTATATGTAGTTTCTACCGTTTTTGTGAGTTATTTATGTTTTAAAAAAATTGTAACCCCTGCTACTTGGAATGCGTTATTTTGGATTATATTATTATTTGCTTCCATTAATGCTGTTGCAAAAAGTTTTATTTATGAAACTCGTGGACGGCTTTTATATCTCTATACTTTAGCTAGCCCAGAAGCGGTTATAATATCTAAAATCATTTACAACTCCTTTTTACTTTCGTTTTTATCTGCGTTATGCTTGGTTGTATATAGTATATTTATTGGTAATTTAATTCAAGATTACCTTCTTTTTATAGTTACATTGTTATTAGGAAGCATGGGGTTTTCTTCTTTGCTAACAATGGTATCGGCTATCGCATCAAAAACCAGTAATAATTTTACATTAATGGCTATTTTAAGTTTTCCTATTATGATGCCATTATTGATCGTATTAATAAAACTATCTAAAAATGCCATTGATGGCTTGGAACTGTGGGATGTTAACTCTTTACTTGTTTTAGGCTTTTTAAATGTGATTATTGTTGTTTTGTCTTATTTATTATTTCGCTACCTTTGGAAGGATTAATAACTCCCTGAAATTATATTTTTTAAAGGATCATTTATTAAGGTGAAAAATGGAATTAGTATGAAAAAAAATTGGTGGAAGATAACTGCAGTTGTTCTTATAATGTACACCATTATTACTGGCTTTTTCTTTAAGGTGCCAGCCCAACCAATATTGCATGAAACCATTCGCAACCTCTATTTTCATGTACCCATGTGGTTTTCTATGATTGTGATCTGTTTTGTATCCGTTTATCATAGTATTTTGTACTTAAATAAATCAACTATAGAGAATGATATTAAAGCTTCGCAAGCGGCACAGGTAGGTATGTTATTAGGTTTATTGGGTGTAACAACGGGTTCGTTATGGGCTCGTTATACTTGGGGCGCATGGTGGGTTGCCGATACCAAATTAAATGGTGCTGCCATTACATTGCTTATTTATTTGGCTTATTTTATTTTACGTGGCTCTATTAATGAAGAACAAAAACGAGCACGAATCGCTGCCGTTTATAACATTTTTGCTTATGTAATGTTAATTGTTTTTTTAATGATTTTACCTCGATTAACGGATTCGTTACACCCTGGTAATGGTGGAAACCCTGGTTTTAATAATTACGATTTAGACAGTAACATGCGCACTGTTTTTTACCCTGCCGTTTTGGGTTGGATATTACTAGCAACATGGATTTATACATTGCGTGTGCGTGTTGAGAAAATTAATCACAAAATAATGTCAAATGAATAATTTGCGAAAAAAAACAATAGTACTTTTATTTAACCTATTCGCTTCATTGATAATGGTAGCACAGCCTACTAATACATCACGTATAGAAATGGCAGATGGTTTATATCAATCAGGTAAAATATTTGTAGTAGTAGTAGTACTTTTAATAATCTTTACAGGTATTATTATTTATTTAATATTACTTGATAGAAAAATTAGCAAATTAGAAAAAGAGATCAAAAACAAATAGTATAATAAGTACGTAAAACATAAGAATAGAGAGGAATTAACAATGAAAAAAATACATATTTTAGGAATTGTAATTATTGCCATAGCCATAGGTGCTATATTTACTACATTACAAAGCACCAGTACGTATGCTAATTTTATAGAGGCGGCAAAAGAGCCTGATCAAGAGTTTCATGTGGTTGGTAAACTAAATAAAGTAAAACAAACTATTTATGAGCCTACTGTAAATGCTAATTTATTTAGCTTTTATATGATAGATAATAAAGGTGAAGAACGTAAAGTGATTTTACATAAAAACAAACCTCAAGATTTTGAGCGTTCTGAACAAATTGTTTTAATTGGTAAAATGAAGGGAGATGCGTTTGAAGCATCTGATATTTTAATGAAATGCCCATCTAAATACAATGATGGAGTACCACAAGAAACAGCAAGTAAATAATAACAAGTATAATCTAACATTGTATTTGTTCAGTTACCATCCAACTACACAATACAAGTTTCATTTTTAATTATGGAATACATCGGGGAGCATTTATTAATAGGTAAAGTAGGCAATGTATTCGTTATCCTTTCATTTGTTTTCGCTTTAATAGCAAGCATTAGCTACTTTTTTGCAGCAAAAGATAATGAAGAAACAACTTCTTGGAAGCGTTTTGCTCGTAATGCATTTCGAATACATGCATTATCTGTAATTGGTATTATAATCACCTTATTTATTATGCTATACAATCATTACTTCGAGTATGAGTATGTATGGCATCACAGTAATAAAGAAATGCCGATGCGTTATATTCTTTCCTGTTTTTGGGAAGGGCAAGAAGGAAGTTTTTTACTATGGACTTTTTGGCATGCTGTATTAGGATTAATCTTACAGTTTACTGCTAAGAAATGGGAAGCCCCGGTATTGTCTGTCATTTCATTAGTACAAGCTTTTTTAGCATCTATGCTATTAGGTATATTTGTATTTGAAGCGCGTATTGGTAGTAATCCATTTACGGTATTATTACGTGAACATCCTTCCTTTGCAAACATTCCACTATTTGATAATCAAAATTATTTAGAAAAATTAGATGGTCGAGGTTTAAATCCTTTATTGCAAAATTATTGGATGACTATTCACCCTCCTACTCTATTTTTAGGATTTGCCTTAACTGTTGTACCATTTGCTTATGCCATTGCAGGATTATGGAAAAAAGATTTAAATGAATGGATGAAGCCCGCACTACCATGGACGTTTTTTGGAGTGATGGTTTTAGGTACCGGTATTTTAATGGGCGGAGCATGGGCTTATGAAGCATTGAGCTTTGGAGGTTTTTGGGCTTGGGATCCTGTTGAGAACGCTTCCTTAGTGCCTTGGTTAACATTAGTAGGTGCTGCTCACGTAATGCTTATTAATAAAAATAAAGGCCAATCATTACTTACTACTTTTATCTTAGCCATTCTTACTTTTATTTTAGTACTCTATTCCACCTTTTTAACTAGAAGTGGAATATTGGGCGATTCTTCTGTACATGCCTTTACAGACTTAGGAATGTCTGGACAATTATTAATTTATTTATTTTTCTTTTTACTATTAGCTATTTTTTTACTAATCAAGAATCGAAAAATTTTCCCTAAACAAACCGAAGAAGAAGAGTTATGGTCACGTGAATTTTGGATGTTTGTAGGTGCTATTGTCTTACTTGTATCTTCTTTTCAAATTATGTTCTACACGTCTATGCCCGTTTGGAATAAATTATTCAACTTAAATAAAGCACCTTCTACTGACATTATTAATTTTTACAATACTTGGCAACTACCTTTCGCTTTTTTAGTATGTATGTTAATTGCTGTTGGACAATATTTTAAATATAAAAAAACAAACCCTAACGAAGTAATTAAAAAATTAAGTATTCCATTTTTTATAGCGATTGTACTTACTACTATCATTGCATTGTTGAGTAAATCTACTAATCCCTATTATTTGTTATTAATGTTTGCCACTGTATTTGCAATTACAGCAAATGGAAATTATATGCTTTTAATATTAAAAGGGAAAATACCAAAAGCGGGTGCTTCCATTGCTCACATAGGGTTTTCACTTGTTTTACTTGGGGCGTTAATAGCAACTTCTAAAAAAGAAGTGATATCACAAAACACCTCTGGCAAAAGTATAGAGACATTAGGAAAAGATTTTTCTAACAGTGATAATATTCTTTTAACACAGGGAGATACTTTACCTATGGGGAAATATCAAGTAACTTATAAAGGGAAAAGACAAGAAGGAATAAATATTTACTTTGATGTTGATTACTTTCTGCGTGACAAAAATGGTAGCTTAAAAAAAGCATTTACATTATCTCCTTTAGTGCAAACAAACCCACGCATGGGAAATGTAGCGGAACCAGATACTCGTCATTTTTTAACTTTTGATGTATATACGCATGTTACTTACGCTGATTTAGAAAAGTTAACTGCTAATCATTCTGCTAATACTGATGAATACGCCGCTGCAAAAAATCACACATTAAAGAAAGGAGATACTATTTTCTCATCTAATGCTATTATTATTTTCGATTCTCTATCCACGCACATTACTGATACTGCTTATCACCTTAATAAGGCAGATATTGCTGTAAAAGCACATTTTAGTGTTTTAGATATTAAGCATGTATATCAAGCGGCGCCAGTGTATGTTATTCGAAATAACAATAGAGTTGAATCTATTCCCTCAAAAGTAGATGCGTTGGGATTACAAATGATGTTTTGGAAAATTGATCCTGAAAAAGGAACAATTGAAATTTCGTTGCAAGAAAAAAAATCGAATGTGCGTGATTTTATAGTTATGCAAGCCATGATTTTTCCTTACATTAATATATTGTGGATAGGTTGTTTGATTATGGTTATTGGAACTATATTCGCCATTACTGAACGGGTTAGAAAATCCATTAAAAATAAAGCATAATAATTTTTATATTAAATGAGCAACTACAGCAATAACACTATTGTTATTATTGGTGCAGGTAATGTAGCAACTCATTTAGGCATCGCTTTACATGATATAGGTTATACAATTTCTCAGGTATATAGCCCTACAAAAAAATCAGCATTTACTCTTGCAAAATTAATAGGTGCTGATGCCATTACTAAAATAAAAGATATAAATGATGCCGCTACATTTTATATTGTCGCCATAAAAGACGATGCGATTGAAGGCCTTGTTAATCAATTAAATTTAAAAGACAAACTAATTGTGCATACCTCAGGAAGTGTGGCCATGAATGTTTTAAAAAAGGCATCTAAAAATTATGGTGTCATCTATCCACTTCAAACCTTTTCGAAAAATAAGATAGTCGATTTTAAAACTATTCCTTTGTGTATAGAATCTAACAATGCTACTTCTTTAAAGTCGATACTTTATTTTGCAAAAACTATTAATAATAATATTCATAAAATAAATTCTGAACAGCGTAAATTACTTCATTTAAGTGCGGTGTTCGCCTGTAATTTTAGCTATTACATGTATGTAATTGCAGAAAAACTATTATCGAAAAATAAATTACCATTTGAATTATTAAAGCCTCTCATTGAAGAAACAGCTATGAAAATTAAAGATGGTAGTCCCGCTAAGATGCAAACAGGGCCAGCCGTTAGAAATGACAAGAATACTATTAATGCTCATTTAAAACTTTTAAATACGGATAATAATTTAAAAAAAATTTATAAATTATTATCAGAAAGCATCATCAAGGACCTAAGTAAGTAACAATAAGCTTTTTTACAAAAGCTATTGAATGATTTAAAATAGAGTATTTTATTTATTTTAAATTTTTAGCGAACTTCAAATTTATTTGTTGAGATGACTGTTTACTATTTTAGACACACTTTTCTGCACGGTATCCAAATTTATTTGTTGAGAAGTGACAGACACACTTTTTAGGGCATTACCGCTGTCTGTGGATGAGATTATCAACCTAGAAGGGAAAGTCCCCAAAGAAATTAAAATTGAAATTGAAGATAAAACTACCACCGAACAAATGAGGCTCATTGCTGAACTCGATGAAAAGGATAAAAATATTGTTTTCGGTATGATTGAGACAATGCTTACCAAGAAAAAATTCAAAGACTTTTTTAACAATAATATTGCTGCACTGTAAAAACCAAACCCACCGTGTGTTTTACAACGGTGGGTTTTTGATTTGATATTTATAATGGACACTAAGCCCTTCGTTAGACCCGCAGCTTAATACCTACAAGAATTTCGTTTTCCTATTCATACGCAGTTACTTCTTTTAAAAAATCTGCAGTATAAGGAAACGATTTTAGAGGATCTCCTGGCCGCCATAAAATTTTTTCATCTTGTGTAATAGTAAGATTTGTTTGAATGGGAGTAGATCTTATAGAGAATTCATATAGAGATCCTTTCTTTAAAATAAAGGAGCAGTCTTTGATAACAGCCAAGACTGTAGTATCATTGTTTTTTGCAATACCTTTAATTAAATGGATAGTACTATATTCTTTTATACTTATAACCTTTAAGATTTTATGATCTTGGGCAAATGTATAATTATATGTCCCAATTAAAACCAACAATATTAATTTTTTCATTTTTCTAAATTATTTATTATTATTTCAGGGTTTAATTTAGCAGGTATTCCCATACCTACCGGGAATTTACTCATATGTACTCCTCCTTTACCGTCAGGATCTGCGCTTAAGTTCGGTTCATTATATCTTGGATCAATAGTCATTGCTTGAGTATGTGCATTAAGATAAGCTTTCGAATCAGAAGTACCATTTTCAGCGTCACCCATGCTTATATTGCCGCTTGTTCCAGGAGAATTAACGCCTCCTGTAAATGATTCTAACGTTTCGTGTAATGCTGCTACACCAGACCCTGTTCCATAAAGATTATCAATTTTTGCTGTTTGATCAGGATTTACAGTTTGATTAGTGTATGTTTTTCCATCTTCACCTTTTTTGCTACCATCAAAAGTTCCTCCAGCAATCCATTTCCCATTAGAATTATAGTTTGAAGTAGTTGAATTAAGTGTAACAACTACTTGAGGATCGTTTATTGCCTTTAATAACGTTTTGTCTGCATCTGTTTTTGCAGACCCTGTTGCGGACAATTTCCCGTTTCCATCCATTTTTAATTTAAGGCTGGTAGCTGCATCAAGTTGTTTCATTACCTCTTGTGTTTTTTCTCCTTTTATAATTACGTCATTTCCCGATCGCCCATCTGGATCAGTAAACCTCATAGGATTATCGTAGGCATAGCAATACGGCGACCACCTTCTTGACTTCTCTGCCAACGGATCCGTCTGCGTCCATCTAGCTGTTTGCGGATCATACATTCTTGCACCATAATCCTCCAACTCCAAGCCATTACCAGCACCAAATTCATTGTGTTGTAATTCTTTGCCGTTATAAAGATAATCAGTTTTTTTAATTACCCCAGAAGCGGAAGATTGATTGAAAATCAAGCCATAAGGGGCTTTCTGGGTTCAAGAAAATATTATTTGCTAATTCTTAATTATCCAATCTGAATTTTTATCTTTCCGATAAGCCTCTCCCCCTAGCTCTAAATCTGTTAATTCCAAAATAGAATTATCTAGATTTATTATTTCTTCCAAAGAAATTACTTTTATATCTTCTTCATTTTCTTGCTCTATTCCAGAAAACTGCCATGCTCCATCTTCTTCATAATGATAAACATGTAAAATTGGCGAACCATTTAAAATATAATTTGTTGTAAAAACAGCAGTATTAAGCGATTCATTAAATTGTTTTTTCATGATTATTGTTTTTTATTTCTTGATAGATTTTCTTCTTTGGATAAAACCCTCAAATTATTATTACTGTTACTTCCGCCTTTTGCTCTTTCTTTAATATG
>JBDTFR010000118.1:0-3787 GCA_039937835.1 Bacteroidia bacterium | reverse complement strand
TTGGGTATTACTTAAATCGGTTGGATACATTATTTGTAGTTTTGGTCGACAACAAATAAATTAGATTATTCAATCGGTTTGTTTTACCCCTAATATTATTTTCAACATAAATTTAAACAGGCTCTAAAATTCTGTTGATAAAAGTGGTATAAGGTAAGGGAAATGGAAATGCGTAATAAATTATTTAGGGTTACGAAATCTTAAATAACATGAATGTAAAATTCTTAATCAATTTTGTAACTGTTTAAATTTTATTGAATAATAATTTTAAGGAAGCAAGATAAGCATAGCTTGGCTAGATTCAAAATCTTTGCTTAACCTTCTAAAGCTTTCCAACCAAGCAAATGTTCTTTCTACTATCCATCTTTTAGACTTCCAATTTTTGTTGTTAAATCTCTTATTTTAGGTGATGTTTTTAGTTCATAATTATAGCTCATTTTCGCTGTTGCTATTAATTTACCTATATAAACACAATCTGCATATATTACTTTTATTCCAAATATGTTTTCATTCAAATTCTTCAGCACTAAAATTGCTCCTTTGCTATCATGTATGTTTGCTACATGAACAATATTGGTAATCATATTACCCATAGTGTCCGCCATAATGTGGCGTTTTCGTCCTTTTATTTTTTTGTTCCCGTCAAATCCACGTAATCTCATCCTCGTGTTGTTTTAACCGACTGGCTATCTATTATTGCGACTAAGCATTGTGCATTTTATTACTTTTTTTTCGTGTTATTTCTCTTGCGATATCATTTAAATGCCTTAAAAGTTCTTCATCTCTCCATTTTTAAAAATAATAATACACTAATCCCTATTTAGGATAATTATCAGATAACATACGCCAATGATATCCTGTTTTAAAACATAAAAGAACGCTTCAAATATTATTCGTAAATCATGTTTTCGTTTTCGTCTGCTTGCTGGAACATACTTTTTTATAACTTTCCACTGAGATTCGGTTAAGGTTTTTGCATTCATATTATTTAAGATTTCGTAACCCTAAATAATTTATTATGCAATTGTCTTTCCCTTAATCTTTAACATTTTTATCAACAGAATTTCAAACAGTTTCTTAGCTTCCTTAAAATTATTATTCAATAAAATTTAAATAGTTACTAAAAACTGATTCTTAATAAATGGAGAACAAAATATTATAGGAGGTGTTTTTAGAAAGTATATTTTGGTTTCCTTTTATATAAATTCCATTACATGTGTGTTTTTAAAATTACCGTTAAATAAATAAGTGTACCGTTAAATAAATATCTCGATAAGATTTTTAAATAAGCAGTATTATTGAGTAAAATTTAATCAGATACTTATAAAATAAAATGTGTATCATTGACATCCTTTTAAAAACTTAAGCGATTGTTGTATAAAAGAACTATCAAGCGTAAACCGAAAAGCTTAAATAGAGTAGGTAAATAACAAAATGAAAAAAAAATGAAAAAAATAAAAATTTTATTATTATCAATTTCAGTGATTGTCTTGTACAACTTTTCCAGTGCGCAAGTGTGTATTCCTACGATTAGTAATTTGACAGTTAATAATCAAAATGTAGCGCCTGGAGGAACTATTAAAATTCCTTATGGTGGAAGTGTAAATCTCCAATTCTCTTTAACTATATCTAAACCAAAAGATCTTATTGTTAATGGATGGATTAAATCCCGTTATAAAAGTTCTTCTAATTCACAAGCGATAATTGCGGAAAGCCATTCTTACTTAAGCAATAGTTCATTTAGTGGATCAGGTTCGACGCAATATTATGATACACAATTATGGGTTACTTTAACTTCTAGTATGTTCAGTCATACTGGTGGTAAATACTTCGTTACGCTTGTAAGTGACTTAGGTGTTAACTACGACGGTCCGTCCTATCCTGTTGAGGTCGGATACCCGCCGATTGTAAATAACACGGTTACGGCAGACCAAACTGTTCCCACTGGATCTGCGCCTTCTCTCTTAAACGGTTCTCAACCGACAGGAGGTTCAAACACTTACACGTATCAATGGCAGCAAAAAACTGATAATTCCAACTGGACTAACATAAGTGGAGCCAATCAAAAAAATCATCAAAGTTTACTATTACCCGTGACAACTTATATAAGAAGATTAGTTAACTCAACAGATGTAGTGCAAAGCATAAGTAATACGGTTACAATTACCGTTTTACAAACTCCTCTAGGGAACAATATAATTTCTGGTAATCAGACAATTATGTCTGGGTCTGCACCTGCTCTTTTAAATGGTTCGCAACCAACAGGAGGTACAGATTCTTATACATATAAATGGCAAGAAAGCTCTGATAATATAACCTTTTATGACATATGGGGAGCCAATCAAAAAAATCACCAAAATTTGGTTTTAAATTCTACCAGCTATATTAGAAGAGTAGTTAGCTCAGCAAATGTAGCACAAAGTATAAGTAATACTGTAAAAATTACTGTTTACCCATACTTAATAACGAATAATACCATTTCAGGAGACCAAGTAATTTATTCAGGAACAGCTCCTTCGCTTTTAAATGGTTCACAACCAACAGGAGGGACGGATTCTTATACATATCAATGGCAAGAAAGCTTTGATAATGTCACCTGGTATGACATATGGGGAGCCAATCAAAAAAATCATCAAAATTTAGTAGTAAACTCTTTAGTACTAATAAGAAGAATTGTTAGTTCACCAAACTCAACACAAAGCATAAGTAATTTTGTTGCAATTAAAGTTAAATATTACTCAATAGCGAATAACACAATTTCAGCAGACCAAACAATTTCTGCGGGGTCTGCACCTGCACTTTTAAATGGTTCACAACCAACAGGAGGGACGGGTTCTTATACATATAACTGGCAACAAAGCTCTGGTAATGGGATGTGGTATGACATATGGGGCGCCAATCAAAAAAATCACCAAAATTTAGTATTAAACTCTACCACCTATATAAGAAGAATGATAACTTCACCAAACTCAACATTTAGCGTAAGTAATACCGTTAAAATTACCGTCGTAGTGTACCGTATAAGTGAAGTTACGGAGATTGCTGAACAACAAAGTAGCACAGATATATTAAGTTTGTATCCAAATCCAAACAATGGACAATTTACACTATCTCTAAATACTACAGATAATAACGAATTGAAAATTACTGTTGTAAATGTTTTAGGAAAAGAAGTGTACAATCAAAATCAATACTTTAACAAAGGAGAAAATCTATTGCAGATCCAATTGGATAAACTTCCAAAAGGAATTTACTTTGTTCGTGTGCAAAATGGCAACAAACAATTGCAACATAAATTTATTTATCAATAAATACTAAAATATTTAGAGTATGTAAAAAGAGGTCGTCTCAATAGAACGATCTCTTTTTGCTTTTAATCATACATTCAATTAGCTGAAAAAATGTTACTGAAATTAAACATCTTCATTAACAACACCCATCGCGCAAAATTTCTCAATACGATTATCTATACGTGTTTTTGGATTAATTTTTTCTAACTTCTTTAAATGATTTAAAATTTCCATTTTAACAGTATTAAACGTTTCCTCATGATTAATGTGAGCACCACCTAGTGGCTCTGGAATAATACCATCAATTAACTTATTTCCTAGCATATCAATAGCAGTAAGTTTAAGTGCACTTGCCGCTTTTTCTTTAAAGTTCCATGTTCTCCATAATATTGCAGAACAATTTTCAGGGGAAATAACAGAGTACCAAGAGTTTTCTAACATTAACACAAAGTCTCCAATACCAATACCTAAAGCTCCTCCAGAGGCTCCTTCGCCAA
>JBDTFR010000117.1:0-38222 GCA_039937835.1 Bacteroidia bacterium | reverse complement strand
TGCTCCCCCGAATTACCAATAATTGCTATCGGATCACCCGCTTTTACAACATCACCTATTTGTTTTAGCAAAACAGAGTTGTGCTTATAAACAGAAATCACATTATTAGTGTGCTGAACTGTAATGGTATATCCTGTTTCAATTGACCAATTAGCTAGTATTACTGTTCCATCCAGAGTAGATTTTATGGCTTCGTTTTCAGGACCTACAATATCAATACCAAAATGTTTGTCTTTCGCATTAAAAGACTCCGAGATAATACCCTTTATAGGTGTAAAAAAAAAGAAATTACTTAACCCCTTTTTATTATCAGAGCCAAATGCCAAGCTGTACTTCTCGTTCGATTCGATATTTTTTTTTAAATTTTCTTCTTTTACGGAAGCTTTCATCGGAAGATTAGCTAATAGTGTATCCTTGACTGGTGGAGTATGAGCGCTATCTAATGTAATATTGCCTTTCAATACGTCATTTATGTTTTGTAAATAAGAAGTACGCAGTATTAATATTTTTTCTAATGAATCACTTTTAAATGCAATTCTTACCAAATCTCTCCGCATATTTACATCTGCATAACCAGGAATATATTCACGTAACGGCGTAAAAGCAATTAATGAGATAACTAAGGTAGCCATTAAAATAAAGGTACTACCTATCAAAATAAAAACACCCATTGGCGTTAATTGAGTAGAAAAGGTTTCTTCAAAGCTATCGTCATTCATTATCACTAAGCGATAACGATGACGTAAGCGAATTAAAAATTTATCTTTTTTCTCCTTTTCTTTTGCCATAATGCTTGCAAATATCGTAAAATATTGACAATTGACGACCCTAAATTTCAATCTATAAAAGGAATACTAAATAAACTATACCGTTATTCTAAAAAAATAAAATATTTTTGTACTTATAACGTTTTTGATAATTGTATTTGTTAAAAATTATCAATGGCCTATTTTTCAAATAAAAAACTGAATGCTTAAAAAAAGTGCTTCCATTTTATCCTATTGTCTAATTGCAATTTCATTGCTTTTTATTGTTTCGTGTTCTCAAACTAAAAACACCGCTTTTTACAGAGGTTGGCATAACATGAATGCACACTACAATGGCACTTTCTACTCCGAGCTTTATTTAAATGCAACAATTAAAAAAATAGAGAAAGAGCATAAGGATGATTTCACTAAGCTAATACCACTATTTATTTATACTGATAATGAAAGTGCCAAAACATATACCGATGATTTAGATAATAGCATCAAAAAATCGTCCATCGTTATTAAGCACCATGTTATCATGGAAAGGCGCAGCAAAAAAGAAATACCAAATGCCTGTAAATGGATCGACGAAAATTACATATTAATAGGAAAAGCAGATTTATATAAACGAGATTTGTTTTCGGCTTTAGAAGCATTTGAATATGTTGCTACCATCTACCCAGCGCCCAAAACAAAATACGCGGGAATGTTATGGAAAACGCGTGCAAACAATGAAATTGGAAGTTATTCGCTGTCAGAAATTACGCTTGATGAAATGCGCACCGCAAAAAATTTCCCAAAAGATAATGCGTTTCAAAGAGAAAGAGCATTCGTTTCTGCCGATTATTATATTAAGACAAATGATTATCCACAAGCAATAACGCAGCTTACAAAGGCAATAACCCTAACTCGAAATAAAAAAATAAAAGCTCGTTCTATTTTTTTATTAGCTCAATTATATGAAAAGCAGGGCAATACTAAAAAGGCATCTATGTATTATAGTATGGTTCCTGGTTTGCACCCTAATTATGATATGTTGTTTACTGCAAAAATAAATAGTGCTCGACTTTACGATGTTAAATCAGGGAATACCGAAAGTGTAAAAAAACAATTAATGAAAATGCTTAGGGACGATAAAAATATTGAGTTTCAAGATCAAATATATTACGCGCTTGCAGAAATAGCCAACAAAGAACACGATGAGTCGTTAGCATTAAGCTATTTAAGTAAATCTATAAAAGCAAATACCACCAACACCATACAAAAAGCATTAAGTTATTTAAAACGAGCGGATATCTATTTTGAAAAAACAAATTATAAGGAGGCGCAAATAAATTACGACAGCTCCATTACTTTTTTACCAAAAGATTATATAGACTATCAGCTAATAGAAACTAAAGCAAACAGCCTTACCAAATTAGTTACCAACCTGCAAACCATTAGTTTAGAAGACAGTTTACAGGTGCTTGCTAAAATGACGGAAGAACAGCGCAACCATGCAATTGATAAAATAATAGAAAAAGTAGCGGAAGATGAAAAAAGAGCAGCGGAAGAAGAAAGGATAAAATTGGAAAATGCACAACTTCTCAGTCAAAACAATACATCTACTCCGTCATCGCCATCCGTTTCATTACAAAAAGGCTTGTGGTATTTCTATAATCCCACAACATTAAGTTTTGGAGCAATTGAGTTTAAAAAAAAATGGGGTAATATTAAACTAGAAGATAATTGGCGCAGAAGCGATAAAGATCAAGCATTTGCTTCCAATTCAGTGGATGATAATGGGCAACTAAATGATTCTACTAACATAAAAAATGATTCTACCAGCGCACAAATCATCACCAATAAAACAGATAAAAATTCATATCTAAAGAATATTCCACTTACGCCTGATGCTATAGCGAAATCAACAAACAAAATAATTGATGCGTACAATAATGTAGGTTTAATTTACAAAGAACAATTGCAAAATAATGATAAATCAGCAAATGCATTTGAAGAATTACTTAAACGATATCCAGATAATAAATATAAAATATCAAATTATTATCAACTTTATAGAACGTATTTGGCAATGAATAATCAGCCTAAATCAGATTATTATAAAAATATACTGTTACAAGATTATCCGAATACAGAATATTCAAGGATTATAAAAAACCCAGATTATGCGAATGATGTAATGGCAAAAAGAAGCATTGTAGAGAAATTTTATACCGAAACTTATAAATTGTATTCCGAAGGTAATTATACTCAAGTACTTGCTAATTGCCTGAAAGCTGATACATTGTATTCAAAAAGTTCGCTCATGCCTCAATTTGCTTATATTAAAGCATTGGCAATTGGCAGAACACAAGATATAACTGCTTTTGAAGCTGCTTTAACCCATATTTTAATTAAATATCCTAAACAGCCAGTAAGCGATAAGGCACAAGAAATGCTAGATTTAATAAATGCGCAAAAAACCCCAATTACCCTAAAAGTTAATAACGATAGTACTTTAGGTAAAAAAAATAACAATAAATTTATTTTTAATGAAGGTGGCGAATATCATTGGATCGTAATAATAAATAGTGATAAAGACAGCACGGATCGGCTGACGGAACAAATAGCCCAGTTTGAAAAAAAAATAACAACTGCCAATTCCACATTTTCCAGTAAAAATGGACAAGCTCTTTCTGTAACGAAAACGGTTTTAGATGATAAACATCAAATATTGAGTGTAAAGCCATTCAACGGAAAACAACAAGCCATGGATTATTATAGCCTTTTAAAAAATAATACAACTACGTTTACCGATTTACCTGTAAATTCTTATCAAGCTTTTATAATTTCGAAAGAAAATTATGAAGTGTTATATAAAAATAAAAATATTGTGGAGTATCAAGCGTTCTTTCTAGAAAATTATCAATAAAGAGAATTAAATACAATGGTGTTGGTCGGATGAAAGAATTTAATCAAAAAAATAACATAATACCCAAAATCCCGTATTGTAATTAAAACTATTGCATTTATAGAATTTTCTATTATTTTTACCAAAATACATAAATATAAACAAGCATGTTTAATAAAAAAAGTATGGCAACAAACAACTCATCAGAAACCCCTTCTTTAAATCTTATTGGAGCAGGCACCATAATTACAGGCGATATTACCACCAATAGAGATATGCGTATAGATGGAGCATTGTCAGGCTCAATAAATGTAAAAGGCAAACTGGTAGTTGGTGCATCTGGTACTATTGATGGGGAAATTGTTTGCCAGAATGCAGATATTTCGGGCACCATAAAAGGTAAAATAAATATTTCTGAATTGCTCACATTGAAATCAACCGCAAAATTAGTTTGCGATATTAGTACTAATAAAATAGCCATAGAGCCGGGTGCTGTTTTTTCAGGCTCTTGCCGAATGGGGGATACAATTAAAGAAATAAAAATTGAACAACCATCAGGAAAAACAGCCGGACAATCGTTACAAGCAAGCGGCAAAACGGGAAGCTAATAATTATATCAAATATTCTTCTATGGGCATTCAAATGGCTGCCATTATAACTGGTGGTGTATTTGGTGGCATTCAACTGGATAAATGGCTTAACTTAAAATTTCCTGTATTTACATTAGTACTAACCTTAGGTTCTGTTTTTTTAGCCATCTATTATTTTATAAAAGATGTGATGAAAAAATAAGGTATGAAAAAAGCTTCAACTCTTCGTTACTTCTTATATTTAGGATTATTTTCAATTTTCACACTTGCTGTATTGCTATTGTGGAAAGCTTATGCATCACCCCGTTTTCAGACTCATTTGATATGGGTTATTTGGTTATTTTTTATACTCACTACAACCGCTCTTCACCTCTTCCTAACCCGTATAACGGATCCAAAAAAATTCATTATGTATTTCATGGCACTTAGTGGCTTAAAAATGTTTTTCTATTTAATAATTATTTTCGCTTATGCCCTATTAAAAAAAGAAGCCGCTTTGGGCTTTACCTTGTTTTTCCTTTCCATGTATTTTTTTTATAGCGGTTTCGAAGTAGTGCTCCTTTTAAAAGAACAAAAAAAGATCGTATCTAATTGAAAATCAGATAATTAAATGCTGCTTATTTTAATTTTAATAAAACATTAAAAAATAGCATTTAATTTTTTTAACATTAGCTTAAATTGTCTAAATTTGCACCCGAATTCAAAAACAGTGTAAGATTTATACGAAATGGCCAATAAATTCAATACATTCAGACAATATTTATTAATATTCGTTTTTATTTTAACTTCCCTAATTGCTTTTGCCAATGAGGTGGATGAACATACGTCTGCTATTGCACAAGATTCCATTTCATCCACTACTATAGAAAATCACCCTGCAAATGCAGAAAATGATCATGAATCAGAAAAATTCGATGCTGGTAAAATGATTATTGAACACGTTGCAGATAATCATCAATGGCACTTATTTGGTCATACTTCTATTTCATTGCCTGTTATTTTAAAAACAGATAAAGGATTTGATATTTTTTCTTCTTCTCATTTTGGTCATGATGGTAAAGAAGTGTATAATGGCAACAATTATACTTACGAACTAAAAGAAGGAAATATAGTAGTTGTTGACGAACTAACAGGTTTAATAAATGAAACGGCAACCGAAAGCTTATGGGATTTCTCCATTACAAAAAATGTAATGGCCATGCTCATTAGTATGTTTATTATGTTTTGGATGTTTGGCTCGGTAGCAAAAGCATACACTAAGAATAAAGGCAAAGCGCCTCGTGGTTTACAATCATTTATGGAACCTCTTATTTTATTTGTTCGTGATGATATTGCAAAAGTGAGTATTGGCGATAAACGATATTTACAATTCATGCCTTTTCTGTTAACTGTTTTTTTCTTTATCTGGATTAATAATGTACTGGGGCTTATTCCTATTTTTCCTGGAGGTGTAAACGTTTCAGGTAGTATTTCAATAGCTCTGGCATTGGCATTATTTGTTTTGGTAATAACCCTTTTTATCGCTAATAAACATTACTGGCAGCATGTTTTTGTAATGCCTGGCGTACCAGTTCTTGTGTTATTTATTTTAACTCCCATAGAAATTCTTGGTTTGGTACTACGCCCATTTGTATTGATGATACGTTTATTTGCAAACATTACAGCAGGTCACATTATAGCACTCGCTTTTTTTAGTTTAATCTTTATTTTTGGCGAAATGCATGCAGGCTTAGGAGTGGGTGTTTCTGTTTTATCTCTTGTTTTTACAGTGTTTATGGGCGCCTTAGAATTATTGGTTGCTTTTTTACAAGCGTATGTATTTACATTGCTAACCGCCATTTATTTTGGTGCAGCGATAGATGAATCTCACGCAGTATATAATCATCACGATTAAAAAAATGATTTTGATTGGGGAACTTTGCCGGCAATCAAAAATCAAAATTACATCCGGTAAGGTAAAATCAATTAAATAAACATACTATGTTATTATCAGTATTAATGGAGGCAAGCCTTACTTATGGTTTTGCTGCTATTGGAGCAGGTATTGCAGCTTTAGCGGCAGGTATCGGTATTGGCCGTATTGGTGGAAGTGCATTGGAATCAATCGCTCGCCAACCAGAATCGGTTAACGACATTCGTGCTACTATGATTTTAGCTGCTGCACTTGTGGAAGGTGCTGCTTTCTTTGCGATGGTTATCGGACTTTTAGTAGTGTTGATTATCAAGTAAGAAAACTCTAAAACTGTTGCTTGCAAGGTTGTTGCAGGCAACAGTTTAATTTAATCGAAACATTTATAAAATAAATTAATAAAACTTTAATAAATTAAAAAATGGAATTAGTAAAACCATCAATCGGATTAATATTTTGGATGATTGTTTCCTTTTCGATTATTCTTTTCTTGTTGAAAAAATTTGCCTGGAAACCAATTTTAGATATGCTAAAAGAACGTGAAGATTCTATTGAGCAAGCATTAATCTCCGCTGAAAGTGCAAGAGAAGAAATGAAAACGTTACAAGCTAATAATGAACGTATCTTAAATGAAGCGAAACAAGAGCGCGACTCTCTTTTAAAAGAAGCAAGAGAAATTAAAGAAAGGCTAATTGCTGAATCTAAAGAGATTGCAAGTAAAGAAGGGGAACGATTATTAAAAATTGCTCGTGAAAACATTCAAAACGAAAAAATGGCTGCTATTACTGAATTAAAAAATCAAGTCGCTACTTTATCAATAGATATTGCTGAAAAAATATTAAAAACAGAATTATCCAGTGATGAAAAACAAAAAAATTTAGTAAGCACGTTGTTAAAAGATGTAAACCTGAATTAATCATTCAAACGTTTTATAAAAATGGTAGGAACAAGAATAGCATCGCGATACGCAAAATCATTCATAGAATTAGCTATGGAACAAGGAGTATTGGAAGAAGTGTATGCCGATATGAAATTGATTTTAGAAACAACTAAAACAAGTCCTGATCTTGTTGCTTTATTAAAAAGTCCAATTATAGATACAAATAAAAAAGCAGTTATTTTAAAAGAAATTTTTGAAACTAAAATAAATAAATTAACACTTTCTTATATTCAGTTAATTATAAATAAAAAACGCGAAGAGCATTTAGTAACCATTGCACAAGAGTTTATTATTCAATATAAGGAAAAGAAAAAAATACTTACGGCTGTTATTACTACGGCATTTGGAATAGATGACATTACTAGAAAAAAAGTAATGGAAGTAGTAAAAGGCACGGGAAACAATGAAGTGGTATTAGAAGAAAAAATAGACAAAGATATTATTGGTGGTTTTATTTTACGTGTTGGCGACAAACAAATTGATGCAAGCATTGCGCGTAAATTAATTAATCTTAAAAATAGTTTTAAGGAAAATGCTTTTGTAAAAGCATCTTAAGAATTATTAAAGTATAATACACCATTTACAACGTAATTATAACAAATAAATTAATATCAAAAAATGGCAGAAGTTAAACCAGCAGAAGTATCTGCAATATTAAGACAACAATTATCTGGTTTTAAATCGGAGCAAGAATTAGAAGAAGTAGGAACCGTTTTACAAGTAGGTGATGGTATTGCTCGTATTTATGGACTATCAAAAGTTCAATCGGGTGAATTGATTGAATTTGCTAATGGATTAAAAGGAATTGTATTAAACTTAGAAGAGGATAATGTTGGAGCCGTAACACTTGGTTCATCAAATGGCATAAAAGAAGGGGACTTAGTAAAACGTACTGGAAAAATTGCTTCCATTAATGTAGGTGAAGGTATGTTAGGTCGTGTGGTAGATACTATGGGAAATGCCATAGATGGTAAAGGACCCATTACTGGCCAATTATATGAAATGCCTTTAGAACGTAAAGCGCCTGGTGTTATTTATCGTCAGCCTGTTACAGAGCCTTTGCAAACTGGAATAAAAGCAATTGATGCGATGATTCCAATTGGTCGTGGACAACGTGAGTTAATCATTGGTGATCGTCAAACCGGAAAAACTGCGGTAGCAATTGATACCATAATTAATCAAAAAGAATTTTATGAAGCAGGGCAACCTGTGTTTTGTATCTATGTAGCAATCGGACAAAAAGGATCTACAGTGGCAAATATACAACGTGTATTAGAAGAAAATGGTGCCATGGCATATACGGTAATTGTATCTGCTACCGCATCTGATCCTGCTCCAATGCAATTTTATGCTCCATTTTCAGGTGCAGCTATTGGCGAATTTTTCCGCGATAGCGGTCGCCCAGCATTAATCATTTACGATGATTTATCAAAACAAGCAGTTGCTTATCGCGAAGTTTCCTTGTTACTACGTAGACCTCCAGGACGTGAGGCTTATCCAGGAGATGTGTTTTATTTACACAGTCGTTTATTAGAGCGTGCAGCAAAAGTAAATGCAAATGATGACATTGCTAAAGCAATGAATGATTTACCTGAATCTATTAAGGGAATCGTAAAAGGTGGCGGTTCATTAACGGCCTTACCAATTATTGAAACACAAGCTGGTGACGTATCTGCATACATTCCAACCAACGTAATTTCAATTACTGACGGACAAATATTCTTAGAAGTAAACTTATTTAATGCGGGTGTTCGCCCTGCAATTAACGTAGGTATATCCGTATCTCGAGTAGGTGGTAATGCGCAAATTAAATCAATGAAAAAAGTAGCTGGTACTTTAAAACTTGATCAAGCACAATACCGTGAATTAGAAGCATTTTCTAAATTTGGTTCTGACTTAGATGCTGCTACCAAATCAGTACTTGATAAAGGGGTGCGCAACGTGGAAATATTAAAACAAGGGCAATACTCCCCAATGCGTGTAGAACAACAAATTGCTATTATCTATTGCGGTACAAAAGGTCTCTTAAAAAATGTTCCTGTAAATAGAGTAAAAGAGTTTGAAACAGAATATTTATCATTTTTAGAAGCCAAACATAAAAATGTACTTAATGATTTGAAAGCTGGAAAATTTACAGAACAATTAACAGATGTATTAGAAGCGGTAGCAAAAGATTTATCAACTAAATATAAATAAGTATTCAGAAGTTCACTAAAACAGGAGGATTAAACTTTCTGTTTTAGCGAACATCTAACCGATAAAAAATGGCAAATTTAAAAGAGGTACGTAATCGAATTGTTTCAGTAAGTTCTACTCAGCAAATTACTAGTGCCATGAAAATGGTAAGTGCTGCTAAATTAAGGAGAGCTCAAGATGCTATTACTCAAATGCGTCCTTATGCTAGCAAACTAAAAGAAATACTAGAAAACGTAAGCGCCAGTTTAGATAGCAGTGAAGGCGTATATTCAATTCAACGCGAGATTAAAAATGTGTTATTAGTAGTCATTACTTCTAATCGTGGTTTGTGTGGTGGTTTTAACGCCAATGTTATAAAAGCAGCTACCCGTTTAATAAAAGATGAATATAGTAACGCAAATGTAAGTATACTTCCTATTGGCAAAAAAGCAAATGACTTTTTTAAAAAAGGTACGTTGACTATTGTAACACCAAAACTATCTGTTGGCTTAAATGAATTATTTGATAATTTAACTTTTTTGAATGTTACACCTGTAGCAGAAGAAGTAATGAAACTATTTGTTAATTCTCAATTTGATAAAGTAGATTTAATTTACAATCAATTTAAAAATGCAGCCATACAAGTTACAATGGTAGAGCCATTTTTACCTATACAAGCTCCAAAAAATATTACCCAAAAGAAAGCAGTAGAATATATTTTTGAACCCAATAAAAAATATATTATCGAAGACTTAATTCCTCGTTCGTTAAAAATGCAATTATTTAAATCGTTGCTCGATTCATTAGCTGCAGAACATGGAGCTCGTATGACGGCTATGCACAAAGCAACTGATAACGCTGGTGCATTAATTAAAGAATTAAAATTAACCTACAACAAAGCCCGCCAAGCAGCTATTACCAATGAAATATTAGAAATTGTAGGAGGAGCGGAAGCATTAAGCGGATAAAAGATTGATAATCTAAATTTAGTTCGATTATGTTATTATATTCGTAAGTGTAAAAGATTGATTTAAGAGAATAAGGATAATTACCCTCCTAATCAAAACTACTATTACGTATAACTAATTATAAATAAATGATTTTTTTTTCTAAAAAACATAAATTATTTTTAGTTCTACTTGTATTTTTAATATCATCATTTCTAGCAAGCAGTCAAACTACTCCAAAATTTGACCCTTCTCTTACTCCTGGTGGAGCCAACTCTTTAGTATTTCGGTTTATAAAACAAGTATGGTTAAACCCTACTATTATACTAGCAAAAAGAGAATTTGAAGCCAGTACCCATGTTAAATTATTACTAATACCCCGCATTAATAATAATGATACCAGCAGCAATAGCAAAATAGAAAATGCTTTTGATAAGGCATTGTCTGCTATGGTTTTTAATGACAATGTGCAAGGCAGCATTAAATTTTATTTCAATTCACAAAATGCTGCTAAACCTTTTACATTTGCTACTACTGATGAGCTGTGGTGCAAATTTACACCCGTACAAAAAGATACCGTAGAACAATTGCTTAATAAGCTAGTGGCTACCAATACTAGATTAAGTGATTTTAGTAAACTACCCTTTAATGATGTTATTAACCAAGCCAGCAAGTATTGTAAAAAAATACTAATAAGTAATACTGCAAACTGTGGCGGTAACCCTCAACCAATATTTTCGAGCATCAACATTAATAGTACACCCGCTAAACTAAATTTTGAACAAGTTCCTTTTGTTACACAACCTACAGGTGATGTAGACGAACAACAATACGATGCTTTAAAAGCTTATTATAATAGCGCAACAGACAGTACCGATAATAGCAATTACCCCATTGCTTGGAAGGCGATGAGTACCAGCAACGATGTAATAAAAATAAAATTAAAAAAGAAGAACCCTAATTTTAATCTTGCGGATGTTAAATTTAAAAATAGTGGGGGTACGGAAACCTATGCCACTCAAATTTCTCCTGACGACAATACAATTTTAAAAATAAACATTCCTGGTAAACCAGCAGGTAGCATAGCAGAAGTCGTGGCTTATTATACTGCCCCCAGCACCCCTGGTATTGCAGCCACCACCTACCCTATTGGTGCTTTTAATGTGCAGTTTTATCAAAGTAAGGCCGCTTTAAAACTAGTCTTGGTTAATTTAGGTAACGCTAAAATGCCTGATGTAAAAGCGGTACAAGAAGTACTAACAAAAACATACGGAAGTATATTTATTAACTGGCAAGTAAGTGTTCTTGATTATAACCTACCGAATGATCTAAACAAAAATCTTATCATAAAAAACAGTGTCTTGCTTAGCAATTACCCAGCATGCATGCAGCCTATTATTAAAGACTTTAAAAGTAAAAATAATGTCGATGCCAATACCTATTACTTATTTCTTGGTTGTACTAATAATAATAGTTGGTTGGGTTACATGCCCAGAGCGCGTAACATCGGGTTTATTTTTGATAACAACCCGCATACGATAGCGCATGAATTAGGGCATGGTGCATTTAATTTAAAACATATTTTTAGTAGTGATGAGTTAGGAGAAGGCAACCGTGGACAAACCGATAACCTCATGGATTATGCGCCCGTAAATGGCAGCACCACAAAGCCACAAGATGCCTTGTATAAATACCAATGGGACTTAATACATAACCCCAGTTTTGTAGGTTGGTTTGAAGGGGATGATGAAGAGGGGGCGATGGCCACATCAATGGTGGCAATCGATTCAATGTTTTTGTATAATGGTACAAAGCTTATCAAGCCAAATTCATATCTACTTATATCGACAACACCTGAAATGCCCAATATCAAAATAAAGCCATTTAAAGACAACTATACAGGCAATGCCGAAATTGAGGTTAGGCTTAAAATTGAATACAAACGTTGGAACTCGGCCAATACACAAGTTAGAAATGACAGTACTTTTTACCCATCTAGCGAATGGAAGAAAATAAAAATTAATGAGAGTTGGGATATTGATTTTGGAAAAGAAATGAGAGGAGGAAAAGTGTATGTCTACTATAAATCAGGAACTACCACCAAATCAAAAATATTCTATATACGAGGCTCAAACCCAACCGAACAAGAAGTAAAAAACTATTTAACTTCTCAAAACTATAGTGAATGGTTTTTAATAAAGATTATAAGACATGAATCGGGGAGTACAGTTGTAGGGCAAGCCATGAAACAATTTAATGCAGGAACGAAATATGATACAGCTAGGACAAATACTATAGGTTGTCCTAATTTAGGGTATCCTCGAGGATTTGGATTAATGCAGTTAGATAATTTTGGAACAACAAATGGTGTTTTGCTTGTTGCCACCCCCAATCAACTATGGAACTGGAAAGCCAATATCGACAGAGGTGTTCAGTTTTTGAGGATTGATAAAATTAATTGGGCAGAAAGAAGAATTAATAGTTATTTGTCAACTATACAAAAATGGGATAAGATACATAATGATGACCTTGTAAATGATAGTATTTATATAAAGAGTGGCGATAATACAGGTAGCAAAGTATTAACAATACAAGAAGGAACTGCAACCAACAACGAAATATTTGCAATAACACCAACGAGTACCCAAAAAAGAATACAAAATGCGCTTACTCTAAAATATTACAATGGTGGTGCTTATTGTACTTTACTAATTAACGAAATAACAAAAAAACCGTACTGGACTATTGACCGATTAAATAATCAAAACCCGCCATTTAACTACGTTGAACGTATTTGTGGTGAAAATCAGTAAGAAAAAAACATGACTATGAAATTGCAAGTAACCGTAACAATAATTTGTTTGCTTATACTAAAAAGTATATACGCACAGGACAGGCTCTTCTTTCTGAAAGCTACCCCTGTTGATGACCCTTATGTGTTTAGCGATGACATCCCAGCAGCTTTGTTATTGTTCAATAAGGACTCTATAAAGTTTAACGAGGTAGTTAAGCTTACAACCTATGAGAATCGGGTTAAGGATATTCGGTATTATTATGAAAGCAAAAGAATTGTTATTTCGAAAGAAGCTAAAAAAACATACGAGGAAAATTTAT
Source organism: Bacteroidia bacterium (assembly GCA_039937835.1). Lineage (GTDB taxonomy): Bacteria > Bacteroidota > Bacteroidia > 2-12-FULL-35-15 > 2-12-FULL-35-15 > 2-12-FULL-35-15. The sequence goes on along the minus strand of JBDTFR010000117.1, from coordinate 24,905 downwards.
ATGTTATTAACACAGATAAATTTGATAGTTTAATATACCAGCCAATTATTTGCCCAAAATATTATGTCTATTCCGAATTTAAAGTAATTAAAGAAAATGATAAGCCCTTTTTATGTATAGCTTGTTTTAATAATGATGTGGAAGAGTTTGAAATCTTAAAAAGTTATAGTTTTATTGATTCTAGCAAAAAAGAATTTGGATCAAATGATTACAAACGTATTTTACTATCGGGAAGTGCGTATTTCCTGCAACGTAACGATTATCAAGATATTTATACGGAACCAACCAATGGAAATATTAAAATACCCGTAGTTAGCAATATTAACGAGCGCCCAATTTTCCCTTTAGTTATTCCTGATAGCTTACAGATTGGTAAAAAAGAACACATACTCATATTAATTAATAATAAAAGCCAGTTTGTTCTAAATGCCAATTCCACAAAATTTGTTTCTAATCAAATAGGTTCTTCCACTTTTATTATTTATGATTATGATAGCAAAAAGTGGTACAAACAAAAAATAAAGGGAAACTATGCAAGTATAAATAGTTATGGGAATTGGCTTGCTGGGGTAGTGTATGATTATGCAGGTATGAATGAAAGTATTTTTAAAGAAAGCCCGGGAAAAGGATTAAGGACAACACTAAAAAGCAAGAACGAATTTAATGCTGATAAACGTTTTGCATATTTTAATATATACAGCCCAGGTATACTTTATCTTTTTAATACACTTACCCAAAAATATATTGAATGGAATACAAATCAGGGAGATAGTGAGATATTGCTTCTTGAGAATGATACAGTGTATTATCGTGTAAATGATGAAATATATAAAGCACCAATATTAAAGGGTGAAAAGCTTGGAAAATCTGAATTGTTAATTAAAGACCAACAAGTATTAGATATTCATTGGGCATTTATTTCAAAGTAGCAGAATTGTATTGGTTAGATTGACTTATATCCCACTACTCTCCTAAGTGGGATATAAGCTAGACAAATCTATCAGACTTAAGTGTTCCGGGTTCAATCTATAATCCACCCTTGGCCAGGAAGCCTTTAATGCACAAACTCAAAAATTTTTGTATTCAGTCCTGCTAGTTGCACATTGGTTGACTATAGGTATAGTTATCTTTTTAATTGTGAATTAAAATGAAAAAATATATTATTTTACAAATAGCTTTATGAAGTAACATATCTTCTATTGCCCAAATTGCCGATTGCAATAGAGATGTATGGATACTGGGAGATGAAAAGAAAATACCGAAAGAAGTTTGCATACCTAAAGGAAATTATCATATAACTCAAGTTTATAAAAGAGTTGACGTTAATGACGATGGTTTAGAAGATTTTATTTTTGATTGGAATAAAAAGCCACTACAAGATGGAGATACTCTTTATATAACCATTTACACCCAAAATGCTGATAGTACCTTTTCTCACTTTCGAACCTTCAATAATCTTTACACTATTTATTTTAAAGATTATGATTTAGATTATATTCCAAAAAACGAAAAATTACGAACATTGCATAAAAAATACTTTGGATGGAATCAACTATTGTATCTAACTTTTGATAAAGGGGATATAACACTTACAATACACGGTGATGCAACCACCAAATATATAACTACATGCCAATGAATTAGACGAATTAGTTGAAGCAGGAATTAAATCGAGAAAAATTTCTCAAGTGTTAACAGTAAAATCATTGCTTTTAAACAGCTTATCAGATTCAGCAATTTTGTATAAAAATAAAGTATATCTGTAAAATGCCTTAATGTTAATTGAATACTAATAATCGCATTTCTTTCTTCCATTTATTTACTCAATGGGAATACAAAAGTCTACAATAGATTTTTTTTCAGGATGATTATTAAAATTATTGTAATACATTTCATAGGGATGTTTATCTGATTTCTTATAACCATGCTCGTTCATCCATATAAATAAACTATTCCAAGATTTCTCAAAATCTTTATGTTCAATTTCAAAATGCCCTACCACGTATTTACCTCCTTCAATTATCGTTAACCCGACTTCGCCATCTGTCGAAATTCTATTTTTAAGTATTACCCCAATACTCATTCTTACTTTTTCTTCATCCGTAAATTTAAAACTATCGTGAAAAATTCTAACAACATTCGGTTCATTGCTTTTTAAAAGACCTTTTGGTCGAGCCCATTTAATAAGGCGTTCAAAAGTATTTTCTAAATCCTTTACACCAATTTGTGTAATGTAAGCCAATTCTATTTTTGGCATTTCTTTAATTTCTATTTTTGCATTCATTTTAATCCAATTTTTATGATTATTAATGTTGCAAATATATTCTTCAGTAATAAAATTCACTTTCCCTTTCTTGCTATCTATTTTACTAATCTTGCTATTTTTATCTGAATATGTTTTTCGAAAATCAGTAGGACTTTTTCCATATAACTTATGAAAAGATCGGGTGAAAGAAGCATTACTATTAAATCCATTATTTAAAGCAATCTCAGCAATTGTCATCATCCTTTTATGAATTAATTGTATTGCCGCTCGTTCAATACGCTTTCTTATAATGTACGCATTTAGTGTTTCGTTAGTAATTGCTTTAAAAATTCTATGCAAATGAAAAGGCGAATAGAAAGTTATTTTTGCAATTGTCTCTAAGGAAAAATCAGCGTCTAAATTTTCATCAATATAACTGAGTATTTTATTAACGGTTTTTATATAATCTTCGTTCATTTCGCTTTTTGTATGCATCGTTTATTAGCGTTACAACTTATCGTTAACCTATTAAAATCATCCCCATTTCCATCTAGATAAAGCATAGGCAGTAAAAATACAGTTAATGATAAATAAGAAAAATCCGTTTCAAATTTATCTGAAACGGATTTTCTTATAAAGGGTATACCATTTTAGTAACGATACATATCTGATTTAAAAGGACCATCAACAGAAACACCAATATATTTAGCTTGTTCTGGTGTTAATTCTTCTAATTCACAATTAATTTTCTTTAAGTGTAAACGAGCCACTTTTTCATCTAATATTTTTGGTAGCGTATACACTTTGTTTTCATATTTATCATTGTGTAACCAAAGTTCTAATTGAGCTAATGTTTGATTAGTAAAAGAGTTACTCATTACAAATGATGGATGGCCTGTTGCACAACCTAAGTTTACCAATCTACCTTCAGCAAGCACAATAATGTCTTTGCCATCAAGTGTATATTTATCAACCTGTGGTTTAATCTCATCTTTTGATTTACCGTATGTCTTATTTAACCAAGCCATGTCAATTTCATTGTCGAAATGACCAATGTTACAAACAATGGCATTATGTTTCATGGCTTTAAAATGTTTGTCGATAATGATACTTTTATTACCCGTAGCGGTAACAATAATATCCGCTTCTTTAATAGCATTCTCCATTTTCATTACTTGATAGCCATCCATACCCGCTTGTAATGCGCATATAGGGTCTATTTCAGTTACAATTACACGTACTCCTTGTGAGCTTAATGATTCTGCAGAACCTTTACCAACATCACCATAACCAGCAACAACAGCAACTTTTCCTGCAAGCATTATATCTGTAGCGCGACGAATAGCATCTACCAACGATTCTCGACAACCGTATTTGTTATCAAATTTTGATTTAGTAACAGAATCATTTACATTAATTGCTGGCATGTGTAACGTACCGTTCTTCATGCGATCATATAAACGTAGAACACCTGTAGTAGTTTCTTCAGAAAGACCTTTAATATCTTTGATTAATTCAGGAAATTTATCAAATACCATGTTGGTAAGGTCTCCCCCATCATCTAAAATCATATTTAATGGTTTACGATCTTCGCCAAAAAATAATGTTTGTTCAATACACCAATCAAATTCTTGTTCGTTCATTCCTTTCCAAGCATACACAGAAACACCAGCTTCGGCAATTGCAGCGGCTGCATGATCTTGCGTTGAAAATATATTACAAGAAGACCAAGTTACTTCTGCACCTAGGTGTTTAAGTGTTTCGATAAGAACTGCCGTTTGAATGGTCATGTGTAAACAACCTGCAATACGTGCATTTTTTAAAGGTTTTGAAGCACCATACTCTTCACGTAAGGCCATTAAGCCAGGCATTTCTGCCTCTGCCAATTTTATTTCTTTACGCCCCCAAGCTGCTAAGGACATATCTTTTACTTTGTATTTTACAAATTTTTCCACAGATGTATTTGACATATTTATATTATTTTTATTATTTAAATTACAATATTGGAGTACAAAAATAGCTGTTATTCAGCCAATAAGCAAATTTATGTCCCCATAACACCCTGTTGGTTACAAATGTTTTTACCCACTCAAAATCATTTAATTAACATTGTATTCTTAAAATAATTAATTTGCAGCATGCATCCACCTATTTATAACAACATTTTAAAAAACAAAGCACAGGGTAAAAAACTGTTTGCCATTTTAATTGACCCTGATAAGTTTAAACCACTAGAAATAATTCATTTAGCAGAGGTTTCAAAAGTTGATTTTATTTTAGTAGGTGGTAGCTTACTTTCAAACGGAGATTTCAAAAAATGCATTATTACCCTAAAAGAAAAAACCAAAATACCTGTTGTAATTTTCCCAGGAAATAATTTACAAATAAGCAATCAGGCAGATGCAATATTGCTGTTATCTTTAATATCTGGTCGCAATGCCGATTTACTCATTGGAAAACATGTAATTGCTGCACCCATTTTAAAAAAGAGTAATTTAGAAGTAATGCCCACCGGTTATATGTTAATAGAAAGTGGTAAACAAACCACCGCTTTATATATGAGTAATACCCATCCAATACCTTACGATAAAAATGACATTGCTATGTGCACGGCATTAGCAGGTGAGCAGCTTGGCTTAAAACTTATTTATTTAGATGCCGGCAGTGGCGCTGCGAAACCGGTAGCAGAAAGTATGATTAAAGAAGTAAGTACTGCTATAACTATTCCCGTAATTGTGGGTGGCGGAATTAATAGTGTTGAAAATGCTGTTAAAGCTTGTAAAGCGGGTGCAGATGTTATTGTTATTGGTAATGCAATTGAAAAATCTCCTCATTTAATTGGTGAAATTTCTATCGCTATTCATTCTATTTAAAAGAAAATCATATGAAATTAATCGTTATTTCTTCTTCTAAGATTATAGAATATGAAACACAAATTATCATTAAATTATTTGAAGCAGGGTTAAATACTTTTCATTTAAGAAAGCACAATACATCCACAAGAAAAACAAAAGAGTTAATAAAAGCTATTCCCGAAAAATATCACAATCGTATTGTTATACACACTCATCATAGTCTTGCCCTTCGGTTTAATTTAAAAGGAATACACTTAACACAACTCCATAAAAAAAGAAAATTTAAGACGTGGTTAATTATAAAGTTGATTAAACTTAATGATCCGAATGCCACTATTTCTACCTCTTTTGCAAACATTGGTAAATTATTTGAATTGAGCCCAGCCTATAAATACGATTATGTTTTTTTGAGTCCTATATTTGATAGCTTAACCAGTAAATTTCAATCGGGATTTACAGAAAAAAGTTTAGCTGTCGCACTTGCAAAAACTAATTTAAATGTAATAGCAAGAGGTGGGATAGATGTAGGGATTATTAAAAAATCTAACACAATAGGGTTTAAGGGGCTTGCATTTTATAGCACTATATGGAATAAAGAAAATCCTATCGAAGAATTTAATGCCATTATAAAAAAATTTAATTCCCTAAAACTAGAAATAGAATAAGCATTTTGGTTGTATTCATAAATACTCTATTTCGTATATGCTCCCATTAAATAGGAGATTAGCTTATATAAAAAAAATGCCTCACAATTCTGTGAGGCATTTTTTAGCGTTTGGGGATGGAGCGTTGAGCTTATTTCTACGAATTCATTTTCTTTTCGTTACGTTTACGTTCATTTTCGTCTAATAAAACTTTACGCAAACGAAGTGAGTTAGGGGTTACCTCTACATATTCGTCACCTTGAATGTATTCCATCGCTTCTTCCAACGAAAAATCTATTTTTGGTGCAATGCGCATTTTATCATCAGTACCAGAAGCACGCATGTTGGTTAATTTCTTTTCTTTGGTAATGTTTACTACAATATCGTCTTGACGGTTGTTTTCTCCAATCACTTGTCCAGTATAAATAGGATCTCCTGGTTCAACAAAAAACTTACCGCGATCTTGCAATTTATCAATAGAGTATGCAATGGCAGTACCTTGTTCACCTGAAATTAATACTCCATTTATACGGTTAGGGATAGTCCCTTTCCACGGTTCAAATGCTTTAAAACGATGCGCCATAATAGCTTCACCAGCAGTAGAGGTTAAAATATTATTACGCAAGCCAATAATACCACGGGATGGAATTTCAAATTCTAAATGTTGTAAATCGCCTTTTGGTTCCATTAACAACATATCGCCTTTGCGTTGACTCACATATTCAATTACTTTACCAGCAAACTCTTCGGGAACATCAACCGTTAAATACTCAATAGGCTCGCATTTAACCCCATCAATTTCTTTAATAATTACTTGTGGTTGTCCCACTTGTAATTCGTATCCTTCGCGTCTCATGGTTTCAATTAAAACCGATAAATGAAGAATACCACGGCCAAATACTAAATAAGAATCAGCAGAATTCGTTTCTTCCACACGTAAAGCCAAGTTTTTTTCTAACTCCTTAAATAAACGATCACGTAAATGGCGAGAGGTTACAAATTTTCCTTCTTTACCAAAAAATGGTGAATTATTAATGCAAAACAACATGTTCATTGTTGGCTCATCAATAGCAATAGGTGTTAAACCTTCTGGTTTTTCGAAATCGGCAATGGTATCACCAATTTCAAATCCCTCAATACCAGTAATGGCAACAATTTCACCAGCTTTACTAGAACTAACTTTTAATTTACCCAATCCTTCGAAAACAAATAATTCTTTAATGCGAGATTTTACAACCGTTCCATCGCGCTTTACTAATGAAACGGGCATATTTTCTTTAATTTCACCTCTGGATACACGACCAACCGCAATACGACCTACAAAAGAAGAATAGTCTAATGAAGTGATTTGCATTTGTAATGTACCTTCTAGTTGTTCCGATGCTGGAAAAAATTCAATAATACTATCTAATAAATAAGTAATGTCTGTAGTCGGTGTTTTCCAATCAGCTCCCATCCAACCTTGTTTGGATGATCCATAAACAGTTTTAAAATTTAATTGTTCTTCAGTAGCGTCTAGGTTAAAGAATAAATCAAATACTTGATCATGTACTTCATCCGGACGGCAGTTTGGTTTATCCACTTTATTGATTACCAATACCACTCGTTTGCCTTGTGCTAATGCTTTTTGAGTTACAAAACGCGTTTGTGGCATGGGCCCTTCAAACGCATCTACCAGCAATACAACTCCGTCTGCCATATTTAATACCCGTTCCACTTCTCCTCCAAAGTCAGCATGGCCAGGGGTATCAATAATATTAATTTTAGTGTTTTTATAGGTTACCGATACATTTTTTGCTAAAATGGTAATTCCTCGTTCGCGTTCTAAATCATTATTATCTAAGATTAATTCTCCCGACTCCTGATTGTCACGAAATAATTTTCCAGTGTGTAATATCTTATCAACTAGAGTGGTTTTACCGTGATCGACGTGGGCAATAATAGCAATATTTCTAATTTCTTTCATTTATTGATTTTTAAGAGGTTGCAAAAGTAGTGATTTTATAGCTATCCCTTTTTATTATATTGTATTAAAATTTAATATTAAATTACATTTTGAGGAAAAATAGTATAAGTAAAGGTTAGTTTTTTGAATTATAATTCACGTTTTGGAACGTTTTTACGTTTTTAAGAAGCCAAAAATTTAAAATTCAGAGCAATTATGATCACTTATAATCAATTTTCTACATTTATAGTTAAAACAGAAGTATATGAAAGACGAAAAAATTTGGTACGCAAATCCTACTGTTAATGACTTACTATGGACTAAAGCCAATACACTAGCAGAATCATTGGATATTAACATTACTGAAATTAATAATGATTCAATAGTAGGCACCATGCCTGTAAATAAAAAGACTAAACAACCTTTTGGCTTGTTACACGGTGGTGCTTCTGTAGCGCTGGCAGAAACACTAGGGAGTATTGCTTCTTTATTAGTGGTAAATAATGATTTATTTATTGGGGTGGGTACAGAAATTAACGCCAGTCATGTAAAGGCAGTAACGAGTGGATTAGTTACGGGTATCTGCAAACCCATTCATATAAAAGGAAGAATTCATGTTTGGGAAATCAGAATTTATAACGATCAGAAAGAATTGACCTGCATTAGTAGATTTACCTGCACCATTGTTTCGATAGAAAAAATGAAAACAAAGGCAGGTTTATAAATTTAACAATATCAAGAATTGAATTTAAACAGAAAGGTTAATCTTATATTAATAGAGCACAATGAACAATAACAACAAGACAGCAATGACGATGCTCACCACTAAGAAAAATGGATCGCCATCTGTTTTTTTCTCTTTAAATGGCACTGTTGGACCTTGTTGCTTTTTACCCTCAGTTTTAGATGCTGCCTGCTGTTGTGCATATTGATAAGCATTACCTGTATAGCGATGTTGTGTTTGTTGCGTTTTGTGAGTTTGGTGGGTATTTCCATAACCATGAAGGTGAACAATGGTTAAGTTATATTTATGCCTTAATTCTTTATTAGATAATATGTAGTAAGCGTGTTGTATTTCTTTAAAAGTTTCTTCTGTTTCTGGATCAGTATTATTTTTATCTGGATGGTATTTTTTCGCCAGCTCTCTATAAGCCTTTTTTATGCTTTCAACGCTGGCATTTTTACTAACTCCTAAAGTGATATAATGATTTTTTAAACTCATATTAAAACATAAAATCAATTAAACTTAAACTGTATCCACCAACAATTATGAATAATAGTAGACGTTTATTTTGGAAAAACATTTTTATCAATTCGCTACATTCTTTCTGCAAAACCTCTTTAATCACGGTTGTTTTAGGGTGTAATAATTTATTCTCAGCTAATAATTGAAAACCTCTTTTTGTATCATTAGCCCCATAAACCAATTTACCTAACTGCGCCCAAGCTATTGCACCAGCGCACATTACACATGGTTCTAAGGTTATATACATGGTGCATTCATTTAAATATTTACCATTTAAGTAATTTGCAGCAGAAGTAATCACTTGCATTTCTGCATGTGCTGTAACATCATTTAATTTTTCTGTTAAATTATGACCTCGAGCAATAATGGTATTATTACATACCACAATGGCTCCAACAGGCACTTCATCGGCATCAAATGCTTTTTGCGCTTCTTTTAATGCCTCTCGCATAAAATGTTCATCAGAAAAAATACTTAACTCCATTCAGCAAAGATACTTCAATAGGTTTAAATGTGGTGTAAGGCAAATCTTTTTTTTAGTAATTTCGCTGAAAATGAAAGAGGCTTTTTGATATTCGAAATTAATATCCTTTTTAGTTTTCTAATAACAAGACTAATTAATAATACATAAATACAAAACTGATGTTAAGATCACATACTTGCGGAGAATTACGAATTGCAAATGTTTCAGAAACCGTTACCCTTAGTGGATGGGTGCAAAGGGTTAGAGATAAAGGTTCTTTACTTTGGATTGATTTACGTGATCGTTATGGTATCACTCAAATTACCATTGAAACGGAAAATGCAGCTAAAGAATTGGTAGATACTACTCGTAAACTAGGGCGCGAATTTGTGATTACGGTAAAGGGGAAAGTGGCTGAACGATATTCAAAGTCTGATAAAATAGCAACGGGTGACATTGAAATAAATCCTGACATGATCACTATTTTAAACGAATCGCTTACCCCTCCTTTTACAATTGAAGATGATACCGACGGCGGAGACGACATTCGAATGAAATATCGTTACCTCGATTTAAGAAGAAATGCGGTACGCAAAAATTTAGAACTGCGCCACCGTATGACGATTGAAATACGTAACTATTTAGACCAGTTAAATTTTTTAGAAGTAGAAACTCCTGTATTAATTAAATCAACTCCCGAAGGTGCTCGAGACTTTGTAGTGCCTTCGCGAATGAATCCTGGCGAATTTTACGCCTTACCTCAATCACCCCAAACGTTTAAACAATTATTAATGGTGGGAGGTTTCGATAGATACTATCAAATAGTTAAATGTTTTAGAGATGAAGATTTACGTGCCGATCGGCAACCAGAATTTACGCAAATAGATTGTGAAATGGCCTTTGTAGAGCAAGAAGATGTATTAACTACGTTCGAAGGATTAATTATTCATTTATTTAAATGCGTTAAAAATATTGATATTCCTAAGCTTACCCGAATGACGTATGCAGATGCAATGAAATATTATGGAAACGATAAACCGGATATTCGTTTTGAAATGAAATTTGTTTCTCTTTCTCATCATCCAGATACCATTAAAGGAAAAGGGTTTAAAATTTTTGATGATGCCGAATTAGTCGTTGGTATTTGTGCAAAAGGGGCAGCCGCCTATACCCGTAAAGAACTAGATGAATTAACGGAATTTATAAAACGTCCACAAATTGGCGCTACGGGATTGATCTATGCTCGTTACAATTCAGATGGAACGATGAAATCATCGGTTGATAAATTTTATAATGAAGAAGATCTCAAAAAATGGGCGATTCTTTTTAATGCACAGCCTGGTGATCTACTATTAATAATGGCTGGTGCAGAAGGCAAAACTCGTAGAGCATTATCCGAATTACGTTTAGAAGTAGGAACACGTTTAGGCTTACGCGATAAAAATAAATTTGCTTGTCATTGGGTAATTGATTTTCCTTTAGTAGAATATAATGATGAAGGTAACCGCTGGCATGCCATGCACCATCCCTTTACTGCTCCTAAACCAGAAGATCTTGCATTAATGGACACCAATCCAGCAGCAGTGAGAGCCAATGCATATGACATGGTAATTAATGGTGTAGAGGTAGGCGGAGGTTCTATTCGTATTTCTAATAAAGCATTACAAGCTAAAATTTTTGATCTGCTTGGTTTTAGTAAAGAAGATGCACAAGCACAATTTGGGTTTTTAATGAATGCATTTGAATTTGGTGCACCTCCACATGGTGGATTAGCATTTGGGTTGGATCGTTTGTGTTCCTTATTTGGTGGCGCAGAATCCATACGTGATTTTATTGCCTTTCCGAAGAATAATTCGGGTCGCGATGTAATGATCGATTCTCCCTCCACCATCTCCTCCGTGCAATTAGAAGAATTAGGGATAAAACAGGCTGTTTAATTTAACTGTAACTTAACTTTGACTTTATTTCAATTAACTATTTTTGTAATACATTTTAGTTTTGAGAAATCATGAAGTATTATAAAAACAATGCAGAAATAGCCTCTTTTGAAAAAGAATATCAAATAGAAAAGATAGGTATTGCCTACTATTTAGAAAACTACCTCGGTTATACTAATGTTGGCTATTTAAAAAACATTACTAACGAGTACATTATTACAAATGATAATCATTGTTATCATATTGCCTCTGATATTATTGCTTTTTTTATTCAAGAAAATATTTTTTTCGACTTGTTAAAAAAAGGAACTGAGAGTAAGGAGATTCGATTATTTTGTAAGCTTAAAGAAACGATTGTAATTGATTTGATTGCTATTCATGAAACAGAAATTGTTTTATCACACTTAATAAAAAATTCAGAAAAACAGCAGGTAAAAGTCTTTTAAGACTAAAAAGTATCCCAGCAGGCGGTATAACTGCGGTAAGATATATTCCCAACTATTATTTCAATACGTTCAACTATTTAGGAACGTAATTATTTATAAGCAGGTACAATGCTCACACTATCGCTCAGTTTAGGAGTAGGTAATTCTTCTGGTGGATGAGGAAGTTCTTTGAATGATTCAATCATTTTCGTCATATCCGGTTCAAATTTTTCTTTGTTATCGCCGCGAGTCCAAATTAATATTTGATAAAATTCATATGGCGTTTCTATTAAACCCATTTTATAAAATACTTCATTTTTATCTACCTTCCCAGTCATTTCGGTAATAAGAGCAGGGTTGCCATTAATTTTTTGCCGCCCGGGAATACTTACTTTAACATCCTTTATCGTTTCTAAAAAAGGTTGTGATACAATATTTTTATAATATTCATCTAAAGTAAAATATAAGCCATTGGCCTGCATGGTCACTTTTTTCTCATCGATTACCAATGCATAAATATCTTCTTCTACATTTTGAAATTGAAGCGAAGCATCTTTATGAAGATCAGCACATGGCTGCAAATAATCAGGTACTAAAATGCTATACCCATTCGGAACTTCTTTTTGTATAAATATTGTTTTTTGCTTACACGACGCGATGCTGAATAGCAATATGGCAATAATGATTATTTTTTTCATGTCGATTAGCAATTGCTATTAACAAAAATACAGAAAAAAATTCTGTATAAAAAAATCCCTGTGTTTTCAGTTCACAGGGATTTTTTTAATATTATAATCTACCCATTTTCTATTGCAATAGCAAGTGGTTACAAAGTACCTCGTTTAGCTTGTTCTCTTTCAATAGATTCAAACAAAGCTTTAAAATTTCCAGCTCCAAAACCTTTTGCCCCCATACGTTGTATGATTTCAAAAAATAAGGTAGGACGATCTTCTACTGGTTTTGTGAAAATTTGTAATAAGTACCCATCTTCATCTGCATCAACCATAATGGCTAATTTTTCTATCACGTTTAAATCTTCTTTCATCATATCCATGTGTTTGCCCAAACGCTTAGGAATTCCTTCATAATAGTCGTGCGGAGGAGGCGATAAAAATTCGATGCCACGTGCTTTTAACTCCATTACTGTTTTAATGATGTCATCCGTAGCAATAGCAATGTGTTGCACCCCTGGACTCTCATAAAAATCCAAATATTCTTCAATTTGTGATTTTTTCTTGCCTTCTGCTGGTTCATTAATGGGGAATTTTATGCGGCCATTTCCATTACTCATTACTTTACTCATTAACGCAGAATATTCGGTATGTATCTGTTTATCATCGAAAGATAAAAAATTAACAAAACCCATCACGTCTTCATACCATTTTACCCATATATTCATTTCATTCCAACCCACATTGCCTACCATGTGATCAATAAATTTTAATCCTATTGATGTTGGGTTATAATCTGATTTCCAAGCTTTGTAACCGGGTAAGAATAAACCTTTGTAATTTTTACGTTCTACAAATAAATGCACTGTTTCTCCATAGGTATAAATTCCAGAACGCACTACTTCGCCGTGTTCATCTTTTTCGGTGGTAGGCTCCATAAATGGTTTTGCACCTCGTTTTACCGTTTCTTCAAATGATTTTGTTGCATCATCTACCCATAAGGCAATTATTTTAACTGCATCGCCATGTTTTACGATGTGTTGGTTAATAGGCGATTTAGAGTTTAATGGCGTGGTTAATACAATCCGTATTTTATCTTGGGCTAATACGTAAGATGCATAATCCCGGCACCCTGTTTCTAATCCTTTGTAAGCATATGATTGAAAACCAAAAGCGGTTTTATAAAAATGGGCTGCTTGCTTGGCGTTCCCAACATAAAATTCTACATAATCAGTTCCTAATAAAGGTAAGAAGTCCTGTGCTCCTTCAAATATTTTTTCTAAACCGTACTCCACATTTTTTATTTCTTTTTTTATTTCTTTGTTCATTTTATAAATGATTTAATAATTAACATTAAACTTTTCTATTTATCTATAAAACCTTCTGTTTTAGCAACAATATTTATTCGTAGGTAGCTTACAAAATGGATCATTTACTTTACTTATTTTGAGTATACTTATTCTACCCAACTTTTATAATACTTACCATCATCAATATTCATAGCCTCTTCGGTAACCATTAATGGGTGAAAAGTATCTACCATAACTGCCAACTCTTGTGTTTCTTTTTGGCCAATGCTTCTTTCCATTGCTCCTGGTGCAGGTCCATGCGGGACGCCTTTAGGATGTAAAGTAATATGTCCTTGCTCAATGTTGTTACGACTCATAAAATCACCATCTACATAATACAACACCTCATCACTATCTATATTACTGTGATTGTAGGGTGCGGGAATAGCCCGTGGATGATAATCATACAATCGTGGACAAAACGAACAGACAACAAGCGCCGGGGTTTCAAACGTTTGATGGACAGGTGGTGGCTGATGTACGCGCCCTGTAATGGGCTCAAAATTATGAATACTAAAACCGTATGGAAAATTATATCCATCCCAGCCAATAACATCAAAAGGGTGCGTTGCATATACTATTTCATGCATCATGTTTTCCTTTTTTACTTTAATTAAAAAATCACCTTTTTCATCATGTGTTTCTATGTTTTCGGGCAATTTAAGATCACGTTCACAAAAGGGCGAATGCTCTAATAGTTGTCCAGAAGAACTTTTATAACGCTTCGGTGTGTATATCGGAGCATGCGATTCCACATATAATAATCTGTTATCCGTTGTATCAAATTCCATTTGATAAATCATTCCGCGTGGAATAACTAAATAATCGCCATATTCAAAACGAATATTTCCCATTAATGTATGCAACGTTCCAGTGCCTTTGTGTATAAATAGCAATTCATCTGAATCGGCATTTTTATAAAAATAATTCTTCATGGATTTGCGAGGAGCGGCCAGCCCAATCACACAGTCGCTATTTAATAACATCGCTTTTCTACTATCCAAAAAATCATCTGCAGGTGCCAAATTAAAACCTTTTAACAACAACGCTTTAATATTTTTACCAATTGCAATTTTGGGCGTAACATCATAAGACTTTATAATTTCCTTTACTTGCGTAGGGCGATGTAAATGATATAGCAAGGAAGAATGACTGTTAAACCCTTCCGTACCGAATAATTGTTCGTAATAAAAACCACCTGTAGGTTTTTCAAATATCGTGTGACGCTTTTGTGGGAATTTTCCCAGTTTATGGTAAATAGGCATGGTAGATTGTATTAAATGGAACGATAACTATTTTGGACGTACGCTCTATTTTATTACTATTTATGATTAATAAAATAGACAGCTGCTGGGCGAGTATGGATTACTCAGGGTTACGCTTAGTAACTTCTTTTATATCGATAATAAAGGATTTGCTTACACAATTCATTTTACAATTTTAAGCAATAAAGCTTAGAATAAAAAATAGATCTCTAACATTTTACAAGTATGCCTTTTTAGACGCATTTAACGGAGGTTTATTTTAAAAATAAGAAGTCTAATTTTTAATTAATTTCGTTCTATGATTTTAACAGATACGCATACCCATTTGTATTCAAAAGATTTTGAAGCAGATCGTAATGAACTTATTCAACAAGCAATCGATTCAGGAATTGAACGGTTATTTATGCCCAATATTAATGCGGAATCAATTGATGGCATGCTGGAGGTAGAAAAACAATTTCCAAAAAATTGCTTTTGCATGATGGGGCTCCACCCCTGTTCGGTAGGCGAAGATGTTGAATTTCAATTGCAAACCATTGAATTATGGTTAAGCAAAAGGAAATTTACTGCTATTGGCGAAATAGGCATTGATTTATATTGGGATAAAACTTTTTTTAAACAACAACAAGATGCTTTTCGCCAACAAATTTTATTGGCAAAAAAATATTCAATACCCTATGTAATTCACTCCCGTAATTCATTTGACGAAGTGATGCAAATTGTAAGTGAATTTAAAAATGACCAACTAAAAGCAATCTTTCATTGTTTTAGTGGAACGGTAGTGCAGGCAGAACAAGTAATTGCTAGTGGCGATTTTAAATTAGGTATTGGCGGAGTAGTTACGTTTAAAAATTCGGGATTAGATAAAGTAGTAGAGGCAATTGATTTAAAACATTTAGTTTTAGAAACAGATGCTCCTTATCTAGCACCAACACCTAATCGTGGTAAACGAAATGAACCGAATTATTTATTGCTGATTGCAAAAAGAGTGGCGGAATTAAAAAATATAAGTATGGAGGAAGTGAGTGCTGTTACTACTAAAAACTCGATCGCTGTTTTTGGCTGTTGAGTTATAAAAACTAAGGTAAAATATGAGACGTAAAATATTATTAATTTACACAGGTGGTACTATTGGAATGATTGAAGATGCGAAAGGGCAATTAAAGCCGTTCGACTTTAATCACCTAACAAAACAAATTCCCGAACTACAAAAATTTGATATTGAATTATCATCGGAAGCATTTGAACAACCAATTGACTCAAGCGATATGCATCCGGATATATGGGTGATAATTGCGAAGTTGATTGAAAAAAATTATTCGAAACACGATGGCTTTGTTATTTTGCATGGAAGCGATACCATGTCGTTTACTGCATCGGCACTTAGTTTCATGTTAGAAAATTTAAACAAACCGGTAATACTCACTGGCTCTCAATTACCAATTGGTACTATACGTACCGATGGTAAAGAGAATTTAATTACGGCCATCGAAATAGCTGCAGCAATAGAAAAAGGAAAACCAATAGTATCAGAAGTTTGTATTTATTTTGAGTATCAATTGTATCGAGGAAACAGAACTCATAAATTTAACTCTGAACATTTTCAAGCTTTTCAATCTTCTAACTATCCTATACTTGTTGAAGCAGGTGTGCATTTAAAATATAATTACGCGGCTTTAAAAAAAGTAACGAGTAAAAAACTAAGCGTTCATACTGCATTAAATTCAAACATTGTTATTTTAAAATTATTTCCTGGTATTACACAACGAGTGATAGATGCGATACTTTCTATAAAAGGAATAAAAGGAGTAATACTCGAAACCTTTGGGTCGGGCAATGCCAGTAGCGATAAAAAATTTATTGAAAGCATTAAAAAATGTGTAAGTACAGGTGTTGTAATACTAAATGTAACACAATGCAATGCAGGCAGTGTAGACCAAGGTAAATATGCGACCAGTGCAGCTTTTAATAAAATAGGAGTTATTGGAGGAGGAGATATTACTACAGAAGCCGCAGTAGCAAAACTGATGTATGTGCTGGGAAAAACAAGCGATTTAAAAGAAATTAAAAAATTATTACAAAGTGATTTAAGAGGAGAAGTAACTATTTGATGGTTACTTGAAAAATTTTTTTTTGAGGTATACGAATGCCATTAAAGCCCATTTGTCTATAGATGGATTATCAAAACTGGAAACTAAACCTTTCCCTTCATTAAAATAGAACTTTTTAATTTTCTCTACTTATAAATTATTAAGATTACCATCTAAATTTAATTACTAACATTGCATTCTGTTTTATCAACAGAAATAAATAATTCATCGCATTTATATTAACCTTAATCATTTTAACTCATGAAAAAAAATTATTTTTTTTCGATTCAATTAATAACAATCTTTATGTTTGTTTTTAATTTGTTCTCCAGTACCGTTATTGCTCAAATCTGGAAAAACGATTCTACTTTTAATTCCCCAGATAGTGGGCAAGATGCCCTGTTTAAGGGCGCTGAAGGTGTGATAACAGGTTCTGCACTACAAAAAGGCAATAATAAAATAATATTTACTGGTGGTTTTAGTAAGTACAATAGCATCAACGCAAACGGCATTGTTCGCGTAAATATGGATGGCAGTACTGATAACAGTTTTCAATCAGGAACTGGTTTTAATGGGTCTCCATCTTCTATAATTGTACAACCAGATAACCGAATTATTTTGAGTGGAGGTTTTACAATGTATAACAATACACTAAGCAACCACATTGTTCGTCTTCAAGAAAATGGTGCAATAGATACCACTTTTAAATTAGGTAGCGGTTTTGATGATGCACCCACTTGTATGCAACTTCAGCTTGATGGTAAACTAATAGTAGCCGGAAGATTTAATACTTATAATGGAGATTCGGTAAAAAAAATTATGCGTTTAAATAATAATGGTACTATAGATAATACATTTAACGCATTTGATACAACCTACACAGGATTAGATAGGTTTGTTCTTCAAAAGGATGCTAAAATAATTATTGCTATTACCGTTATAAGCAGCGAAGAGCTTTATTTACTTCGCTTAAACGCAGATGGTAGTAAAGACAATACGTATGAAGGTCATATCTATACTGGAACATTCAAATATCCAGTAGTAGAGTGCTTAAAAATACAAGCAGATGGAAAATTATTAATTGCTGGAGGTCTGGCTTCTGGGAATGCTCCTGGTTATTTTTTCTTACGTAGGCTTCTACCGAATGGTCAGCCCGACACCAACTTTCATTCTCCTTTCAATGAAGGAAGAGGTGGATGGATTTACACCCTTAGTTTGCAAAGCGATAACAAAATTATTGTGGGAGGTAAAGATAAACTGACAGAAGAGTGTAATCTTAATTTGTTTACTCGTTTAAATGAAGATGGGAGTATTGATAATAGTTTCCTTAGAAAGGGATCGCCTCTAAAAAATATTTCTAAACTTCATAGTTGGAGACAAACAACTTATACGACCTGCATTCAACCAGACGGAAAAATTATAGCTGGCGGTACTTTTCAAGAAATTAATTCCTGTACGGCTAATGGTATTTCCCGCATCAATACAGATGGTGCCATTGATGTTTCTTTTAATAAATCAACAGGAGTAAACGGTGATATATTTTCTAGCGCCATTCAAGCAGATCGAAAAATTATTATTGGAGGTTGCTTTTCAGCAGTACAATTTGAATCACGTAGTCATATTGCACGCTTACTTGCCGATGGAACACTTGATAATTCTTTTAATCCTGGTACAGGAACCAATGGCCCTGTTTATGCCGTAACCTCACAACCAGATGGAAAAACCATTATTGCGGGTGAATTTACCCAGTATAATAACCAACTAGTGGTTGGTCTTATCCGCTTAAATACAGATGGAACACTAGACCCTTCGTTTTCTATAGGAAGTGGAGCAGATGGTATTATTTATACATTAAAACTTCAAACAGACGGAAAATTAATTGTTGGTGGTAGCTTTGCGAATATTAACGGTGTTGACCGTTTGAATATAGCGCGTTTAAATACAAATGGAAGTTTAGACACTGGATTTATGAGTCCTTTAGTTCATAATTCAGGTGATGGAAATACTGTTTTTTCAGTGCTAGCACTTCCATCAGGTAAAATTTTAATAGGTGGATCTTTTAAAGCTGTTAAAGATAAAACAGAAAGAGAAGACCTCATTAGAGTTAATACAGATGGAACACTCGACACTACGTTTCAAATAAAATATCAGCCCTATATACGATGTATTGCTTTACAACCCGATGGAAAAATAATTGCAGGTGGAGGGCAAACTGATCCATTATTTATGGGTAATCCTAGGGGATCGTTGAAAAGATACAATGAAAATGGATCAATAGATATCACTTTTAAAAGTACCAATGCCCCAGCTTTTAAGCCAATCCGCTCTATTACAATTTTATCCTCTAAAAAAATACTGATTGCGGGTGAATTCACGTATTATTTTAACGGTACAAGTGATTCTAAAAACGCATATATATTGCTATTAGATTCCATTGGCCAAATAGACTCCACATTTAAAGTAATTACAAACGGACCAGTATACACAACGCAACTGGTTACCAACCGAAAAGTTCTTTTAGCTGGTGATTTTAATACTTTTGCCAATATTTCTAGAAACAACATTGCACGCGTATTATTACCAATAGAGATTGCTACAGATGTAAAAAAGGAGTCTTCAGCAGCATCTTTTTCTCCTTATCCTAATCCAGCAAGCACAACTCTTAATATAGAAAATTTAAAAACGGGTAGTTCATTGGTCATACGTAACGTTTGTGGAGCTATGATGCATAGCGAACAAATTAGTAATAGCAAATTAATATTGAATGTAAATAATTATCCAAACGGTATTTATACCATCACCATCACTGAAAAAAATCAATTATTCAGTACTAAGCGATTTGTGGTGATGAATAGATAGCTTGTATTTTATTTGTTGTAGAAAGGTAATTTCTGTGGCACCTGCTTTTTAAGAGAAATTCTCTTACCTTTGCACTCCAAATTTAGGAGAGGTGTCAGAGTGGTCGAATGAGCAAGCCTGGAAAGTTTGTATACTCGCAAGGGTATCGGGGGTTCGAATCCCTCCCTCTCCGCTTGAAGGGACTTACAATTTTTAGAGTTGTAAGTCCCTTTTTTTATTAAAGTTCAATCACCCAATAGATTGAAGATTTCAAAGATTATAGAGTTCACGGCATCGTTGCTAAATACCCCAATCTTTTTATCATAAGCCAAATCTTCTCGAACTTATTATTATGGAATTTTTACTTTTCTTTTTTGAGTCGTGTACGCACTGAAATAGCCAAGCGCGCCTCCTGAAATATTGCTTACCGGATTAGTTGGCGCTGCTGATGATTGACTGATTGTTTTATTTAAAGTAACAAAGTAATTATAAACCGCTTTATCTATACATTGCATTTCTACGGTTACCGAATCGCCTTCTTTAATTTTATCGTCATCATTACGATAGGTTAAATTCTTTTCAACCTTTAAACCATTATTCAATTTATCATCTCCAACAATTATTTTTTCTTTAATGTTATTGTTTATGTATAAAACAAATCGATAATAATTTTCTTGTGAAGCAGGGTCAAGATATTTTACTTTTACCCTTTTTATAGTGTCTCCGAATCCTAAAAAATTTGTACCATATACAGTATCCATAGGAACTAAAAAAGGCATTTGCGAGCTGGCACTAAAAGTTTCATTCTCCACCCTCACATTTAGTGTGAATAATCGTCCTTCAACCCCTATTTTAGGTATGCTTTTGTAATAACCATTGGTAGTATAATTTAAGGTGTCTAAATTACCAGCATTGTCCGTAATGGTTACAAAAGCATTCTTTACGCCGTTAAAATTATTGTCATCGCTAAAGTTCTTTGTTTTAGTTATGCGAATTTGATAGGCCTCCAATTGATTGGTTATTCCACCTTCAATAACATACTTAGGAGAAGCGGAGTTAAGGTCAATTTGAATTACTTTTTGGCATGACGTGGCTGTTAGTAAAACGGATGCTATTATTAAAAATATTTTTATTTGTTTCATAAGAAGTATTAGAATTTGAAATTATACGAGATAGAAGGTACCATTCGGAACAGCGAAGTTTGAACGGCCTGTGTTTTTGAAGCATCATTCGGATCTTGTTGAAAGGTGATGACGTATGCATTCTCTCTTGCGTAAACATTGTAAATACTGATAGCAACTTCTGAAGAGAAGCGTTTGCGTTCTTTAAGTTTAAAGGTACCCGATACATCCATCCTATGGTTAGAAGGCATTCTGTAACCATTTCGTTCTGTATAATAAAAAACAGTATTGTTGGCTACATTATATTTTCCGCTTGGAAAAGTAACTGCATTTCCTGTATTATAAATCCACGTGGCAGAAAGCGTCCATCTTTTTGAAATTTCATAAATTCCTACAATTGAAAGATCGTGTGTTTTGTCCTGCTTGGCAACGTACCATTCGCCTTTATTAATTCCATCAATTTGTTTTTCGGTTCTTGATAAGGTATAACCTACCCAGCCTGTGAATTTGCCATACTTCTTTTTAAACAAAAACTCTACGCCATACGCTCTACCCTCACCAAATAATAATTCAGTTTCAACAGCAACACTTTTATTCGCATCTGCACCGTCTTTATAATCAATTTGATTTTGCATCCATTTGTAATATCCTTCCACACTAAACTCAAATTTATTCTCCAAGAAATTTCTGAAATAGCCAAGTGAAACCTGATCGGAAATTTCTGGTTTAATAATCTTAGAGGATGGTACCCATTTATCTGTTGGACTTGAAGAAATGGAATTAGCGATCAAATGCATATTTTGTGTGTTTCTAGCATAGGAGGTTTTAATAGAAGAATTAGAATTCAATTGATAATTCGCCGATAAGCGAGGCTCTATATTAAAATAGGTTTTTACAAATTCACCACTTGAATAAGAACTAGTATCTGCAACATTATGATTGCTATCTAAACCATAAAAATCTCCTTTACCAAGAATACTAAAAGAAGATAAACGTAGTCCATAAATAATATTCAGCTTTTCTGTTGCTTTCCAAGTGTTGGATAAGAACACTGCATTTTCGAATGAAAACCTATCTTGTAACTTTGGTGGTACAATCAAAGATGTTTTTGAAACTTCAATTTGTCCGGGTGTTACCGTGTGATAGGTGGAGTTAAAACCAAATCTTAGGGAATTGTTTGGATTAGCAAAATATTGAAACTCCTGCTTTAATGTCCAATCTTGAATACTAGAAGCTATGGTAATTTCATCTGCGCTCAAATTCACATTTATTTTATAAATGTAATCGCTGTATATAAGGGAGGTGTTTGAAAACATTTTATCATTAATAACATGATTCCATCTTACCGTACCAGTTGTATTGCCCCAATTTATTCCAAATAAATCTTTTAATCCAAGTTTGTCTCTTCCAAAATATCCAGAGAGGAACACTCTATTTTTATCATTAAAAATATAATTGGCCTTCATATTTAGATCATAAAAAAATAATTGTGCTCCTTTGGAAACGGCACCTCCCCGGCCAGAAGCCTTAAATAAAGCATCTGCATAAGTTCTTCTGCCAGAAATTAGGAAAGATGATTTTCCTTTTTGAATAGGTCCTTCCACATTCAGTTTAGCAGAAATAATTCCTATACCACCGCTAACACCAAGCCTTTCATTATTGCCGTCTTTCATCTTTATATCTAATACAGAAGATAATCGGCCTCCGTATTGTGAAGGCATTCCTCCTTTATAGATAGTGGCATCCTTTACGGCATCTGAATTAAAAGTGGAGAAAAAACCGAGCAAGTGTGCAGCATTATATACTGGCGCTTCATCCAATAAAATTAAATTTTGATCTGCTGCGCCACCTCGAACATAAAAACCCGCATTCCCTTCACCTGCCGATTTAATTCCTGGTATCAATTGTATGGCCTTTAAAATATCTCTTTCGCCCATTAACACGGGAATCTTATTAATTTCTTTTATGTCAATTTTTTCAATACCTGCCTGCGCATTGGTAATTTTATCATCTGCTTTAGTAGCGGAAACAATCACTTCATTTAAGGTGGCGGTATTCTCTACTAAAGAAATATCTATTTTGATATTTTTATCTAAATTGATTTGCTTCGTCTGAGGCTTATACCCAATAAGTTCAACTAACAACGTATAGTTACCTGAAGGAAGTGTTAATGAGTAAAAGCCATATTCATTAGCGGCTGCACCAACTCCTTTTAATTCAACTACCCTCACGGTTGCGCCAATCATTGTTTCTCCAGTTTGGTTGTCTTTAATGGTCCCACTAATGGTAAATTTATTTTGTGCTGTTAATACTGAGAAAACACCTAAGAAAAAAAATATCAAAATGAAATGAACTCTTTTTGTAAACATATTATATGCGTTTTATAAGTATTTAGGCTGCAAAAGTAAAGTTTACTTTGGTGCCTTTTTCAAAAAGATTCTTAAACTTGTTTTTTATAAATGAATAGAGATGATATTTTCAATCGCTGTTTGTGTGTGGCTTCGACTGCGCTCAGCCACCACGCTTTGTTTAGCCACTGTATTTCTCTGGGGTGGCTGAGCGGAGCCGAAGTCACCCTTTGCTATGTCAACGTATTCCCTTCTGGTGACTGAGCGGAGCCGAAGTCACAGATTCCGCTTGTTAAGGTATTCCTTTATCTGGTGGCTTCGGCTCCGCTCAGCCACCAAACTTTATTCTGCCACCAAACTTTATTCTGCCACCAAACTTTACTTACCCACCATCTCTCCGGTGGCTGAGCGGAGCCGAAGACACATAGAGGAGCCGAAGACACACCTTTGTTTAGCCACCTTATTTATTTTTGAAATGTGTTTCATTCTTACATTCAGCTAATGTGTTTAATTCATTTTGTTTTTCATTTATCAAGGCTTCTTTCTTTTTTCGGCTCCAACCTTGAACTTGTTTTTCTCTATAAAAAGCCTCATCAATGCGCATAAATTCTTCAACATAAACTAATTTAACTGGCAAATGTTTTTTTGTATGGTTTGCACCTTCGCC
This sequence comes from Bacteroidia bacterium, assembly GCA_039937835.1. Lineage (GTDB taxonomy): Bacteria > Bacteroidota > Bacteroidia > 2-12-FULL-35-15 > 2-12-FULL-35-15 > 2-12-FULL-35-15. The sequence goes on along the minus strand of JBDTFR010000117.1, from coordinate 796 downwards.
AGCATCATGTTGTTTTAGCCGACGTTCCAAATTATTGGTACTGCCGGTATAATAGCTTCCATCAGCACATTCTAATATATACATATAACCTTTCATTATTTTTTATTTTTAGGCTTTTGGTTTACTTCTTTCAATAAATTTTATCATCATTATTCAATCTACGTTTCAACTTTTGGGTATCTTCATCAGCGGGTAAATTTCAAGGTTTCACACCACGTTCTCCTAGCATTTTTCTTACAGCCATATTATTATCTACGTGCTCTAATTGCTATTTTAAAACTAAAATACTGAATTTTATAAATATAAGAATTCAAGAAATGTTGAGCATTCAAAAATTCAAAGGATATGTTGTTTATCCCAATGGGTCTACTTTTATTTGAATACTTTGTTGCCTATAAAGTGCTATTTTTACTGATATTTATCTCAATCCAAATCTTTAATTTAAAATTTTATATCAATGGGATTCAACGACAACAATGATCCTCATTGTGAATTCGGAATTTTCTATTATAATAAACAAGATAAAAGGATTTTTTGTCCGAAAAGGATTCCAATGATGGGATGGGCTATCAATTTTGCAAATCCATATTCTATTATCATTATTTCTATTTTACTAATTGTGACCTTTGTTTTAGTAAGATATTATGATACCCACTGAGATATAAATAATAATTAGAGCTTGCTCAAAAACTCAGGCTCTTATTTTTACATTTAGCTAATAGAATAAAAAATATTGCATTGATAAAATTTGAACACAAGGCTGCTAACCTGGTTAAATTAACCAAGTTAAGAACCA
>JBDTFR010000116.1:0-37448 GCA_039937835.1 Bacteroidia bacterium | reverse complement strand
CTGCAGAGTGTTTCAAAGTTGGTTATTGTAAAATAATCCATTAACTCTGAGGGAAATAGTTCCTGTAATAATTTGTGGTCGGTGGCTTCGATAACTTTTTTTTCTCAAAAGTATTCATTTCTATCCTACTCCCCAATTTTTGTCCCTGACTCCCAAATAGCTTTAAACCAAGGAGATTCTAAATCCTGATTTAACTTTTCCTGTTTCACCTACAATACTATTGTATTTTTAAATTGCCCCTTTTATTGCACAAATATGATCAGTTTACATTTTATTCGAAACTTACATTAATTTATTTTCTGTCACTCCAACAAGATTCTTTACATCTGGTTAAAAACCCATTTTGCTTTATGACATTACAAAAAAAATAAAATACATCGATAAAAATAGTACATCGGTATTAAAATTTAAAACCCATTGTTATAAGTGGCATACTTTTTTAGTATATTTCATACTTTAACAAAACCTACAACACATGAAAAAAAAATTTACGCTACTATTTGTCCTTTTCTCAGGACTTATCTATTCACAATCTGCAAAGCTAACCCCAGTTATTGATATGGGAATGCAAACCGCAGATGTTATTGTACCAGCAAAGTTCGCAAATAATTTTCCTGCAAAAAAAACGCTTCAAATACTGAAGGGTTATACAGTATCTGTCTTTCAAGCAGGAGGCTTAAGTAAGCCTCGGTTTATGACCTTTAGCCCTTCTGGGGTATTGCATGTTTCTGATATGACTGCAGGGAAAATATATGCTTTACCTGATACAAATAATGATGGAGTTGCTGACAAAATAATCGAAGTCGCCTCTGGTTTTTCAAACAATCATGACGTGAAATTTTATAAAGGTGCCATGTATGTAACAGAGTCCACCCGTATTTGGAAATGCATTGACAAGGATGGCGATGGAATTTACGAAACAAAGACCGTTTTTATTAGCAATATTGGCAACAATTCTACGGCTGGCCATGTAACAAGAACAATAGTCTTTGATTCTATTAATAAAAAAGTATATGTGGCGATAGGTTCTTCCTGTAATGTTTGCAGAGAAAATGATCGTGCTATTATTGAGCAATATAACGAGGATGGTACAGGTAGAAGAGTTTTTGCAACTGGCACTCGAAATGCAGTAGGAATGGCGATGAACCCAATAACCAACCAACTTTGGGCAAATAACAATGGCAGCGATAACCAAGGTAATGAAATACCACCAGAATGGATTGATGTGGTGCGTGATGGCGGCTTTTATGGTCATCCGTTTGCATACGGTGGTGGTGTTTGGTTTGATTTTGATGCGAATAGTGAGTACAAAGCACTTAAGCCAATAACAAAAACTGATTCGGCAAGAGTTGCAAAGGTAATTCAACCTGCAGCTCTCATTCGCCCACACACTGCACCAATGGCGATTGAATTTCTTAGTGCGAAATTTGGCGCAACTATGCAATATGGATTTTTAACTGCACTTAGAGGGTCTTGGAATACAACTAAACCAAATGACTATAGAGGCTTTGAGGTTATTTACGGTCATTTATCATCAGGTAACGATACAACAGTAGATTACGTTTCAGATTTTTGTACTGGGTTTCTTACCGATAGTATTAATAAGACGTTTTGGGGTAGGCCAGTAGGAATTGCGATAGATAAAGATGGTAAGGTGTATATAAGCTCCGATGAGGGTAATAAATTTATCTTAGTACTTACACCCAGTAAAATAACGAGTATCAAAAATAATACTCCGACTGTATCTGAGGTAACAGTATATCCAAACCCAGCGAATAGCGCATTTACGCTATCGATGGTAGTAACACAATCGTCAAAAGTTTCGGCAGTATTGTATGATATTTCGGGAAAGAAAGTACGTGCATTATTTGAGCAGACGGTGCCGCAAGGTAGTAATTCGTTTCAACTGAATGTAAACGGATTGACTAGCGGAAACTATTTATTAAAGGTAACTACTGGCAATGAAACCTATAATCACAAATTGCTTTTAAAAGAATAAGATTTTATAGATTAATATTAAACCCTTTAAAAGATAGTTGTTTAAATACAAATATCTTTTAAAGGTATTTTTTTTAACTGTAATTTTATAAGCTTCAAGTAAAAAGACGATAACAGTAATATATTTACCTCATTTCTTTTTTTAAAACCTCTATCGTCTCGAGCATCCATTTCCAAATTGTACCAGTAGGAAAGACAGAAGATGTATGCACTTCTGCGATTATTCTAGTATCATTAGTATTTGATTTTAATAAATAATCAATGGAGGTAATACCTGTTTTATATTTAAATTGCTTATTTTCTTCAAACCCATCAGGATTATAATCCAGCAATGGCAAAAAATATGTTTTAAAAAATCGAAATTCTTTTTCCGGTGTTAGACCACTATATTTCTCATTTGAAGCTTGCTCAACACACTTATTTAATATGCTTATTAATGCAGTATCGTCGCCAATCAAATGCGTTAAAATTAGATATATACTAGAGAAAGGAAGACGTCCTATACCCAACTTCCTAATTGAAGAGATATTTATAATGCTATCACCTTTTTCTTTTTTCGGTATAATTTTTTTTAAATTTCTTAAGTTAATAAGTCCTTTACTCATCATTTCCGAAAGAATATCAATTAAGAAACTATGATCTAAAGGATCTAAGCTATTTATTAGTTGATTGTATTGAACATAACTATTTATGAATTCTGTAATTGCTTTTCGATTATTATAATTAAATATTTTAACACTATAAAATTTATCGATGTATCCGTTGAAATCAGTATCTAAACCATATTTGCATTTAAAAATTGATTTGATGTTTACGACATCGCAAACAAATATTATTTTATGAAAATCAAATTTGTTTTTCGATTCATCGGAATAGTCAAAATGAGTACTGAAAACGTTAAATAATCTAAATATGTGTTCAGGATCAATTCTATCTAAATCATCAATTATTAATACTGCACCACGCGATTCCTTTTCTTCATTTATTAAATTAATTGCGTTAATTATTACATCAGTTACAAAATCTTGTTCTAATAAGAAATGACTTTCTTTAGTTTTTTTCAGAAAATCTTCTATTTCTTTTAAATCTTGGTTTGTATTAGCTTGCTCTTTAAAAACATTATAATTTTTTTGCAATTTTTCTAAAGTCAGCGCTATTTTAGAAATAGTTGCACCAATTTTCCCGAACCCTTCAATTAATGGAGCAATATCTGCCAAAGCTAAAGTTGAAAAGAATTGAGGTAATGTTTCTGAATTGGAAAATTCACCGTAGTCATCTACTTTAATATATTCGGTTTGCATGAGATGATATAAGATATCATACTTAATTAATTTAAAAATATCTTCATTACTCGTTACAGTATAATTAACTGGTCTAAGATATAGAGGTTTATAATCTTTTCTTTCGTTGAAAAATTTATTTATAAATGTTGTCTTCCCAATACCAAATCGGCCTGAAAATAAAATTCTATTATTATTTTCTAATGACAAATGCTCCACAAAATCTTTGGATGGATCATCTATGGAAATATTTACGTCAGCCATAAATTAATTTTTTATTAAATGTAATTTAAAAACAGCCTTATAAATAATATGTATTTTTTAAGCAAAAATTTTTTATGTAACTCTAAAATAAATATTAGTTTCACAATTTCCCTTCCCACACAAAACAATCTTTAAATTTATCTTTAAGGCTAATAGGCTCCTTAAATATACCATATACAGTTGAACCGCTCCCACTCATGGAAGCGTATACCGCACCTTCCGCATATAACTTTTCTTTAATATTTTTTAGTGGAGGGTATTGTAAGAAAATACTCGATTCAAAATCGTTATGAATTAATTGTTTCCATTCTTCAATAGGGAGATTTAAGATGTCATCCTCTAAAGTGCGAACTGGAATAGCGGGTGCAACACCAGTATATGCTTTCGCTGTATTGATGTGAATAGAAGGGCAAACTAAGGCGATGTAATAATTACTTAAATTTAAAGTAATCGATTCATACTCGTCACCTTTGTTTTCAGCAAATACTGGTTTATTAGTAATGAAAAAAGAACAGTCGCTACCTAATTGCCTCGCATAATGATGCATTTCTCCCCAAGAAATTCCGAGTTCAAATGTTTCATTTAAAAGTTTTATAAAAAAAGCAGCATCTGCCGATCCACCTCCTAAACCCGCTCCAATAGGTATATGTTTATGCAAATGTACTTTTACATTCGGCAATGCATATTCATTTGCAATTAAATAATAGGCTTTATAACACAAATTATCATTAATAGCGCCAGGCACTTCTATCCCAGAAAGAGTAATAACAATACGTTCTTTGGTAGATTCTTTATTTTCAATAATTTCTAAGGCATCGCATAAACCAACAGGATAAAAAACACTTTGAATATTATGAAAATGGTCTGAACGCTTTTCAATAATCGTTAGGCCTATATTTATTTTTGCATTTGGAAATGAAATCATACTTCTATTTTAAAGCACAAAGACTTATCATAAAAGATAAGTCTTTGTGTAGTTATTAATTAATTTTTATTGAATGCCACATCTTATTTTTGCATATCGCTCATTATAGCGATTGTTTCATTCAAATAAATATCTTTTTTTATTGATTTATACCAATCCTTTGCTTTCGAAATTTTTAACGTATCAGTAGCAGGTATAGGAGCATCTGCTTTTAAGGCCATTACTTCGATAGCTACATTTTCTTTATCTAATGCATCTAGTTTTTCTGATTCCGCTTTCGATTCCTTTTGGTCAGCCATGTACTTATCGAAATTTAAAGAAACAATTGTTTCGTCTTTTTGTTTTTTAAGTCGTTTAGCAGTTTGTTCTAAAAGTTCAAATGAAGAGTTATCTTTTACTCTTTGCTCACTTTTTGCTTTCAATTTACTAATTGAATAAGGTTCTTTTAGAGGCGTGTATGCAGCTGGAGCTATTTCATCCCAACTCATTGGGTAATCTTGCTCTTTTTCTCCTTGATCTAATAAGTAATAAGGATCTGGTAAAACAATATCTGGTATTACACCCTTTAACTGAGTTGCTCCTCCATTTATTCTATAAAATTTTTGCATGGTAATTTTTACAGAACCTAAAGGTTTTATATCATTATATTTTACAGGAAGATAATTATCTAAATCGTAAAAACGTTGAACAGTGCCTTTTCCAAAGGTAGATGGTGATGTACCAACAATTACTGCTCTATTATAATCTTGCATGGCAGCGGCTAAAATTTCTGATGCAGATGCAGAGTTTGAATTTACTAATACGGTCAATGGACCTCCATATAATATACCTGGATCCTTATCTTCTAATACTTGGGGTAATCCTAATTTTTGTTTCACTTGTACAATGGGTCCTTTATCAATAAACAAACCCGCCATATCTACCACATCTGGCAAAGAACCTCCACCATTGTAACGCAAGTCTAAAATAATACCGTCTACTTTTTCTGAATTTAATTTTTGCAACTCTGCTTTCACATCGGTTGCACAATTTCTTCCTCCTTTTCCAGTAAAATCGGCATAAAATTCTGGAAGTTTAATGTACCCAATACGTTTATTGTCTTTTTCTAAAATCACCGATTGTGCATACGTTTCTTCTATTAATACAATATCACGAATAATTGGAATAGTGACGATACTTCCATCAGGCTTCTTTACACTTAACCGTACTTCGGTACCTTTCTTACCTCTTATTAAACCTACCGCATCATCTAGTCGCATATCTGTAATATCAACTGGCTCTGCTGCCCCTTGGGCTACTTTTATAATAAGGTCGCCTGCCTTTAACTGTCCTTGACGGTAGGATGCGCTACCGGGTACTATGTTACTTACTTTAATAAATCCATCTTTTTCTTGTAATTGAGCACCTATGCCCTCTAATTGACCTGACATACCAATATCAAAGTTGGCTTTATCTTTGGGAGCAAAATATTCGGTGTGTGGATCATAAACACCTGTAATGGCATTAAAATAAATAGATAAACGATCATTACGATTAAACTTTTTTAAGCGTTTAAAATAATCGTCGTTACTTTTTAATATTTTTTTACGAGCATCTATTTCTAATTCGCTCTTCGTTTTTATTTTTACTGTATCACTTTTTAATTTTGCTTTCTCTTGGGATTCCATTGCCTGACCTACCCTCGTTACCACTTGATATTTTAATAATTTACGCCAAGCTTCTTTCAATTCATTTTTATCTTTTGCAAAACTAAGTTTTTCAGGATCTAATTGTATGGATTCATCATTTGAAAAATCAAAAGGTTGAGCCAATATATCTGAATAATAGGTTTTTGATTCATCAATACGTTTATTAATTATATCTAATGATTTGTCGAAGAAAGTAAACTTTCCATAATTAACGTCATCATCAATCGATTTCTCAAATTTTTTCAATTCAAGTATGTCTTCTTGAAGGAGAAATTTTTTACTAAAATCAATCCGTTCAATGTAAAGCTTAAATACTTTGCTTGCAAATGAATCATCTATAGGTAACGGTGAATAATGAACTTGAGATAAACTTTGCATTAATATTTGATCGATCGCTTCTTCTTTATAAGCTGTATCTGTAGTACCTTTATCAATATAGGTGTAGGATACTAATATCAATGCAACAGCGGGAATGAACAGCAATAATTTTTTGATTTTATACATAGGTTATAGTCGTTTTATTTACGAATTTACGAATAATACTTACATTAGATACTTCTATAACTCTTGATTTCACATTAATTAACGATTTTTTATTGCATGACTAATTTCGACGTTTATGCAAGAATGTAAAATAAAATGGATATAAAAATAGATAACAAGTTGTATAAAAACAATTCCTTTTCATTAGGTTTGCATAGATGAAAACAAGTTCCATCCACGATATTCAAAAAGAACTAAAAACACTTTCGTTAAAACAAGTGCAGGAAGTTTGTTTGCGAATAGCCAAATATAAAAAAGAAAATAAAGAATTACTAGCCTATTTACTCTTTGAAGCACATGATGAAAAAATGTATATTGAAACCATAAAAAAAGAGATGGATTCTTTATTTACTGCTATTAATAAAACCACTGCTTACACTACAAAAAAAGGGTTGCAAAAATCAGTAAGACTGCTCAACCGATATATAAAATACTCAGAAAGCAAAACCACTGAAATTGAATTGCGAATTTATTTCTGCAAAAAAATTAAAACTGCTCGTATTCCTTTAAATGAAAATAAAATAATAAATAATTTATATGAACGAGAACTAAAAAAAATCAATTTAGTTATTAGTAAATTACATGAAGATTTAAAATATGATTATGACCAAGAATTAATAACGCTATTAGGGTAAAAATTATTTTCTAAAAAATTTTTTTTAACAATCGTATTTTAAATTTAAATTACTTTCCACCTGATTTTAATATCTATTAGGCCATTTACTTCTTCTTAATATCATTAAAATCTGTACTTGTCTGTTAATAAACTGTGTACATTTTTAACAAACTTTTTTCGTACAACCTCCTTTAAAATTTGGTAAATTTGTTACTATGAGTGATTTTACAACAAAAAACGATATTAACTCTCGAAGAAGGGTTATCAAAGCAGCTTCCAGCCCATCCCATGACAATGGTAAAATACAACCCCAAGCAGTAGAATTAGAAGAAGCTGTTTTGGGTGCATTAATGCTCGAAAAGGATGCGCTTACCAATGTAATTGATATTTTAAAATCGGATAGTTTTTATAAAGACTCTCACTCCAGAATTTTTGGTGCTATTGAACGCCTATTTAGCCGATCTGAACCGGTAGATATATTAACGGTTACACAGGAGCTAAAAAAAACAGGCGAGTTGGATATAGTCGGTGGTGCTTATTACATTACCCAACTTACCAATAGAGTTGCTTCCGCAGCTAATGCAGAGTTTCATGCCCGTATTGTAGCTCAAAAATACATTCAACGAGAGTTAATACGCATTTCTACTAAAACCATAAACGATGCGTATGAAGAAGGTTCTGATGTATTTGATTTATTAGATAATGCAGAGAAAAACCTTTTCTCTATTGTAGAAGGCAACATCAAAAAAAATTACGATAAAATGAGTACCCTCATTCGTAAAGCCATTGAACAAATTGAAATAACAAAAAACAATAAAGGAAATTTTTCGGGTATACCCTCTGGATTAACAGCATTAGATAGATTAACATCTGGCTGGCAAAAATCAGATTTATTAATTATTGCTGCTCGTCCAGCCATGGGTAAAACCGCATTGGTACTAACCATGGCAAGAAACGCAGCGGTTGATTTTAATAAACCAGTGGCCGTATTTTCATTAGAGATGTCTTCTTTACAATTAGTAACCCGTTTAATTGCAAGTGAATCGGAGCTACCTGGAGAAAAATTAAAAAAAGGGAATTTAGAAGAATATGAATTTCAACAACTGAATGATAAAATAAAAAAGTTAGCAGAAGCTCCTTTATTTATTGATGATACACCAGGCTTATCTGTATTTGAATTACGCGCCAAAGCAAGACGATTAAAAGAACAACATAACATTGAATTAATTATTGTTGATTATTTGCAGCTAATGACTGCGGGCGGGGAAGGTAAAGGAAATCGGGAGCAGGAAATTGCAACTATTTCACGATCATTAAAAGGATTAGCAAAAGAATTAGAAATACCTGTAATTGCACTTTCGCAATTAAGTCGTGCTGTTGAAACAAGAGGTGGAGATAAACGCCCACAACTATCTGATTTACGTGAGTCTGGTGCTATTGAGCAAGATGCAGACATGGTCATGTTTATACACCGGCCAGAATATTATAACATTACTGAAGATGAAAATGGAAATGACACCAGAGGCGTGGCAGAACTTATTATTGCAAAACATCGTAATGGGCCTGTAGATTCAGCTAAAGTAAGATATATTGGTCAATATACTAAATTTGCTGATTTAGATTCATTAGATCAAAACCTTGATTATGGTAGTAAAAGTAATGCACTTAATCCTTCACAAGATTTTGGCGAAACTTCTAATTCCGTTATTCGCGGTTCAAGAATGAATGATATTGAAGAAGATCATCCGTTTTAAAATAAATTCATGAAAAAAAGTATTGTCCTTTTCATTTTTATTACTTTTTCTAGTATGCTGCAAGCATCCTATTTACTTATACCGATGGATGGTAATCAAAAAAATCATCTAAAGGCATACGGTATTGCTTATTGGGTTTTAAAACAAGATTTGGAGGTACACTGGCTACTGAATTATCGCAGTGGTAGTTTTATGATTAAATATGCAAAAGAAATTGAAAACGAATGTGCCATACGTGGAGTAAGTTTTGAAGTAATAGCCGATGCTAAATCAACCGCCATACTTACTGAAATTTCTAATCCAGAAGTAAATATGGAGGATGTAAAATTAGAAAAAGCACCAAAAATTGCAGTGTATTCTCCTAAAACAAAACAGCCTTGGGATGATGCGGTAACATTGGTACTTACGTATGCTGAAATTCCATACGATATTATTTACGACGAAGAAATTCTAAAAGAAAAATTATTATTGTACGATTGGCTACATCTTCATCACGAAGATTTTACAGGTCAATATGGTAAGTTTTGGTTTGGGTATCGCAATGCTCCTTGGTATCAAGAGCAACAAAGAGCGTTAGAAAAAAGCGCACGAGAATTAGGGTTTGCAAAAGTATCTCAAATGAAACTAGCCGTTGCTAAAAAAATTAGAGATTTTACAGCTGGTGGAGGCTATTTATTCGCGATGTGTTCTGCACCTGATTCCTATGATATTGCTTTAGCAGCAGAGGGGTTAGATATTTGTGAAAGTATGTTTGATGGGGATGGCACCACTCCCAACTACAATCAAAAATTAGATTATTCTAAAACATTTGCCTTTACTAACTTTACGTTAAGTACCAACCCCAGCGAGTATGCAAAATCAAATATTGATACTTACAATACTCGGCGACAAAAATACGGCATCAATAAATCAAATGATTTATTCACTTTATTTGAATTTTCTGCGAAGTGGGATGTAGTGCCCACCATGCTTTGTCAAAATCACGAACAAATTATAAAAGGTTTTTGGGGACAAACAGTTGGTTTTGACAAAACATATATAAAACCAAATGTACTTATATTAGGTGAAAATAAAGCAGCTAATGAAGCACGTTATATTCATGGGGAGTATGGTAAAGGCACGTATACTTTTTATAGTGGTCATGATCCCGAAGATTATGAGCATCGTGTGGATGATCCACCAACAGATTTAAGCCTTCATCCTAATTCTCCTGGATACCGTTTAATTTTAAATAATGTTTTATTTCCTGCAGCTAAAAAAAAGAAACAAAAAACTTAATGAATATTATTTAAGCTGCTATTTTAAATTTAAAATAGCAGCTTAAATAGTTATTGATTTAGATGGCGTTTGGATTAGTTAAATGATATCAAACAATTAAAAAGGTTAGCTCTTATTCTTTAAACTTGAAAACAAATAAAATTAATTCTGATAACATAGACGCATTAGAAGCGGATTATTTATATGTAACCACTTCTCAATTGCCTGGCTCTGGAAATGGTCTCTATACAGCAGTAGAAATATACAAAACGGAGATAATTGCCTATTATAAGGGCGAAATATTAACAGATGCACAAGCAAAATTAAGAGCTAAGAAAGGTAATGACAAATACTTTATTACCCTTTTAGATGGGCGTATTTTAGACTCTATGAAAACAGAATGTTTTGCTAAATATGCGAATGATGCAGTAGGGTTTTTAAAATCTAATTTTAAAAATAATGCAAAAATTGCATTAGATGAGACTAACCAAGTGTGTTTAATTGCTACTAGGAATATAAAAGCTGGAGAAGAGATATTTTGTAGTTACGGTAAACAGTACTGGAAAAAACATAGTGCTTTATAATCCAATTAAACAATACTGATTGTTAATTTTACTTCTTTATTCTTTAAATCATAATATTTTCGAGCTTTAAGATATTAGTATCAATCTTACTAGCTTTTTGCCCATTCTTCATTAAAATATTTTAAATCATTATTCTTTGCTTCTTGTTGAACCTCTTCTGAAACCACTTCATTTTTTTCAATATCGTTTAGGGAGCAGCCAATTATTATTATTCTATTATCGTTTAAAATAATAAATCTTCTATGTTCTTTTTCTTCACATTTTTTAATTTCAAGAATGGTTTTACATTCAATATTAAAATTGGCAATTAGTTTTGGGGTCAAATATGTTTAAGTTCTTCGTTGTTATACATTCCATTTTTGTATCAAATTCGGCACCTAGTTTTTTCAATGAATTTAAAGTGATTAGTGATTTCATGTCAAAATATGGATCAAATATTTTTGAAATTTTACTATTTCCAAATAATGTCAATAATTTAACTTTATTTGAGAATGGTTCGTCACTTTTAATTCTTATTGATTGATTGATTTTTTCTACTTTTAAATTAGTTTCAAGACTATTCGAAGCTTCAATAATATAGTTATTTAATGTTTCAACGGATCAGGCATAAATATTATATTTTGGATGACCACTTATACATGATTCTATGAACCATTTCTCATCTATTTCCACAATTGAAATTTCTTTAATATCATCAATCTTAATTATGTAAGACTTATCTTCGGTGATAAATACTTCCCATCCTAAATTATTTATCTTTTTAAGTTCTGAAACTACTTGTTCTCTTTTAAGTGAGCTGCTACTATATTCTTTAAACATTTTTTTTTGATTAATATGATGTTCTTAAATAGTGCATCCGATATCTGAACATTATACACATAAATAAGAGCGGCTAGTATCTCCTATTTAGAAAACCAGCCGCTCTTATTTATTAATAATTTTACTTACTCTTGAACTACTTCAAAAGTAACTGTTGTAACAACATCTTTGTGAAAACGAACATCAGCAGTATAAGTTCCAAGGGTCTTAACACCTTCTTCACTCATGGTAATGTTTTTACGGTCAATTTCGTAACCTAATTTTTTAATGGCATCAGCTAACTGAACAGAAGTAACAGAACCAAAAATCTTTCCTGTTTCACCTGCTTTTGCACCTACAGTAACTTTTAAATCTTTTAAAGCGCTTGCTGCTTTCTCAGCTGCTGCTTTTACTTTTTCTTCTTTAAAAGCACGTTGTTTAACTGTTTCAGTCAACATTTTTTTTGTTGATACTGTAGCCATTGTTGCTAAACCTTTTGGTATCAAAAAATTTCTACCATAGCCTGGCTTTACATTTATTACGTCATCCTTGTATCCAAGGTTTTTAACGTCTTGTTTTAAAATCACTTCCATTTCGTAGCTTATTTTAATAGATCCGCAACATAAGGTAATAAAGCTAAGTGACGAGCACGTTTTACAGCTTTTGAAACTTTACGTTGATATTTAATTGATGTACCAGTTAACCTTCTTGGCAAAATTTTACCTTGTTCGTTTACGAATTTTAATAAAAAATTAGGGTCTTTATAATCAATGTATTTAATTCCACTTTTTTTGAAGCGGCAGTATTTTTTTTTCTTAACATCCACTGTGGGAGGTGTAAGATATCTTATTTCTGAATTATCAGCCATTTGTCTTTTGTTTTTAGTTGTTAAATTTCAAAATTTAAGCAGTAGCTTTTATTTTATTTCTACGTTTTATACTGTACGCAACTGCATGTTTATCAAGTGCAACAGTTAAAAAACGGAGTAAACGTTCGTCACGTTTGTAAGCTACTTCTAATTCAGCAACAAAAGTGGCAGGACCTTCAAATTCTATCAAATGATAAAATCCTGTAGTCTTTTTTTGAATTGGATATTGCAATTTTCGTAATCCCCAAGCATCCTCGGTTACTATTTTGCATCCATTGTCTGTAAGCATCTTTTTGTACTTACTTACCGTCTCCTTTGCCTGTTCATCAGACAAAACGGGAGTCATAATGAAGACGGTTTCATAATGTTTTAGCATTGTTTTAAATATTTAATTGTTAATAATTTATTAAACCTTTTCAGTAAATAGGTAGAAAAGGGAGGCAAAGGTAGCAAATTTTACAGTTAAAGCAATATTTTTATAGAATATTCAGCTAGCGACAATGACTATTCGCTAATTTACCTTATTGATCAATTATCATAAAAATGAAGCACAATTTTAGGCTTAAAAATAAATATAAACAATTGATAATGAATAATTTGTGATTTATATATTTTTATTAAAAATTATCTTTTATTTTTTGTTTCAGAATAAAATATAATTAGCTTTGGAAATACATACTATTACAAAATAGATAGATATTATAATACATGAAAAACATATTTAAAATATTATTTATTGTATTATTTACAATTCAGTATTTGGAAGCGAAAGCAAGTGTTCCTAACCCAAATAAGGGCGAAGAACCTCATCCAACTGATTCGATTACTGATATAAAAAGTAACATTATAATTTTTAAATTAATTACAACACCTTCTAATACCATTAATAATAATGGTAGCCTCAAAAAAGCAGGAAAACTAGCTCGTACTTCTTATTCTCACTCTATTATTGACACTCTTCTTTATCAAAAAAGAGGTATTTAATTTTTTTTCTTTTTTTCTCTTTTGTTAACATTGGTATAATAATGGCTTAATGTGTGTTATGTAATATTGTATAAACTAATAAAATAATTCATGACAAATGATGACCATACAGCAACAGAGGCTGTAATTTATTTAAAAGATGGGAAAAGAAAATATGGTATGTTAATGGAAAAAGGAATGGATCAGGTAAAAAATTTTTATCGCTTTATTTCCAATGACAATTTATACTTGTTTAATAATACCAATAATTCCAAATACATTGAAATTTTAGATCGCAGACTAATAGAAGCAATTGACATTGATCTTAAATAATTTAAGATCAATGCAAAGACTATTTAAGATATTCCACGCTCTTTTTTAATATTTTCGTATGCTTCCTGCACTTTTTGAAATTTTTCCTTTGCAGCTTTTTGTACACTTTCACCTAAATCAAGCACCTTATCGGGATGGTATTTTACAGCCATTTTGCGGTATGCTTTTTTAAATTCATCATTTGTTGCGCTAGCCGTAATTTCTAAAATTTCATAGTTACTATTAATGTCCACATAATACATTGCTTTTAAAGAGTTAAAATCAGCTGTATTAATTCCTAAGTAATTGGATATGGTTAAAATGGTATTCAATTCTTCAGGATGGATACTGCCATCAGCCTTTGAAATTCCGAATAAGTAATGTATTATTTGCAAGCGCTGTGCAAGAGGCATGTATTGTTTTATTTGAAGGCAGACTTCCTGTAAAGGTATTTCTTGCTGCAAAATTTCTTTTAATAGAAGTATTTGTTGTTCTGCAGTTTCTTTTCCAAATTGGGCAATAAAAAATTGTTTTACAAAATCCAATTCACTCTTTAAGGTACGTCCATCACTTTTCATTACAGCAGCAGAAAGCACCAATAAACTAGCAGCAAAATCGCCACCAGCATTTTTTACTCTACTTGAAAAGTTAGCAGACCCATTGGTTTGTTGTAATGAAACATCTACTGCATCAAATGCTGAACCCAACGCAAAACCTAACACACCGCCCAATGGTCCACCCAAAGCCCATCCTAAACCGCCGCCTAACCATTTTGCGAATTTTACTTTTGCCATTTTAATTTATTTTTTTGAGAAACAAATGTAATTATAATTTTTAAAAAATTTAAAATTACAATCCTTAGTAGGCTTATAAAGACCTGTCAAACTATTTTTTAAAAGTAACATAATATTGTTTTAATTTTGTTTTTTATTAATACAAAACAAGATGATTAAAAATACTTTGTTGGCGTTGTTGTGTATCCTCATGGGAGCAATATTTATTTTTTCTGGATATACCAAACTTTATCCCATAGAACCTTTTGAATATACGTTTGTAGATATTGGTATTGTGGGTTGGCAGTTAGCACCTTTTGTTGCGCGGCTTCTTATTGGGTTAGAATTTTTAATAGGTGTACTATTAATCCTAAACTTAAACCTTCGAAAATTTACTTACAAATTAGGAATTAGTGTCTTAATTCTTTTTAGCATCTACTTAATCTTATTGATCATGTATAGTGGTAATAAAGGCAATTGTGGTTGTTTTGGCTCAAAAATAGAAATGACGCCTTTTCAGGCTTTAATTAAAAATGCAATAATGCTTATTGTTTTCTTTTTATTGTATCGCTTTCATGAAGGCTGGAATCTTAAACGCAAACTTAAGGGTTTAATTTTAGTACCTGTTTTAACCGCGTTTATTTTTCCTTTTATTTTAAATCCGGTAGAATTAAATTATTCAGAAGCTTATTTAAATAAGCCAGAAAATAATTTTAATATCGAGTTAGATTCATTATATAGATATGCTACTCTAAATGTACCACCAAAAACACTTTCAGAAGGTAAACACATTATTGCTTTTTTAAGTTTAACATGTAAACATTGTATTATTGCAAGTAACAAAATGAGAGTGTTACATGAACGAAATCCTCAAATACCCTTTTATTTTGTGCTAAATGGGGATGAAAAGGATTTAAAAAGGTTTTTTGATTTAACTAACACTTCCGATATTCCCCATTGTATATTATTAGGAAGAAATTTTATTTACTTAGCTGGACCAAGTGTACCAGTAATTTATTTAGTAAATAATAGTGTAGTAGAACATGTAGTTAGTTATATGGATATGGATCAGAGCGAAATTGAGAAATGGCTAGCGGGAAGTGTAAAGTATTAAATGAAATTTCATTCTCTCATGCTGATTAAATCACAACAATTATTGGCATTAAAGAATGAAGCTTTTTATTTTTCTTATTTATTTAAATATCCTTGTTTTGTATAAACTACCAACTACCGCCAGAACCACCGCCGCCAAAGCCGCCGCCGCCGAAACCGCCAAAGCCACCCGAAGAACCACCACCAAAACCACCACCACCACCGCCTCTACCAAATGAGGAGCCTAATAAAAAGCCTGCTGCGCCCATTGTTAAACCGCCATTATTTCCGCCTTTACCGCCTCCTTGTGATTTAAAAATAATGAATAAAATAATTAATATTAATGGAATGATTATTCCTGCAGGTATACGTTGACTTGTTTTTTTTGCATAAGCATCTGAATTGTATTCACCAGTGGCCAACGCCATAATAACATCCGTACCCTTATCAAGTCCTGTATAAAATTCTCCTTTTTTAAAATAAGGGTTCATTTCATTCTCACGAATACGTTTGGTGGTAAGATCTGGAATGGCTCCTTCTAAACCATAGCCAACAGCGATGAATAATTGTCGTTGCCCTTCCCCACCAGTTGGTTTTATAAGTATTACTACCCCATTATCAAATTTTGCTTGACCCACTCCCCATTTGTGACCTAATCGAGTCGCATAATCATAGGGTTCTAGGCCTTCTAAATCATCAACAATTACGATTACAATTTGATTAGACGTTTTATTCGCAAAATTTACCAGCTTTTGTTCTAATTGACTTTGTTCTTGGGCGGAAAGAAAATTGGGCATTTCCTTTGAAAGGTTATTAACTAAACGAGGAGGATTTGGGCGTTCAGGTATTTCGCCCGATTGTGCATAGATAGAAAATGCACTAAATAAAAAAATAGATAGAAAAAAAAAATACTTCTTAAACATCTTTTTGAGTTATAAAATTAATTCGATGTATAATAGAGTGAGGAGGTTTAATTGAATTTTAATAAAAACACAATCTTCATTTACCAAAACTCAAATCATTACTTAATTCATTAGTATCATTTGCCTGTAATGGAAAATAGAGTTTTAATTTTTCACCAGCCATTTCAATTCCCTTACACAAACCTTCTGTAAATTGTTTTTGTTTAAAACATAAGAGTGTAGTTTCTTTTATATTATCCCAAAAGTTGGTAGGTACTTTTTCATGAATACCTTTGTCTCCAATAATTGCAAACTTCTGATCCTTTATAGAAATATAAAATAAAATACCATTGTGTAATTCTGTCGCGTTCATCTTTAAATGATGAAAGACATCAGTAGCCTGATCTAATACATTTATTTTACATTCTTTATCTACATGTACTCTAATTTCTCCAGAAGTATTTAACTCTGCAATCGCAATAGATTCTTGAATTAACTTTTTTTGTTCATCGGTAAAAAAATCTTTCGCATTCATAAAATTAATATTAGAAAGTAAAACTGTAAAATTTAGTGTTTTAAAATTATAGAAGTATTGCTAAAAAACTTTACTTCTATAATTAAAAAACTAGATCTGATTTTAATGAGCTTCTCTCATGCTTTTAATATCAGGAGCTGTTTCTGAACCAGCTTGAGATTCGAAATAGGCTTTCTTATCAAAATGAAACAGCGCTGCCCAAATATTTTTCGGAAATCTACGAATGAATACATTGTAATCTTGAGCCACTTCGTTAAACCTTCTACGTTCTGTAGCAATGCGGTTTTCCATGCCTTCATATTGTGCTTGAAAATCACGAAAAGCATCTACCGTTTTTAATTGTGGGTAATTTTCTGCAACCGCCATTAATCTACCTAAGGATGCACCAAAAGCGCTTTGTGCTTTTTCAAACTGAGCTATTTTTTCAGGTGTTAAATCATCTGCATTTAGCTGAATGCTGGTAGCTTTTGCACGAGCTTCCATTACTTCTTTTAAAGTACCTTTTTCAAAATCAGCAGAGCTTTGTACAATTTCGAATAAATTTTTAGTTTTATCCATACGTGCCTGATAAGCTACTTCCACTTGCTGCCATTGTGCTGTAACACCTTCTTGTTTTGTTACCATGGAGTTGTATGAACCACAGCCGTTAAAACCAATAAGTAAAAATAAACCAGCAATTACCAATAATATAATAGTTCCTTTTCCCATTTTTTGTTTGTTTTAGTTTTTAAGTAAAATTAATTGTCAAAGTATATACCATTCCATCTGTTATGACATGGTGGCGTTTTTTGTCATTCACTAATCAATTAATTCTACACTACGTTTTATAAACTTAGTCATTTCTTCCCCTTTTAACAAACCTTGAGAGAGCATTGCTAAATCTATTGCTTGTTTCGCTAATTGTTTTTGTTTTTCTGACTTTTCTTTTAAAATTTTACCAATTAAAGGATGGTTAGTATTTACAACCAAATTATGCATATCAGGCATAGCGCCATAAAAATTCATTCCTCCGCCTCCACCCATAGCACTCATATCTTTCATTCTTCTCATAAATTCAGGCTTAGTAATTATTATGGGTGCATCTTTTTCACTTAAACTCTCAAAAACTACACTAAATCTATCTTTCGGAGCAATCTCTTCAAAGATAGGTTGTAGTTGTTTTTGTTCATCTTCTGTAAGTTTAGAAACCTGCGGTTCTTCTTTTTTAATTAGCTTTTCAACGGTATCAGCATCTACACGAACAAAAGAAGTATCCTTTAACTTTGATTCTAATTGATTAATGTAATGCGCATCAATTGGGCTATCCATTACTAATACATCGTAACCTCTGTTTTTAGCACTTTCAATAAAGCTGTGTTGCTCATCGGTATTGGTTGTATATAAATAAATTACCTTTTTATCTTTATCAGTTTGTATCGGGCTTACTTTTGCTGCATACTCTTCTAAGGTAGCATATACACCTTCTGTATTTTTTAACAATGCAAATTTTTGTGCTTTCTCATAAAATTTCTCTTCTGAAAGCATTCCGTATTGAACAAACACCTTAATATCTTCCCATTTTTTTTCAAAATCAGCACGATCTTTTTTAAATAATTCTTCTAACTTATCAGCTACCTTTTTAGTAATGTGAGCAGATATCTTTTTTACATTGCCATCACTTTGTAAATAGCTACGACTAACATTTAAAGGAATATCTGGTGAATCAATTACACCACGTAACAGCATTAAAAAATCAGGTACTATGTTTTCAACTGAATCGGTTACAAATACTTGATTAGAATATAATTGAATTTTATCTTTTTGAGGTTCAAATGACTTATTTACCTTCGGAAAATATAAAATACCTGTTAAATTAAACGGATAATCTACATTCAAATGAATATGAAATAAAGGGTCTTCAAAACTCATTGGATACAGTTCGCGATAAAACTTTTTATAGTCTTCATCGGTAAGATCTGCAGGCTTTTTTGTCCAAGCGGGAGTTGGATTATTAATAATATTGTCTACTTCTGTTTCAACATCTTTTTCTCCTTCTTTTGTAGTAATTTTTTTAGTACCAAATTTTATTTCAATTGGTAAAAATTTACAGTATTTATTCAACAACTCTTTTATTCGAAACTCTTCTAAGAATTCTTCAGAATCATCGGCAATGTGTAAAATAATATCTGTTCCTCGGCTTGATTTTTTTGCATCTTCTAATTTATAATCAGGGCTGCCGTCACACTCCCAATGTATTGCTTGAGCACCTTCTACATGCGACAATGAAATAATTTCTACCTTTTTAGCAACCATAAAAGCGGAATAAAAACCAAGTCCAAAATGACCTATTATTGCATTCGCTTCAGCACCTTTATCTTTGTATTTATTTACAAATTCTTCTGCTCCACTAAAAGCAATTTGGGTAATGTATTTTTCAATTTCTTCTGCAGTCATACCAATACCTTTATCTCGTATGGTAAGTGTTTTCTTTTTCTTATCAATTATTACCTCTACCTTTAAATCGTCTAACGTAGCTTTAGATTCCCCTAAAGATACAAGAGTTTTTAATTTTTGAGTAGCGTCTACTGCATTGGACACTAACTCTCTTAAAAATATTTCGTGATCAGAATAAAGAAATTTTTTAATAATCGGAAAGATGTTTTCTGTTTGAACGTTAATTTTTCCAGTACTCATAGTATATGTGTTTTTTAAATTAAAAATTTTGTTGCATAGTAATTCAAATGATGTGCCATTACAACTCACCTGACAAGTTGACAAGCTTTATAAAGGTACTAATTTCATAAAGTAATCTACTAGGCAAATTTGTAATTTTACTAAATAAAAAAAATGATGAACGCTTTTTTAAATAACTATTAGAAGAAGATGGGCAATGTAATTGTAACTAAAATCAGTACACTTAAAGGTCACCAAGGTGCAGTATATGCATTAGAAAGCGGAGTAAATGAGCATTTATTCTTTTCAGGAAGCAGCGATAAATATGTTGCTTTATGGAATTTAAAAACGCTTCAGGCTGAAAAATTCGCAGCAGTACTGCCTGGGATTGTTTACTCTATTTGTTACGTTGCTAGCCAACAATTATTATTAGTGGGGACATCATTGGGTAGTATTCATGTGATCTCTTTAGATAAAAAGGAAGAAATAAAAATTTTACAACTTCATACAGGCCCTGTATTTAACATCAACTATTCGATTAAGCAAAACTGCTTTTATAGCGTAAGTGGTGATGGCAACTTTGCTGTATGTGCTATTGAAACCCTTTCTCTTATTAAAATTAAAAAATTGTGCACACAAAAGATACGAAGCATTGATTTTAGTGATATGAATAATCAAATAATAACGGCAAGCGGAGACGGTGCTATTCGTATTTTTAATATTCAAACACTGGAAGAAGAAGCTGTTATTGATGCTCACAAATTGTCGGCAAATATGGCGAAATTTTCTCCTGACGGTCGATTTATCATATCTGGCGGACGAGATGCTCATTTAAATTACTGGGATGCGAAAGATTTAACCCTACTGCAAAGCATCCCCGCACATAATTATGCCATTTATGACATTGTATATAGTCCTGACGCTAAGTTAATTGGTACTGCAAGCAGAGACAAAACAATAAAAATATGGGATGCAAATACACTTCAGTTATTAACCCGAATAAATAAAGAAAAGAACGAAGGACACCGTTTTTCTGTAAATAAATTATTATGGAGCAAGTATAATAATTACCTTATTTCTACGGGAGATGATAGCACTATAATTGTATGGAAGATTGATTGAATTTGAGTATAAAAACTATTATTAAAATCATAATTCTTTTGCTTTATTCCAATATACATCCATTTCTACCAAAGACATATCTGATAATTGTCTGCCCTGTTTTTTAGTTTCTTCCTCTATATATTTAAACCGTTTAATAAATTTTTTATTCGTTTTCTCTAATGCATTTTCAGGGTTAATGTTTAAAAAGCGAGCATAATTTATAAGTGAAAATAAAACATCTCCAAACTCCCCTTCTATTTTTTCGATAGATGCATTGCTAGTAATTTCTTCATTTAATTCTGCTATCTCTTCTTCTACTTTTTTAAAAACTTGTTCTTTTGTTTCCCAATCAAATCCCGCACTACGAGCTTTTTCTTGTATACGGGCAGCTTTTACTAAGGCTGGTAATGAAACAGGTACACCTGCCAAAACAGAGTCATTACCTTCTTTTAATTTTAATTTTTCCCAATTTTCTTTAACATCTTGTTCATTTTCAACTTTTACATCGCCATAAATATGAGGATGACGATGAATCATTTTTTCACATAACGAATTAATCACATCAGCTATGTCAAACAATTGGGTTTCTGAAGCAATACGAGCATAAAATACAATATGAAGAAGAATATCACCCAACTCTTTTTTAATGCTCTTCATATCCTTATCTATAATAGCATCTGCCAATTCATAGGTTTCTTCAATTGTTAAGTGACGTAAACTTTCAATTGTTTGTTTTTTATCCCATGGACATTTTTCACGCAGTTCATCCATTATAGTTAATAGGCGTGCAAATGCTTTCAGCTTTTCTTCCATTGTAATTATTTTTTTTTGACAAATGTATACACTCCAATTAATAATACCACTATTGTTTTTTTATTATTAAATTATCTTCTTTTAGCTTATGAAAATATAGTGCACTAACTACACATAGACCAATTTAGCTAGTTAAGTAATTAACATTGAGTAAAATCAATTATTTTAATAATTTTGTATGTTTTTAATAATGAGATTTAATAGATTCATAATAGCGTGTTTTCTTCTAGGGTATATGTGTTGCATATACTCTCGTTCTGCATATGCCCAAATTTACCCTAAAAAGGACTTTATCATCTCTGCCGAAGGCCATTATGGCTTTATTATGAGTCACAGAAACAATATGGCACATTTAATAAAAGGGCATATTTATGGAGGAGAATTAAGCTATACTTTTAGAACTGATGGCTGTAAACCTTGGCAGCAAATTTATAAATATCCAGAAATTGGACTATGTGTTCTTACCATGTACCTTGCTAATCCACAACAATTAGGTAATTTGGGAGCACTTTATCCATTTATTAATTTACGTTTAAACAAAGTAAGTAGTAAAGTTAATTTTAATTTACGTTTAGGGGAAGGGTTAGGTTATATCACAAAGCGCTTTGACAGAATTAATAATCATAAAAACAATGTTATTGGCTCTCACGTAAATGGATTTGTAAACATACGTTTAAATGCAAGCACATTATTAGCAAATATTTGGCGCTTAAATTTAGGTGTTGGCTTAAGCCATATTTCGAATGGTGCTGCAAAAACCCCTAACTTGGGTATAAATATGGCAACACTTAATGCTGGTATTGGTTATGTTTTTGGCAACAAATGCATTGATGTGAGAATAGATACAATCGTTCCTTGCACTAAAAACTGGAAAATATCAGTAATAGCTATTTCAGGAATAAAAGAAAGAAGCGTTCCAGACGGCCCTAAATATTTAGTTTTTGGCTTACAAACAAATGTTTACAAAATATTAAATTATAAAAATAAATTAGGAGGTGGCATAGAAGCCACTTATAGTAATGCTACAAAAGCCGAATGGCTAAATGATTCCATATTTACAAAACAATTTGTAGACATAATACAAGTAGGCGCAAAATTTAGTTACGCATATGTTATTAATAAACTGTCGTTCCCAGTTGACTTTGGAGTATACATTTATAAGAGGCAGCGTACCAATGGTCAATTTTTTCATCGCATAGGTGTACGCTATATGCTTACTAAGCATCTTATTGCAAATTTAACTTTGTTAACACATTGGGCTAAAGCAGATTATTTTGAGGGAGGATTAGGATATGAGTTTTAAATTAAAAAATGTACTGGTAATAATCACACTTCTGCTTTTTTTTATCGCATGCAAAAAAGAAAATGCTTGTGATTGTTTTAAAAGGACAGGAAAAATAATTACAGAAAAAAGAAGTTTGGTAGGTTTTGATGGGATTTTAGTAGAAAATAATTTGAATGTTTTTATCACACAAGATTCCATTTTTGAAATAATAGTCGAAGCGGGTGAAAATATAGCTCCCCTTATTAAAACAGAAGTACAAAACGGCACGTTGACTTGTAAAAATGATAACCGTTGTAATTTTACACGTAGTTATGGTAAGCCATTGAATATATATATTAAAATGCCTTATATAAAATATATTACTTCTAACAGTACTGGTGATATAACTAGTTTAAATACCATAACAACAGACACATTTAATTTACACACAAGAAATTCTGGAAATATTACTATAAATACACACAGCAAAAAAATTCTAACCGAAATGCATGGCTCTGGAGACCTAACAATAACAGGACATACAAATGAGCATTCTTGTTATATTGCGGGCACGGGCTTTTTATATTGTGATGCTCTCCAAACCGATTACACCTATATACATACTTTTACATTGGGCTTGTGTTATCTAAATGTTACCAATTTTTTAATTTGTAAAATGGAACAAATAGGAGACGTATACTGTTATGGTAAGCCTAAAACTGTATGGTATACTTCTACAAGTTCAGGAAAATTGTATATTCAATAACTCATTTAATTTTTTTAGCTCTGATAATATAAATGAAATTAAATACTATTAAAATTCATTACTTAATAAAACTTATTATTTTTTGGATTCTGTTTTTTACATTTTTTAGATTACTATTTGTTATCTATCATCATGCTAAGATACCAGACGGTAAACATTCTAATACTGTACTTGCCTTTTTATATGGATTACGTTTAGATTTATCTGTCGCTTGTTTTGCTGCTATTATCCCCTACATTTTATGGACAATACAACAATTTTTTAAACGTAGAATAATTCACAAGCTTAATTTATTTTATAATGCTTTTTTAATTGTCTTAGTTTCTTTACTGAGCATTGCTAATATAAAAATATATGGCGAATGGGGTACTCTTTTAAATGCAAGAGCATTACATTATTTATTATACCCCAAAGAAGCAGTTGCGTCCATATCTATTTGGGCACTATTATTATTGTTGTTTAGTTGCTTCATCTCATCCTATTGGGGTATAAAAGTGTATCAGAAATACCTAACACATTTTTCATATACATTTGAAAATATAAAATTAAAAATTGTATTGATTATTATTTTTCCCATACTTTTAATAATTGGAGGTAGAGGAGGTTTACAGTTAGCTCCAATTAATGAGAGCACCGTTTATTATTCTCCGCTAGCTATCAATAATCATGTTGCTACAAACAACATATGGTACTTGGCTCATAGCATTTTAGATGCAAATGACACCAAAAATCCTTTTCTATTTACAGACAATGAAAGTGCTAAAAAAATAACGGAACAATTATTCTATACAACAAATGATAAAAGTGAAATTGTTGTCACTGCGGTTAACAAGCCAAATGTTATTATTATAATTTTAGAAAGCTGGACAGCTGATATCATAAAAGCATTGGACGGAGAAAATAATGTTACACCTTATTTTGATGAACTTCAAAAAAAGAGTATATTATTTACACAAATGTATGGCAGCGGATATCGCACTGATCAAGGGCTTGTATCTATCCTTAGCGGTTTTCCAGCACAACCCTACAATTCTATTATTACTACACCAAGTAAAACTGAAAAAATCCCTTCAATTAACAATACGTTTTCTAAGCAAGGGTATCAGTCTTCTTTTTATTATGGGGGTGAAATTGAATTTGCAAATATGAAATCATATTTGTTAAATACCCATTTTCAAAAAATAATTGATAAAAAAAGTTTTAAAGCAACAGAATTTAATAGTAAATGGGGGGCACATGATGAATTTGTACTTCAAAAACAATTAACAGATTTAGCTTCGGAAAAGCAACCTTTCTTTTCTGTTCTTCTAACATTAAGCACGCATGAGCCATTTGAAGTACCCATGAAAACTCCTTTTAATAAAGGTCAAGAAGAAGATCAGTTTAGAAAAGCTGCTTACTATACAGACCATTGTTTATCTACCTATTTTAATGAAGCAAAAAAACAAAACTGGTATGCAAATACTTTATTTATACTCGTAGCCGACCATGGACACCATTTACCAAAGAACAGAGATATGAATTATCCCGAAGCGAAAAGAATTACTGCGTTATTAACGGGTGGAGCATTAAATAAAAAATTACATGGAAAAAAAATAGATAAAATTTGTAATCAAAATGATTGGGTAGCAACACTTTTGTCACAATTAAATTTACCTCACAATGAATTTATTTGGAGTAAAGATGTGTTAAATAAAAGCACCAAAGAGTTTGCTTATTATTCTAATGAGAATTATTTGGGATGGATAACTCCTCAACAAAACATAATTTATTCACTTACGTCAAACAAAGTAGAAGCCATACAGCCTAAAACAGAAAATGTATTAAATGATTCTCTTTTAATACAAGCAAAAGCATATTTACAAACATTGTATCAAACTTATTTAGATTACTAACATGATTAAATTTCTCTTCATATACCTACCTCTGTTATTATTTAACATAAATACTAAATACGTTTACTCAAAGTCAAGTGACAGCTATTTATGCCCTCCCCTTTTAACTATAATTAAGATAAATCCATTATCTAAAAATAAAAAGGAAACACCAACGATACGGTATGAAGATTTTGTTTATGCAAAAAATATTAAAACAGTTCAGTTGCGTGCATCTGAATTTGAATTATCTCAGCCAATTATTAATTTAAATTCAGAAGAAAAATTAAAATTTAGTTTTGATGATTTAGATGCCGATGTAAAAGATTACTCCTATACATTTATTCACTGTGATGCAGATTGGCAACCTTCTAAATTAATGCCTATGGAATATGTGGACGGATTTGCTGATGCCCCTATAAGTAACTACAATTATTCTTTTAACACATTGCAACACTACACACATTATTCTTTTATTTTTCCAACAGACGCAGGAAAAATTACAAAATCGGGTAATTATATTTTAAAAATATATTCAGATAATGACCCTGATAAAATTATAATTACACAAAGATTTATGGTCTATGACAACAAAGTAACTATCGAATCGCAGGTAAAAAAATCAAGCATTGTAGAGGATAGAGATTATAAACAAGAAATATTCTTTACAATAGATCATGCTGATTATCAAATTCCAAACCCCTACAATGATTTAAAAATAGTAATTACTCAGAACAATCGTTGGGATAATGCCAAAACAGGGCTAAAACCCACTTATGTAAAAGGCGATCAATTAGTATATGATAATGAAAGAGAAAATGTTTTTGATGGAGGTAACGAGTTTCGGAATTTTGACATAAAGAGTATTCGTTATCATTCGGAATTTATAAATAAAATATATACCGATTCTTCAGGAATTAACGTAATCTTACTTCCAGCAGAAAAACGCGCATATAAACGATATTTTACGCAACCTGATATTAATGGAGATTTTTTAATAAAAATACAAGAAGGCAATAACAGTGAAATAGAAGCCGATTATTGTCATGTATTCTTTTTTCTCCCTTACGATGGCGTATTAACAAATGGCGGCTTATACGTGCTGGGGGCGTATAATGGATGGGATTTTAATGAAAACAATTTGATGCAGTATAATAATAAACGCTTAGGCTATGAATGTTCTTTATATCTAAAACAAGGTTATTATAATTATCAATTTGCATATTTAGAAAATGGTAAAAAGAGTGCTGATTTAACACTTATTGAAGGATCTCATTCTGAGACAGAAAATGAATACACCATTTATGTTTATCATCGTGCTCAAGGTGTATTTTATGATCAATTAATTGGCATTAAACGATTAAATTCTGTAAAATAATGATTTTCAGAAAGGCGGTTTAAAAAAAAATAAATCATTTATGCAGTTAAAACATTAAATAAGCCCTACTTTTACTATTATATTTTATACGTTTAAATAGTGAATACCATGGGAACACAAGCGACTATAGTTACACACGGAATAAAAATAAGTGTTGAAACAAAATTTCAAAACGAGCATTCCGATTCAGAGCATAGACATTTTCTTTTCTCTTATAAAATTACGATTGAAAATACAAGTGAATTTACTGTAAAGTTAATAGACCGCCATTGGGATATTTTTGATTCAGGTGCTGAACACATTGAAGTAGATGGTAAAGGGGTAGTTGGTGAGCAGCCTATATTAGCTCAAGGTGATTTTTTTCAATATGAATCAGCCTGTAGTATCACCTCTGATGTAGGTAAAATGAGTGGCTTTTATTTAATGGAGCGAACACTTGATAAACTAAGATTTAAAACTGCGATACCTGAGTTTGAATTAGTAACCCCTGCTCGTTTAAACTAAATAGTTAGGAATATTATTTCTAAGCATTGCAGCAACTATTTTATCAATAGGTAAAGTAAATTCATTTTCAGTAATAGAATCAAGATTTATCCACCTAACTAATTGTTCATCATTACTCCACTGAATAAAATCAAAGGCATTTTTCATCGTTTTAATTGTCCCTATTTGATCCGATTTTACAAGATAATAAATACTAATAATTTGGTGATCCGGATGAAATGCGGAGCGTTGAAAAAAGTCTGTTGTATAAAAATGAGTGATCACCTCTATCTTTAAGTTCAACTCTTCCATAAATTCTCTCTTCAAACAATCAATTGTGCCTTCTCCAAATTCTAATCCGCCACCTGGAAATTTCGTAATGTTTTGCTTCTTTATTAACTCATCAGAAACTAATACTTGTTTCTGATCATTTATTAAAATGCCATAAACACGTACGTTAAATTTTTTCATCAATATATAAATTATATCGTCGTTATTTTTTTATTGCTCTTACCATCTCCCTTTTACCTGGCGGACCTTGAAGCGAATCAATGTTAAAACCAATTTTTTTTAATATACGTTTTACCTCTCCTTTTGCACAGTAAGTTACTAAAATTCCTTTTTTATCTAAAGCCGAAAATAACTTTATAAATACTTCTTCTGTCCACATTTCTGGTTGCACACTCGGAGCAAATGCATCAAAATAGATGACATTATATTGTTCATCAAAATTAGCTGTTTGTAATTTATCTTTTATTTTGTGAAAAGAAAAATTATC
The DNA here is from genome assembly GCA_039937835.1 of Bacteroidia bacterium. GTDB lineage: Bacteria > Bacteroidota > Bacteroidia > 2-12-FULL-35-15 > 2-12-FULL-35-15 > 2-12-FULL-35-15. The sequence continues at coordinate 9,184 of JBDTFR010000116.1, read as the reverse complement.
AGAAAATAAGATTTGCTTTTCCCATTCAGAGGAGTGGATCCGTTGAAATATCAAATTTAAATCAACGTTATTTTTATCTATCGCGTTTAATAAAGTTGCATAATTCAATTGATCAACCAGCTCTTTGTGAATTGGATAAGCCTCTAAAGCACTATAATTGATGGAGATATTCAAATTTTGTGCCTCAGCAAATGTAAGTAATGCATTTAAACCTGTCCCTAGGCCAATTTCTAAAATATTTATTTTTGGGGAGTTATTAATTTTATCTTCCAAAATATACCTTAATCCTGCATTGATAAAAATGTGCATACTTTCTTGAATGGCTCCATTTATTGAGTGGTAATGCTCACCCAAAGCTTTTATATATAAAGAATGTGAACCATCTTTGGTTACAATCACTTCTGGTTGCATAAAATTTTATGTGTTAATTATCCTTTAAATATAGCTACATTTATATGAATATAGGAAGCTCCTTCGTAATCATAATCATGAAAAAAAGAAGGTATATTATCAATTCAAACAAATTTACTACGTTTGTAATAATTCAGTTAAAATAAAACCTTATAACTAAATTTTATTACTAATTTTTTAATAAAGTAACAAATGGCAAAAAAGTCGGAAACAAAAAAAACAAAAAATGCTAGTATTCTTACTGCACGTTCAATTGAATTTTTAAATAAATACTTGAACAATGCTTCGCCAACAGGTTTTGAACGTGAGGGACAAAAAATTTGGCTGGATTATATTAAGCCATACACGGATAATTATTTTACTGATAATTATGGCACAGCGGTAGCCGTTATTAATCCGAAAGCAAGTTATAAAGTGGTAATAGAAGCTCACGCCGATGAAATATCTTGGTTTGTAAATTATATTACTTCCGATGGATTTATTTATCTTAAAAGGAATGGTGGTAGTGATCATATGATTGCCCCTTCTAAACGTGTAAATATTCATACAGAAAAAGGAATTGTAAAAGCAATTTTCGGTTGGCCTGCGATTCATGTAAGAGACCTTTCGAAAGACGAAGCACCTACTTTAAAAAATATATTTTTAGATTGCGGATGCAATACAAAAAAAGAGGTAGAAGAACTAGGTGTGCATGTAGGTTGTGTAATTACTTATGAAGATGAATTGATGGTATTAAACGATCGTTACTATGTTGGTAGAGCATTAGATAACCGCATGGGAGGTTTTATGATTGCCGAAGTAGCGCGTTTATTAAAAGAGAGTAAAACCAAATTACCTTTTGGGTTATACATTACTAATTCAGTTCAAGAAGAAGTTGGATTAAGAGGGGCAGAAATGATTACGCAAACAATAAAACCAGATGTAGCAATTGTTACAGATGTATGTCATGATACCCAATCGCCAATGATGAATAAAATAACTAGTGGTGATCTTTCTTGTGGAAAAGGGCCCGTACTTACCTATGGACCTGCAGTTCAAAATAATTTATTAAAATTAATTTTAGATGCAGCAAACAAAAATAAAATACCATTTCAACGAGCTGCTGCATCACGTGCAACTGGTACCGATACAGATGCTTTTGCCTATTCAATAGGAGGTGTACCATCTGCATTAATATCATTACCACTACGCTATATGCATACTACCGTTGAAACGGTTCATAAAGAAGATGTTGAAAATGTAATTAAACTTATTTTTGAATCGATAAAAAGTATAAAAAACAATCAAAGTTTTAAATATGTATAACTGAAGTGGAGGGTTGTTAAATAAACTATTAATTAAAATAAATTAATAAACGTATGGCATTATTAGGTACTATATTAAAAAAAACATTTGAATTAAGAGAAAGCATCCCCCACATAGGCAAAGTAAATGGTTACAAACAACAAGTTAAAGTACTAAAAGAATTATTGACTAAAGCAGAGTTTACTGCCTTTGGAGAATACTATGATTTTTCTAAAATCTTAAATGAGAATGATGTAGTTGCCGCCTTTCAAAAAACAGTGCATACACATGATTATAATTCCATGTTTAAAAAATGGTGGTATCGTGCTGTTAATGGAGAAGCCTATGTATGCTGGCCTAAACGAACAAAATACTTTGCTCTAAGTTCTGGAACGTCCGAATCTTCTAGTAAATACATACCTGTAACTACAGATATGTTGCGAGCTATTAAAAAATCTAATATCAGACAGCTTGTATTACAAGCTCATTTTAATCTTCCAAAAGAACATTTTGAACGTGGTGCACTTCTACTGGGTGGTAGTACTCATTTAAATTATAACGGTACCTACTTTGAAGGCGATTTGAGTGGCATTCATGCCAAAAACATTCCTTTTTATTTTCAGCATTTTTATAAACCAGGCAAACGTATTTCAAAAGAGCGTGATTGGGATACTAAATTAACTGAAATAGTAAAAAATGCAAAGGATTGGGACATTGGCATTGTTGTGGGGGTACCAGCATGGGTACAAATTTTATTTGAACGTATAATTGAAGAATACAATGTGAAGAATATTCATGAAATATGGCCTCATTTAGAATTATATGTACATGGAGGCGTATCCATTGCTCCTTATAAAAAAGGATTTGAAAAATTACTTGGTAGACCAATTTTATTCTTTGATACTTATTTAGCCTCCGAAGGGTTTATTGCTTACCAGGATCGCCAAGGCACAGACTCCTGTAGAATGGTATTAGATAATGGCATTTTTTTCGAATTTGTTCCATTTACGGAAGCAAATTTTGATAGTGAAGGAACAATGGTTGAGAGCCCAGAAGTATATCATATCGGTCAAGTAAAAGAAGGGGTTGAATATGCACTTTTACTTACCTCCTGTTCTGGTGCATGGCGTTATTTGATTGGTGATGTAATTAAATTTACTTGTATAGAACGTTATGAAATATTAATAACAGGACGTACAAAACAATTTTTAAGTTTATGTGGCGAACATCTTTCACAGGATAATATGAATAGAGCCATTGAACTTGTTTCTGCTGAATTTAACATTGTGATCAAAGAATTTACAGTAGCTGGGATCAATTATGATACTTTATTTGCTCATCATTGGTATATCGGCACAGATTCCCCAGTGGATGCAAACCTAATTAGAAAACGAATTGATGAAATATTAAAAAACCTGAATGATGACTATCGCGTAGAGCGAAGTGCTGCATTAAAAGAAGTAATAGTAGAAATATTTCCTACCCATGTATTTTATGATTACATGCATTCAATTGGTAAAATTGGTGGTGCATTTAAATTCCCTCGTGTTTTAAAAGGAAGTAAATTAACCCATTGGAATGAATATTTACAAAAGATAAAAAAATAAAGAGTGTGATTGTAAGCTTAATTTATCAAACATTAATTATTGTTATTTTATTAACGTTTTCGTTTGGTCCTTCTTTTTTTGCATTAATCAATACAAGCATTAAGTATGGCTATAAAACAGCAGCTTTATTAGCTGCAGGGGTTGTATTAAGTGATTTTATATTATGTTTTAGTGTTATTTTAATTGTGCATATTGGTGCTATTAATTTGCTTCATTCTCAAAAAGCTCAAACATTTTCCGCCATAATTGGGGGCATTATTTTAATTGTATTTGGAGCGTTCTATTTAAAAAAACACACCTCATCAAAAGATACAACATTTGATATGGGCCTCCAATTACCTAATGCTAGTTTAATGCTAACAAAAGGTTTTGTTATTAACTTGTTTAACCCTACCGTTTGGCTATTATGGTTAGCCAATGTAACTGCCATAAGTAAAACATTAGACTACTCCATATTTAAAATGATTTTGTATTTTTCAACAGTACTTATTCTCACCTTATCAGTAGAATTAACGAAAGTGCACCTTGCAGTAAAAATTAAAAAATATCTTACAGATAAATTAATGACTATTATAAATTATATTACAGGTATATCATTAATAATTTTTGGGCTTTTTTTAATATACAATCATTATTTTTCGTAATGGTTTAAAATATTAAAAAAAATTCAACTACTACTTCCTCTTGTTTATTATAGGACGTACCTAAACTTAATTTAAAACTAATTTTATAACAACTAACTTGATAATTGTTTTGGAAGAAAGTTTGTTCGATAATCCATCTTTTATTTATAAGTATAAAGTTGATTATTAAATATTTATGCATTTCTTCATTTCTACTTCAGCTTTATCTATTTACACAAACTATTTGTTTTGCTTTTATTCAGTGTCTCGGTACTGATCGTAATCATATCTTCCACATCTTTGTAATCAATAAATCCTAAGTCATTAATTAGTTTTTCGGGCAGTCCGTCTTTAAAACAGTAATATTTCAAATTATCCAGCGCTTCTTTACAAGATTTACAATTCGAAATTAAATTCTCAATGTTGCTGCAATCAACAGGTTCTTCCTTATATAGTCCAAATTTATCGAACATACTTTTAACCTCTTTACAATAATCCTGTGTCTTACTTTTATAATTGTCATAATTACTATCATCACAATAATAGGCAAGCTTATTTCTGGTTTTTTCATTAATTACACCATCCAAATAATTAATTGCATCTTTTAAATCATTAATCTGTGTCAAATGTCCAGCATCCCCTCCATTCCAACATTCGCTTTCTCTTTTTGTTCTGGCATATAAACATTCTTTACACGCTTCTTCTCTTGATTTAAGTTCCATCAATGAAACTTCATTTTTCGAACCGAATTCGCTTTTCAAATCACTAAAGCCTAACATGCCCTTTCCCCTATTTTTACATTTCGCATCTACTTCAGCAGTATAACCATCCAATGCACTTTGATCGCACTTGCAGCAGCGTGTGGTGGCGCTTCCGTTGATGTTCACTTTTACACAGTAAAGACCCGAAACACAATCGTCATCGCCAGTACACTCTTCATTAATTTGTTTTGTTCCCTGTGCATATATATTACCTATTATTAACAGCATTAATAGTAACACATATATTATTTTAGAATAGATCGTTTTCATGTATTTTTTTGTTAAGTGTTAAATTAAAGTTCAATTGTGACATTTGGAATGAATCAAAGGAACAAAAAAAATGATGATAGTTTTAAAAAAAACAAATAGAAATTCCCCTTTTTTAAATAGTGGTTTCCCTATACTTTCTACTATATATTATTACTAACCTTTTTTAGGAAGGCGAATTGAGATTTGCTTCGTTTTTGTATAAAATTTTCTGGATGTAATTTATTAAATCTTTGGTAGTTTTCTTCCTACTATTTAATTGGATTATTACAGCAGCTTAAATCAGTAAAATAAAATGAGAAAATAATAATTAAAATGCTCTGTTGGTGATAGCAAACGAAGCCTACATGAATGAGGGTTGATGCAATTGAATTTCCCTACATTTTAAAAATTAATTAAATATAATTTTTGGGCTATAAAAATACCTTGAAGCAATACGACAAATCACTTCAAGGTATTCTTAAAAACAATTCTATAAATTAATTTTGAACCATTAATTTGTTCGTTAACATTTCACTATTCGGTATGGGCCAAATATATTCTGATTGTGAAGGTTGAACAGCGTTCACAGAGCCTTTAGCTGGAATAGTCATACCTAAACGAAGTAAATCTATTGATCTAAATCCTTCTCCCAAAAATTCAATTCTTTTTTCAATTAAAATGGCTTTCACTAATTCATCTTGTGTAGCAACTGTTGCAGGCGAAAATACATAACTTGCATCAGATCTGTTACGGACAGCTTTTAATAAATCAGCTGATTTTGTTAAATCGCCTGTTTTAGCTGCCGCTTCAGCATAGTTTAATAAAATTTCTGCATAACGAAGAACGGGAACATAATCGGTGAAAGGCGCTGGGGCATTAAATTTCTTCAAATAACTATTGCCACCGTCTAACACTATAAAATTTATTTTTCTTGCATCTGTCGGTTTCCAGGAAGTATCGGCAAGAATACCTTTTGTATTTAAAAAATATTCTCCATTCCCTACCCCTGGTTTGTTATAATAATAGGCCAATTGATTTTGTGTGCCCGGAGGATCACCAGCAGTCATTGGAAATGAAAAAATAGATTCTGTTGTGGTATAATTTACAAATGGAGTAATCGCGTTAGTTTCTAGTTTATGTAAAACTCCATTTGTTGCCTGATATGGAGCTGCATTCGATACAATTTTTTGTGCCTCTGCAATTACATCGTTATATTGCCCCATAGATAAATAAACTCTTGTTTTTAATGCAATGGCACTATTTTTATGCGCCCTTGTTACATTTAAGTCAGAGGAAGAATAAGTACCTGGTAAATTATTTTCTGCCTCATTTAAATCTGCCAATACTTGTTGATAGACTTCTTTTACGGAACTTCTTGCTAAATCATTATTCTCAATATTCTTTTCTGCTTTTAAACGCAAGGGTAATCCGGGGCTAGCTCCATTGTTTAAAGTATAAGGTCTTGCATAAATTGTTAATAAACTAAAATAAGAAAGCCCGCGCAAAAATTTCGCCTCTGCCTTATATGCTAGAAGCATTGAGGCATCTATTTTAGAAGCATTATCATCTAACCCTTTTAAAAATACATTTATTCGATTTATAGCAGCGTATCCTGCAATCCATAAGTTCTCTACTTCATTGGTAGAGGATGTAATATTGTAACTCCATGTTTGCAAACCCGTAACTCCATTATTTAATCTATTAATAAATTCTTCCCCACGAATATCATTATATATTAAATAGCGTGAGCCAAAAAAATCGCCGGCTTTAACGCCATCATAGAGTCCATTTATTTGCCCTAGTATTCGTGCTGGTGTGTCAAAAGCGTTATCTTCTGAAATACTAGTTTTTGGTTCTGTATTTAAAAGTTCTTTTTTACAAGACGTTGTTATAATTAACGGGAATAATAACAACAGAACACTTAATTTCATTTTTATATTTTTATGTCGATTCATATTGAATATAATTTATAGGTTTTTTAAATATCTAAATTAAGACCAAAAGTAAAAGTACGAGACTGTGGTACTGAGTTGCGATCAACCCCTGGAGTTAGGTTACTATTACCATTAACAGAAACTTCTGGATCAGAACCAGTATATTTTGTTAGCGTGTATAAATTACTAACTTGAACATATAATCTTAAAGAAGACATTTTTGTTTTAGTTAAAAATTTTTCACCTACTCGGTAACCCACAGCAAGTGTTTTTAGTTTTACAAAATCTCCCTTTTCAACATTTTCTGAAATTGCAAAGGCTGACCCATTTGAAATATTATCTCCGTAAACTACTCTCGGGATATCCGTTTTTTGTCCTGAAGTTGTCCAACGATCCATCACCTCTTCAGAGTTATTCCAATATCGTTGATCTCGCATACCCGCCTTACTTCCATTATAAATATAATTACCACCAGAAAAGGTTATTCCAATGTTTACATCCAAGGTATTTTTGAAAAACTTAAAGGTATTATTAAATCCACCAAACCACTTAGGGATAGCATTACCAATCAATACGGCATCTCCACCAGAAATTGCAGGAGCTGTGCTTCCATCCATATAAGTCCATTTACTTTTACCAGCTGGTACCACATGAGAATATTGAACCTTCACCCCATTTTTATTAACAAAAATACGTTGACCATTATCTGGATTTACACCTGCAGTTAAAACGGCATATATACTTCCTACAGAATAACCAACTCTAGTTATGTTTGTTTTTTCTAAAGTAGAAGTACTACCAACAATATCCGCATTACCAGCAGCTAAAGCAGTTACTTCATTTTTTATGTATGAATAATTAATATTACTCGTCCATGAAAAATCAGGTTTATCAATATTAACTGAAGTTAAGCTTAACTCAATACCTTTATTATACATTGCCCCTATATTTTCTAACATAGAATTAGCAAGGTTACCAAGAGATGAACCTCCAGGTAAACCTTTAGAAGGTGCTTGTGGGGCATTAAGTATAAGGCCATTTATATTGTTCTTAAAATAACTAACTTCAAATTGTAATCGATCATTTAAGAAACCCATATTAAAACCAACATCTGTTTTATTACTCGTTTCCCATTTTAAAGTAGGATTGCCTGCTTGTGAATAAACAATGGTATTTGCATCTCCATATAAACCAGAAGTATATAATGATAAAGAACCGAAATCAGGAACACCCATATTTCCAACTCTTCCAAAACTAGTTCTAAGTTTTAAGCTATTTATAATTTTTGTAATACCAGAATTTTTATAAAAATTTTCTTCCGATAATGCCCACCCTAAGGAAGCCCCTCCAAAATTTCCAAATTTATTTCCTTTTGATAATCCAGAGAATCCATCTCTACGAAGAGAACCTGTAACAAAGTATTTTTTATTATAATCATAAGTAGCTCTTCCAAAATAAGAAAGGAAAACATTTTCAGTTTGAAAATTATAAGTTGTAGGAGGATTATTTGTTAAAAAATTCCCCTGATACGTTTTAAAAAAATCATCTGCAATATCTTGGCGCCAGCCTCCCCAAATATCTGTTTTTGAATATAATTCCTCAATACCACCAACTACTGAAATATTATTTTTTTCAGCAATAGTCTTTATGTATGTTAAGGTATTTGTCCAATCCCATTTTTTAAATTTGGCATTTGCATTTCTAACTTCGCCATTATTTGTAAATCCATCGCCATGCTTATTGGAAAGGAATGACATCGCATCTACATTATTATTGTCTACCGCATAAGTAGTTTTTAATGTTAACCCTTTTATAATTTCTAGCTCAGCGAAAACGGTGGCTAAAATATGATTACTTTCTGATGTAAAATTGTTTAATTCTAATATGGCAACGGGATTATATATGCCCGATTGAGAGGTATTATTACCCATACCCATATTATTTGAATTTGTAATATTATAAGTACCATCTGCGTTAAATGGAGCCACATTGGGAGCTGTTAAAAATGCTAACCTCGCTAATCCTCCACTTGCAAAACCTTCACCTGGCAAAGAACCTGTACTAGGAGCTTGATTATAATTTTTAGTGTAATTTATATTTGCTCCTACCTTAAGGAAATTAGTAATTTTTTGATCGATGTTAAAACGAATGGCTGTTCGTTCAAATTCATTTTTCTTAATAAATCCATTTTGATTTGTATAACCTAACGAAAAATAGTAAGATGTGGTAGGCGTTGCTCCTGAAATACTCAACGTATTATTATGTGAAATTCCTGTATGATAAATATAATCAAACCATTTTGTATCAACCATTGA
>JBDTFR010000115.1:0-73795 GCA_039937835.1 Bacteroidia bacterium | reverse complement strand
TTTTTTTGAAACCATACATTGTTTATAATAAATAATTATTACCTTTGCCATCCCTAAAAAAGCGGGAATACATTTTATTTTCAGTAAAAACCGATAATCTAATATCAACAAAATGCCTACTATATCACAATTAGTACGTAAAGGAAGATTTAAAGCAGATAATAAAAGTAAATCTGCAGCACTTGATTCTTGTCCTCAAAAACGTGGAGTTTGTACACGTGTTTATACAACTACTCCTAAAAAACCAAACTCGGCAATGAGAAAAGTTGCACGTGTTCGTTTAACTAACAAAAAAGAAGTGAATGCGTACATTCCAGGGGAGGGTCACAATTTGCAGGAACACTCTATTGTATTAATTCGTGGAGGAAGAGTAAAAGACTTACCAGGTGTTCGTTATCATATTGTACGTGGTGCATTAGATACTTCAGGTGTTGATGGACGTAATCAAAGACGTTCTAAATATGGAACAAAAAAACCAAAACCAGGAGCAAAAACAGCTACAAAAGCTGCACCAGGTAAGAAAAAATAGTGGAACTAAATGAATACGGGTGATTTATATAAAGTAAATTCAATCCTAATCATAAATATTCTAAAATTAACAGTAAAGATTTGTAATTAGTAATACAATGAGAAAAACCAAAGCAAAAAAAAGAATCCTATTGCCAGATCCAAAATTTAACGATATACTCGTTACTCGTTTTGTGAATAACTTAATGTATGATGGCAAAAAAAGCATTTCCTATGATGTTTTTTATGATGCAATGGAAATTGTGCATAAAAGAACAGAATCTGAAGGCTTGGATACATTTAAAAAAGCATTATCAAATGTTACTCCAGCTGTTGAAGTTCGTAGCCGTAGAGTTGGTGGTGCCACCTTTCAAATACCTTCTGAAATTCGTCCTGAAAGAAAACTTTCGATGGGGATAAAATGGATGATTCTATACGCTCGTAAACGTAATGAAAAATCAATGGCTCAAAAACTAGCAGGAGAAATTGTTGCTGCAGCAAAAGAAGAAGGAGCAGCGTACAAGAAAAAAGAAGATGTACATAAAATGGCGGAAGCGAATAAAGCTTTTTCTCATTTTAGGTTCTAAAATAATTAGCTGTAAATTATAAAAATTTATAATTACAAACAAATAACATATAATGTCAGATTTAAAATTTACAAGAAATATTGGGATTGCTGCTCATATTGATGCTGGTAAAACTACTACAACAGAGCGTATTTTGTATTATACAGGAGTAAGCCATAAAATCGGGGAAGTACACGATGGTGCTGCAACCATGGATTGGATGGTACAAGAGCAAGAGCGTGGTATAACAATTACATCAGCGGCAACAACCTGTTTTTGGAAATATAATGGCAACCAATATAAATTAAACATCATTGATACGCCAGGACACGTTGATTTTACTGTAGAAGTAAACCGATCATTAAGAATTCTGGACGGATTAGTGTTTTTGTTTTCGGCTGTTGATGGTGTGGAACCTCAATCAGAAACAAATTGGCGTTTAGCAAATAATTATAATGTTACTCGTATCGGATTCGTAAATAAAATGGATCGCTCGGGTGCTGACTTTTTGAACGTTGTAAAACAAGTAAAAGATGTATTAGGTGGAAATCCATTACCATTACAAATACCTATTGGATCGGAGGATACTTTTAAAGGAGTAGTTGATTTAATTAATTTTCGTGGTATTGTTTGGAATGAGCAAGATCAAGGAATGACTTTCACAGAAGTGCCTATTCCAGATGATTTGTTGGAAGAAGCAACTGAATGGAGAGGTAAATTACTTGAAGCAATTGCTGAGTTTGACGATAAATTGATGGAGAAATTCTTCGATGATCCAAAAACTATCACAGAAAGAGAAATATTAGATGCTTTACGTCAAGCATGTATAGCAAACAAAGTAGTTCCGATGGTTTGTGGTTCGTCTTTTAAAAACAAAGGTGTACAAACTATGTTGGATTTGGTTATGGAATTAATGCCAAGTCCATTAGATAAAGAGAATACAATAGGAACAAATCCTGATACAGGAGCTGAAATTATTCGTAAACCAGATGTAAAACAGCCATTTACTGCTTTAGCGTTTAAAATTGCAACAGATCCATTTGTTGGTCGTTTATGTTTTTTCCGTGTATATTCTGGTAGATTAGATGCTGGATCCTATGTTTTAAACACTCGTAGTGGTAACAAAGAACGTATTTCACGTATTTTTCAAATGCATGCGAATAAACAAAATGCTATTGATTTTATTGAAGCGGGAGATATTGGGGCTGCTGTTGGATTTAAAGATATTAAGACTGGTGATACGTTGTGCGATGAAAAAAATCCTATTGTTTTAGAATCAATGAATTTTCCAGAACCGGTAATTGGTGTGGCTATTGAACCTAAAACACAAGCAGATTTAGATAGATTAGGAGTTTCTTTAAATAAATTAGCAGAAGAAGATCCAACATTCCGTGTAAAAACAGATGAAGATAGTGGGCAAACCATTATTAGTGGAATGGGAGAACTTCATTTAGAAATTATTCTTGATCGTTTAAAACGTGAATTTAAAGTAGAATGTAATCAAGGCCCTCCACAAGTTTCATATAAAGAAACTATTAATGGAGAAGTTTCTCATCGTGAAGTATACAAAAAACAATCGGGTGGTCGTGGTAAGTTTGCAGACATACAAGTAGTAATATCACCAGTTGATACAGATTTTGATACGACTACTAAAGCTGGCGGATTACAATTTGTAAACGAAATTTCAGGAGGTAACATTCCTCGTGAATTTATACCAGCAGTTGAAAAAGGATTTAAGTCTGCAATGGTAAATGGTGTGTTAGCTGGTTATCCTGTTGATACATTAAAAGTTCGTTTACTGGATGGTTCATATCATAATGTCGATTCAGATTCATTATCGTTCGAAATTTGTGCTCGTGCTGCTTTTAGAGAGGCTATGCCAAAAGCTAAACCTGTGCTATTAGAGCCGATTATGAAAGTAGAAGTATTAACCCCTGAACAAAATATGGGGGATGTAGTTGGAGATTTGAATAAACGCAGAGGGATGATAGAAGGAATGGATACAAGAGCTGGCTCGCAAGTTATTAAAGCTAAAGTTCCTTTATCAGAAATGTTTGGTTATGTAACAACATTACGTACCATCACTTCTGGACGTGCTACTTCTACAATGGAATTCTCTCATTATGCTGAAGCGCCGCGCAGTACATCAGATGAAGTAATAGCAAAAGCAAAAGGTAAAGCAGAAAAAGTATAATCTCTAATCGTTCTTTCTAATAAAAATTATGAGCCAAAAAATCAGAATCAAATTAAAATCGTACGACTTCAACTTAGTTGATAAATCGGCAGAAAAAATTGTAAAAACAGTAAAAATGACGGGGGCTGTTGTAAGTGGACCAATTCCTTTACCTACGCACAAAAAAATCTATACTGTTTTACGTTCACCACATGTTAACAAAAAGGCTCGTGAACAATTTCAACTATGTTCATATAAAAGGTTATTAGACATCTATAATTCTACTTCTAAAACAGTAGATGCATTAATGAAGCTAGAATTGCCAAGTGGTGTTGAAGTAGAAATTAAAGCATCATAAGTAAATAATAAAAAATAATTAAATAAAACAATGTCTGGAATAATAGGTAAAAAAGTTGGAATGACCAGTATATTCAGTGCCAAGGGTAAATATATACCATGCACAATTATTGAAGCTGGTCCTTGCGTAGTTACGCAAGTAAAAACCTTAGAAAACGATGGATATACTTCTGTACAAGTAGGTTTTGACGAGAAAAAAGAAAAACACACTTCTTCAGCAATGAAAGGTCATTTCGCAAAAGCATCCACCACCCCAAAACGCAAGTTAGCTGAATTCAAATATTTTGAAACGGAACAACAATTAGGTGCAAAACTTACTGTTGAGCTATTTGCAGAAGGTGACTTTGTTGATGTAGCAGGTACCTCAAAAGGTAAAGGGTTTCAGGGAGTGGTTAAGCGCCATGGTTTTGCTGGTGTTGGCGGAGCTACTCATGGTCAACATGATAGACAGCGTGCCCCTGGGTCTTTAGGTGCATCATCTTGGCCTTCACGTGTATTTAAAGGAATGAGAATGGCTGGTAGAACAGGAGGAAACCGAGTAAAAACACAAAACTTAGAAGTAATAAAAGTGATTGCTGAAAAAAACCTTTTGATTGTAAAAGGCTCTGTATCAGGATCTAAAGGTTCATACGTTACAATTGAAAAATAAAATGGAAGTATCTGTATTAAATATAAGCGGCAAAGCTACCTCAAAGAAGGTAAGCCTAAATGATGCAATCTTTGGCATCGCCCCAAATGACCATGCCATTTATTTGGATGTTAAGCAACATTTAGCAAATAAAAGACAAGGAACACATAAATCTAAAGAAAGAGCTGAAATATCTGGTTCTTCTAAAAAAATAAAAAAACAAAAAGGAACAGGTGGCGCACGTGCGGGTAATATTAAATCACCAACAATTGTTGGTGGTGGTAGAGCATTCGGTCCTCGTCCTAGAGATTACTCATTCAAGTTAAATAAAAAATTAAAGCGCTTGGCTCGCCTATCAGCTTTATCGTATAAAGCAACAGAAAGCAACATTACCATATTAGAAGATTTTAATTTTGATGTTCCTAAAACTCAAAAATTTGCTGATTTAATAACTAATTTAAAGCTTTCGGATAAAAAAACCTTATTAGTGTTGGGGGAATCAAATAAAAATATATATTTGTCGTCCCGAAATTTAAGTAAGGCAAAGGTTATAACAGCTTCGGATTTAAATACTTACGATATATTGAATGCAAATAATATATTGTTTTTAGAAAGTTCGATCAAAGAAATTGAAAATTTACTTAGTAATTAATTAAAGATGAGCATACTAGTAAAACCGGTAATTACCGAAAAAATGACCGCCCAAGGTGAGAAAGATGGCAGATATGGCTTTATAGTAATGAAAACTGCTAATAAAGTGGAGATTAAATCTGCTGTTCAACAACTATATGGCGTTACTGTAGAGGCAGTAAATACGCAAAACTATGTTGGAAAAGTAAAGTCACGCAACACCACCAAAGGATTAGCAATAGGAAGAGTAAATAAACATAAGAAAGCAATTGTTACGCTTAAAAAAGGTGAATCAATTGATTTTTACGCAGGAATTTAATAAATAATAAAAATGGCTTTAAAGAAATTAAGACCCTTAACACCTGGACAACGTTTTAAATTAGTAGTTGATAATGCAGATATTACTACAAATAAACCAGAAAAAAGTTTATTAGTTCCAGTTAAAAAATCTGGTGGTAGAGATAACACAGGTAAAATGACCATGCGTTATATCGGCGGAGGGCATAAACAACAATATCGTATTATAGATTTTAAAAGAGATAAAGTAGGTGTTCCTGCGGTTGTAAAAACGATTGAATATGATCCAAATCGCACTGCTCGAATTGCTTTACTTAATTACGCTGATGGTGAAAAACGATATATTGTTGCTCCAAATGGTTTGGAAGTTGGTAAAAAAGTTGTTTCAGGTAAAGATGCCGCTCCAGAAATTGGTAATGCATTATACCTATCTGACATCCCATTAGGGACAGTAATTCATAATATTGAATTACGTCCAGGTCAAGGCGCTATTATGGCACGTAGTGCAGGGTCGTATGCTCAACTGAGTGCTCGTGATGGTAAATATGCTGTTATTAAAATGCCTTCTGGTGAAACGCGTATGATTTTAATAACTTGTATGGCTACTATTGGATCCGTTTCAAATGCAGATCATAATTTAGAAATAAGCGGGAAAGCGGGAAGAACACGTTGGCAAGGTCGTAGACCAAGAACACGTCCAGTAGCAATGAACCCTGTTGACCATCCAATGGGTGGTGGAGAAGGAAGAGCATCTGGAGGACATCCTCGTTCACGAAAAGGCTTGCCATCTAAAGGATTTAAAACACGTTATCCGAAAAAGGCATCGAATAAATACATTATTGAAAGTAGAAAAAAGTAATATAAACTTGGTTTAATGGTTCTACGATTAAACAGTAGAATTTCATAACTAAAAACTAATAGAAATGGCACGTTCATTAAAAAAAGGTCCTTTTATAGACTGGAAACTGGAAAAAAAATTAAATGGCTTACAAACTTCTGGAAAAAAAACAGTTATCAAAACCTGGTCTCGCCGATCAATGATTTCTCCAGACTTTGTTGGATTAACAGTTGCAGTGCATAACGGTAATAAATTTATTCCTGTTTATATTACAGAAAACATGGTTGGTCATAAATTTGGCGAATTTGCACCAACAAGAACATTCAGAGGACATTCTGGAAATAAAGATAAAGCTACAAAATAAGAATAAAAGTTAAGATTATAATAATAACGAAAAAATGGGTGTTAGAAAACAAAACGCAGCAGACGCACGCAAAGAGGCAAACAAAAGCAAATATTTTGCTGTATTGAAAAATTGCCCTACATCTCCCCGTAAAATGAGATTGCTAGCTGACCTTATTAGAGGTAAAGAAGTATATACCGCATTGAATATTTTGAAATTCAATCCGAAGGAGGCTTCTGGTAGATTAGAAAAACTGTTAACATCGGCAATTTCTAACTATGAAGCAAAAACAGGTCAACGTCCAGAGGACAGTAACTTAGTTATAAAAGAAATTTTTGTTGACAGTGCACTTCAAATGAAACGCTTAAGAACAGCGCCACAAGGTCGTGCCAACAGAATCAGAAAACGCTCAAACCATGTAACAATTGTGGTAGATAGTAAAGTAATTGTTGATAATCATAAAGAAGAAAAATCTAAATAATATATAATTTTCAATGGGACAAAAAGCAAATCCAATAGGGTTACGTTTAGGCATCATTAAAGGATGGGATTCAAACTGGTATGGCGGAAAAAATTTTTCTGATAAGTTAGTTGAAGATCACAAAATAAGAACCTATTTAAAAGTTCGTTTAGCAAAAGCTAGTATTTCTAAAATTGTGATTGAAAGAACGGTGAAAATTATTACAGTTACGATCAATACTTCTCGCCCTGGAATTATAATTGGAAAAGGCGGGCAAGAAGTTGATAAAATTAAAGAAGAATTAAAAAAGATAACTAAAAAAGATATTCAAATAAATATTTTTGAAATTAAACGACCAGAATTAGATGCTCGTATTGTCGCTGATAGTATTGCTCGTCAGATAGAAGGACGGATTTCTTTTCGTAGGGCTGTAAAAATGGCAGTGGCGTCTACTATGCGCATGGGAGCGGAAGGAATAAAAGTAAAGTGCTCTGGACGTTTAGCTGGTGCTGAAATGGCTCGTGTAGAGGGATATAAAGAAGGGCGTACACCATTACATACACTTCGTGCAGATATTGATTACGCATTGGGCGAAGCTCACACAACATATGGTCGTATCGGTATAAAAGTTTGGATTTGTAAGGGAGAAATATATGGTAAGCGCGACTTATCACCAAATGTTGGAAATTCTGCTACTGGTGGTGGTTCAAAAGATAATAATAAAAAAGGATTAACACACGGACACGGTGGAGGAGCTCCTAAGTTTGATAAACGTAACTCTGGAGGACCAAGAAAAAGCGTTGATAACAGAGGAAAAGGAGAGCGTAAGTAGTTTTTTTAAATACAGATATAATCGATATAATATAACTAAAAATGTTACAGCCTAAAAGAACCAAGTTTAGAAAGATGCACAAAATGAAAATGAAAGGCAACGCAAAACGTGGCGATCAACTTTCATTTGGTTCATTCGGACTAAAGGCAACAGAAGGGTGCTGGGTTACAGCCCGTCAATTAGAAGCGGCAAGAGTTGCCGTTACGCGATTCATGAAACGTGAAGGACAAATTTGGATTTGTGTATTTCCTGATAAACCTATAACAAAAAAGCCAGCAGAAGTGCGTATGGGTAAAGGTAAAGGTGCTCCAGAATATTGGGTAGCAGTAGTAAAACCTGGTCGCATTATATTTGAAGCAGAAGGTGTACCAATGGATATTGCTAAAGAAGCATTGCGCTTAGCTGCTCAGAAATTACCGGTAACAACTAAGTTTGTAGTGAGGAGAGATTACTCTGCAGAATCAGCTAACTAAATTAAGTTCTAGTATAGAATACTATATAAAATGAAACAAGAAGATATAAAACAGCTTTCAATGGATGACCTTCGTGAAAGTATAAAAAGAGAAAAAGGTGCTTTGGCTAAATTAAAATTAAACCATGCCATATCTCCTATCGAGAGTCCTGTTAATATAACAAATAACAGAAAAACAGTAGCAAGGTTACAAACAGAATTTCGCAGTAGAGAAATTGCGGAATCAAAAAAATAATTCAGCAATGGAACAAAGAAACTTAAGAAAAGAGAGAATAGGTTTAGTAACTAGCAATAAAATGGAAAAATCAATTGTTGTTTCCGTTGAGCGTAAAGTAAAACACCCTATGTATGGTAAATTCGTAAAAAAGACAACTTCATTTGTTGCTCACGATGATACGAATACATGTAACATTGGCGACACTGTTAAAATTATGGAAACAAGACCTATCAGTAAGAGTAAATGCTGGAGATTAGTTGAAGTAATTGAAAGAGCAAAATAATAAATAGTAAAGATTAAATATTTTATGATTGGGATAATTTCCTCATAAAATCCTAAATCGTAAATAATTATATAAATAGTAAAATGGTACAACAAGAATCAAGGTTAATAGTTGCGGATAACAGCGGTGCAAAAGAAGTACTAGTTATCCGTGTGCTAGGTGGAACTAAAAAAAGATATGCTTCCATTGGCGATAAAGTAGTAGTTACCGTAAAACATGCATTGCCTTCAGGTAATATAAAAAAAGGTGCGGTGTCAAAAGCTGTAGTGGTAAGAACAAGAAAAGAAGTGAGACGTGCTGATGGTTCTTATATTCGTTTTGATGATAATGCAGTAGTATTATTGAATGCTACAGATGAGTTAAGAGGAACACGTATTTTTGGACCCGTTGCTCGTGAATTAAGAGATAAAAGTTTTATGAAAATAATTTCACTTGCACCAGAAGTGCTTTAGTGAATAATAAATACAACAATGCAAGCAAAGTTACACATAAAAAAAGGCGATTCAGTAAAAGTAATTGCTGGAGATTCAAAAGGACAAGAAGGCAAAGTGCTATCAATTGATAGAGTAAAAAGCCGCGTTTTTGTTGAAGGTATTAATATAATATCTAAACATACTAAACCAAATGCCAAAAGCCCGCAAGGTGGTATTTTAAAACAAGAAGCGTCTGTTCATATTTCTAATTTAATGTTTATTGAAACTGCTACGGGTAAACCAACACGTATAGGTCGTAAATTAGATAACAACAAAAAATTGGTTCGTTTTTCAAAAAAATCAGGGGAGGTAATTAACTAATGACTTATTCACCACGTTTAAAAAATAAATATAAAGCGGATGTTGTTCCTGCTTTACAGAAAAAATTCGGATACAGTAGCTCTATGCAAGTTCCGAAATTGCAAAAAATTTGCTTAAACCAAGGAGTTGGTGATGCAGTTTCTGACAAAAAGTTAATTGAAGCAGCTATTAAAGAAATGACAACTATCTGTGGACAGAAAGCTGTTCCTACTTTATCTAAAAAGGATATTTCTAACTTTAAACTTCGTAAAGGAGTACCAATAGGCGTTAGAGCTACTTTACGTGGAGATACTATGTATGAGTTTTTAGATCGATTAATTTCCGTAGCTTTGCCACGAATTCGTGATTTTAGAGGAATCAATGAAAAAGGCTTTGATGGACATGGAAATTATACATTAGGTGTAACAGAACAAATTATTTTCCCTGAAATTGATATTGATAAAGTAAGCAAAATTATGGGAATGGATATTACTTTTGTTACTTCTGCAGCTAATGATAGTGAAGCATTAGCATTATTAAGCGAATTTGGATTACCATTTAAAAATCAAAAAAAATAATAATTAGTAGGTTTTATTGATATCAAAAATCAAAATCCGAAAATCAAAATAAAAAAAGATGGCAAAAGAATCAATGAAAGCAAGAGAAGTTAAGCGTAAAAGACTTGCTGACCTATATGCTGAAAGAAGAGCAGCTTTAAAAGCTGCTGGAGATTCAGTAGGATTGCAAAAACTACCGAGAGCTTCTTCTCCAACAAGACAACGTAATCGCTGTAAATTAACAGGACGTCCACGTGGTTACATGCGTCAGTTTGGACTTTCTCGTAATACATTTCGTGAGATGGCTTTAGATGGCTTGATCCCAGGAATAACTAAATCTAGTTGGTAATTATTAGCTTAACAGAACAGAATTAAATTATTAATGTATAATTATCTTGCGTGCGAGATAAAATATAAATCAAAATGACAGATACTATTGCAGATTACCTTACAAGAGTGAGAAATGCTATCAAAGCAAACCACAGAATTGTAGAAATTCCTTCTTCTAACTTAAAAAAAGAAATCACAAAAATTCTTTTTCAAAAAGGATACATTCTAAGCTATAAATTCGAAGATTCAACTATCCAAGGAAATATTAAAATTGCCTTAAAATACCATCCAGTAAATAAACAGTCAGCGATTGTTAAATTAGAGCGGATTAGTTCGCCTGGTTTAAGAAAGTACGCAAGTTCAACACAGTTGCCTCGCGTATTGAATGGATTAGGTATTGCTATTATCTCTACTTCTAAAGGTGTAATGACTGATAAAGAAGCGAAAACACAAAAAGTAGGTGGAGAAGTATTGTGTTATGTTTATTAATCTTTAGGAGGAAACCAAATTATGTCAAGAATAGGTAAATTACCCATATCACTTCCGAAAGGAATAGAAGTCAATATCTCTGATAAAAATATTGCTACCGTTAAAGGGCCAAAAGGAACTTTAACACAAAAAATGGATACAGCAATTACTGTAAAAAATGAGGATGGCAAATTAATACTAACTCGTGCCACAGAACAAAAACGCCATAAAGCAATGCATGGTTTGTACCGTGCTTTATTAGCTTCTATGGTAAAAGGCGTAAGTGAAGGGTTTAAAACTGAACAAGAATTAGTAGGCGTTGGTTACCGTGCTGTAAATAAAGGTCAATTTTTAGAATTATCTTTAGGGTATTCTCACAACGTAGCATTTGAACTGCCTGTAGAAATTAAAGTAACGACTGTAACTGAAAAAGGTAAAAACCCGACAGTTATATTAGAAAGCGCAGATAAACAATTACTGGGAGCTGTAGCAGCTAAAATACGCTCTTTACGTAAACCTGAGCCATACAAAGGAAAAGGTATTAAATTTACTGGCGAAATTTTAAGAAGAAAAGCAGGTAAAGCCGCAGGTAAATAAAAAATAATTTATAGTTAAATTTATCGGCAGAATCCGATATCAACAAGTTAAAAAAATGTCTATTACAAAAGAATTTAGAAGAAACAGAATTAAACAACGCATTCGCAAAATCGTAAATGGTGATGCTAAGAATCCACGTTTGTCTGTATTTAGAAGCAATAAAGGAATTTATGTTCAGTTGATTGACGATGCAACTGGTAAAACACTAGTAGCTGCATCTTCTTCAGAAAAAAGTATTGCAGGTACTAAAGGCAACAAACTAGACCAAGCAAAATTAGTAGGGAAAACAATAGCTGAAAAGGCTGCTAAAGCTGGAATTGAGTCGGTGCGTTTTGACAGAAATGGCTACCTATATCATGGTAGAGTAAAGTCACTTGCAGAAGGCGCTCGTGAAGCAGGATTAAAATTCTAATTAATAAAAATTGCAAATTAATCCTCTATTATAATATGGGGACTAAATCTAAAAAAAAATAGAATGTCAAACGAAAACATTAAAAGAGTTAAATCAAGTGATATCGAACTAAAAGATAAACTTGTTAGCATTCAACGTGTAACCAAAGTTACTAAAGGAGGTAGAAATTTCACTTTCTCTGCAATTGTTGTTGTAGGAAACGAAAAAGGTATTGTTGGCTACGGTTTAGGTAAAGCAAAAGAAGTTACAGATGCTATTACTAAAGGAATTGACGATGCTAAAAAGAACTTAATTAAAGTAGCAATTGTTAAAGGCACAGTTCCGCATGAACAATATGGAAAATATAGTGGCTCGCTTGTATTTTTAAAACCTGCAGCACATGGTACAGGTGTTATTGCTGGTGGTGCAATGAGAGCTGTATTAGAAAGCGTTGGCGTTACTGATGTATTAGCAAAATCGAAAGGTTCATCAAATCCACACAACGTGGTAAAAGCAACCATGGATGCATTAATGAAAATGCGCAATGCTGCAACAGTTGCACAACAACGTGGTATATCAATAGAAAACGTATTTAATGGATAACTTAATTTGAAAATTTTTAAATTTTCAAATTTTCAAATTAAAATAAAATGGCAACAATAAAAATAAAACAAGTAAAAAGCGGTATTGACCGACCAGAACGTCAAAAAAGAACGTTACGTGCATTAGGCTTTACCAAATTAAATCAAACTCTTGAAAAAGAAGCAACGCCACAAATACTTGGCATGGTTAATAAAGTAGCTCATTTGGTTACTATAATAAATTAGTTAATAACAAGAAAAATAAATAGTGATGAACTTAAGTAAATTAACACCAGCAGAAGGTTCCGTTAAAAATGCTAAAAAACGTTTAGGTAGAGGTCAAGGTTCTGGAAAAGGCGGTACATCAACAAAAGGGCATAAAGGAGCTCAATCTCGTTCAGGATATTCTGCTAAAAGAGGATTTGAAGGTGGGCAAATGCCTTTACAAAGACGTATTCCTAAATTTGGATTTAAAAATATCAATCGCGTTGAATATCGTGGAATTAACTTAGATGTTATTCAAACATTAATTGATAATGATAGTAAAGTAAATACTATTGATTTAGACTTTTTAATCTCAAAAGGATTAGCTAATAAAAAAGATAAAATAAAAGTGTTAGGACGTGGTGAATTAAAGTCTAAAGTTGATATTAAAGTCCATGCTTTTTCATCTGCGGCTAAAACCGCCATTGAAGCAAAAGGTGGTTCAGCTCTAGCATTAGATAATGAGCAATAAACACATACAGTAAAACTGTTTTATGAAAAATTTTATAAATACGATAAAAAATATTTGGAAAGTAGAAGACCTCAGGGTACGTATTCTTAATACACTTGGGTTTATCCTTATTTATCGCTTAGGTTCATATGTGGTACTTCCAGGCGTTAACTCTGATGTTCTTTCGAGTGTAGCTTCTTCTAATAGCGGTTTAGTGGGATTGATTAATATATTTGCTGGTGGAGCTTTTTCCCGCGCTTCTATATTTGGTTTAGGAATAATGCCTTATATTTCTGCATCCATTGTGGTACAACTTTTGGGTATGGCCTTACCTTATTTTCGTAAGTTACAAAAAGAAGGAGAAAGTGGTACAAAGAAAATTAATCAATACACTCGTTTTTTAACCGTTGCAATTAC
The DNA here is from genome assembly GCA_039937835.1 of Bacteroidia bacterium. Taxonomy (GTDB): domain Bacteria; phylum Bacteroidota; class Bacteroidia; order 2-12-FULL-35-15; family 2-12-FULL-35-15; genus 2-12-FULL-35-15. Next base: position 60,363 of record JBDTFR010000115.1, on the reverse strand, counting down.
ATTATTACAAGCTCCTGGTTACATTGCAACACAAATTACAAATAAAGAAGGCGTTGTTGCTGACCCAAGTGCATTTTGGATGATGCAATCCGTATTAATCCTAGTAACAGGAACCATGTTTGTTATGTGGATTGGCGAAAAAATTACCGATAAAGGTATTGGCAATGGAATTTCTTTAATTATTATGATTGGTATTATTTCTCGATTACCATTTGCATTTATATCGGAGTTTAGCTCTCGTATTAGTGGAGAAGGTGGAGGATTAATTATGTTATTGATTGAGATGGTTTTATTATTTTTTGTAATTGTAGGCGCTATATTATTAGTTCAAGGAACACGAAAAATACCGGTACAATTTGCAAAAAAAATTGTTGGTAATAAACAATTTGGTGGTGTACGGCAGTATATTCCATTAAAGGTAAATGCTGCAGGAGTAATGCCTATTATATTTGCTCAAGCTATTATGTTTATCCCTTTAACAGTTGCTGGCTTTTCTCAATCACAAGCATTATCATCTTTTGTACAAACATTCTCCAATCCTTATGGAATTTGGTATAGTGTTGTGTTTTCCTTATTGATTATTGTCTTTACCTATTTTTATACTGCTATTACTGTTAATCCTAACCAAATGGCGGAAGACATGAAGAAGAACGGAGGGTTTGTGCCAGGAGTTAAACCTGGAAAACAAACAGCAGAATTCATTGATGCAATAATGTCTAAAATTACCTTGCCTGGAGCTGTTTTTTTAGCAATATTAGCAATATTACCTGCATTCGCTGTTAAACTAAGTATAAGTGGAGAATTTGCTCAATTTTACGGAGGTACTTCTTTACTTATTTTAGTGGGAGTTGTTTTAGATACACTCCAACAAATAGAAAGTCATTTACTTATGAGGCATTATGATGGTTTAATGAAATCCGGAAGAATTAAAGGGCGTACCTCAATGAGTATGACAACAGCTTAAAAATGAATTAAAAAAGGAGTTACGTGTCAAAGAAGTTATATTATAAGACGAAAGACGAAATAGAATTAATTAGAGAAAGTTCTTTACTTGTTGCAAAAGCTTTAGCAGAAGTAGCAAAAGTTATTAAACCAGGGGTTAGTACCTTATTTTTAGATAAGATAGCGTACGAGTTTATTAAAGATAATAAGGCCATTCCTGCTTTTTTAAACTTTAATGGTTTTCCTAATTCTTTATGTATCTCTGTAAATTCGCAGGTAGTACATGGTATTCCTAATTCATATGAATTAAAAGATGGAGATATTGTTTCTGTAGATTGTGGAGTAGTAAAAAATGAGTTTTACGGTGACTCAGCTTACACATTTGCTATTGGAAATGTAAAGCCAGAAATTTTAAAACTATTACAGGTTACAAAAGAGAGTTTATATAAAGCTATTGAAATCTGTGTGGTAGGTAAGCGATTAGGTGATATTGGAGAAGCGATTCAAACTTATACTGAATCTCATAATTTTTCAGTTGTAAGAGAACTTGTAGGTCATGGAGTAGGTAAACAATTACATGAAGCTCCTGAAGTACCTAATTATGGGAAAAAAGGAACGGGGTTAAAATTAGAAGAAGGACTTGTAATTGCCATTGAACCGATGATTAATTATGGGAAAAAAGCAATTACACAAGAAAATGACGGTTGGACTATAAGAACGGTTGATAATTTACCTTCAGCACACTTTGAGCATACCGTTGCAATTGGAAAAAACAAAGCTGATATTTTATCGAGTTTTAAATATATAGAAGATACATTAAACAATTTGAAAATGAATTAATTTGAAAATAGGTAATTAAAATTTTCAAACCTTCAAATCTTCAAATTATAAATTATGGCAAAACAAGCATCAATAGAACAAGATGGTACTATAATAGAAGCATTGTCAAATGCAATGTTCCGCGTGGAGTTAGAAAATGGACATATTATAACCGCACATATATCAGGTAAAATGCGGATGCATTATATAAAAATTTTGCCAGGTGATAAAGTAAAAATTGAAATGTCACCTTATGATTTAACAAAAGGAAGAATTTCATACAGATACAAATAAAAAATACAACATGAAAGTTAGAACAGCAATAAAAAAAAGAAGCGTTGATTGTAAAATAGTGCGCAGAAAAGGCGTTTTATATATAATTAATAAAAAAAATCCTAAGTTCAAACAAAGACAAGGATAATAACAAATTAAAAATTAAACACTAATTAAATACAATGGCAAGAATTGCAGGTATTGATTTACCAAACAACAAAAGAGGTGAAATCGGTTTAACTTACATTTATGGAATTGGGCGTAGTACTGCTCAAAAAGTATTAACTGAAGCTAATATTGATTGGAACATAAAAGTTCAAGATTGGAACGATGATCAACTAACAGCTATCCGTACAATTTTAAACGATAAACATAAATTAGAAGGTTCTTTACGCTCTGAAGTTCAGTTAAACATTAAACGTTTAATGGATATAGGCTGTTACCGTGGTATTCGTCATCGTTTAGGTTTACCTGTACGTGGACAAACAACAAAAAATAATGCTCGTACTAGAAAAGGTAAACGCAAGACAGTTGCTAACAAAAAGAAAGTAACTAAATAAGTAAATTAAAAAGGTTAACGTTACAGTTAACGATCATATATAAAAGAAAAAATGGCTAAAACAAATCAACAAACTACTGCTAACAAGGCAGTAGCTAAAAAAAGAGTTGTGAAAGTAGACGCAGTGGGCGAAGCTCATATAAATGCTACTTTTAATAACATCATTATTTCATTAACCAATGTGGCTGGACAAGTTATTTCTTGGTCAAGTGCTGGTAAAATGGGTTTCCGTGGATCTAAGAAAAACACACCCTATGCTGCTCAATTAGCAGCTCAAGATTGCGCTAAAGTTGCTCATGATGCAGGATTAAGGAAAGTAAAAGTATTTGTTAAAGGACCTGGTGCTGGTCGCGAATCAGCCATTCGTACTTTATCTGGTGCTGGTATCGAAGTTAGCGAAATTATGGATATTACACCAATACCTCATAATGGTTGTCGTCCTCCAAAACGTAGAAGAGTATAAAAATATAAAAGATGAATGATTAATTATAAATTTCAATTCATCTATCTTTAACCAACTAATTTATAATTCACAATTTCCAATTTATAATTACAACAATGGCAAGATACACCGGTCCAAAGTCAAGAATCGCTAGAAAATTTAAAGAACCTATTTTTGGCCCCGATAAGGCATTAGAAAAGAAAAACTACCCTCCGGGACAACACGGACTTTCTAAAAAGCGTGGTAAGCAATCAGAATATGCTGTTCAATTACAAGAAAAACAAAAAGCAAAATATACATACGGTATTTTAGAGCGTCAATTTGCTAAAATTTATTCTATGGCACAACGTGCTCATGGTGTTACTGGTGAGGTATTATTACAATTAATTGAATCTCGTATAGATAATGTTGTTTATCGTATGGGAATAGCTCCAACACGGAGTGCAGCACGTCAATTGGTTGGGCATTGCCACATCACCATTAATGGTAAAGTGGTAAATGTAGCTTCCTATATTTTAAAGCCTGGTGATGTTGTGGGTGTTCGCGAACGCTCAAAAACAATGGAAGTGATTAGTAATTACATTTCAGGTGCAACAAATAGTTTTCCTTGGATGGATTTTGACAAAACATCAATGACAGGTAAATTTATTTCTATACCTGAAAGATCTCAAATTCCAGAAAACATAAAAGAACAACTAATTGTCGAGTTGTACTCTAAATAATAATTGTTAATTGTTAAAAATTAATATTTTAAAGTATAGACAAATAAAAACATACAACTAACTAATAAAAAATAACAAATGGCAATTTTAGCTTTTCAAAAACCAGATAAGGTTATAATGATTAACTCCAGTGAAACTGAAGGTCAATTTGAGTTTCGTCCTTTAGAGCCAGGTTACGGCATTACTGTTGGGAATGCTTTAAGAAGAATATTGTTGTCATCTCTTGAAGGACATGCAATTACAACAATAAAAATAGAAGGCGTAGATCATGAATTTTCTACTCTTAAAGGTGTTACTGAAGACATAACGGAAATAATCTTAAATTTAAAACAAGTACGTTTTAAAAAACAAATTGAAACTACTGATTTTGAAAAAGTAACGATAACCGTAACAGGGAAAACTCAATTAACTGCAGGTGATATTGGTAAATTTACCTCTGGTTTCCAAGTTTTAAATTCAGATTTAGTTATCTGTAATATGGAGCCATCAGTTAAATTGAAGTTAGAAATAACAATTGATAAAGGTCGTGGTTATGTTCCAGCGGAAGAAAACAAACCTGTAAACGCAAGTGTTGGTTTAATTCCTATTGATTCTATTTATACACCAATTAAAAATGTACAATATAGTATTGAGAATTTTCGTGTAGAGCAAAAAACCGATTACGAAAAATTGATTATGAATATTGTAACAGATGGATCAATTCATCCAAAAGAAGCATTAAAAGAAGCTGCTAAAATTCTTATCCATCACTTTATGTTGTTTTCTGATGAACGCATTACATTGGATACAGAAGAGAAAATGGCTACGGAAGAATTTGATGAAACATCTTTACACATGCGCCAATTGCTTAAAACGAAATTGGTAGATATGGATCTTTCTGTTCGTGCATTAAACTGTTTAAAAGCTGCTGACGTAGATACATTAGCTGACTTAGTATCTTTTGCAAAACACGACTTATTAAAATTCCGTAATTTTGGTAAAAAATCATTAACTGAATTAGAAGATCTTGTTTCAAATAAGGGCTTAACATTTGGGATGAACCTAGCAAAATATAAATTAGATAAAGAATAAAAAAGTATTCAGTAATACGTATCAAGTGATAAAATCTTGATACTTTACACTTGATACCTAATACTAAAAAACAAAATGAGACACGGAGATAAAGTAAATAATTTAGGCAGAAAATCAGCTCACCGTAAAGCTATGTTAGCGAATATGGCCAGTTCATTAATTTTGCATAAACGAATTAATACAACAGTTGCAAAAGCAAAAGCTTTGAGAACTTATGTTGAACCATTATTAACAAAATCAAAAGACGATTCTACTCATTCTAGACGTACAGTTTTTGCTTATTTAAAAAGCAAAGAAGCAGTTGATATGTTATTTAAAGATGTTGCAGGTAAAATTGCTGACCGTCCAGGCGGATACACTCGTATCCTAAAAACAGGAATACGATTAGGAGATAATGCTGACATGTGTTTTATTGAGTTAGTTGATTATAATGAAAACATGTTAAATGCAAAAGCGCCTGTGAAATCGAAAACAGCAAGACGTGGTGGTAAAAAGAAAGCAACTGATACAAATGCAGTACCTCTAAAAGATAAGGCAGCAGAATCAGAAACAACAAAAGACACCAAAATAAGTGAATAAATTATTCAACGAAAGTTTTTAATCTAAAAAGGATAAAGTAATTTTGCTTTATCCTTTTTTTATGGACAATAATTAGATTTAGAATAAAATAATGATGAAGTATAAAATTAAAAGTCCTGCTGTACTATTGCTTGAAGATGGGAAAACATTTTATGGAAAAGCGGCAGGATACATTGGTACAACGATGGGAGAAATTTGTTTTAATACAGGTATGACAGGATATCAAGAAGTATTTACAGATCCGTCCTATTTTGGCCAAATAGTAGTAACTACAAATGTTCATATTGGTAATTATGGATTTAACGAAGACGAAGTAGAGTCTGACTCAATAAAAATAGCTGGATTAGTATGTAAACAATTTAATGAATTTCATTCTAGAAACCGTTCTGCAGGCTCATTACAAGATTATTTTTTAAGAGATAGAATTGTTGCTATATCTGATGTTGATACTCGTGCAGTAGTAAGGTATATAAGAGATAAAGGCGCTATGAACTGCATTATATCATCAGAAACACTTGATTTAGAAATATTAAAAAAACAATTACAAGAAGTGCCTTCTATGATAGGGTTAGAACTTTCATCAAAGGTGAGCACCAAAGAAAGTTATTTTATTGGTAATCCTAACGCTACTTATAAAATTGCAGTAGTAGATTATGGTACAAAAAAAAATATATTACGTTCATTAGCTGAACGTGGTTGTTATTTAAAAATATTCCCTATGAAAACGTCTTTTGAGGAAATAAAACAATGGCAACCTGACGGAATTATGATAACGAATGGCCCAGGTGATCCATCTGCTATGAAAGACGATGTTGAATTAATAAAAAAAATTATTAGTTCCAATATACCAACATTTGGAATTTGTTTAGGGCACCAACTATTAGCAGAAGCTGCAGGCATATCTACTTTTAAAATGCACAAAGGGCATCGCGGAATTAACCACCCTGTAAAAAATTTAATTACTGGTAAAAGTGAAATTACTTCTCAAAATCACGGTTTTGGTGTAAAAGCAGAAGATGTTGCAAAAGTTAAGAATATTGAAATTACACACATTAATTTGAATGATGAGACGGTAGAGGGAATGCGTTTTAAAGACAAAAAAATATTTTCTGTACAATATCATCCAGAAGCGTGTGCAGGGCCTCATGATTCACGCTACCTATTTGATGAATTTATTGGTTTGATAAGTTCTATAAAAAATGAAACCAAAAAATCTGCAATCATACATTAAAGTCTTTTTTTAAAGTACTTATTAAGTAGTAATTATCAAAAATTCATTCTTAATAATTCTTCTTTATAAATGTACTTAACTTTATCATATGTCTAAGTATTGGTTAAAACTAATAGCAAATTGTATTCTTATAATTTTTGCCTTTTGTTGTATTATATATAATCAACTTATCATATATGGTATTTCGCAAGGTAAGGGGCAATTATCAATAGTATTGAATGCAAAGCCAATTGAAAATATTTTGCTAGACCCTTCCCTACCCGACTCCCTTAAAAATAAATTAAATTTAATTTCTGAGATACGTAATTATACTGTTGATAGTATTGCTTTTAAACCAAGTAAGAATTATACAACTTTTTATAATCAGCTTAACAAACCCATTTTATATACCATTTCGGCGGCAGAGCCTTTTAAATTAAAAGCTAAGGAATGGAAATTCCCATTCTTAGGAACGGTTTCTTATAAAGGTTTTTTTAATAAAGAAAAAGCAAAAAGAGAAATATTAAAATTAGTAAGTGAAGATTATGATATAGATGTTTATAGTCCTTCGGGATGGTCAACCTTGGGATGGTTCAAAGATCCTGTTTTATCTAGTATGTTAAAAAAAACACCTGGAAGTCTTGCCAATATTATTATACATGAGTTAATGCACGGTACATTATATGTAAAAAACAATGTTACGTTTAACGAAAACTTAGCAAATTTTATTGGTGACAAAGGAGCTGAAAAATTTTTACTATTTAAATATGGAATTAACTCTAAAGAATATATTGATTATATTGAAGACAAAGCAGACAATAAAATTTACACGGAATACATACTTAACTCCATACCGTTATTAGATAGTTTATATAATTCATTTACTTCTAATCACACTTATCATTTTAAGAAAGAACAAAAGAAAAACATTATAACTAAAATTGTATTGGGAGTAAATCGTTTGCCGCTGCACAAAAAAAATGGCTATTTTCGTTATACTTTACAAGCCTTTAAAGAAGGGAATGCATTTTTCATGTCATTTAGCAGATATGATTCTCAATACAATTTTTTTGAAAAAGAGTATACTGAAAAATACGCATCCAACTTACGCAATTATGTTCTTCATTTAAAAACAACTTACTCTTCCTTATAATTTGCGCAATTGTGCTTTTAACGCTAAATTTACTACTTATTTAATACCTAATAGTCAATGAATACATTTGTTACAGAGCCTTATAAAGCAAAAAATAAGATTAGAATAGTTACTGCTGCATCATTATTTGATGGTCACGATGCGGCTATAAATATTATGCGTAGAATTATACAAAGTAGTGGTGTAGAAGTTATTCATTTAGGGCATGATCGTAGTGTACAAGAAATTGTAAATTGTGCCATTCAAGAAGATGCAAATGCCATTGCACTTACCTCCTATCAAGGTGGACATATGGAATTTTTCAAATATATGTATGACCTTCTCAATGAAAAAGGATGTGGACACATTAGAATTTTTGGAGGCGGTGGAGGAACCATACTACCAACAGAAATTGAAGAATTACAAAAGTATGGTATTACTCGAATTTATGCCCCAGATGATGGTCGTGCAATGGGTCTGCAAGGAATGATTAATGATATGCTTCAACAATGTGATTTCCCTACTGGTAATAACTTAAATGGCGAAGTTAAACACTTAAAAGAAAAAGACATAAAATCAATTGCTAGATTAATTTCATCTGCTGAAAATTTTCCAGATGAGTATTCTAAATTTATGACTGAAATAGCTCATGTAAATAAAAAATTTGTCCCTGTACTGGGTATTACCGGTACTGGGGGAGCAGGTAAATCAAGTTTAGTAGATGAGTTAGTGCGTAGATTTTTAATTGACTTTAAAGAAAAAAGTATTGCTATAATTTCTGTTGATCCTTCTAAACGTAAAACAGGCGGTGCTTTACTTGGTGACAGGATACGAATGAATGCGATAAAGAATGAGCGAGTTTACATGCGTTCGTTAGCTACTAGACAAAGTAATTTAGCATTATCCAAATATGTTAAAGAGGCTATTGATATTGTTAAAGCAGCTAATTATGATTTAGTAATTATAGAAACCTCTGGAATTGGCCAAAGTGATACAGAAATTACCGAACACAGTGACATGTGTTTATATGTGATGACACCTGAATATGGTGCTGCAACTCAGCTGGAAAAAATTGATATGCTCGATTTTGCTGATATAATTGCTTTAAATAAATTTGATAAACGTGGTGCATTAGATGCATTAAGAGATGTAAAAAAACAATACAAACGCAATCATCAATTATGGGATGTAGCAGATGAAGCAATTCCCGTTTTTGGAACTATTGCTTCTCAGTTTAATGATCCCGGCATGAATAAATTGTATAAAGCAATTGTAAATAAATTAGCTGATAAAACTGGTGCTGATTTAAAATCGAATTTTGCTGTTACTGATGAAATGAGTGAAAAAATTTACATTATACCTCCACATCGTACACGTTATCTTGCAGAAATAGCTGAGAATAATAGAAGTTATGACAAATGGGTAAATGAACAAAAAAATATTGCTCAGAATTTATATGCCATTGATAAATCAATTACTACTCTAAAAGAATCCAAATTAGAAGATAAGGATAGAATTATAAAAGGATTAGAAGAAACCTATGCGCAACTCTCTTTAAATTTTGATGGACGAAATAAAAAAATAATAGATACTTGGGCAGATAAAACACAGCAATACAAAAACGAATATTTTATTTTTAAAGTTCGAGATAAAGAAATAAAAATTAAAACACATTACGAATCACTTTCTCATAATCAAATTCCTAAGATTGTTACTCCTCGCTATGAAGCATGGGGCGATATATTAAAATGGAATTTACAAGAAAATGTTCCTGGAGAGTTTCCATACACTGCTGGGGTATTTCCTTTTAAACGGGAAGGTGAAGATCCAACACGAATGTTTGCTGGTGAAGGCGGACCCGAAAGAACCAATCGGCGATTTCATTATGTAAGTTTAGGAATGCCTGCACATCGCTTAAGCACTGCTTTTGATAGTGTTACCTTATACGGTCAAGACCCTGCTATTCGTCCAGATATTTATGGAAAAATTGGTAACTCGGGTGTATCAATTTGTTGTTTAGATGATGCCAAAAAATTATATAGTGGATTTAATTTGGCAGACCCTAAAACATCTGTATCGATGACTATTAATGGGCCTGCAGCGATGTTAACAGCTTTTTTTATGAATGCAGCCATTGATCAACAATGCGAAATTTATATTAAAGCAAATGGATTAGAAAAAGAGGTAGAAAATAAAATAGTAAAAATATATAAAGCGAAAGGAGTTAGCAGACCAAAATACCAAGGTGAACTTCCAAAAGGAAATGATGGCTTAGGATTAATGTTATTGGGCATTACTGGAGATCAGGTTTTACCGAAAGAAGTTTATGAAAAAATTAAAGCAGAATCAATTGCAGCTGTGAGAGGTACCGTTCAGGCAGATATTCTAAAAGAAGATCAAGCGCAAAATACTTGTATTTTTTCTACAGAATTTGCACTACGGTTGATGGGCGATATGCAAGATTATTTTATTCAAAAAAATATTCGAAATTTTTATTCCGTTTCTATATCTGGCTATCATATTGCTGAAGCAGGAGCTAATCCTATTACACAGCTTGCTTTAACGTTATCAAATGGTTTTACTTACGTAGAATATTATGCAAGTAGAGGAATGGATATTAATAAATTTGCTCCTAACTTATCATTCTTTTTTAGTAATGGTATTGACCCTGAATATGCTGTAGTGGGCCGTGTGGCACGTAGAATTTGGGCGAAAGCAATGAAATTAAAATACAATGCAAATGAGCGTTCTCAAATGTTAAAATATCATATTCAAACCTCTGGTCGTTCTTTACACGCGCAAGAAATTGATTTTAATGATATACGTACTACGTTACAAGCGCTTTATGCCATTTATGATAATTGCAATTCATTACACACCAATGCTTATGATGAAGCGATTACCACTCCTACAGAAGAATCCGTACGCAGGGCAATGGCAATACAGTTAATAATTAATCGTGAGTTAGGGCTAGCGAAGAATGAAAATCCATTACAAGGGTCATTTATTATTGAAGAATTAACCGACTTGGTAGAAGAAGCTGTATTATTAGAGTTCGAACGTATTTCTGAAAGAGGTGGTGTTTTAGGCGCTATGGAAACTATGTATCAACGTGGAAAGATACAAGAGGAAAGTTTGTATTATGAAACATTAAAACATACGGGAGAATATCCCATTATTGGTGTAAATACATTTCTTTCTTCGAAAGGCTCACCTACTATTATTCCAAAAGAAGTAATTCGTGCAACTGAAACAGAAAAACAATATCAAATTTCGATGCTATCAGAATTACAAAAAGGAAATGAAAATAAAACGCCAGAAATTTTAGATACATTAAAAGAATTAGCTGTTCATAATAAAAATATTTTCGAAGGCTTGATGGAAGCAAGTAAATACTGTTCACTGGGGCAAATTACTGCTGCGCTATTTGAAGTTGGCGGACAGTATAGAAGAAACATGTAATTAATATGGAAATTATAAACAGTACTATTGATGACCTTGATGTTATTTTTAATTTTTATGATATGGCTGTTGCTTTCCAAAAAACAAAATTTGATAAACATTGGCAGGCTTTTGATAGAGAATTAGTAAAGAATGAAATTAAAGAGCGGCGACAATGGAAAATTATTATAGACGATACTGTTGCTTGCATATTTGCGATTACTTACTCAGATAAAAATATTTGGGGAGATCGAGATAAAGATCCAGCCATGTACATTCATCGCATTGTAACCCATTCTACTTATAGAGGTAATAACTTTGTTATTGAAATAATTAATTGGGCAAGAATTCATGCAAAAGAAAAAAATAAAAAATTTATTCGTTTAGATACTTGGGGAGATAATCAAAAGCTGCGTGAGCATTATACAAAATGTGGTTTTAATTTTTTAGGTGTAATTACACCTACTAATACCAGTGAATTGCCAAAACACTATAGTGCCATTACTTTGAGTTTGTTTGAAATTGCGCTACATTAAATAATAATAAAACTAGTAATCGCTAACAAGTACCTACTTTACTATGAAAACAAACCACGAAATTGATTATAAAATATCGGGGCAAGAAATGCAAAGTATAGAAATTGAGCTCGACCCTCAAGAAACCGTAATTGCTGAATCGGGAAGTTTTATGATGATGGAAGACGGCATTCAAATGGAAACTATTTTTGGCGATGGTTCAAAAGCTCAAAATACATTTTTGGATAAAATTTTTTCTGCGGGAAAGCGTTTGCTTACTGGAGAAAGTTTATTTATGACTGCCTTTACGAATACAAGTTCTACTAAAAGACACGTAACATTTGCTGCACCCTATCCTGGTAAAATAATACCATTGGATTTAAGTCTATTTAATGGAAGGATGATTTGCCAAAAAGATTCGTTTTTATGCTCAGCAAAAGGAGTTTCTATAGGTATTGAGCTTCAACGAAAACTTGGTACGGGCTTATTTGGTGGTGAAGGGTTTATAATGCAAAAACTGGAAGGTGATGGAATGGCATTTGTTCACTCAGGCGGAAATATTATAGAAAAGGATATATTAGCAGGCGAGCTTATAAAGGTTGATACAGGTTGTATTGTTGCTTTTACAAGCAGTGTCCAATACGATATTCAATTTATAGGAGGAATAAAAAATACGCTTTTTGGAGGAGAAGGTTTATTCTTTGCAACATTAAGAGGACCTGGAAAGGTTTGGATACAATCAATACCAATTAGTAGGCTGGCTAGCCGAATTTTAGCATTCGCGAAGGGGCCAAGGAAAGAAGAAGGAAGCATTTTAGGTGGAATAGGGAATCTAATAGACGGTGACTAATAATATTATGGCATTAAAATTGACTATATCATCTAACTAAATTTTAAAAAAATGAAAAAGAAATTGATAGTTGCTGTAATGGCTTTAGGAGCATTAACAGTTAGCGCCCAAACAGATAACGCTGCGAACAACAGCCAAAATAATAAAAAATCTATTGATAAAAGTCAGCGACCTGATGCCAATACAAGAGCTACGAAAATGACCGATCAAATGACTAAAAAACTATTATTAACAGAAGATCAAAAACCAAAAGTTTTAGCGATTAATTTAGATAAAGCAAAAAAGGTAGATGCATTAAGGGCTTCTACCGATAAAAATAAAAAAGAGTTAATGACTAACCGTAAAGCAATTGAGCAAGAAAGAGATACTGAATTAAAGAATGTTTTAACGCTTGATCAATATGAAAAATGGCATAAATGGAAGGATGAGAAAAAAGAAGAAATGAAAAAAAAGATGCAAGATAAAAAATCTAAAAATAATGGAGAAGGTACATCTGATTCTCAAGTAATGGATAATCTGGAAAATTAATTTTGCAAAAAAGAATTAAATGATAAATCCTCTAGTGTTATTATAATAACGTTAGAGGATTTATCATTAATGAGAACTAATTTCCAGCCTTAGCCCCTGCTATATTTGTATGATTATTTTTTAAATATTTATCTAAAAATGCTAATGTTTTCTTAGAAGTTGTTATTTGATTTTCCTTCTTCAAAAAACCATGTCCTTCATTTGGATAAACAACATATTCTACAGGTACTCCAGATTTTTGAACACCCTTTACAATTTCCTCACTTTCTATAGGTAATACTCTTACATCATTCGCTCCTTGAAAAACCAACAACGGCTTATTAATTTTTTCGTAATTAAATAGCGGTGATATTTTCTTTAGGCGGATACTATCAGAGGTATTTGGATCGCCCAATTCTTGGTACAACGCTTTACGTTGATTCTCCCAATAAGGTGGAATACTTCTCAATGTACGAATCCAATTTGCAACACCATATAAATCAACTCCTACTTTAAATTCATTTGGATGGAAGGCCAATGCTCCTAATACCATACATCCTCCATAACTTCCGCCAAATATTCCAATTGCGGTACTATCGATATAATTTTGTGTTGCCAACCATTTTTTCCCCCAGATACAATCATTTAAATCACCATTACTATGATCTTTATTATCCATTTTATAAAATGTTTTTCCATACCCACTACTTCCCCTATTGTTTACAGCAAGAACTGCATAGCCATGATTAACTAAATATTGAATACTATTAGAAAAACCAGCTCTAGTTTGCCCTCCAGGCCCACCATGCACCCAAACAAGTGCAGGAACTTTATTATCTTTCGTTGCTTGCATCGGTTTATAATAAATTGCTGGGATTTCTGTTCCATCAAATGATTTAAATCTTACCACTTCTGCATTTACTAAATCATTTCGATCTATTTCTTTATTTAGTGTGGAAGTTAGTTGTTTTAATTCTTTCTTAGGAATATCATATACATACAAATTTTGAGGACTGGTACTTCCACCCACTGTAAGTAATAATTTATTCTCACTATCTGAAATGGTTACACTTAAAACATCGCCGTCTTTAATTTCAGGAAAATCAACCTTTTCATTTGTCTTATGATTAAATAATAATATTTTGTTTCTTCCATCTTCATTTATAAAAACTGTGTGATATTTTTCATTCTCACTTATATCCATATAAACAACATCCCACTTATCTTCAAATATCTTTTCTGTATTACCATTAAAAATGTTGTATTTAGCAAGGTAACTAAATTCAGTACCATCATTGGTAGTATAATATAGAGTGCTATCATTTTTATCAAATGCCATCGCGTTCCATGTTGCTTCATCATCATTACTTAAACGTTTTGTTGATTTAGTTTTAGTATCATACAAATACAATTCATTCTTATCTGTAGTAATGCTTTTATTTAAAGCAATGAAGCGTTCGCTTTTACTTATTGCTGATGCTGATAAACCTGAATCGTTTTGATAAAATAAAGTAGGCTGCCAATTACTAATATCAAGTTTCCATATATCAAAGTATTGTTTATCTCGCTTATTACTGATCACATACATATTTCTTTTATCTACAGTCCAGCCAAGAAATCTATTGGTACTTCCTTCCCAAGGCGTAAGATCTTTTGCAGCAGTATCTCCTTCGGTCATTAAATATAAGTGTGCGTTTTCATTTCCCCCTTTATCAGCAGAATAAATAAATTTGTTGCTATTGGGTAAATAATCTATTGCAAAATAAGATTCATTTTTAGAATTAGTAAGGCCTTTAATAGAAGTATCGGCAATGGTTAACTCTCCTAAATTATATATACCTGTTTCATTATTATTAATTAAGATTTTTGTTTCATCATTATTAAAAGCCGCACCCATTACGGATTTATTATCAAATAATTGATCTATGGTATATTGTTTAGGAATTCGAGATTCTTGATCCTTTTCTTTGCAAGATGAAATAATGAATAAAATATTCATTATTAAAAATAGAGTGGTCAATTTTTTTTTCATGTATTATTGTATTTGTATAGGATTGGTTTTATAATATATTACAAATTGAATTTAATTACCTAAGAAGGCTCATTTTTAGATTAGAATTTGTAAAAAGCGAATTAAAGTTATTTTATTTATTTGAATTGTTACACTGGTAAGTAAACTACTTTTTTGGTGTCAAAAAATTCTTCTTTAAAATAATCCTTTAAGTCGTAAAGCACTACTCTTTTCTTAAAATCTTTTAACTCGTCTTCTAAATCGCCACCTTTTAAATATAAGATACCGTTTGGTAAATTATTAAACTGCTTTTTGCTTATTTTATTCTGTACCCAGCGATAAAAGGTAGGAAACTCGGTAACAGCGCGACTTACAATAAATTCAAATTTTCCGGTTACTTCTTCTGCCCTTTTATGTTCTGCTTTCACATTTTTTAACCCTAAAGCAGTCGCAATTTCAATTACAACTTTAATTTTTTTTCCGATAGAATCTACTAAGTAAAAATTTACTTCAGGAAAAACGATTGCTAATGGAATTCCAGGAAAGCCGCCACCACAACCTACATCCATTATATTTGTTGCGGGCTTAAAAGTAATAATTTTTGCAATGCCTAATGAATGCAATACATGTCTTTCGTATAATAGCTCAATGTCTTTACGGGATATTACATTTATTTGCGAATTCCAATATTTGTATAATTTTTGTAGCTGAAAAAATTGTTCTTTTTGTTGTTCCGTAAGATTAGGGAAATGATTTAAAACAACATTAATACCCGGTATATTAAAATCCAGTTGCACGTTAAGGTCAGTTTATTATAAAAAAAGTATGCTAATTTTGTTTGGTATAATTGAATTAAACTTTCCCTTCTCGATTTTTTAAAATATTTGCTAAGAACTCACGAGCACGAAATAATTGAGCTTTTACAGTACCCAAAGGAAGTTCGAGTTTTTCTGCAATTTCTTCATAAGATAATTCTTCGAAATAACGCATTTCAACCAATATTCGGTAACGAGGTTTAAGAGTTTCAACAATATCGCGCATTTGCTTTATTTTCTGTTTTTTGATAATATGCTCTTCTGGATTTAAGCCTTCTGCCTTTATATCCATACGCATATCACCGCCTTCATCGTTTTCAAAAGTACGATCGATAGAAAATGTAATCATTTTCTTTTTACGAATAAAGTCAATACAATTATTCGATGCTATTTTAAATAGCCATGTACTAAATGCATACGTAGGTGTATACTGGCTTAAGCGTTTAAACGCTTTACCAAATGCTTCAATGGTAAGATCATCTGCATCATCTTTATTGTTAATCATTTTTAACAACATAAAATAAACAGAATCTCGATAGCGGTTCATTAGCTCGGCGTATGCCTTTTGATTTCCTTTATCTAATGCTGAACGAATAAGACCATAGTCGTAAACAGCCTTTTCTGATAAGTTTGAAGAAATTTGTAATCCATCCATTATTTCCATTTATTTTTTTTCAAAAATTTATTTGATACTATAATTAGGGGATACATGAACAATAAAACTAACTCCAGTAAAGGTGCGTACACAAATAAATCCTTTTCACCTAAACGCAACATTGATTTTTTAAAGATGATCATTTGTATTAATGATCGTAAAGTAAATAAAAATATTATTAAAACCAAAGCTACTTTACAAATTAATAAAATAAGGCAGGTAATAAAAAATACATGCTGACTTGCACTCATCATTATTAAACGAAATTTACTTTTAGAATCGTAATAATTATAAGTTGTAAGATGCCTGCATTTTTGAGTCATCCATTCGTTTAATGTTGTTTTAACTTTAGACACAGTGTGATCGTTAAGATTAACTTTTATCTTAGCATGTTGTTTATTTACCGCTTCATTTACAAATAAATCATCATCGCCAGATTCTATGTGATAATGAGACGCAAATCCCTTCATTTTAAAAAACAACGATTTTTTGTAAGCAAGGTTCCTCCCAGCGCCCATGTATGCTTTATCAGCCAATGCAAAAGATAAATATTGTAATCCTATAATGAATGTATCGAATCGAATAATTTTATTTAAGAACGTAGGTTGTTTTTCGTATGCGCCATAACCTAATACTATTTCGGTTTCGGGATTAAACTCTGAAATCATATTGCGTAACCAATATTTATCTTTTGGTTTACAGTCAGCATCGGTCAATAATAAATATTCGTGGGCGGCACCTTTTATCCCCATCATCAGTGCTATTTTTTTTCCATGTGTATAATGTTCATCTTCTATGATGGTAATAACTTTAAGTGTAGGGTGCACTTCCAATAAACCTTTTAAATAATCACCTGTATCGTCACTCGAACAATCATTCACTACTATTACTTGATATTCTGGATAGTCCTGTTCAAAAATAGAAGATAGGTTTTGAGATAAATTGTTTAATTCATTTTTTGCACATATTATAATGGATACTGGCGGCTTATTATTATTTAAGGTCGCTGTATTTTTATGAAATGCTAAGCGGCTAAACAGGTTAAGATAAAACCAAAGTTGGATTATCAGGGAAATGCAGAAAATACAAAAAAGAATTAAACCTGCTGAAAATGTTGTTAATTGTGAAAAATTCATAAATTAAATTAATGAGTTAATTCAAATACTAAATAAACAAATCGTAAAATCCGTTTTATTTTTTACATCAACAGCTAATACAAAAATAGATTGAAGTATTTTATGTATTGTATTATCTTTGAGCAGATTTAAACAAAGTAATTAACAATTTACCAAAAACGGCTTTATTTTTTATTAAATAACTGATTTTCAAGTTAATTTATAATTTATAGTTATTAATATTTATGAAATTTAATATTTCGCATACCGATACAAATAGCAAAGCCCGCGCTGGAGAATTGGTTACGGCTCACGGCACTATTAAAACCCCTATTTTTATGCCTGTCGGTACGGCTGGCACGGTAAAGGCAGTGCATCAACATGAATTAAAAGATGATATTAAAGCAGAAATAATTTTAGGTAATACGTACCATTTATACTTAAGGCCAGGGCTTGATATCATTGAACAAGCGGGTGGTTTACATAAATTTAATGGATGGAATTTACCATTATTAACAGATAGTGGCGGTTATCAGGTGTATTCATTAGCTAATCAGCGTAAACTTTCAGAAGAAGGTGCTAAATTCACTTCTCACATTGATGGTAGCAAACATTTTTTTAGTCCAGAAAATGTAATGGATATACAACGTAACATTGGTGCTGATATAATCATGGCGTTTGATGAATGTACCCCCTACCCTTGCGAATATGAATACGCAAAAAAATCGCTTGGATTAACTCATCGTTGGCTAAAACGATGTTGTAACCGTTTTGATGAAACAGAAAGTAAATATGGTTACGAACAAACACTTTTTCCTATTGTACAAGGCAGTGTTTATAAAGATCTAAGAGTACAATCTGCAGAATTTATAACTGATCTCAACCGAGAAGGAAATGCCATTGGAGGATTGTCTGTAGGAGAACCCGCAGAAGAAATGTATGCTATGACCGAAGTAGTTTGTAATATACTACCCGTAAATAAACCCCGTTACCTAATGGGGGTAGGTACGCCTATTAATATTTTAGAATGTATTGATTTAGGGATAGATATGTTTGATTGTGTAATGCCCACCAGAAATGCAAGACATGGATTATTATTTACCAAACACGGCATAATAAATATTAAAAATGAAAAATGGAAAAATGATTTTTCAGTGTTAGATGAACATGGTACTTCTTATGTAGATAGCCAATACTCAAAAGCTTATTTGAGACATTTAGTGCACTCTCAAGAATTACTAGGAGCACAAATAGCAAGCATACATAACCTTGCCTTTTATTTATGGTTAGTAAAAGAAGCGCGTAATCAAATTATGACAGGCACTTATAGAGCATGGAAAAACAAAATGGTTATACAAATGAATAACCGATTATAAATACCTTACCAAATTTAATTTATTCCACTTGAAGATATTAGATAAATATATTATTCGTAAATTTTTAGGAACTTTCTTTTTTGCTATTGCACTAATTATTTTCATTGTAGTTGTATTTGACATTTCAGAAAAATTAGACGACTTTTTAGAAAAAGCTCCTCCTTTAAAAGCAATTATTTTTGATTATTACTTTAATTTTATACCTTATATAGTAATACTTTACAGTCATTTATTCACCTTAATTGCTGTGATTTTTTTTACTTCTCAAATGGCTTCTCGTACAGAGATTGTAGCAATTTTAAGTAGTGGGGTAAGTTATCGCCGGCTTTTATTGCCTTACTTATTATCTGCTCTAGTTATTGTAATATTATCACTAAGCTTTAACCATTTTATTATACCAAAAGCTACAAAAAAACGGATTGAATTTGAAGATAAATACATTCGTAACGAATTTTATAATACCGATAAAAACATCCATATTCGTTTATCGCCAGATAAATATATTTATCTAGAAAGCTATAACACCGTTTTAGCTGTGGGATATAAATTTTCTATCGAAATGTTTAACAGTGGTAAATTATATTATAAATTAATGGCTGAAAATATTCAATGGGATAGTATAACTAAACATTGGATAATTAATAATTATCACACTCGTATTATTAACGGCATGAATGAGTATATGCAAAAAGGGGCTCGTATTGATACTACTTTTAACTTTACTCCTGATGAATTTGGGCGAAAAGACAATACCTTAGAAACAATGGATTATAACGAACTAAATAAATTCATTATTTCAGAACGGCTTAAAGGAGCGGATAATATTGAATTGGCAGAAATTGAAAAATATAAACGCACTGCATTTCCTTTTGCAACTATTATTCTAACTTTAATAGGAGTTTCATTGGCAAGCCGCAAAGTACGCGGTGGCATAGGCATGCACATTGGCTTGGGAATTTTTATAGGTTTTACTTTTATTATGTTTATGCAGGTAAGCACTACGTTTTCTGCTAGTGGATTAGTTCCACCCATTGTAGCTGTATGGATACCCAATTTTATATTTAGTTTCTTAGCTTGGTTTTTAATATCGAAAGCTCAGAAATAAATATTTGAACTTCTTTAGTTTTTAATTAACATTTTAAATATCTAATTGACTGAATTAAAATGAATTTAAATGTAAGTTAACAATAAAGAAAATTAAGAAGCTACGCAGAATTAAAGTCTAATAGTTTTATAATGATTTTGCAGCAAAGGTATCCCCTTCTGAAATAATACCACTGTCGTACCCTTTTTTAAACCAAAACACTCGTTGTTTAGAAGTGCCGTGTGTAAATGCATCGGGTACCACGTATCCTTGAGATTGTTGCTGTAAACGATCATCGCCAATAGCATTTGCTGCATTAAGAGCTTCTTCAATATCACCTTTTTCCAAAAGATTCATTCGGGCTGCATAATGAGCCCAAACACCTGCAAAAAAATCAGCTTGTAGCTCCAAACGAACAGATAATTCATTTGCATCTTTTTCATTAAATTGCTGCTTCTGTTGATGAATCTTATCTGAAATACCTTGTAAATGTTGTATATGATGACCCACCTCATGAGCTATAACATAAGCCATGGCAAAGTCACCAGGTGCTTTAAAACGATTTTTTAACTCATCGTAAAAACTTAAATCAATGTAAACTCTACTATCTTCAGAGCAATAAAAAGGGCCTGTAGCCGCATTTGCTGCTCCACAGCCCGACTGATCTGAACCAGAGAAAAGAACTAATTTGGGTTCTATATAATTTGCATTTAACTGTTCGTCAAATAACTTATTCCATACATCTTCTGTTTCTGCTAATACTACTGATACAAATTTTGCATTTTCTTCCTCAGTTGGTGTTGGAACATACGCTGTTTGAGTATCTGTAACAGCAGAAGAATCTATATATTGAAGTGGGTTTTTACCAGTAATTAAACTGATAATTACAACAATTACTAATGTTCCTATCCCTCCGCCAATTACTTTACCTCCATTACCCCGACGGTCTACTACATTATTACTTGACCTTCGTCCTAACCAACGCATATTTATAAGTATTTAATTTATTAAAGAAGTTTTTATTGAAACGTCAATTATTAAAATATAAAATGTTAGTGTTAAGAATGGATACGATTTCGATTATTGTAATTCTTTTAACTTAATATGTGGAATCAACAAAAGAAACTTTCTTTCTTAATACTAACATTTAAAATTAAAAACGCTCTAATTTAGAAAAATAAAAATCGCCTTCTATCGCGGCATTTTCATCGCTATCTGAGCCATGTACTGCATTTGCAGCAATTGATTTAGCATATAATTTACGAATGGTTCCCTCATCTGCTTTTGTGGGATCGGTAGCTCCTATGAGTTTTCTAAAATCAGCTACTGCATTTTGCTTCTCCAAAATAGCTGCTACAACTGGCCCCTGTGACATGTAGCTTACTAACTCTCCATAAAATGGACGCTCTTTATGCACTTCATAAAACTCACCAGCTGCTTCAGCAGAAAGTTTTGTGTATTTTAAAGCTACAATTCTAAATCCTGCTTCGTTAATCATTTTTAAAATTCCACCAATGTATCCGTTTTCTACTGCATCGGGTTTAATCATTGTAAAGGTTCTATTTGTTACCATTTTTTTGTAATAATTTTGTTAATTTTTATGTGAAATTTCAGATGTAAATTTAAACAAAATCAATGTCTAAATTTACTTTGCGAAAGTAGAAAAAAAGTATGAAGAAAGCATAATTTTAAAATAAATGCCCATACTTAATTCATTATTAACCGTACTTTTGTATTTCTAAAACTTGAAATCTTGAATTCAAAACAAATAAAAGAAATTAAAGCGCTTTTAGAAAAGCCAAAAAAAATTGTAATTGTAACTCATTGGTCTCCAGACGGGGATGCCATGGGCTCCTCTTTAGGTTTATATAATTATTTAATTCAAAAAAAACACACGGTTACAGTAATTACTCCTAATGATTATCCACCATTTTTGTTTTGGTTGCCTGGAAACAAAAAAGTAATTGATTTTAGCTTAAAAACAAAGGTGGCAAAAATAGCTGTTAGTAAGGCCGATATAATTTTTTGTTTAGATTTTAATTCACTTAAACGTATAGATATATTAGGTATTGAAGTGGCGAAAGCAAAAGCCGTTAAGCTGATAATCGATCATCATCAACAACCAGATGATTTTGCTAATTACCTATTACACGATGTAAAAGTATCTTCTACTTGTGAACTTGTTTATGATTTCATGGATTTAATGGGGGATCAAAAATTATTGAATAAAAACATTGCTACTTGTTTATATACGGGTATTATGACCGATACAGGCTCATTTCGTTACCCTTCTACTACAGCGAAAACACATCAATTAGTAGCACAACTAATAAATGCTGGCGCTGAAAATGGAGAGATACACGATAAAATATACGATAATAATAAAGAAAATAGATTACGATTACTTGGTTATTGCTTAGCCGAGAAACTAACCGTATTAAGTGAGTACCAAACTGCTTTTTTTAGCTTACGTGCAGATGAGTTAACCAGATATAATTATACTAAGGGAGATACGGAAGGAATTGTAAACTATGCTCTTTCGATTTCAGGAATTAGATTTGCTGCCTTTTTTGTAGAGCGTGATAATGAAATTAAAATATCGTTTCGCTCTAAAGGTGATTTTGATGTAAATCTTTTTGCAAGAAAAAATTTTAGTGGTGGAGGGCATGCTAATGCCGCGGGTGGCAAGAGCGAACTTATATTAGATGAAACAGTTAATAAATTTGTATTGCTGCTCAGTGAGTATAAAAAGCAATTAAAATTGAGTGCTAAATAATATAAATCAATGATCAATTACAAATATGTATTCTATTTCATTTTTATAAATTTATTTTTAGGAGCCTGCAAAGAGCGCCATAACACGAAGATTAATCACACCAACATACAAAGTAAGGAGTTTCAAGATAAACTAATTGAAGCTAATAAAATGTATGTAAAAAGAGAAAGTGACGAAATTGATCAATACGCCCTACGCAAAGGATGGAAAATGAATACAACTGGAACAGGTTTACGTTATTTAATAATTTTTAATGGTGGAGGAGCTCCTGCACGGCTTGACGAAATGGCAAAAGTGAATTTCAAGATTAGCTTATTAGATGGCACCGTTTGTTATTCTTCAGACTCTACTGGTGCTAAAGAATTTTTAATCGGAAAAGATAATGTAGAAACAGGACTGCACGAAGGTATTCAATTAATGCACGTTGGCGATAAAGCTATTTTAATTTTACCATCCCATCTTGCACATGGCTTAATTGGAGATGAAAACAGAATTCCGCCAAAGTCTTCAGTTATTTATGAATTAGAGTTATTATCATTACGAAATCGTGCTAGTAATTAAAAAAGTAACATTTCTTCTTTTATTCTTTATTCTTTTTGCTTGTAACAATCAATCAATTTATAAAGACTATACCCAAACTCAAACGGGTTTATATTATAAATTGCAATCTATAGGTGAGGGCAAGCGTAAGGCAACAAGCAATGATTATATGCAGCTAATAATAACCTATAAATCTACTAATGATTCTGTTTTTATGGATTCTTATTCCTGCAATGAAACGGGGATGGTTATTTTGCCATATAATTTACCCTCTTTTAAAGGAAGCTTTGAAGAAGGTTTAACAAAAATGAATGAAGGAGATAGCGTTTCATTTATTGTAAATGCTGATTCGTTGTTTAATAATTTTTTCAAAATAAAAAAACCCTTTTTTATTAAACAAGGTGAAATCGTAAAAATAGATGTTCGCCTTCACAAAATATTAAATCAAAAAGAATACGATGGGGAGTTAAATAAGTTCAACAAATTAGTGGAAGATCGAGATATTGAAGAACAACGAAAATTAAAAGTCTTTTTAAATACGAGTTCTACACCATTTTTACCGATTAGCAATGGTATTTATTTTTTCAGTCTAAAAAAAGGTAATGGAGAAAGGGTGAAAAAGGGAGATCTTTTAAAAATACAATATAAAGGCTGCTTTTTAAATGGTAAACAATTTGAATCAACATATGATAGAGCCCAACCTATGGAATACACCTTTGGAGAACAGGGGCAGGTAATAAAAGGAATAGAAAACGCAATAAGTTTTATGAATGAAGGAGACAAAACAAAATTTATTATACCTTCGCAACTTGCTTTTGGTGTTACGGGGTCGTCAACAGGAATTGTACCTCCTTACACAACCGTTATTTACGAAATAGAACTATTAAAATTAAATAAACACAACAACTAATTCAGATGAAAAAACAATTTTCTAAAATTGCATTTGCCGCTATTGGCGTAGCTTTAACAATTACTGCTTGTAAAAATTCTCCTCATCCTGGATACGATATGGTTGAAGAAGGCTTATATGCAAAGTTTCACAACCGTGATGAAAAAGGAATAAAACCTAAAGAAGGTGATATTGTACAAGTAATATTAGTAGTTAAAAATGATAAAGACTCCATATTAACAGATTCAAAAAACCCTAAATTTAACAGACCTGGTACTAATTATTATGAATTCCCTTTAATGAAACCTGAATTTAAAGGTAGTTTTGAACAAGGGTTAGCGATAATGGCTGTGGGTGATAGTGCTAGCTTTTTAGTAAACGTAGATTCCATGTATAAAGGCAAACCGCTTCCTCCATTCTTGAAAAAAAATAGTATGTTAACTTATGACGCTAAACTTATTAAAATAAAATCAAAAGAAGAAGCAGGTAAAGAACAACAAAAAATGGCGGAAGAGCAAAAAGTGATGGCAGAGCTTCGTAAAAGCGAAGAGCCTAAAGCCCTTGCTAAATACCTTGAAGATAATAAAATTAACACAAAGCCTAATGCAAATGGCTTATATTACCTTGAAACAGTAAAAGGAAAAGGAGCTAAAGCAGCAAAAGGCGATAAAGTAAAAGTAAATTACACAGGTCGTTTACTGGACGGAACTATTTTTGATACCAGCGATAAAACGACTGCACAAGCTGCTGGGAGTTTTGATGAAAGAAGACCTTATGAACCTATTGAAATAACTTTAGGCGAAGGAAGAGTGATACCAGGCTGGGAAGAAGGTCTTTTATTAATGAATGAAGGCTCAAAAGGTAAATTAATTATCCCTTCCAGCTTAGGTTACGGCGAACAAGGTGGTGGACCAATTCCCCCTTATTCTACCCTAGTATTTGATGTAGAATTAGTTAAAATTTCCAAATAAGAATACAATTTATAAGTAGAAAGTTGTTTATTCTGTTTTCTGCTAATTTATAAATTAAATAGAACTAAAAAATGAAAAAAGTGATAACTATTTTTTTGGCAATGCTTACTATAGGCACTTTTGCTCAAGAAAAACAAAAAACGAAAAAAGTGAAACATCCAAAGACCATTAAAACAGCTTCGGGGCTTGAATATACAATTACCGAAAAAGGTACTGGGAAAAAACCTCAAATTGGTGATAAAGTTAGTGTGCATTATACTGGTAAACTCACTAATGATACAGTGTTTGATAGTTCAGTTGGTCGTGGCACACCTTTTACTTTTAAATTAGGTGGGGGTGAAGTGATTAAAGGTTGGGATGAAGCATTTTTACTATTACAAGTAGGCGATAAAGCAACCATTAAATTTGGCCCAGAATTAGGATATGGAGAACAAGCCATGGGTAAAATACCTGCAAATTCTACGCTTATTTTTGATGTGGAACTAGTAGATGTAACCGAAGGACCAAAACCCTTTGATGTAAAAGGAAAAGATACCATTAGTACCGCAAGCGGTTTAAAATATATTATGGTTAAAGAGAATAAAAGTGGTGCTACTACTGCTGGTAACAAAGTGTCAATAAACTACACTGGTTTTTTAAAGGACGGTAAAATATTCGACTCTTCTATCGATAGAGGTCAACCATTGGTTGCTAAAATTGGCGATGCAAAAGTTTTCCCAGGTTTAGATGAAGGTATTTCTTTATTACGTAAAGGCGAAAAAGCGCGACTTATTATTCCTTCTAAACTTGCCTTTGGCGATAAAGCTGCCGGCCCTATTCCAGCTAACTCAGATATAGTAATGGATGTAGAGGTTATTAGTGTAACTCCTATACCTGTGCCAGTTAAATATGATACAACTGGCTTAGTTAAAAAACAAACTCCTTCTGGTCTTCAATATTTTGAAGTACACCGTAGCGCAGATACAACCAAAGCACAAGCTGGAAAAACCGTAAAAGTAAATTATACTGGTTATTTAACAGATGGTAAAATGTTTGACTCTTCAGTAGAACGTGGTGAACCGATTGAATTTCCATTAGGCCAAGGTATGGTAATACCAGGTTGGGAAGAAGGCATCGCATTAATGCATCCAGGTGACAAGTTTCGCCTAATTATCCCCTACACACTTGCCTATGGTGAAGCGGGAAGAGAGCCTATCATTCCAGCTAAAGCCGATCTTATTTTTGATGTGGAATTAATTTCAATTACAAATACACCTTCAGAAATACATAATGAACATGATGGCCACAATCATTAATCTCTAATATTATTTCTTTATTAAACACCGCATCATGCGGTGTTTTTTCTTTAAACGATCAACGTAAATATTCTTAAAATATAAAATGTTTTTCAAATACTATCTTTGTAATAATTTCTTGCTTGAATGAATATAAAAAATAAGCATTCACAACCTTTTATTATTGTGTTTGCAACCATCATACTTTTGTTTATACTATCTTTTTTTAATACCCATATAAAATGGAATAGCTATCAAACTAAAAAAGTAAATCTCCTATCAGACATTAAGTCAACTAAGGTGTTAAAACATATTCCTTTGCCTAACTTCCTAGTTTCAGATTCTTCTTTAATTGGAAATGCTACAACGAACCTTACACTCAAAAAATCAACACTCAAAAATACTGAAAGTATTAAAAGTTCAAATACAAACTTGGTTAACTTTTTTAATGCATTAAATAATATAAAAAGCAAAAAATATAAGGTACGTATTGCTTATTTTGGTGATTCAATGATTGAAGGTGATCTAATTTCGGAGGATTTACGAAGCAATATGCAAGACTCATTTGGAGGGTATGGAGTAGGCTTAGTCCCCATTACCTCAATTGTAGCAGGCTTTAGAAAAACAATCACTCATTCTTTTGACGGGTGGAAAACATACAGCTTATCAAATGCTCCTCCTTTACACCATCTATTAGGTGTTTCAGGATATACCTTCGTACCAAATGTAATAACTGATTTTTTTGAACCTTCAACCAACGATAGCTGGGTAAAGTATACATCCGTTAGTAAAAAATATTTAAATCAGTTTTATGATGTTAGTTTATTGTTTGGAAAAAGTGTAGGTGAAAATTATGTACTTATAAACGGGAGTACTTATAAACTAACTGGTAACAAGCCCGTTAATGAATTACGAATAAAAAGCACCAAACCCTATAAATCAATTTCAGCAACCTTTAGATGCACCGAGCCTCTTGATATTTATGGATTTAATATAGAAAGCGACAGTGGCGTTTTTGTAGATAATTTTTCTTTTCGAGGGAATTCTGGATTAGCACTCTCTAAAGTTTCACAAGCTATTTATGCTGGAACTAACAATTATTTAGATTATGATTTAATTATATTAGAATATGGATTAAATGTGGTAAGCTCTGAAATAAGTGATTATCATTGGTACATAACAGGTATGAAAAATGTAATAAAACAATTACAATCTAGTTTTCCTGATGCTAGTGTTTTATTAATTAGCGTAGGTGATAAAAGTTATCGAAATAATGATTTATATGAAACCAATCCCAATGTACCCATATTAGTTGCAGCTCAAAAAAAGTTAGCAAAAGAGTACGATATTGGTTTTTGGAGTTTATATGATGCAATGGGTGGAGAAGGCTCCATGACTAAGTGGGTAGAAAGCGATACTTCTTTAGCAAATAAAGATTACACACATTTTAATAACAGAGGTGCTCACAAAGTGGGTAACCTATTGTTTGATATGTTGATGAAAGAATATAAAAATTACAATAAAAATACCAGCCAATAATATGATTCTTTATTTTATAAAAAGTAAATCTAATTTGTATCGATTAATACTAATAGTTAACAGTCTGTTTTTCTCAATTATATTACCAGCTCAAACTATTGATTCAACAGCCTATTCTAAATACACCTTTATTAAACCAACTCTTAATAGAATTGAAAATGACACCAATAAGATGCAATCTTTTTATCAGAAATTGTATCAATTAAGCCAAACAAAAAGGGGTAAAATAAGTATCGTACACATTGGTGATTCTCATTTGCAAGCAGATATATTTTCAGGTAGTGTTCGGCAAAAAATGCAATTAAAGTTTGGTAATGCAGGGCGAGGTTTGATATTTCCCTATCGAGTAGCCAAAAGTAATGAACCAAGCTCCTATCGCACCACTTCCAATATATCATGGGATAGTAAACGAAATGTATTTCTTGATAAACCTTTACCAATTGGTATTAGCGGTTTTACCATTGAGTCGCCAGATACTTCAGCAACAATTAATATAATCATTAAGGACCAGCCTAGATTAGGTTATGGGTTTACCAAGTTTACTTTGTATCATGATAAAGGGTCTTCAAATTATGACATCACTATTTGTGATGAATATAAATGTGAGCAAGGTGTTTTTAAATCAGATACATTATCAACAAATCCTTTTATGTCTACACTCAAATTTAACGTTCCTATTCGCCAATTTATATTAAACAATAAAAGCAGCGATAGCCTTAACCAAAAAACAACACGTATTTATGGAATGTTACTAGAAAATGATTCCGCTGGTATTTTATATAATATGATTGGTGTAAATGGTGCTGAGTATCGGCATTATAACATGTCTAAATATTTTATGCAACAATTACCTTCCCTAAATCCAGATTTAGTAATTGTTTCATTAGGTACCAATGAATCATTTTCAACGGGTTTTAATAAAGAGGACTTTGCTAAAAATATAGATACATTAATTACCCATATTCAACAAGTATCACCCAATACAGCTATATTAATTACTACCCCTCCCGACTCCTATATTTTAGCACATAAAAAACGAATTAAAAATTCTAATTTAAAAATTGTACGAGCAATTATAATTAATTACTGTAATCAGCACAGCATAGCCTATTGGGATTGGTATGAAATAATGGGAGGTTATGGAACAATGATGAAATGGTATCAAATGCAGTTAGCTCAAAAAGATAAAGTGCATTTTACAGCAAAGGGTTATCAAATACAAGGTGATTTGCTATACAGAGCATTAATAGAAGGGTATGAAAACTATGTGAAAATTATTCAACAGCATTAGAAAAATAGATTATTGCAAACCCTAGCATGAAATTATTTAATTTTAATATAGATTTACAAAAGCTACTGCAACAACTTAGCTATAATGCAAAAGACCCGCTTTTGTTTAACAGTGGCTTTTTTTTATTTTTCTTTTGCTTGTTTTTATTTGGGTATCAATTTTTGTATAAAAAAAAATTAATACGAGTCGTTTACTTTATCATTTTTTCTCTTTATTTTTTTTACAAAGCTTGCGGTTTTTATTTTTTGTTTATCCTACTAGCTGCAGTTGTTGATTTTTATTTATCTAATTGGATTTATCGATCTAAAACTAGCACTCAAAAAAAATTACTTCTTACTTTTAGTATCACTATTAATCTAGGATTATTATTTTTCTTTAAATACACTAATTTTTTTATTGGAATTGTAAATGATTTACATTTGGGTAGTATTCAACCGCTACACCTTATTTTACCCATTGGTATATCATTTTATACATTCGAAAACATCAGCTATACGGTGGATGTTTATCGAGGTAAATTTAAACCCGTAACTCATTTTTTAGACTATTGTTTTTTTCTTTCTTTTTTCCCAAAACTAGTGATGGGGCCTATTGTAAGAGCCGCCGATTTTATACCTCAAATACGAAAAGATATATTCATCACAAAATATCATCTTTCAAGAGGGCTATATTTAATACTGGGAGGGCTTTTTAAAAAAGTAGTCATCTCCGATTTTATATATGTAAATTATGTACAATATGTTTTTGATGACCCAACGAGGCATTCAGGTATTGAATGTTTATTAGGCGTTTATGGATATGCCATGGTAATCTATTGCGATTTTTCAGGCTATTCTGATATGGCAATAGGCATGGCATTGTGGATGGGCTTTACTATCAATGAAAATTTTAACTCTCCCTATCAAGCCAGCAGCATTACAGAATTTTGGCGTAGGTGGCATATTTCTTTATCTTCTTGGTTAAAAGATTATTTATACATTTCTTTAGGAGGAAACAGAAAAGGTAAAATCCGTCAATACTTTAATTTAATAATTACCATGCTTTTAGGTGGTTTGTGGCATGGAGCCTCATTTAACTTTATTATATGGGGAGGGATGCACGGTTTTGCATTAGCTATCGACAAAATAAGATTATCGCTATTTAAAAATAAACCCGTATTAAAAAAGGAATATTTAATCTTGAAAGTTTTAGGTGTTTTGATTACGTTTCATTTTGTGTGTTTTTGTTGGATTTTTTTTAAAGCAGCCACCTTAGAAGATGCGAGGGTTATATTAACACAAATAGCAACCAATTTTAACGGAGGCTCGTGGCGATCGCTATTTACCGCGTATAATACGGTCTTTTTGGTAATGCTTTTAGGATACATTATTCATTTTATACCTAAATCATATGAGTATTTCTCTATAAAATTGCTTTCTAAAGTAACGCTGGGAGGGCGTATTATTATACTTTTAATCTTTATTTGGATTATTATTCAAGTAAAACAAGCCGATCAGGTAATGCCTATTTATTTGCAGTTTTAGGGTTTAATAGGCCAAATTCCGCTATTGAAGGTTAAATTGAATAAATACGATAGAAATGAAAAAATAATTTATAGTGCTATTTGGTTTTAAACTAAAAATTTACGTTATTTGCAGTCCAAAATTCTAAAAGAAGTTAATTTTAATACAAAATACGATGTCAAGAGTTTGCGAAATAACAGGAAAAAAAGCAATTGTAGGTAACAAAGTATCTCACTCCAATGCAAAAACAAAACGTAAGTTTAACGTTAACTTACAAGTTAAAAAATTCTTTATCCCTGAAGAAAATAAATGGATTACGCTTCGCCTTTCTACATCAGCATTAAAAACCATCAATAAAAATGGTATTACGGCTGTATTGAAAGAAGCGAAAGAAAATGGCATTTTGAAAAAATAGTTTTATTTTTAATTACCCATTCAAAAAACGTTGCTACTTTAGTAGTAACGTTTTTTTTATTTTATTTACCCCCTTCTTATACTTTATTAAATGCAATATAAACTATATAACCTATTGTTTGTGCTTACTGCATTTTCTGCTACCGCACAGAAGTACGATACCGATTTCCTAACTAAAGAATTTCATTCAGATAGAAGGAATGCTCTAAGAACACTTATGCCAGACAATAGTTGTGCAGTTTTTTTTTCTGCACCTGAGCAACAACGAGCAAATGATGTTAACTTCCTATACCATCAAGACCCTGATTTTTATTATTTAAGTGGTTTAATGGAAGCCAATTCTATATTAATTATTTTAAAAACATCCCGTACTTTTTACGATACAATTAATACAAATGAAATATTATTTGTTCAAGATCGTAACCCTCACCAAGAAGTTTGGACTGGTCGTTTCTTAGGGAAAGAGGGCGCCAAGAAGAGTTTAGGTTTTCAATTTATACTCACAAATAAGGAATTTAATGATTTAAAAATTGATTTTCCCTCATTCGAAAATGTTTTGATAAAAAAAACACCCTCTGTTTTACCTGACGAGAGTATTAAGCCGGAAGACTTATTCAATTTAATTGCCCAATTTCAGTTAAAAACAAATTATGCAAAACAAAATGTAAATAACAACAAACTGAATGCTTACATGGCCACATTGCGTGAGGTAAAGCAACCCGAAGAATTGGCACTCCTGCGAAAAGCAATTAATATTACATGTGACGCACATTTAGAAGTAATGAAAGCATTATTACCTGGTATACATGAGTACAATGCAGCGGCAATTGTTGAATACGTGTTTAAAAAAGAAGGCTCCGAATATGTTGCTTATCCTACTATAGCTGGCGGAGGAGAAAATAGCTGTATCCTACATTATGAAACAAACAGAAAAAAATTAGAAAATGGAAACTTATTCCTTATTGATGCAGGTGCTGAATATCATGGTTATGCCGCGGATGTTACACGCACAATGCCAGTAAATGGTAATTTTTCTAAAGAAGAAGCAATTATTTACAATATTGTTTTAGAAGCGCAAGAAGCAGGAATAAAAGCAACTACAGTAGGTGCTGCATTTAGAGCCAACCACGAAGCTGCTGTAGAAATAATAAAAAAAGAACTACTCGCACTAGGTATTATTAAAAAGCCAGAAGAATATAAAACTTATTTTTTTCACGGCACCTCCCATTATTTAGGTTTAGATGTACATGATGCGGGTAACTATGGGAAACTGAAAGAAGGAAATGTAGTAACGGTGGAACCTGGAATTTATATTCCAGAAGGATCTAATTGTGACCGGAAATGGTGGAATATAGGCGTACGCATTGAAGATGACATATTGGTTACAGCTGTTGGACCAGAAATTCTATCTAAAAAATTACCCAAAACAATTGTCGAAATTGAAAATTTAATGAAACAAGACAGTTATTTCAATAAAATCGAGTAATTCATCCACTTACGAATATTACAAAATAATTGTACATTTCGATTTAAAACTTTACATTTGCATTCCAATTTTGATAAACAACTAATACAATGGCAAAAAAAGGAAGTAGAATACAAGTAATAATGGAGTGTACCGAACACAAGGACAGCGGTAAACCAGGTACTTCACGTTATATTACTACTAAAAACAAAAAGAATACAACGGAAAGATTAGAGTTGAAAAAATACAACCGAATCTTAAAAAAAGTTACTGTTCATAAAGAAATTAAATAATAACCATTTGAAATTTTTATGTGGTTACTCCTATTTAGTAGGTATCTGCAAAAGAGTTATTAAATATTAAATAAAAAAAAATGGCTAAAAAGGTTGTTGCAACGCTAAAATCAGGTAAAGGGAAAGACTTTACAAAAGTGATTAAAATGGTAAAGTCATCTAAAACAGGTGCTTATGCATTTAAGGAAGAAATTGTACATAACGATCATATTAAAGATTTTTTAACAAAATCAAAATAGTTCGTTTGCTACTTCATTTATAAAAGCTTCCTCTTAAATGTGAGGAAGCTTTTATTGTTTTAATGCTATTGTAATTATTTCTCCATTTCGGCTTAATAACTGCTTTAAATTTTTAAAAAATTCTCATGCAATTATTAATTTTTATCAAATTGATAGTCCCTCTTTCACCCCAATTTCAGACAAAGGGGATACATATAAAAGATCGAAATAATTAATTGCTTGCGAAAAATATGGTAAGTCTAATACAGTAAAATCTAATAAGGGTTTAGTTTTAATACAAAAGGTGAAACGCCACCATTAATTCAATTTAATTTATAATCTGTTTATGGGAATTTTTAGTTTTTTTAGTAAAGAAAAAAAAGAAAATTTAAATAAAGGACTTTTTGTTACTAAGCAAAGCTTTTTCAGTAAATTGGCAAATGCTGTTATGGGCAAAGCTACTATTGACGATGAAGTACTTGATAATTTAGAAGAAATATTATTAACTTCAGATGTTGGCGTAGATACTTCTATGCGTATTATTGAAAGGATAAAAAAACGAGTTGCTGAAAACCGTAAAATAGATCCTTCTAAATTAAATGAATTATTAAGAGAAGAAATTGCCACCTTATTAGTCTCTAACGGACAACAAAACAAACTAGATTTTGACTTACCTGCCGATAAAAAACCTTATGTAATAATGGTTGTTGGTGTTAATGGAGTTGGTAAAACTACTACCATAGGCAAATTAGCTTATCAATTTAAGAAGGCTGGAAAAACAGTTGTGCTCGGTGCTGCTGATACGTTTCGCGCAGCCGCGGTTGATCAAATAAAGATATGGAGTGAACGTACGGGCTCTACGCTGGTATCGCAAGGCATGAATGCTGATCCTGCTTCGGTAGCCTTTGATACACTCAAATCTGCTGTTGCAAAAGGTGCAGATGTAGTGATTATTGATACCGCAGGTCGCCTTCACAACAAAATAAATTTAATGAATGAGCTTACAAAAATAAAAAATGTAATGAAAAAAATAATTCCAGATGCTCCTCATGAAATTTTATTAGTGTTAGATGCTTCTACAGGACAAAATGCAATTGAACAATGTAAACAATTTACTGCCGCAACTGATGTAAATGCGTTGGCGCTTACTAAATTAGATGGTACCGCTAAAGGAGGCGTAGTAATTGGTATTTCAGATACGTTTAAGATTCCAGTAAAATATATTGGAGTAGGTGAAAAAATGGAAGATTTACAAGTATTTAATAAGCATGAATTTGTAGATAGTTTGTTTAAGCAGGATAGTGTTGCCAGTAATTAATGCATGCTTAAAAATTAAATAGCTAAAAAATTATTTTCTTGAAAACTAAAACATTAAAAAAAAATAAAGTAAATGTAATAACCTTGGGTTGTTCTAAAAACATTGTAGATAGCGAAGTATTAATGGGGCAATTAAAAGTTAACAATTTTAAGGTTACACATGAAAGTTCTGATGAGGATGCGGCCATTGTAATTATTAATACCTGTGGTTTTATTGACAATGCAAAACAAGAGAGCATTGATACCATTATAAAATATGCCGACGCTAAAAAAGCAGGGAAAGTTGATAAAGTTTATGTTACTGGTTGTTTAAGCGAGCGCTATCGCCCTGAGTTAGAAAAAGAAATTCCCAACATTGATGGTTATTTTGGCACCCGTGAATTACCACGTTTATTAAAAACGTTGAAGGCTGATTATAAACATGAGTTAGTAGGCGAACGTTTATTAACCACACCTCATCATTATTCTTACTTTAAAATATCTGAAGGCTGCGATAGGCCTTGCTCCTTTTGTGCTATTCCGCTAATGCGTGGTAATCATATATCTAAATCTATTGAAGAATTAGTAAAAGAAGCAAAACACTTAGCAAAAAATGGTACTAAAGAATTAATGTTAATTGCACAAGATCTTACCTATTACGGTTTAGATATCTATAAAAAAAGAAACTTAGCAGAATTATTAAAAAATCTTTCAGACGTAGAAGGAATTGATTGGATACGTTTGCACTATGCATTTCCTGCTGGCTTTCCGATGGATGTTTTAGATGTAATGAATGAGCGAAAAAATATTTGCAATTACCTTGATATGCCTTTGCAGCACATTACCGATAATATGCTAAAAAGCATGCGCAGAGGAACAACGAAACAAAAAACAATTGATCTTGTAAATGAAATTCGTGCTAAAGTTCCTGATATTGCTCTTAGAACAACACTAATAGCAGGTTATCCAGGCGAAACCCAAAAAGATCATGATGAAATGTTAGCATGGATTGAAGAAACCCGATTTGATCGACTAGGTATTTTTGCTTATTCACACGAAGAAAATACCCATGCCTATTTATTAAAAGACAATGTATCATCTAAACAAAAACAAGCTCGTACAGAAGCAGTAATGGAATTACAGCAAGGCATTTCATTTGATTTAAATCAAGAGAAAATTGGTAAAACATACAAGGTATTATTCGATAAAAAGGAAGGTGATTACTTTGTTGGCCGCACGGAATTCGATTCTCCTGATGTTGACAATGAAGTACTCGTATCGGCTAGTAATCATTTTGTAGGTATTGGCGATTTTGCAAACATTAAAATTACCAGTGCCGAAGATTTTGATTTGTATGGAGATGTAGTGGAGTAATAAGTATAAAATGTTTTGATAATGATGTTGATGGATGTTGAAAAAGTAATATCATTACCATCCACCAGTGGGTTGATGGATTGATAGAAACAATATATTTTAATTAATCCCTACAACTCTGCTTCTTCTCTCAAACATTACCACATCTCTCCAAACGCCATTCATTTTACCCATTTTTTCACGGTAACCATAATTTCTAAACCCAAGTGATTCATGGATCTTTATGCTAGCTGCATTTTCAGGGAATATACCTGATTGAAGCATCCATATATTATTGGCTTCGCTCTCTGTTATCAATTGTTTTAAAAGTTGCTGTCCTATTTTTTGCCCTCTATGCTGTGTTGATATATAAACACTCACCTCTGCAACCCCAGCAAATACTAAACGATTAGAAACAAATAATAAAGCTGTCCATCCTACTATTGTTGAATTTATTTCAGCAACTATTCTACAAACTTTTAAGTGGTCTGTATCCCACTCTTCCCATGTTGGAATTTGATTTTGAAAAGTAGCATTACCAGTATCTATTCCTTGCTTATATATTCCTGCCACTTCTTTCCAATCTGATGCGCTCATCTGCCTAAATGTAACTTGTTGCATGAAAGATTAATTTTGAATAAAAGCTTATGGTATATCTCGTTCTTGTCTAAAAAAAATGCTGTTTTTTTATAATACTACCCAGTAAATTCTCCGAATACATTCCGCATGGTATCTGCTATTTCACCTAATGTTGCATAGCTTTCAGCGGCAGCTAAAATTACAGGCATTACATTTACATCGGCACGTGCTGCTGAATCTAAATCAGCTAATAGCGTTTTAACTTTTACATTATCTCGCTCTGCTTTTACTTTATTTATTTTATCAATTTGTAATTGGCGAATAGAATCATCAACCGTGAAAATATTTTCCATCGGTTTTTCTTCTATTGCAAATTTATTAACGCCTACAATTATTTTTTCTCCAGTTTGTATATCGTTTTGATATTTGTAGGATGATGCTGCTATTTCGTTTTGCATATACCCTTGTTCTATTGCAGCAACAGACCCACCCATTGCATCAATTTTATGAATGTAAGCCCAAGCGGCGGCTTCAACTTCATTGGTTAGTGTTTCTACAAAATAAGATCCCGCTAACGGGTCTACTGTATCAGTAACACCACTTTCATAGGCAATTACTTGTTGGGTTCGCAAAGCAATGCGTGCAGCTTCTTCAGTAGGCAATGCAATCGCTTCATCAAAACCGTTGGTATGTAAACTTTGTGTACCACCCAATACAGCAGATAATGCTTGTGTAGTAACCCGTATAATATTATTTTGTGGTTGTTGTGCAGTTAAAGTAGATCCACCAGTTTGCGTATGAAAACGCAGCATTTGTGCTCGAGGATCTGTTGCTCCCAACTCTTTTGTTATTAATGCCCACATTCTTCTTGCTGCGCGAAATTTAGCCACCTCTTCAAATAAATTATTATGTGCATTAAAGAAAAACGACAATCGCTTTGCAAAAATATTTATATCTAACCCTTTATCAATCGCTGCTTTTAAATAGGCTTTGCCGTTAGCCAATGTAAAAGCCAACTCCTGAACAGCAGAAGAACCTGCTTCTCGAATATGATATCCGGAAATGGAAATGGTATTCCACTTAGGCACTTCTTTACTACAATATTCAAAAATATCGGTAATGATTCGCATGCTAGGCTTTGGCGGATAAATATAAGTTCCGCGTGCCGCATATTCTTTTAAAATATCATTTTGAATGGTACCTGATATTTTTTTAAGATCTGCTCCTTGCTTTTTGGCCAATGCTACATACATTGCTAAAAGTATAGAGGCAGTTGAATTAATGGTCATAGAGGTGGTAATATTTTCCAACTTAATCCCATCAAATAAAATTTCTATGTCACGCAAAGAGTCTATGGCAACACCTGCTTTACCTACCTCTCCATCAGCAAACTCATGACTACTATCATACCCTATTTGAGTAGGCAAATCAAATGCTACTGATAAACCAGTAGTGCCATTGTTTAATAAATAATGATATCGTTTATTTGATTCTTCGGCAGTTGAAAAACCTGCATATTGGCGCATAGTCCAAAATTTGCTACGGTACATTGTTGGCTGCACACCTCTAGTAAAAGGAAACTCTCCGGGCTGTTCATCTGGTACACTTATCTTAGAATAAACGCGCTTTATTTCAATATCAGCATCTGTTAAAAATTGTGGCTTACGCTCTTTCTCCTCCATAATTGTTTTGTTCGTCATGTATTAATTTTCTGCTTAAAGCCAATAGAATCTTTTAAAACTCTTTTGCTATTTCGTTTTTAATAAAATCGATGGCCACTTTTGTTGGTAAAGTTGTTAACTGAGAAGTAACAGCTAAAATACTTTCTGCTAAATCCATTGCACTGCTCTCTTCATTTACTTTTGTAGAAGCAATGTTTATTATTTTTATTGTTTCTTCTTTTGCTTTAACAGTAGCTTCCCAAGCTTTGTTGCTAATATATATTTGTTGCGATAAATTATGTTCAAACTCTGCACGAACGGTTTTTAATAGTTCCGATTGAAAGTTAACTACACTACCTGTTTTATTTAATCTCATTACCATACTAGAAGGATTAATACGTTCTAAAAAAAGCACTACCCTTTCATAGGCCTGTAAACGAATAGGAGTAATGAGAGTTTGATTGCTTAATTTTAAGTCCAACACTTTTTTTCGGCTATCGTGATCTAAAAAATTTTTTACTAAATAATAAGTAGTGATAAAAACAATACCTGCTGGTAAAATTATTTTTACAATTTCAAACGTTTGATCTAACATGGTGCTATTATTAAAATTATTTAAAATTGCTCTAGAGAACTCGATACTATGGATAAATATCGGTATTTAAAATTAATAATTAAATATCAAATCGGTGGCTTGTTTTATTTTAATAAATTTGTATCGAAAAAATTAAAGAAATGTATCGAAAAATTGACGACTTTTTAATAGACTGGAAACACGAAAGCGAGTCTACACTTAACGTATTTAAGAATATTACCAACGAGGTGCTGCATAACAAGCCGCATGAGAACATAAGAAGCATTGCTATTTTAATTTGGCACATTATTATTACCCTTAATGAAATGCTCAATAAGGCGGGCTTAGCGGTAACAGGCCCAGAAGAGTATAGCAAACCTCCTGCAACTATCTCCGAAATTATAACTGAATATGAAAATTCTTCTAAATCAGTTGTAGAAGAAGTGAAAAAAAGATGGAATGATACTTCTTTATTAGAAGAAGTGAATATGTATGGCGACACTTGGACAAAAGGAACAGTTTTATCTATTTTAATTAAACATCAATCACATCATCGGGGACAGTTAAGTACGTTAATGCGTCTGTTTAATTTAAAAGTGCCAGGTATATATGGTCCTGCTAAAGAAGAGTGGGCTGCATGGAACATGCCTACTAGGGAGTAATAAAATTAAAAAAAATGAGAGTGATAGAGAACTATTCACTTTTATTATATCATTTCATTTAGAATGTTATATAATTTATCATTGGTGATTAAGCAACCGTTTTCTAATAATTCAAACAGTTCCACTTCTCTTTCTTTTAAGTATTTTTTTTCTGTTTTAAGAATGTTTAATGAGTTTAAATTACTTTTATTCCATTGGGTAAAAACATCATCCATTTTTAAATTAATACTGCTATGCTCTTTAACACGCAGTCCAATCAATATTATTTTATCATTTGTACAATTAAAAATATTCAAGGTCTTCTCCTCTCTATATTCTAAAAATTGAATTTTGCTCATTATTTTTTGATATACCATATCACTAAATACATCAATTAATTCTTCCGCCTTTTTAATTTTATTTTTTTTCATCGTATCCCAATCCTTTCCAGTGATTTGTGCTGATGATAAAAAATTAATAAACTCAGGTTCTAGCTCTTTCAGTTCTTCTATTGTTAGGCGTTTAAATTTCATAAATAATTAAATTTTAACAAATTGTTAGAGTGAATCTCGATATCAAGTAAGTCTTTTATTTATAGATTTTGAATATTGCGCAAAAATACTGTAATTCGCAATACTAAATTAAAAATACCAAAAAGCTCAATGAA
Source organism: Bacteroidia bacterium (assembly GCA_039937835.1). Taxonomy (GTDB): domain Bacteria; phylum Bacteroidota; class Bacteroidia; order 2-12-FULL-35-15; family 2-12-FULL-35-15; genus 2-12-FULL-35-15. The sequence continues at coordinate 20,302 of JBDTFR010000115.1, read as the reverse complement.
AATAAACCATACCGTAACCGAACGTTTTATAAGATATGTGAAAATAGATACGCAAAGCGATCCTAGTTCACCCACATGTCCATCAACAGAAAAACAAAAAGACTTAGGAAACTTATTAGTGAAGGAGCTTCTTGAAATAGGCCTTACTGATGCTCATATGGATGCGAATGGTTATGTATATGCCACCATACCTAGCAACACAAATAAAAAAGTTCCCGTAATTTGTTTTTGTTCTCACATGGATACTTCTCCTGATTGTTCTGGAAAAGATGTAAAACCTATAATTCATAAAAAATTTGATGGGAAAGAGATTACATTACCAAATGATAAAACCCAAGTACTCACCACAGGTAAACACCCCTCTTTATTAAAACAAATTGGTAACGATATTATTACTGCTGATGGTACTACTTTATTAGGTGCTGATAATAAGGCTGGAGTTGCTGAAATTATGGATGCAGCAAATTATTTAATGTCCAATAAGGAAATTAAACACGGTACTATTAAAATTTTATTTACTCCAGATGAAGAAATTGGTCGCGGCGCAGATAAAGCAGATTTAAAAAAATTAGGAGCAGATTACGGCTACACGATGGACGGTGAAGAGCTTGGAAACATTGAAAATGAAACGTTTTCTGCAGATAGTGTAACGATAAACATACATGGAGTAAGCACACATCCTGGGTTTGCAAAAAATAAAATGGAAAGCGCCATTAAAATTGCTAGCGATTTAATTTCATCATTGCCAAAAAATAAAATGAGTCCGGAATCTACTGAAAAGAAAGAACCGTTTATACATCCTGTATCTATTTCAGGAGGCATTGAAGAAACTAGCATTCAATTTATTATTCGTGCTTTTGATAATGAAACGTTAAAAACGCAAGAAGCATTTTTGAAGAATTTGCTAGATACAGCGATTACGGCCTACCCTAATTCTACTTATGATTTTATTATCAAGGAACAATATCGAAACATGAAACAAGTATTGGATAAAAACCCAGCGATAGTCAATTATGCATTAGATGCAGTTAAACGAAGTGGTGTGGAACCTGTCCTATCAAGTATTAGAGGTGGTACAGATGGATCTCGTTTTTCATACATGGGTTTACCATGTCCAAATATATTTGTTGGGGAACATGCTTTCCATTCTAAACAAGAATGGGTATCCGTACAAGATATGGAAAAAGCGGTGGCAACTATTATACACCTTTGCATGATTTGGGAAGAAAATAGTTAGAAGAAAAAAAAGAATATTCCGTTTACAAAAACAGAATATTCTTCTATAAACTATCCAGTTATTTATTAACTACTGTAGCCAAATCGCTACCAGCTTTAAACTTCGCTACTCTTTTTGCAGCAATTTTAATCTCCTTACCAGTTTGAGGATTACGTCCATTACGTGCAGCTCTTTTAGCTACTGAAAAAGAACCGAATCCTACTAGCGCTACTTTATCTCCTTTTTTCAATGCTTTTGACGTGATGTTTACAAATGCATCTAGTGCTCTTTGTGAATCCACTTTTGATAAACTTGTTTCGGATGCGATTGCATTAACTAATTCAGCTTTGTTCATTTTTTTAAGGATTAGAAGGTTTAACATTGATTTATTACAGACGAATTTATAACAGAAAGCTATACATCGCAAACTTTTCAATGAAAAAATGAGTTTTTTAAGGAAAAAACTTGGTATATTCTTAAAATTTACGCTAAAACCGAACATTTACAATCAAATTCAAAGGTTAATCAGGGCTAAGATTAGAAAAAGAAATATCTTTGTAATATATTAAAACATCATGGGTGAATTTAGGGAAACATTATTATTGTTAATAGCTACCCCTATTTATGTAGTTATAATTGGTGCTGAAATATTGTTTAGTTACTTCCATAACAAACAATATTATACAACAAGAGGTACGTTAACGAACATTTTTTTATCTGTATTAAATTTATCATTAGATGTTTTTGTTCGTGCCATTTGTTTATTCGTTCTTAATTATTTTTACCAATTTAAATTTGTAGAAATACAAAATCAAATTGTGTATTGGGTTGTTTTATTAATTACACAAGATTTTATGTTTTACTGGCTTCATCGCGTAGATCATATTTGCAGGCTATTTTGGGCAATTCATGTAACACACCATTCATCGGAAGAATTTAATTTTACTGTCGGTTTTCGATCTTCTGTGTTTCAGCCTTTGTATCGCTTTATCTATTTTATTCCCCTTGTATTAATCGGTTTTAAAGGTTTAGATATTTTATTTATTTACGCTGCTACGCAAATTTATGGAATACTTATTCATACAAAAACAGTAAATAAATTAGGCATTCTAGAAAAATTCATGTCCACTCCTTCACACCATCGAGTACATCATGCGTCGAATATAAAATATTTAGACAAAAATATGGGAATGATTTTTATAATTTGGGATAAATTATTTGGCACATTTGAAAAAGAAGATAGTGATGAAAAGGTAATCTATGGTTTAACGGAAAACATTAAAACAAATAACCTATTTAAAATTATATTTCACGAGTGGATTAGTATTGGAAAAGATATAGCAAATGCACCTTCCCTAAAATCAAAAATGATGTATGTTTTTGGACCCCCTGGATGGAGCCATGATGGAAGTAGAAAAACAAGTAAACAATTACGTAGTGAAATTAAAGCAAAGCCCTAGTAAATATATTATTTGCAATAAAATAAATATTTGCTTAATGCAGTAATATCACCTAATTTTTCTGCAATGTAATAATCTTCACAAGCTTCTATTTTTTTATTTTCAAGAAGTAATAAATCAGCACGAGCAAGTAAAGCCTTAATATATTTTGGATTTTTTTCTATTGCTTTTGTATAATCTGCTAAAGCTTTCGGTTTGTCATTCAGTTGCTGCTGCAATTTACCTCTGTAATAATAATTAAATGCCGTGTCCGGCTGCAGCAATATACATTGATCAATATCATTTAGTGCTGTGTTAAAATCATTGGCAGTAATTGCTACGGTTGCTCTTCTTAAAAAATTCAAAGCGGTTGGTTCTAGTCTAATTACCTTAGTAAGGGTAGACAGTGCGCCTATGTAATTTTTTTGAGTTAAATAAGCAACAGATAATTGCTCATAAGCCTCCATGTATTTAGGGTTTAGCTCTATTGCTCTGCTGTAATCCTTAATAGCATCTGCATAATTTAATAAATAATCATTCGCATTTCCACGCAATACAAATGCTTCATAATATTCTTTTTTTATTAGAATGGCTTGTGAGCAATCCTTTATTACTGCTTTATAATCCATCAGATCATAATAAGCTCTGGCTCTATAGTAGAAGAGTGCTGCATTATTTTTTTGAATTGAAATTGCGTGAGTGTAATTATTTATTGCATCTCGTTCTTTGCCTATGTCATCTAAAATTTTACCGCTTTGAAATAATGCATTTACATCTGAAGAATCTAAAGCAAGCCCATTATTATAATCTGCCAATGCTTCATTATTTAAATTTAACTGCTCATACGTTAATGCTCTATTAAAATAGGCTTCTGCCACTTTTGGATTCTTTTCGATTAATTCAGAAAGAACTTTAATAGCAGCATCATTCTCCTTCTTAGTATTCAATAACATTGCTTTATTAATATATGCTTTCGCATATAATACATTTAATGCTATTGCCTTGTTATAATTAATAAGTGCCTCGTTGTAATTATTTTTAAGGTAAAACAAATATCCTTTATTATTGTAAATTTCTGCTTTTGCAGGATTTAATTTTGCTGCTTTATCGTAATCAGCCAGAGCCAAATCATATTTTTTTAATTCTGTATAGGCTACTCCTCTGTTAATAAAAGCTTCTAGGTAAGATGGATTCTGTTTTATCGTTTTTGTATAATCAGCTATTGCAGCAGTATAGTTCTGCATATTAGAGTATGCGATTGCTCGGTTATAGTAAGCAGCTGTATTAGAAGGCTGCGTTTGCAATATAGACGTAAATATTGAAATTGCTTTCTTGAATTGTTCTTTTTCAATTAACTCAATACCTTGTTTTAGCATTAAATCAGAGGGCGGCTGCGCAACTATAACGGTATTAAAAAAAATAAATAAAACGAATATGAATTTTTTTTTCAATGCAATTTTTAATTAATGCTAACAAGTAATATCTAATTATGCAGCTATTTCTTCTAGCACATCAAGTGACTTTATTTCTCCAATTGTTTGAATATGTAATTGATAGTATAAGATTAATGCTTGTAGTATCTGTTTTCGTTCCGCCTTCGTTATTCTAATTAAATGTAACTCATCATAAGTTGTGTTTATAAAACTACATAAAATTTCACTATTCTCAGCAGTAAGATAGTGAGGATGAAAAGGCCGCTGACGAAGAAAACGGCCTTCTTTTAAATCAAAAAAAGTGGGAATAATAACAATCTTCTCTTCTGGATAAAAACCTAAATATTTGCTTAATTGTATCATAAAATAAATATGGAAATTAGAGCAATTAGCAGTATTCAAATCTAACATTAATAATGAATTTTTTATAAATTCAAAAAGGTTTATGTCTGAATGATCTTCTTTTATAGATTTATATAAAATTTCATTCAAAAAAATAATTATGGCACTTTTATGAATATTAAAGGGTATATCGTAATAAGGTTCAAGTATTGTTATTTCTGTAATTCGTTGAAGCTTATTTTTATGATTTGCAGAAACAACGATCTCTACCAATGCTAAGGGTTGCAAAAAGCTAGCTTTATTTTTTGATTTTTTACTTCTAGTGTTATTCAGTATATATGATTGTAAACCAAATTGAAGGGTGTAAATTTTAACAATTAAATTAGTTTCCGAATATTTTACAGCGTGTAATACAATACCATTAGTTTTCTGAATCATTTGTATGTTCAAATAACAATTTGAATGTTTAGTTTATGAAGAGTATTTTTGTAGCAACCTTTTTACTACCATCTTGATTAACACTAAATACAACATACACTCCTGTATTTACACGATCGCCTTTAAAATTAGTTCCAGGCCATATTGCCTGTCCACCTAAGGAAACTGTTTCGTACACCAAATTACCAGTAATATCCGTTATTTTCAAAATGGTATTCTCTACCAACCCTTTAATGGCAATTATTCCTGTATAATCATGTTTTACTGGGTTTGGAAAAGCAATCACATTACTATAATCCTCTTCTCCTTTTACAGCATTTCCTTTGTAAGATATAAGTCCTTTAGCAGTACCAAAAAACACCTCCCCTGTTTTATGATTAATTGCTATACTTTTAACATCATTGCTAAATAGGGGGCTATTTGACATATCAAAATGCTGAATTTCTTTTGTACCATCCGCAGAGACTAAAAACACTCCAGAATTAGCTGTTGCTATCCACTTTCGATTGGCAGCATCAACTGCAATGGATTGGACTAATTCTGATTCTAGTAATAATTGAGTTTGTCCATCTTGTTGAATTCTTATCTGTTGGGCATCATAATTTTGACCCGTAAATACATTTTCAGGTGAATAAATGACGGCAATTCCTTTATTGCTACCCATCCAAATTTCTCCATCTAAGTCTTCGGCTATACAAGTAACATTACTGCTCGGCAAATGGCCAGACCCCTCTTCTGTTGTAAGAACCTTAGTATTCGATTTGTCTGGTACGGTGTTTACACCTCCTTTATATACACATACTCCGCCACCACGAGGAAAGAGCATCCATTTCTGATCTGCTCTTGTGACTATTAATTGACTAATGTCCATATTTAGGTCTAACTTATATGCTCTCCAAGTACCATCACTTTTTTTTACAGATAGTGTATATGGTGTTCCGGAATTTGCAATCCACAAATTATTTGATTTATCAAATGCCAAACCCATTATTCTTATAACATTATAACCAGGTATTCCCAATCCTTGCAAACTACTATTCGTAGTATTATATAATTTTACAGGTACTTTATTATATACTTCTAAAAGTCCATTATACCATGAAGCAGCATACACCCTTTTAGCATTAGTGGGATCTATTGCCACTCCCACTATGTCATATACCGTATCGGTATTCACTACTGATGAGTAATTTCCTTTTATAAGTTTCCATTCTCCATCCGAATAGGAAGATAAACCATCAATATTATAAATATTGGAAAAAGAATTGCTAAGACCGCCAGGCGCTATCCATAAATTTCCATCTTCAATAGCCATAGATTGTATATTAGTGTTTGAAGGGCCATTCGGATGATTGGCTACATCTATCACCCCGTCTTTTTGTTGGATTAAACCATTGTCCCTGTCTGCAATCCAAAAATAGTTGGAGTTATCAATAATTGCCTCAACGGGAAAAATAGGCTTTCCTGAATGATCACCAACAATGCTAACTGCGGATAAATTGTTATCATACAACCACACGCGTTGATCTTCTACTTCTATTAATTTATCACCTATTCCTCGTAATGATTTAATTATATATCCAAAACCTTGAGGAAAGTGAGACCATACAGAATTATTATATACAAAAATGGTATCTTCATTAACGGATGCTTTGGTTAAATATTTGGAAAAATTAGTGTAAATTTTACCATTAAAATTAGTAATGGTATTATAAACTCCATCTGGTAAGTCAGTCATAACTGACCAAGAGTTAAAATTTGTAAGATTACTATTTTTTAATGCTTTAAAAACGCCTTTATCCGAAGCTGCATATATATAGTTAGCATCGGTTGTAATATCTCTTACATTAATTGCAGAGCCATCGATTCCAATGTAATATGTATCTTTTACTTCATTGCGTTGCATATCTAACACCACTATTCCAAAACCACAAGCCAAGTAAGCATATTGATCTTCAAAACAAACATTGTTAATCGATTTATTCCCTGGTATACTTTTATTTTTAATATCCGGAAAATTTTGAATTGCATCTTTATCTAAAACATCCATATTAGAATTTTTATAGATGATTAATAATTTGTTGTTGAATTTATTAAATCTTACAAGGGTGGCTTCAATATCAGAAAGGCCATTAATTTTTGACATCCGGCTTAGCGAATTATCTGCTTTATTTAAATAAAAAAGCCCTCCCCTAGTTGCACAATATACGTTGCCGTTACCTTCTGTTACAGACTGTCCTTTATCATAAGGTAAGTATTCTTCCCATTGATCTATCTTTGTTTGCTGTGCATTTATAGTGTTTATGATTATAAATAAAAGAATTGTAAGATTATATCTGATCATAGCCGTTTTATATACATTATTGTAAACATAAAAGTAATTAATTTATTGTACTCCGTGAAGAAACAATTGCTACAATAGTTAAATCCATTATCTTTGTGGCAATTTAATTTCAATTTAATAGACTTCGTAGTTCAACTGGATAGAATGGCAGATTCCGGTTCTGCAGGTTGGAGGTTCGAATCCTCTCGAGGTCACTTAAAAAAAGCGGAACATACTGATTAATTAAGAGCCTGTTTAATTTTATTTATTGGGAATGTTAGGATGTGTTTTTTAGCTAGACGAGGACTTTTTGAAGACCATAGCGTGGCTCTATGGACAATAAAAGGAACGAAGTGTGGCCCAAAAAGACGCATAACAAACATTTTAAATAAATTTCAAACAGGCTCTAAGTGTTCTTCTGTTTTTTATTTCCCACTCCCAGTCAAAAATCAAAAAAATGAAGTAGTTATTTAAAACTTAACCTATTTTTCTAGCTTTTTAATATTTTATCGATTATTTAAAAAGCTATCTTATATTTTGGGTTTTTAAATTTCTTATCTTTGCAATCATAAATAATAAAAAAATGCAATCTGCACTAAACACAATAGAAGAAGCTATTATCGATCTTAAACTTGGAAAAGTAATAATTGTAGTAGATGATGAAGATAGAGAGAATGAAGGTGATTTTATTGCTGTAGCGGATAAAGTAACACCAGATGTAATTAATTTTATGGCTACTCATGGGCGCGGGCTAATATGTGCTGCTATTACAGAAACCCATTGTAAAGAACTTGGATTGGAAATGATGGTAAATAATAACACCTCCGAACACAGCACCGCATTTACCGTATCTATTGATCTACTTGGATATGGCTGTACCACAGGCATTTCAGCCAGTGACCGCTCTAAAACTATTCAAGCACTAATAAACCCTGCCATTAAGCCCGGAGAGTTTGGTAAACCAGGACATATCTTTCCACTAAAAGCTAAAAATGGTGGTGTTTTACGTAGAGCTGGCCATACCGAAGCAACTATTGATTTAGCTCGTATTGCTGGCTTTAAACCTGCTGGTGCTTTAGTGGAAATAATGAACGAAGATGGTACCATGGCTCGGCTCCCACAATTATTTGAAATTGCTAAAAAGCATAAGCTTAAAATTATTTCAATTGAAGACTTAATTGCTTATCGTATAAAAAATGAAAGTATTATTACGAAAGACGTACAAGTAAAAATGCCGACACAATGGGGTAATTTTGATTTAGTTGCTTATCGCCAAACAACTAATGATCAAGAACATTTAGCTTTAATCAAAGGCTCTTGGGAAAAAAATGAAGCTATTTTAGTTCGTGTTCATTCATCCTGTTTAACAGGAGATATTTTTGGATCTTGCCGTTGTGATTGTGGCGCTCAACTTCACAAATCCATGGAAATGATTGAAAAGGAAGGAAAAGGGGTAATTGTATATATGAATCAGGAAGGGAGAGGCATAGGTCTTCTTAATAAATTAAAAGCCTATAAGCTGCAGGAAGAAGGACGAGATACTGTTCAAGCAAATGAAGATTTAGGATTTAAAATAGATGAGCGAGACTATGGAGTAGGTGCTCAAATTTTAAGAGATTTGAATATTACCAAAATTCGTTTAATGAGTAATAATCCAAAGAAACGAGCAGGGTTAATTGGATATGGTTTAGAAATTGTTGAAAACATTGCTATCGAAATTGAATCGAATGAACATAACAAATTTTATCTGCAAACGAAGCGTGATAAACTAGGTCATTCATTAAAACTTGGTAAAAAATAATACTCTTTATTCTATCTTTTTAATTTGGTGTCTTTCCTTTTTCAGGAACTGATTTTTTCTTTTTGCTTACTAAGTTTAAATACCTTTTAAACAACTCTCCTATTGTATCAAACTCCTCTCTGTAAAATATACCTATTCCTTGTGTGTAAGGTCCTGATGTTATAGTAGTTTCAGTATTATCATTAGAACGTGTAAATGTTTTTATTTTTAATTTACCATCATCTGTTAACTTATATTCAATATTTACATCTCCCACTATGTTATTAGTATTTTGTGTACTAGAATTATTTCCTCCATTGGCATCGATCGTAAGTTTATCATTAAATAATTGAGTAGATAAAGCCAACTCCACTTCTTTTTTGCTTATTTCATCCCCTGCTCTATAGTTAATCCCTATATCCACATCTTTACTAATCTTACTCAACATATTGCTTAATTGGTTAGATAACATTTCTGTTGAATTAGAACCAGCAGCATTTAAAGGTCCTCCTGATTTACTATCCGAATTAACTAATTGATAAGGGGTAACAAAATTATTCAACACTAATAATGAAAAAACCTGGCGGTTCATTTCTGCATCATTGTTCATGTAACTCAATACTTGTTGGCGTGTACTTGCATCTACAGTTGGTATTCCAATATCAAAATTAATTTTAGGAGACAATAAATCGCCCGTCATTAATAATTTTAAATCAATAGGTACTCGTTTTTTGTACTTATCTGTTGTTTCCTCTGGAAAAAAATGAGTCAAATTAGCACGAGCTTTATATACTGCACTAATATCTAAATCTGCTTTATAAGGCACTCCATTCCATTTTATTGTACCACCCTTTTCAATATAAAATCGTTTATTGATTATATTTTTTAATGTAAATAAATAATCTCCTTCATCAATTGCATAATTACCGTACATTTTAAATTCGCCTGTCGAATTTATATTTAGTTTTATATTTCCTGCGCCTCTTGCTTTAATTATATCGCCTACTTTTTCATCAAATATTAACTGAATTTCTGCATCTGGCGTAACGTCTAAATCAAAGTCAAGCACAATACCTGCATCTCTAGTACTAAGATTATTCTTAATTTTAATAATGCTATCTTTTTTAAGAAAAGTTATAAAATTATTATCATTTACTTGATTAGAATTTGAAAGAGGAATATAAAATTTAGTAAGTTCTGCGGTTGACCTCAAATTAAATTTATCTAATCTGTTCCCTACCATTACCTTATCAGTCTTTAGATTCGCAGTAATTTTAATTTTATCTTTTATAAATCCATAAATATTAACAATACCAGATACAAATGCTTTTCCATAATATAAATTATTGTCGGCCTCAGTTGTATTTAAACACATGAATTTTTCCACATTCAAGTCATAATCGAGCTGAAAATTTTTAAAATTATCATGATATAATTTACCTGTTACCATTGCACTATTATGATTTGAATCAAATAACTCCAAATTTTCAACTCCAAAAGAATTATTTTCAATAATTATTTTATGGGAAAAATTATACGAAGTATTCAAGTAATCAACCGTTATTTTTTTAGCATTTACATCTAAAAAGCCAGATAATTTCGGCTTATCTAAAGAACCTTTAACATTAATATTTCCAGCAATAAAGCCTTTAATATCCTTACAATAACCTTTTGCGAAAGGTTCAAATAGTTGCATTTGGAAAGCTTGTAAATTTAGCTCCATATCTATATTATCTTCTTTTTTTTTCGGGTAATAAAATCCAGAAAATAAAACATTGGGTACAATACCTAATGAAAAACTACCATGTAAATAAAGTGCATGCTTATTATTATCCCAAACGCTTTCCACACTACCATCACCCATAGAATTATCATTTATAGATAATGATTTAAAACTATTATCACTAGTAAAAATCAGTTCATTATAAAAATCTGTAATAATCGATTCCCCGTTTATAGTACCTTTAAATATTAACCCTGAAGGTTTAATAAAAGTGTTTATACTTGCAATATTAAAATTATTGCAATTGAGCTTAAGCTGATCGCTTTTATTATTGGATATAATACCGTTTAACGAAATAGATTGAGCGTTGTGTTCAACTATTAAATCCTTAACGATTATTGCGGTGGAATCAAAAATAATATTATTAGACTTTTGTATATTCCAAATTGAATCATTAATTATAAATTGAGAGGGTTCAATTTTAAATTCAAAATTATTATTTGATTTAATGGCAAAAAAGGCATTAATATCTCCTTTATTTAATATTTGTTTTTTGTTATCCCAAGTTACACCTAGGTTTATACTATCAGAATGAGTTTTGGTAGCAATATTAAAATCATTTAACCACAGGCTATCGCTTAGGTATAAGCGCTTCACATTCATATTTAAATTAAATTGATTAGGAGTAGAAGTCGCCTCTAAATTCCAATTATTTAATACGTATCCATATACATCCAGTCGCATAGAGTTTCCATCAAGCGAAAACTCATTGTTTAATGAATTAAAATTACCTTTAATAGTGGTTTTAGGCGAGATTTTTAATTGTGGTAAAAATAATTTTGTAATCTCATCTGTCTTATCAAACAATAAGCTATAATCAAAATTTTGGATCTCCGACTTTTTTTTGATTTTATATTTTTTTTCAAAAAAAGAAGGAACGTATTTTTGAAATAGATTTTGAATTGAATTTGATAACTCAAGCACTTTAAATTTACCACTTATATTGCCTTTCAAAAAATCAGAAGCTAAACGTATTTTTTTTTTGTCACTGTTTTCTTCAGCTACAAGATTAAATGTATTTATTTTTAATGTTTCATTATCTTGCTGATATATTGTATTGTTAAAATTAACGGAACCTACTAAATTATCAATATCATCCCCATTAACATTGATTGTTAAATGAGTTGTAAAATTTGTCTTTTTAGTGGTATTAATAAAATGCAATACAGTAAGGTTTGCTTTATTAATATTTGCTGTAAAATTAAGTTTTGGTAATTTTTGAGTGAAATCTACATTACCAGAAAAATCAAAATTTAAATTTTCATCATCTATATTTAATTTACCATTAAATATTTTATTTGCTATATTACCTTCAACAACAATATTAGAATAGGTATATGAATTATATGTTAATGATTTTACGGTTCCATCTAGTTGTCCATTTATATCTTGTAGCGATAGCCCTGAACCGTCAATAGAAACATCCATGGTAACTTTTCCTAATGAATCAATATCAAAAAATTTTCCGAAATCAAAATTAATTGCTTTTAATTTTCCTTTATAATATTCTTTATTCTTTTCTCGATCGCGTTGTACTGAAAGATCTGATGATAATTTACCTAAAGCAGATGAAAAATCGCCATAGGCATAAAAATCATTATACAAACCAGTGAAGGTCCCTTTAAACTTCATAGTCCCTAACTTTGCAAATTGAGAATTAACAACTAGTTTTTTATTTTCTGTAAAAGGTGGTACAGGTATTTTAATAAGATCTTTATAATTACTTTCGAGTTTTTTTATGCTTAGATGAATAACCGTCTGATCAATTTCAGGAAGCCCTGTTAATGCTACATCTCCTATAAAAGAAGTAGAATTCCCAAACGACAAATCCATATCTTTTCCTCTTATATCATCTACGGTTCCATTGATGTTACCAGAAATAATAATTTTTTGATATAAGCCTTTTAACTCAGGAGCAAAATAAGAGATATCATTCATTTCTAAAATGGAATGGTCGAAATCTCCTTTCATTTTAACTTCTTTTATAAAATCATTAAAATCATTATATTGTTTATATGAAAAAACAAGATTAGTAGCAATATTACTTTTCAGCGTTATAATTTTTAAATTATCTAATTTAACTTCAACTGGACATATTTTAACCTTACTACTAAGTTGTTGTACAAAAAAGCCACTCTTTTCAATAACTGACAATTTATTTATATTACCAAAAATAGTATCGTTATCTATATAAATTTCAGAAAAATTACCATTGATATTATGTATTTTAAAATCAACATAATTAACCCCAGTGGTTATAAGTGTATCGTGCTCATTTCTATATATAAAATCAGAATTTATTAATTCTAATTTACCAATGCTTATATCCCATGGGGCATTAGGTTTTTGAGTGGTATTATTTCTTTTACCAAATGCATCTATAATAAATTGGAAATTAAAATCTTCATCATTCTTATATTTTATTAGGGCTGTTTGAGTTTGTAGTAATAGAATTTTACTAATATTTATTTTTTGATTTTCAATATCAAATTTCCCAATATCTACTTTCAATTGTTTAGCGTAGATTAATGTATCTGCGTGTTGATCTTCGATATAAAAATTATTTAACACAATGGTTTTAAAAAATTCAATTTCAAGGCTTTCGATACTAACCTTTGTACGAAGTTTTTGAGATAAATAAATAACCGCTTTTTTTGCCATAAATGTTTGCACACTTTTGATTTGTAAAATCAAAAAAAAGCACAACATTAAAAAAATTAATATCGCGATAGTTCGAAATAATATGTTAACCAGTTTTTTAATACCTTTGTGTTGTTACTGAAAATACGGCAATATTGCGGTATAAAGTTAATCAATATGCTTAAATCAACAATCATTCTAGGAATTGAATCATCATGTGATGATACTGCTGCTTCCATAATAAAAGATGGAAAATTACTTTCTAATGTAATCGCAAATCAAAATATTCATCAGCTTTATGGCGGCGTGGTGCCGGAATTAGCCTCTCGTGAACATCAAAAAAATATTATTCCTGTTGTAGATCAAGCAATAAAAAAAGCCGACATTAAAAAAGAAGACATAACAGCTGTAGCTTTTACCAGAGGTCCAGGGTTAATGGGATCATTATTGGTAGGTACCTCCTTTTCAAAAGCTTTTGCATTGGGTTTAGGTATACCACTCATTGAAGTAAATCACATGCAAGGCCATATACTTGCCCATTTTATTAGTGATGAAGATAACTGCATACATCCTACGTTCCCTTTTTTGTGCTTAACGGTGTCTGGTGGGCATACGCAAATTGTGTTGGTGAAAAATTTTTTCGAAATGGAAGTTATTGGTGAAACACTTGATGATGCAGCAGGAGAAGCTTTTGATAAAGTGGCTAAATTAATAGGGTTACCTTATCCTGGAGGGCCATTTATAGATAAGTTTGCTAAACTGGGCAATCCCTTCGCTTTTAAATTTACTAAACCAAAATTAGACGGTTTAGATTTTAGTTTTAGCGGTCTAAAAACGGCTTTCTTAAATTTTATAAACACAGAAACCAATAAAAATAATGCTTTTATAGAAGAAAACAAGGCGGATATATGCGCATCGTTTCAAAATACGGTAATTGAAATATTAACGGATAAATTAATAAAGGCTGCCGTTGAGACAAATATAAATACAATTGCTATTGCAGGTGGAGTATCTGCCAATAGTCATTTAAGAAATACGCTTACAAAAATTAAAGATGAATTGGGTTGGAATTTATTTATTCCAAAATTCCAATATTGTACAGATAATGCTGCAATGATTGCAATTACCGGTTACTATAAGTTTTTAAACCGAAATTTTACAAATCAAAACATTACACCTTTACCTCGCTATGAATTAACGTAAGTTATATATTAAATTATTACGTGTGCTAGTGCAGGTAATTAACAAACCATAATAATTTTTAGGTTTATCGAAGCAATGTAAAGCTTCCTTTTCCAATTAAATTTTTACCATCTACTCCTATTGCTTTTATAATTACAAAATAGGTTCCATCAGGAGAAAGCTGTCCACTAGCTGAACGCCCATCCCACCCTCCATTTGGGGTATCCCATTCATATTCTTTCTGCCCCCAACGGTTAAAAATTTCAGCATGTAATGATTCTATCCCTTTTCCTATAATGGTAAATATATCGTTTGTACCATCATTGTTTGGCGTAAATACATTTGGAATAATAAATGCAGAAGTAATATATGCATCAATAGTTGTACAAGTTGTATCAAAACATTTTGCTCCGTCATCGGCAACTAAACATGTTTTAAAAATACCGCGTTCAGTGTATTTATAACTTGGGTTTTTCTCAATAGATGTTATACTATTTCCAAAATTCCAATTATAATTAATTGCCCCTACAGATGAGTTTGTAAACTTTATAAGAATTGGTATTTCTCCCTTATCTGGGTTTACTGTAAAGAATGCTTTTACTTTATTTTTTGATATTACATTTAAACTTTTACCTGTACCAATTTTTATTAAACATCCATTCGCATCGGTAATAGTTAATACATAGCTACCAGGAGGAACATTTTTCAAGTCTATTGCTGTTCCAACCGTATTGCCAAAAGCATCTTGCCAATCATATTTAAAAGGAGTTTTACCAGATGAATTTACAATACCTGTAATAGAGCCAGAATTAGTACCGCAACTTGACGCATCTATTGAAATATCAGTAGTATCTGCAACAGGATTTGGATTTACCGTTACTGCAACAATTTGTGGCGTTTCATTTACGCACTTGTGTGCTACTGAGGTCAATTTTACAGTATAATTTACAATTTGATCATTAATTGTTTTATTCGTTATTATATCATTTATTAAGGCGGTAGCAGTACTTGTAAGGTAACTTTCTCCAGTTGTGTTTGAATTATCCGTCGCCTGCCACTCAAAAGAAGATGGTACACTGCCCGCTAAAGGTATGTCTAACAGAAGTCCGCTACATATTGTTGCCGTTTTTTTATTATCTAATATAGGTTCAGCATGTATGGTTACGGTAAACGGATTACTTGTTATGGCTGCACACCCTCCCACTGGGGCAACTTGATTGGTTATGGAATATGTTCCTGGCAAACTTGCTCTTAAATCTATTTCTCCTGTTTTATCATTTACAAATACCAATCCGCTAGGGGTGGATGAAAACGTACCCAGCACCGCGCTTGGAGAAATCTCTGGGAACTCATTAGCGGCATATTGACAAAAATTTTCTGATTTATACGTAAACGATGCATCTATTTTGGAATTAACTATTACCTTAATTTCTGAACGAACCCCTTCGCATAAACCTACTTTACCGGTTACATAATAAAACGTTATACCTGAGGTAAGAGTTGATGGTGTTGGAGCACTTGGTAAACTCGTGCCGCCTGTTGCTGTCGTATACCATACTAAATCAATATTTGGTCCTGTTGTGGCTTTTAAAGGATTAGCTTTTGCATTAATACAATATACTACGGGGCTATTTACTATTGGTGCTATTGGTAAATCTGTTACGTTTACTCGAACTGCCTTAGTTCCGGGGCAACCCGCCTTATCTGTTATACTAGCAGTATAAGTTGTAGTACTTGAGGGATTAGCTGTAACAGCAGCACCATTACCTGTTAAAGCTGTTGTAGGCGCCCACGAATAAGTAAAGCCATTTTTAAATGATAAAGACCAACCTGTTAATAAACCTACATCTAACGTTTTATTATCTATTACTATTAAGCTCCAAACGCCATTAATAGGGCTTGCACTTAATAATGAAAGAGGTTGTTGTGGGGTAAAAGTTCCAGTAAAAGGAGCTGTACCAGTAGTGATGGAAGGCCCAGTTGAAGAAAAACAAGTTTTTACATAATTATCGCCGTTACCTCCGTTATTTGATGATAAATTGATAATGGTATTGTCAGGTGCTTTTAATGATATCGATAAATCGGAATCGTTACCATGATTAATATCTATACATACGTTTAATAAATCAGTGCCTACCGAACCAGTAATACTACCTACATTAATAGTAGAGGTTATACCTGTTGCACTAGCATCTGGAATAGGTGATGTTTTTAAATTTTTAAAATCTATAGTGGGGCTAGAAGAAGTAAGACTTGATGTTAACTTTGTACCACTTCCGCCAGCACAAATGCGAACAGAATCTATAGCAGATACCACAGGTGTAGTTACTACAGAGGGTGTAAAAGTTGCAATGGTTGGGTTTGTACAAACGCCTGTAACGGAGCAAGAATAGGTAGTTCCTGTTGCTGCAGGGAAAGTGGCTACAGCACTATTTTGCCCGCTTGTAGGTGTTGGGGTCCAAACATAGGTAAACGGTCCTACGCCAACTGCTGTAGCTGAAAGTACAAATGGTTGCCCTGTACACAACGTATTACTATTATCAGCTGTTAATTTTACCGTTTGTACACCATTATTTGCATTTATAGAATATTCACAATCATTACCATCATAACCATCAATCATGATGTAGTATTTTTTTCCAATAGTTAGGGGTACATTAGTTGCTAAGGTAAAATTACCTTTTGCATTGCTATAACAGGTAGCTATACTTGTAAAATTTTTACAGTTGGTGGTTTGGAAAATCGCTGCTTGTATTCCTGTGTTAGGGTTAGAACAATTACTAGGCGTAATATCAAAAGAAGCACTAGTTGTAGAGGCTATAAATGATAACCAAGAATTATTTTGAATATTAGCACAAAATGCACCAGGTTTATCTAGTGTTGCTGCTTCTGAACCTCTTGTATACCAACCACTGGTTGACCCACAATAACCATCTAAATTACAAATTTCAGTCGCTGAAATACATTCATCTGAGGCGGGAATATTTCCTTTACAATCCGTAGGGGTACAGCCTATAAATGAATCCCAACCATAACTTTGGTTTACATCTTGTACATTATCAGAAACAAATTTAAACGTTAAACACGTTCCCGTTGAGGTAAATACACCAGGATAATTAACCGTACCAGTTAAATTAGCAATTTGAGGACTAGCGGTAGAAGTTCCATCATACACATATAAATGATCTCCACTGCCTAAACCTATATAATAAAAATTAACTCTTATTTTTGAGCTAATGGAAGAACAAAACGTAACGGTATAATTTTCATTATTTAAATAGGCAGGCTGATAAAGATCTAAACCATTAGTAACAGTTGTGAATTTAGAACTCACAAACTGACCTTTACAAACATTTAATGTTTGTTTATCATAATCGCTTATTTTATAAAATTGAGCATTCCCTATTTTTACAAATAATAATAATGCTAATGCTGACAATATTTGTTTCATAATTTATTGTTTTAATAATCCTCAAACTATTTTTCTTTTCAAACCTAGTTTAAAACAAAATCATTTAATTCTTAACCATTATTAATACACTTTCATATCTATACAAGACGATGTCAATAAGTTAAAGGTTGCACTTCATATTAAATGGAAATCCCTACTATTTTATATAGAGAAAAGATTAAAAATAAAATAACTACCACAAAAACAGACACTTCCATCGAAATAGTTATAAAACCGATTATTAAAAATATTAATAAATCGAGTATTATACTATCTGTTATATAAAAAATATCAATAAAAATAAACATTTATTATTTTAAACTAAAATATTTTTAATAAATCTTCATTATCAATACAAAATAAACTCTCTGCATGAGTATTCAAAGATTACAGGTGATTTTACAGCTTTGGCTCTTTAAATGGGTTCCATGGTCTTTTTGTGGGTATTTTTATTAAAAAAAGTAGAATAATAAAAACTATTTTTCGAATTCGTTGCTATAATAAAAAATAATAGTACATTTGCATCCGTTCATAAAACGTTGTTATACGGGGCGTAGCGTAGTCCGGTCATCGCGCCTGGTTTGGGACCAGGAGGTCGCAAGTTCGAATCTTGCCGCCCCGACAATATTGTTTCTAAGTTACGATTTACGAATTTTAATTTGTAAATCGTTTTTTAGTTTTAAAACTGAGTAGTTTATTTTATGATTCCGTAGCTCAGCTGGATAGAGCAACTGCCTTCTAAGCAGTAGGTCAAGCGTTCGAATCGCTTCGGGATCACACAATGCTAGCAAGCCTTTCAAGAAATTGAGAGGCTTTTTTGTTTAAGACGGGTACAACATAGGTACAACATTCGAATGCTTTTTTTACATCCTAGCCCCTACCAGAAATAACCTCTATAAAAGGTAAAAAAATAAACTGCCGAGAGCATTCACTCTCAGCAGCTTCATTTAATTGTATTATTCCAATTTTATTCTTTATTGTTTAATCTTTCATAATTCGGTACATCCGGGACTGATTTTCTGTTTGTACTTTAATGAAGTAAATACCGCTAGCGAATTTGCTCAAATCAAATGTTCCCTGTTTAGCTGTTGTGATAACTTGGAGTTGCTTACCGGTCACTTCCATCAACGTAATGGTAGCTATTTGATTGCCCAGCAATACATTTACTACTCCATTTGTTGGATTAGGGAATATACTGATAATTGCTGTGGCCAAAGATGTAATATCGGTTATAATTACATTTTGACATTCAGATATATCGGAACATTCGCCATTGGTAACAATTACTGCATAGCTTCCATTTTGCCTTGCAATAAATGTTTGATTGCTTTCTCCGATTATAGCTGCATTACCATTGTTGCAATCGATCCATTGATAATTTGCGAAAGCATCATTTGATTTTAACGAATTGTCAATCCTACTTACAGTTGCATCTATCTTGTCAATTGTTAAATGTAAGATGACAATTGAATCACATCCTTTAGCATTTGGAATTATTCTAGTTGGATTACCAGAAGTTGTATACGTGTTACCATACCATGTAAAACTATTACATGCTCTTGCAGTCGTATCGCCACTCGTTGCCTTGTTGATTGTCAAATGCAAGGTAATAACCGAATCACAACCTTTAGCATTTTTAATAATTCGTGATGGAGTACCAGAACTTGTATACTTGTTACCATACCATGTAAAACTGTTACATGCTCTTGCAGTTGTATCGCTGGTTGTACTGTTGTTGATTGTTAAATGCAAGGTAATAGTCGAGTCACAACCTTTGACATTTTTAATAATTCGTGATGGATTACCTGAACTTGTATACGTATTACCATACCATGTAAAACTATTACAAGCGATTGCAGTTGTATCGCCATTCGTCGCCTTATTGATTGTTAAATGCAAGTTAATAGTAGAATCGCAACCTTTAGCATTTTTAATAATCCGTGATGGGGTACCAGAAGTTGTGTACGTGCTTCCATACCATGTAAAACTATTACAAGCGATTGCAGTTGTATCGCCACTCGTTGCCTTGTTAATTGTTAAATGCAAGGTAATAGTAGAATCGCATCCTTTAGCATTTTTAATAATCCGTGATGGAGTACCAGAAGTTGTGTACGTGTTTCCATACCATGTAAAACTATTACAAGCGATTGCAGTTGTATCGCCACTCGTTGCCTTGTTAATTGTTAAATGCAAGGTAATAGTCGAATCACATTCTTTAGCATTTTTAATAATCCGTGATGGAGTACCAGAAGTTGTGTACGTGTTTCCATACCAT
>JBDTFR010000114.1:0-4057 GCA_039937835.1 Bacteroidia bacterium | reverse complement strand
ATCATTCAACTCTAAAATAAAAGGTTTTAGAGCTAATTTAAGGGGCGTTACTGACGTTAATTTTTTCCTTTTTAGACTTCAAAAATTATTTGCATAAATTTACTCCCCAGAAATAATGACTGACCCCTTAATACCTAGCCAGTCCAATACTTTTATGGCATTGGGTTGTAGTAAAATACCAGCTCCAATTTCATTAAGTTCAGTAGCTTGCTCATAAACTACCGATTGAATTCCTAACTTATGTAAAGCAAGTGCTGTTGTTAGCCCAGAAATTCCTCCACCTATGATACCTATTTTCATTGACTTCTAATAATTGTTTTCCACGCGAATAAATTCATTACACCTAATCAAATAGGTTTCACCAAATTTAGTAATTCAATCGGAATTATTTTGCTTTGATATTTTATGAAGTAAATACGTGTAAATTTTAATTGAAGGTTGGTAATTGAGGTTTAACAAAACGTGCCTTGGTCAACTACGAAGTGAACTGATTCACAAGATTAATAATCGTAAACGTTATACTGCTAAATAAAATGAGTATCTCACTAACGAACTGCCCGCTTGCTCCTGCACACACGTTAGCGTCTACCTGCGTACAGCTTATCGCCTACTACGGGTCATTATCATTTCCTATAAGCTTTTAGAAGTCCTGCAAATGTCGCACACCATAAATTACCATTTTTGTCAAGAGATATTGACTGAATATATGTGCTTGGAACTTTGGAATTTTCAGGAGTAAAGGTTTCCCAATTTTTTCCGTCATATTTTGAAATACCAACTCTATTTATACTCAACCAAATATTGTTGGAGCCTTCATCTATTGCAAAATCAAGAATTTCGTTTCTTGGAATCTTTGAGTTTTCAGTATTTATAATTGTCCATTCTCCTGTTGATGAATATTTTGCAAATCCTTTTGTTTGTGGAAATTTTTCATATAAAGAAAACCATATGTTTCCCAACTTATCCTCAAATCCCTTTTGTAGGATAGCTGTTTTTAAAGGGTTTTCAGTAGATTGAAAGTTTGTCGATGAGTCGCCATCAATCATTATATTTCCATCGGATGTTCCAATCCAAATCCTTTTTTTACTATCAACAAAAGTACCCATTGTTCGATTTGAAGGAATTTTCGAATTGGAAATATCGATTACGTTCCATTTCTTTCCGTCAAACTTTATTAGTCCAGTGAATGACTGAAACCAAACATTACCAAACTTGTCGGCATAAATGCCTGTTGTCCATTTCAGTGGCGAATTAGTCGAATCATAAACTACCCAATTCTTTTCATCGTACTTGTATGTGTTATATCCATCAGTAAACCATTTGTTATTATAAATATCAATATCGGAATACATTATGGTTGTCTGATTCCGTTTGGACCTCAATGGAGAATTTTTTGAATTAATAACAGCCATTTTATCATTCTCAATCCTAACTATTCCATTGTCTGTGCCCAACCAAACTATATTATTAGTATCAACGGAAATAGACCTTGTCATATCCCAAGGAATGATGGAATTTTGTGTCGTATAAACTTCAAATTCAATAGTGCCACTATTATTTTTTTTTGTTTTATTGTTTGTTATTTCAACCGTGCCCACCGATTTCATGTTTTTTACGCTTGAAGGGTCAAACCTTTGATAGGTTACCAATATTTTTTTATTATTTATTTCAAATTTTAATGTAACAGATACATTTTCTGGTTTTTCTTTACTTATTGCGGGTTGCCATCCTGTCATTGAGTTAATAATGGCTTTAAGCCCTAGCTTAGGGACATTGTTTTGAATACTTTTTACGCATTGTTTTCCAGTTGTATCAATAAGCACTTGAACAAGAATAATTTCATTAAGTCTTTTAATTTTTTTTGCTGAAATTGCTTTTGAAAAATACTCGTTCAGGTCACCATTATATATTCCTTTAGTCTCACCGCAGTCTAAACAAAAGCGATCCATATTGCAGTCGTCAAATTTCTCGGGAAATAAATTTTGTCCCCTTATTAAGGAAGTTGTTAGAAAAGTCAGTCCAATAATTATTAGTAGTTGTTTCATCTCTGTAGTCTTTTTTAAATACTATATAACGATTAATGTATGGCACGTGTCCCGAAGGGCTTGTGCTATACATAATGTTGTGCCGTCGTATATTTTATTTTTTATCTTTTATTATTA
This sequence comes from Bacteroidia bacterium, assembly GCA_039937835.1. Lineage (GTDB taxonomy): Bacteria > Bacteroidota > Bacteroidia > 2-12-FULL-35-15 > 2-12-FULL-35-15 > 2-12-FULL-35-15. The sequence continues at coordinate 1,895 of JBDTFR010000114.1, read as the reverse complement.
CTTTATCCAATATTTCTGAAATTGTCAACCATTCCCAAGCGCCTATCGTTCCGACTTTAATATCTGGTTGGTTCGAATGTCCAGAAAAACAAATTACAGGGAATCCTTTTTGCCAATCTGGTATTGTTATCTCTCCATCCCTCTCAATCTCATTGTTAATGGAGCATTTAAGTTTAAATAATCCATTATCTAATCTTATCATTAGATCTTTAATGTCCCAAGGATATCCCCAGTAATTTTCATCGGAATCATCAATCACGGGATTAAAGTAAAGCAAAATCCTGTCCTTGCCATTTTTTATATCTTGGTCGATAAAACAATAGTCTATTCCATCAGAATATCCTGCCGCACTAAAAATCTCTGGCTCGGGATCATTATCAATATTTACAAGCCAAAAGAAATCATAATCCATTGAATATTTCTCAATTGTTTTCACAATCTTATAATGCGAATTTATCCAAATCTCTTTGTAAACATCTTTTGTTGTATCTTGAAAATCAAGTTGGCAAATATAATCCGAGAATCCGTCTCCATCAAAGTCGACTTGAAAAGTTCTATTTATGTGTCCTGATAACAATCTAGTCAATTCCGCAGGGGTATCAATTGTATCCATTTTCACAAACCCTTGAGCGCATGCAACTGATGTTGATAGAGTCAAAATAAAAATGGCAATTAGTTTTTTCATAACTCTCATCTTATGCGGCACAACATGCCGATAAATGTATTACACCTATCCGCAAATATATTTCCCAAATTTGGTAATTCGATTGGAATTTTGTTGCTTTGATATTTTTAAAGAAATACGTGTAAATTTCAATTGAAATACACACTAAATTTTATTCCTACCAATGTTTATTTAATCCTTTCTTTTTCAATGTATATCCACCAAAAATTAAAACGAATAATCCAAACAGTACCATAACCGTTCCTGCAAAGTATTCCTTTTCTTTATAATTATCGTCAGTTAATATTATTTGCTGGCCTAAGTCCATTCTAAAAATATTATTTGTTACTTCTTCTTCCTTTAGCTTTTTATAAAAAACAGTAACATTTGTTCCTCTTTCTAAATTTCTTTCCAATTCGGAGTAGTCTTGACGAGCATTGTAGGTAAATAATTTTATTGATGAATTTTTTAGCTCAATTTTTAAGAACTTCAATTTCAAAGTAGCTGAAGGAACAGCTCCGGCTCTTTTTGAAGTCACAATTATTTCGGTACTTTCTATTTGTCCATCAATTCTTTCAACCTTATTAATATTTCTGAAATAATTTTCTTTTATCGTCATCATTCCGAACCAAATTACTAAAAACGAAATTGATGTCATTGCTATTAATAAGAGGGAATTCTTGATTATTTGCTTATTCATATTCTATTTATGGAGCCATTATCTTAATTGGTGGTAATGTTTGCACACAATTACCCTATCCGATAAATTGAATTAAATGTAGTGAACTTCCCACAATTTTATAAAAATAAATTTATATTCTGACAAATAAGGCAAACCCGCCGTACTAAGCTGAAGCGCTGATTTTTTTGCGTGAAAGGGCTTAGGTTGTTTACTTTTATTTTATTATTCTTGACATAAATCTAGTTTGATTAAAAGATGACACTAACACCTTACACACGTTGCTATCGGTTCATCTTATCGACTACGGGGAGAAAAGATAACAAAAATCTGTAGCTTGGTTATAAAGTTCTTTGTCCATAATCGTTTCATTTTGCACTACATTATTAATTATTTGTAATGCTATTAGTTTATCCGATAAATCTTTTTTTAACTCTAAAAAATTTATCCTTGTAATTTGTTTTAGCATTTCTATGTTACGATCACTATTAAATCTATCCTGATTATTATATAATGGCAGAGACTTTTTAATGGAATCAATTGTGCTATCAT
>JBDTFR010000113.1:0-23499 GCA_039937835.1 Bacteroidia bacterium | reverse complement strand
AAAAAAAGAGCACTCTATTATCAAATAACTGATGTAGAGCGCTCTTTTATATTAACATTTATTTTAAATCATAATCTGGTCTTCATCAACTGATTTTGTATCCAACGCATCACGTAAACCATTACCTAATAGTACAAAAGCCAATACCATAATCATAATGGCTACGCCTGGCAAAAAAGCCAAATAAGGCATATCGCTAATAATATAACCACGATGTGCGCTTATCATTGCTCCCCATGAAGCAGTTGGAGGCTGTGCTCCTATTCCTAAAAAGCTTAAACCAGCTTCCGTTAAAATTGCCGAAGCAAAATTAGCAGCCGAAATAATAATTACAGACCCCATTACATTTGGCAATACATGCCTGAATATAATACGCATGTTTTTAAAACCCAATGCGCGCCCAGCCTCTATAAACTCTTTTTCGCGTAAGCTTAACACTTGCCCTCTAACTACTCTCGCCACTTCTACCCACATTGTTAAACCCACCGCTACAAATACCTGCCAGAAGCCTTTCCCTAACACCAAAGTAATTGCTATTACCAATAATAAAGTAGGAATGGCCCAAATGACATTAATTACCCAAACAATAAAATGATCAACCTTACCCCGAAAAAAACCTGCTATTGCACCTAAAGACATGCCAATAAGCAATGAAATAAACACCGATATAAAACCTACTGAAAACGAAATACGAGTACCAATTATTAATCTACTAAGTAAATCTCGCCCTACGGGGTCTGTACCCAAAATAAAGGTTTTAGTAATTATATTATGATCAACTATTTCCTTACGGACTTCTTGAATTGCTTTTGTTATTTGTTTGTTCGTACCAAATTCGTTAAACTCAATAGATGAGTTTTGCGCGTTAATTACAATTGGCATATTGTAATTAACGGCATACACAATATCTGCAATATTAAAGTCCATCTCTTCTGCGGCACTTTTATTTTTTTCTGTATATGCTTTAACAATTATTTTATCTGCTTCAAAGCGGTAATCAAGAATAGGAATTGGCGTGTAGTCGCTAATTTCTCCGAACAACATTTTATTAAAAAAATTTGTTTTATGACTAAATCCATTCTTTCGCACTTGAAGCATTTTTACATTAAAGCCAGGTCTTTTCTTAGCAATTTCTAACAGTTGTGTATTCGCATCAGGGCTAGAATCGGGAGTAATGGCATAGCCCAATAAAGCCACAATCATGCACAAAACAATTATAATGAGCCCAAACATAGCTAATTTATTTTTTTTAATACGTTGCCAAGCGTAGTAAGAAAGTGAGTTGGAAGAATTATTATTTTTTGCCATTTACTTTTTTATCTTTCTACTTTTCCATTCGTACGTTCCAGCTATGCTTAAAAAGCTTATCGATACTACATAAAAAAGGTAGATCAATTGTTCTGGAATAAAATAAATTAAAAGCGATATCTTTTTAAAAAAAGAAGCAGCTAAAAATAACAACAAAAAATCAATAACACATTTAATTAATAGCAGAATGAGGCTAATTTCAAAAAATGAACTTGAAAAATAATTATCGGTAACTTTAATAAGATCAAAAAAAGGCAAAACCACTATTAAAGAATTAAATAAATAAACAATCAACGAGACAACTTTGGTTTCCTTATTAAAATTCATAAAGCCTTTTGAAGCCCAACGTTTACGCTGATTAATAAACTCAGAGAAGTTAGTTTTTGCTTTTGTATAAACAATCGCATCTTGCTGTTTTAAAAAATGAATGCCATTAGCATATTTCTCTTTTATTTTATACATCAATAAAACGTCATCACCCGATGCAATATTTTCTGTTCCTTTAAATCCATTTACTAAATTAAATGCTTCTTTGGTATAAATTAAGTTAGCGCCATTACACATAATGGCTTTATTAAAGTATAAAGCTCCCGCTCCACTTGCTATTAGCGCCATAAATTCTACAGTTTGCATTTTTTCAAACACTGTATTTTCTTCATAAAAGCATACAGGGCCAACTATCATTTTTGCGTTTGTTTTACAATAATAAGCTGCGATGGTACTTAACCAATTTTTATTCATAGTACAATCAGCATCAACGGTTACAATTAACTCCCCAGTCGCTATTTGAATGGCTTTTTCTATGGCACGTTTTTTTCCTGCACTTTTTGTAGCATCATCAAGAGTAATCATTTTAATAAAGTCATGATTTTTGCAAAAAGATGTTATAATTGCATTGGTTGAATCCGTAGAAGCATCATCTATTATAATTAGTTCATAGTGATGTTTCAAGTAAAATTGATGAATGATACTTTGTAAACAAAGAGATATGTTTGCTTCCTCATTTCTAGCAGCAACAATTACGCTTATTTTTACAACCCTAGTTAAATCAAGCTCCCTTTTTTTTGTACTTACCCATCCGTAACACAAAACACTAATTACTAAAACATAGCTGAAGGCAATTAAGAAAATGATTATTCCAATAATAAGATGTGCTTTTTCCATGGCTATTGTTTAAAAAATTTTAGTTTCCAAACAAATACACTACCTATTAAAGCAGGTAACGCTAAATTAATGATCCACAGCAATAAAGACGCAGAAACAATAATAAATGTATCTACTTCTATCAAACTAAAAACAGATACTGCAACAGCTCCTCTCACCACTATTTCTGTTAATGCGAAGGTGGGAATAGCAGCTGTTATAAAAAATACAATTGCAATTAACATAGCGGCCGTTATAAAGTCAATATTTACTTGTAAGAATATTAATATTAAATAATATTGAATTGTAAATATACCGTATCGTAACAACGATAATAAAAGAACCAATAGAAGAATTTTTTTTTCTACTACTAAAGCCTCTTTAATTAGTGATTTTAAATTAATTAAAAAGACATTTCTTTTTTTATAAAGGAAGAATAAAAGTAGCGCTACAATTAAAATAGAAATTACAAGAGCATATACAATATTTTGATAATTGATCGTATTAGGAAAAGGAAGAGAATTGTATTGTTTATGATAATCCATAACAAGCGCAACAATACCAGCCATGACTGTAATCAATAACTGAGAAGCACTGCCAATAAAGCATTTTACGCTGGCTTGGATTTTATTAGCTTCTTTTAAATAAAATATACGTCCCGCAAACTCTCCTACCCTATTTGGTGTAAAAATACTGATGGTAACTCCTGAAAAAATTGATTTAAGAGATTTAAAAAAGGAAATATGCTCATAAGGTTTAATTAACAACTGCCATTTACGCGCTTCTAAACCCCAATTAATAAACATCAATATTAAAATAAGAACGAAGTAATAAATAATTGAATTAGTTATAAGTATATATTGAAACGCTTCTTTATATGACGAGCTTATTAATTTATGATAGATATAAAAAAATGAAAGTAGGAATATAGTTGCCTTAATAAAAAGACTTATAACTTTGTAAAAGCGCTTATTGATTAGGATACTCATTATCACACAATATTAGTAAAAAAGAGGCATTGATTAAGGCATGGTAACTGATAAAATAATTTTAGGCGTAGATCCAGGTACTAATATTTTGGGATATGGACTTATTCACATAAAAGGTAATAAAATGGAACTAATTGTAATGGGTGTAGTTCGCCTGGAAAAAATTGGAGATAGTGCCTTAAAACTAAAAAAAATATTTGATCGTATCGTGACTTTGATTGATGAATACCATCCAGATGAATTAGCCATTGAAGCACCATTTTTTGGAAAGAACGTACAATCCATGTTAAAGCTAGGTAGAGCGCAAGGTGTAGCCATAGCGGGTGCGCTATCACGAAATTTAACGGTAACTGAATATTCACCGAAGAAAATAAAACAATCCATTACCGGCAATGGTAATGCATCAAAAGAACAAGTAAGTGAAATGCTGAAAACGTTACTCCACTTTAAAGAGAATCCAGAATTTTTAGATGCTACTGATGGGCTTGCAGCAGCGGTGTGTCATTTCTTTCAAAGAAAACCCAATAACGAAACCAAGGTGTACAGTGGTTGGAAAGCATTTATTACGGAGAACCCTTCTAAAAAATTATAACTTTTAGATTTTCGATTTTATTTTTTCAGCCATTAAAGTCAACTCTTGTGCCGTTACTTTTAACTTCGGCTTTGTAAAATTAAGATCGTTGGCTGTATTGATAGGCACTAAGTGCATGTGTGCATGAGGAACCTCCAACCCAATAACAGCGACGCCAATACGCTCACAAGCTACGGCTTTCTTCAACGCTTTTGCAATCTGTTTCGCAAATAATATCATTTCTTGTAAGTCGGTATCATCGATATCAAAAATATAATCAATTTCTTTTTTAGGTATTACCAATATATGTCCATGAGCCAATGGAAAAACATCTAAAAAGGCTAAGAATTTAGGTGTTTCCGCTACTTTGTAAGATGGTATTTCTCCATTTATTATTTTGCTGAAGATAGAACTCATAATTACCTAGAAATTTCAATTAATTCAAATTTCATCATGCCAGACGGCACTTGAATTTCTGCTATTTCACCAACTTTTTTACCTAACAAACCTTTACCAATGGGTGAATCTACAGATATTTTACCTGCTTTTAAATCGGCTTCATTTTCTGCCACAAGCGTATAACTCATGGTAGCATTATTGCCTACATTTTTAATTTTTACTTTTGATAAAATCAATGCTTTTGAAATATCTAAGGTAGATTCATCAATTAATCGAGCATTGTTTAATATTACTTCAAGTTTAGAAATTCGCAATTCTAATAACCCTTGAGCCTCTTTAGCTGCATCGTATTCAGCATTCTCCGATAAGTCGCCTTTATCTCTCGCTTCTGCTATTTGTTTAGATATCGAAGGGCGCTCAATTACTTTTAATTGATGCAATTCATCTTTTAACTTTTTTAATCCTTCTTCGGTAAAATATGAAATTTGTGCCATAGTATTTAATTTTAATACACATTCCATAATAAAAAGAATCCCCCATAAGGAGGATTCTCTGTATTATGTATTTATGTGAACTTTATATCTATTTATCTACGAATCAATTTTTGACTTTTTTAAATTGTAAAACAAATATATAAAATAAAATTGAACTGAAAAACTATAAACTAAATTTTATTTTTTCTTCTTGTATTTAAACCATCTGACAAGAAAAAATTCTCTTTTATTCTCTCTTAGCTTATTTCCTTTTCGTTTTTCTTTTTTCATTCGTTTTCGTGTTTCTTTAGTTTGCAGCCGCTTATGATAGTCTTTAAAAGCCTTTTTCTGAGCTTTTTCTAAGGAACGGGCTTCTTTCCATTTTTTTTTCGATTTTTTCCTTTCCGCTCTGGAAGTAGCAGGCGCTTCTGATTTTTTTTCCTCTTGTGCCATCGCCAGCACAGGCATCAAAAAAATAAATAAAATTATTATTTTACGAAATAAATTTTTCATTTTAAAAGCTTAGGTCAACAGTATTTTTTAAAACGATTAATAGTTAAAAGTTATTATATTAATTATTTATATTGTTTACTGTACATAGTCTTTACACATGTTTATAAACAAAGTTAGTAAACGAAATTATGATCAAACGATAATTTTCTCAACATAAAAAAGCAGTTGCCCTTAAATTAAAACAACTCCTATAAATTTTTTTTAATTAAAAAAAATTTATAGGATCTTCAACACCATAAATTAAAATAACCAAAAATTATTTATTTAATTCTACTTACTACCATTTCCAAATTTTGCGCTCAAACCAAAAGCTATAAGCGGCCCCCCTCCTAAACCAACCTCCATATTAGCACCAATGTTGTCAGTAAAAAGATAACGAAGTCCCACTGCAACTTTAAATGCAACAGGAATTAAAGTGCCTATTTTTTTAGGATTGAATTTAGGATCGTTTGAATTTACGTGAATACTCCTGCTTAAATAGCCTGCCGCTATGGCAAAGTAACCATCTAATTGCTCATTTGATTTAACGAAATGGAAATTAAATCGAGGCATGATACGATAACGAGGCACTTCTATTTCATAGAAATATTTTTGATGAGTGTTTTTTGATTCTCCCAGCCAAGTAGCAGAGGTATTAGTATAATTACCCTCTAAACCTACCCCTATTTTATCATTTAGTAAGTATTCAAATCTTAATCCAAAAGGGCCTACACTTTTAATTTTTATGTTAGTAGGAATTACACCTTCTATATTGTTAATTGCCGTTTTTATTACAACGGAAAATAGGTTTGGAAAACCATAATACCCATCAATAATAATGTCTCCCTGTTTTACTGCTTGCGAAAAACAAAATACACTAGAAAATATACATACTAAACTCAGTAATTTTTTTTTCATTTATTTAATTTTCAAGTTTAATATTTGTCAAAACTATCACATTTCTTGTTAAATACAGAAATAAAAGTATATTTAGGGATGAAATAAAATTTTCAAAGGATTTAAACACTTATTTCAGGTAGGCAATTAGTTAAAAATAAGTGACACATTAAACTCAAAAACTATTCATTGAGTCAATAGAAATAGCTAATAAATTTTTTATTACAAACGACTCTATATATCAAAAAGAGGCTGCTTTTAATAAAAGCAGCCTCTTTTTTTGATTATTATATCGCTTAAATGGTCATAATTTCTTTCTCCTTTACTTCTAAATGTTTATCGCATTTTACAACGAAACCATCCGTAAGCTGTTGAACCTTCGTTTCCCCTTCTTTTACTTCATCTTCAGGAGTTCCATCCTTTTGCAATTTTTTTAAAGCTTCGTTTGATTCTTTGCGAATGGTGCGTAAACTAACTTTTGCATTTTCTGCTTCTGTTTTCGCTTTTTTTACAAGATCTTTTCTACGTTCTTCTGTAAGAGCAGGTACGAGTATACGAATTAGTACACCATCATTTTGAGGATTTAAGCCCAAGTTAGCTAACATAATTGCTTTTTCAATGGGAGTAAGCATACCTTTTTCCCAAGGCTGCACAACCAACGTACGAGCATCTGCAGTATTTATATTGGCCACCTGATTCATTGGTGTTTTTGATCCATAATAATCTACCATTATTCCTTCCAGCATAGTGGGACTAGCTTTACCAGCACGAACTTTCACTAATTCAGCTTCTAAATGTGATAATGCTTTTGCCATTTGTTCGGCAGCTGCGTCTAATATAAATTGGATGTCTTCGCTCATTTTTTAAATCATTAGTATAGCCTGCAAAATTATACTTTTTTTTAACTAATGTTAATTTGTTTTAAATTAAAGATGCACATTAAAATTCTACTAATGTACCCACTTCTTCTCCTTCCATTAACTTTATGAGATTACCTGGCTTATTCATATCAAAAACAATGATGGGTAAATTATTTTCCTTACAAAGTGTAAAGGCCGTCATATCCATTACTTCCAAGCCTTTTGAATAAACCTCTTCGAAAGAGATTGTTGTGTATTTCGTTGCTGTTTTATCTTTTTCAGGATCTGCTGTATAAATACCATCAACACGAGTACCTTTTAAAACTACGTCTGCTTCTATTTCAATAGCACGTAAAGTAGCGGCTGTATCAGTTGTAAAATAGGGATTTCCTGTACCTGCACCAAATATTACTACTCTGTTTTTTTCTAAATGTCGAACCGCTTTTCTACGTATAAATGGCTCACAAATTTGTTCCATTTTTATAGCAGACTGTAAACGTGTTTCTACGTCTAATTTTTCTAAAGCAGATTGTAAAGCCATTGAATTAATAACAGTGGCAAGCATTCCCATATAATCACCATGTACACGATCCATTCCTCCTTCTTCTGCTTGTATTCCTCTAAATATGTTCCCACCACCTACGACTATTGCTACCTGCACACCCATATTTACAATTTCTTTTATTTGAGTAGCATATTGTGCCAAACGTTGATTATCGATACCAAATTGTTTGTTACCCATTAGCGATTCCCCGCTAAGTTTTAAAAGAATGCGTTTGTATTTCATTAGAGGAGGTATTAGTTGTAAGAGTTGTACAAAAAAAAGTCCCGACTTAATCGGGACTTTTAAAATATAATTAAATTAGCTTAGTGCTAGTCGCTTAAATCCAGTAACCGTTAACCCTTTTTTAGTATCATTCATGTACTGAGCTATCGTTTTTTTATTGTCTTTAATAAACTCTTGGTTTAATAATGTGGATTCCTTGTAGAATTTTGTCAATTTACCTTGTGCAATTTTCTCAAGCATCTCCTCTGGTTTACCTTCTGCACGAGCTTGTTCTTTACCTACTTCGATTTCGCGTTGAATAGTTTCTGCATCAACGTCTGCTTTATCAACTGCAACAGGAGCCATAGCCGCAACTTGCATTGCCACATCTTTAGCCACTTCAGCACTAACATCAGCAAGATTAAAACCTACAATGTTTGCTAATCTGTTACCAGGATGATTATATGCAATAACAAAAGGTGCTTCTATTACTTCGTATTTTGAAAGTTCTATTTTTTCACCTATTACACCTGTTTGTTCAATTAATTTATCGGCAATAGTAATATTATTATCATAAGCCAACGTTTTTAACTCATCAGCCGATTTTGGATTTTTAGTAACTGCAATATTTAAAATTGTATTTACAAATTTTCCAAATTCTTCGTTTTTAGCTACAAAGTCTGTCTCACAGTTTACTACTAATACAATTCCACGTGTATTATTGGGAGCTGTGGCAGCAACTACTAACCCTTCTTTCGCATCACGATCGCTACGATTAGCAGCAACTTTTTGTCCTTTTTTACGTAATTCATCGATTGCTTTCTCAAAATCACCTTCTGCTTCGGTTAATGCTTTTTTACAATCCATCATACCGGCACCGGTCATTTGTCTTAGCTTGTTTATATCTGCTGCAGTGATTGTCATTGTGCTCATAATATTTATATATTAAAAAATGTCCCGATAATTAAGCGGGACTTTTTTTATGATTTCTTAATTTAATTTTCTTCTTGGCTTTTTAATAGTGCCTGCACTTGTTTTTGTTGCAATACCACCATCGTCTTCCGAAGATTTTAATTTAGCACCTTTAGCCAAATGTTCCGCTTCATCGCGAGAAGCTTTTGGATTTTCTTTCTCTTCTGCTGCGGCTGTATCTTTATCAATTTTACGTTCAGCTAATCCTTCTTCAATTGCTTTAGCAATAATGTCTGTAATTAAAGCGATAGAGGTAGATGCATCGTCATTTGCTGGAATCGCATAATCAACTGTAGTTGGATCAGAATTAGTATCAACAATAGCAAAGGTTGGTATATTTAGACGTTTTGCTTCTGCAACAGCAATGTGTTCTTTAGAAATGTCAACAATAAATAAAGCGGCAGGTAAACGGCTTAGGTCTACGATGCTACCTAAATTGGTTTCTAGTTTTGCTCTTACACGAGAAATTTGCAATTTTTCTTTTTTAGAAATATTATCAAATGTACCATCGGTCCCCATTTTATCAATGGTTGCCATTTTTTTAACAGCTTTACGAATGGTAGCAAAATTGGTAAGCATACCGCCTGGCCAACGTTCTGTAACGTAAGGCATACCAACGTTTTTAATTTTTTCAGCAACAATATTTTTGGCTTGTTTTTTAGTAGCCACAAATAATATTTTTTTACCTGATTTTGCAATTTGTTTTAAAGCACTTGCAGCTTCTTCTATTTTAACAACTGTTTTATTTAAGTCGATAATATGAATACCGTTTTTTTCTGTGAAAATGTATGGAGCCATTGCTGGATTCCATTTTCTTTTTAGATGTCCGAAATGAGATCCAGCTTCTAGCAGTTCATTAAAATTTGTTCTTGATGACATTGAGTCTTTGTTTGATTATTAATACTTTTTTGATAGATGATCCTAAACGATCGGTGCAACACTTTGCAAAATCGAATAAAATTAACGTTTACTAAATTGGAAACGTTTACGAGCTTTTTTCTGACCCGGCTTTTTACGTTCAACCATTTTAGGATTACGAGTCATTAAACCTTCTGCTTTTAATAAAGGTTTATGAGTTTCGTCCATTTCTACTAAAGCACGGGCAATTGCTAAACGTACAGCTTCTGCCTGACCTGTTACCCCGCCCCCTTTTACATTTACTTTTACATCAACCGATCCTTCTGTTTTAGTAACAAGGAATGCTTGATTTATTTTGTATTGTAAAACAGATGTTGTAAAGTACGATTTGTAATCTTTATTGTTAATTACAATTTCGCCACTTCCTTTTTGCACATATGCACGTGCTACAGCGGTTTTTCTTCTACCAAGAGTATTTACTACTTCCATTTTTATTATTTAATTGAATTTGTTTTGATTTCTTTTGGTTGTTGAGCAGTGTGAGGATGCTCGGTACCTGCGTAAATATAAACATTACGTCTTAATGCATCACCCAATCTATTTTTAGGTAACATACCACTAACAGCCATTCTTAGAATTTCTGTAGGTTTTTTAGTTAACAATAACTTTGGGGTAGCAAAACGCTGCCCACCTGGGTAACCAGTATGACGAACATACTCTTTATCTCTCATTTTATTGCCAGTTAATTTTACTTTTTCGGCATTTACGATCACTACATTATCACCTGTATCAACATGGGGTGTAAAATTCACTTTATTCTTTCCTCTAAGAATATAAGCTACTTTAGAAGCTAAACGACCTAATGTTTCGTTTTCTGCATCGATTAAAATCCACTCCTTGTTTACAGTTGCCTTATTGGCTGAAACTGTTTTGTAACTGATTGATTCCACTATGTTTTAGTATTAAATTTAGATATTTAATTTTCTCCACTTTTCTTTAAAACGGGATGCGAAGATAAGCACATTTTTATTTTCCGCAAAATAATTATACAACAAATTATTGAAAACTACTGCTTTTCGCTTAAAATTCTCTTATCAAGTGCAAAACTATTAAAACAAAACATGAAAACACGCTATTTAGAATAGGTATAAATTATTTCCCATGACAATTCTATGACACTTAGCTTTCCAATATGAATGAACTTTGTAACGTTAAAGAAAAGCAAAAGCTGGTGCACAGATTAAAAATTATAGCATTTACTCACAAAACTACTGATTTAAATAAGATCGGCAAATTACACATTGAAGAAAGTGCAATTGAAAGTCGACTTTCTCATTTAAAGTCAGCCACTGGAATAGATGAACTTTTATATCTATCTACTTGCAATCGAGTGGAATTTATGATTGCTTCTCAAGTAAATATAAGCCCTTCATTTCTGAACCAATTTTTTACCGCTTTTGATCCTACATGGGATAAATCAGAACTAAACTGGGCTATTGAAAATGCACATGTTTTAGAAGGAGATGACGCATTACGGCATTTATTTCAAGTTGCATCTTCTATTGATTCCTTAGTTGTTGGCGAACGAGAAATAATTACTCAAGTTCGTAATGGCTATGAAAAATGTAATAAAATAAACCTTACAGGAGATATTACTCGATTAGCAATAAAAAAAACAATAGAAGTTGCAAAAGAAATTTATACCCATACTAATATTGCACGTAACCCTATTTCTATTGTTTCCTTAGCATACCGTAAATTACGCGATTTAAAAGTAAAACAAGATGCTCGTTTTCTGATCATCGGATCTGGTGTTACCAATAGCACCATGGCGAAATATTTAAAAAAACATAAGTTTAGTAATTTTACAATATTTAATCGTACTCAGGAAAACGGACAACGCTTAGCCAATGAACTAAATGGGAAAGCGTACCCCTTAAACGAATTAATTAATTACAAAAATGGTTTTGATATCATTATTACTTGCACAGGTGCTTCAGGAGCTGTTATTACTAAAGAAATATACACTTCATTAATTGGTACTGATAAAACAAAAAAAATTGTAATTGATTTAGCGATACCGAATGATTTAGATGCAGATATTTTAAACAATTATGATATTAATTTAATTGCTATCAATAATTTACAAGAAGTAGCAAAAGAAAATCTACAAGCTCGTGAAAAAGAATTAGAGGCATGCATTACCATCATTGAAAAAAATATTCATGAGTTTAATCAGATCATGAAAACAAGAAAAGTAGAACTAGCCATGAGCGAAGTTCCTAAAAAAATAAAAGAGATACGGGAAACAGCAAACAATTTATTTGCAAAAGAATTAAGTGATTTAGATGTACAATCAAAGGAAGTGTTAGAAAAAATATTATGCTACATGGAAAAAAAATACATCAGTGTACCCATGAAAATAGCCAAGGATGTTTTAATAGATAGTGCTAAAATAAAATAATACGAGGCCCGAAAGGGCTTTAATTTTTATTACTCAAACCTACCTTATAAACTCAAATACGTTAACCCTGCACTTCTTATTAAAGCATACATAAAAAATGGATAGAAAAATAATAATCGGATCAAGAGGAAGTGACTTAGCTTTGTGGCAAGCAAATTTTATTTTACGTAAAGTGCAAAAATTAGGCCTTACCGCAGAAATAAAAATAATTGCTACACAAGGCGATCAAATACAAGATTTAAGTTTTGATAAATTAGAAGGCAAAGGTTTTTTCACAAAAGAAATTGAAGAGGCATTATTAAATAAAGAAATCGATTTAGCAGTTCATTCACATAAAGATTTACCTACTACCTCACCAGTGGGTCTTAAAATAGCCGCAGTTTCTGAACGAGAAGATGCTGCTGAATTAATTTTAATACGTAAAGAAAGTGTGGATATGGGGCAAACGTTTTCTTTCAAAAAAAATGCTATCGTGGGTACCTCCTCCGCTCGTAGAAAATCACAATTATTAGCCTTCAGAAATGATATTACGTTAAACGATTTACGAGGAAATGTTCCTACACGTATTCAGAAGTTACGTGATAAAAAGTATGATGCAATTATGCTCGCTGCTGCTGGAGTTGAGCGTTTACGGATTAATTTAACTGAGTTTAAAGTAATACGTGTTGACCCTAAAGAATTTACTCCTGCACCTGCACAAGGTGTTTTAGGCTTGCAAATTAGAGAAGATGATCATGAATTATTTGAATACATCAATAAATTAAATTCAGAAAAAGTAGCTGATATTATTGGTATTGAACGAAAAGTATTAAACCTATTTGAAGGAGGATGTCAATTACCACTGGGTGTTTATTGTATTAAAGAAGATAATAAATTTAAAGTGTGGGCATCAAAAGCCGAGAGTTGGAAGGAGATGCCCAAACGAATATATATGGAATCTTTTACTGATGAAGGGTTTGCAGAAAAAATAGTTTCTAAAATAAAAAATATTAAACCTTCTACTGTATTAATTACTCGCGATTTAAAAGACGATTCTTTTTTCAAAAATGTTTTATCAGGAAACGGTTATCAGGTTACAGGTGTCTCTTTTATTGAAACAAAGGCTGTAAGCTATACTTCTGTTCCAAAAACAGATTGGATATTTTTTCCGAGCAGTAATGCCATTGATTTTTTCTTTGAACAAAACCCAACTATAGAACCTAAAGTTAAATTTGCTGTGGTAGGAAAAGGCAGCGAACTTACCTTAAAAAAGCATGGTAAGAACGCAGCATTTGTAGGTCAAATTAACGATACAAAAATAATTGGCAAAAAATTTGCAAAAACGGTTGGAGCCGAAAGGGTTTTATTTCCTCAAGCAAAAGGAGGGTTACGTACTATTCAACAACAATTTGAAGATGCTGAAAAACTAACTGACTTAATTGTATATGAAACTGTAAAAAAAGTAAATTTACAATTACCTACCGTTGAAATAATTGTATTTACAAGCCCTTCAAATGCAGAATCCTTTTTTGAAAAAGCAACAATAAATGAAACTCAAAAAATAATCGCAATTGGCAAATCAACCGAAAAAAAACTAAAACAATTGGGTGTAAATAATTGCATTTTACCTATTACTTTTGATGAAGTGGGTTTAGCCGAAGCCGTTTTCGGACTCAGTTAAATAGATTTTCTTAGATAAAAAACAGGTGAAATTGTATTTAAACAACTATTTAAATGCAATTTCAATAAAAGCAAAAAGCGAAGTTTAATAAAATAGTTAATCTCACTTACCAAAATACTTTAACTGGTTGTAGATATTGCGAAAAATGCTGCAACTATAAATAAAAAAATACACCTCATGCTCACACACCGCCCTCGACGATTAAGAAAAAATGCAATTGTACGTGAAATGATTGCTGAAACAAGACTTTCTAAAGAAATGTTTATCTACCCTTACTTTGTAATTGAAGGTAAAAATAAAGTTCATCCTATCGCTGCAATGCCAGGTATTAGTCATTTTTCAATTGATGAATTAGTAAAAGATGTAGACGCCGGCTTAAAAATTGGTATTAATAAAATATTATTATTTGGTGTTGGCGAACAAAAAACGGAAGATGCAAGTTCATCTCATAGTGATAATTCAATTGTTGTTAAAGCAGTAAAAACATTAAAAGAAAAATTTGGAGAAACACTTTATGTAATCACCGATGTTTGTGTATGTGCATATACGACACATGGGCATTGCGGAATTTTGCATAACGATTATGTGCATAATGATTCATCAGTAGAAGTATTATCAAAAATGGCCTTGGCTCATGCGCAAGCTGGGGCAGATATGGTAGCACCAAGTGACATGATGGATGGAAGAATTGCTGCAATGCGTTCATTGTTAGACCAAAATGGTTTTGAAAATACGGCAATCATGTCTTATTCTATAAAATATGCTTCAGCTTATTATGGTCCTTTTCGCGAGGCAGCTGATTCTGCGCCTCAAAAGGGTGATCGCAAATCTTACCAAATGGATTTTAGAAATGGAAATGAATCACTCACAGAAGGTTTAATAGATGAGTCAGAAGGTGCAGATGTGCTAATGGTAAAGCCTGCATTAGCCTATATGGATGTTATTTTTAACCTACGGAATCACACGTTATTGCCAATTGCATGTTACAATGTTTCAGGCGAATATTCAATGGTTAAAGCTGCAGCTGAAAAAGGTTGGTTAGATGAGCAAAAAGTAGTGATGGAAAATATGCATGCCTTTGCTCGTGCAGGAGCCAACTTAATAATTACCTATCATACAAAAGATATATTTGAAAAAGGGTGGTTAAAATAATTATCTATTTCTAAATTATAAATAGCGAATAAAAAATGGAATCACTCTGAACATTCCCTTATTGTAACTCTAAAATTTATACCTTTACTACCTTTAAAAGAAGATTTGAGGTAATCGCTTAACTAGTTAATAATTAATATAAATTTCTTATCTCCTGTTTAACTTTAAAAATTAGTTATTGATGAATTAATAATTAATCTAATCAATTAATAATAAATGTATTTCCTTTTTTTGGTATTGATTGGCTTAATTTATAATAGCGTACTATAATATATGTGGAAAAAAATTGCGGGTATCATTCTTAGAAACAAAATTACACTCATTGTATTATTAGCAATATCTACAGGCTTTATGATTTATCAAACAAGCCAAATAAAATTATCATACGATTTTGCTAAAATACTCCCTAGTGACGATTCTACTTATGTAGCCTATATGAATTTTAAAGAAAAATTTGGCGAAGACGGTAATGTAATGGTAGTGGGATTTACAAGCACTAATTTATTTGATGCCACTCTTTTCAATAACCTTAAAAAGTTAAGCGCTGAAATTAAATCTTTAGATGGTATTAAAGATATATTATCAATAAGCAACCTATATAATATATACAGGAATGATAGTTTAAACACGTTTAATTTTAAACCTATCTCTCCTACTGATAATTACTCGCAAACTCAAATGGATAGTTTAAAAAAAATTATTTACTCTTTACCTTTTTATGATGGGTTAGTATATAATAAAGAAACAGGTGCTAATTTAATTGCAATTACCTTTAAAAGTAAAGATTTAAATAGTGCACACCGATTAAGTATTGTAAAAAGCATTACTACTTCTGCCGATAAATTTGGTAAAGAAAACAACTTAAAAATGCATTACTCAGGGATGCCCTATATTCGTACACATGTTATGAATAAAGTATCTGGCGAAATGACTTTATTCATGGCGCTTGCAGTATTGGTAACCACTTTAATTTTATGGCTCTTTTTCCGTTCATTTTCTTCTGTTATTGTTTCTTTAATTGTTGCTGCTGCAGGTGTTTTTTGGTCGGTAGGACTTATGCAATTATTTGGATATAAAATCACTATTTTATCTGGCTTAATTCCTCCCCTGATTATTGTTATTGGTATCCCTAACTGTGTGTTTCTTATTAATAAATATCATTCAGAATACGTACATCATAAAAACAAGATTAAAGCGCTAACACGAATGATTACTAGTATGGGTATAACGCTTATTTTAGCGAACCTTACAACAGCCATTGGTTTTGGTGTGCTGTATTATACTAGCAGCCCCTTATTGGTAGAGTTTGGTGTAATTGCAGCTATTGGTGTTATGATCACTTTTTTAATCAGTTTGATTGTTGTTCCTATTTTTTTAAGTTATTTACCTGTTCCAAAAGAAAAACATACTAATCATTTAGAAGCGAAGCGTATTAATAAACTACTTATTGTTATTGATCATTGGGTACAAAATAAACGAAATAACATTTATATTACCATTTCTATAATTACATTAATTGCATTTTGGGGCATGAGTAAAATGCATGTTTTAGGTTTTGTAGTAGATGACCTACCTAAAAAAGATCCGATCTATGAAGATTTAAGCTTTTTTGAAAAAAATTTTAAAGGAATACTTCCTTTCGAAATTGAAATAGACACTCATAAACCAAATGGAGTATTTGCTAATAATGGAGCCGTTTTATATAAAATAAATGCGCTTCAAAAAAAATTCGCGACCTATTCGGAATTTTCAGAGCCGCTCTCAGTTGCAGAGGGTGTAAAATTTGCCTATCAAGCTTATCGTGGAGGGGATACTAAATACTACAAAGTACCAGGAGCTTCTGATTTAAAAACATTATCAGAATATGTAGGCGCACTCGGTGGTCAAGGTAATAAATTAAAATTTTTTATAGATTCTACTAAACAATATACACGTATTAGTTTTCAAATGGCTGATGTAGGCTCTGTAAGAATAAAAGAATTGGTAAAAGAATTAAGACCTACCATTGATAGTATTTTCGATTCTAAGCTATACAAGGTGAATTTAACAGGGCATAGCTTAGTTTTTTTAAAGTCAAACGATTATCTATTAAAAAATTTATACGAGAGTCTTGCCATTGAAATAGTATTAGAGGCATTGGTAGCGTTAATTTTATTTCGCTCTTTTCGCATCATCATACTTTCTAAAATCCCAGTATTAATTCCGTTAATAATTACGGCAGGCGTAATGGGTTTTTTAGCCATTAATTTTAAGCCCACCACTATTTTAATATTTAGTATTGCTTTTGGTATTTCCTCTGATGGTACTATTTATTTTTTAACAAAATACAGGCAAGAATTAGCTATAAAAGGCCGCAGTGTATCACAAGCAATATCGGTAACGATACGAGAAACTGGGTTAAGTATGATTTATACTACCATCATTCTGTTTAGTGGATTTGCAATATTTGCTGTCTCGAGTTTTGGCGGCACAGTAGCAATGGGTATTTTGGTTTCATTAACACTTCTTGTAGCTATGTGTACTAATTTGGTTTTGCTTCCTGCTATTCTATTATCAATAGATAAAAGAGCAAGCAGGAAAGCCTTACTTCAAATGCCTCTTATTGATATATCAGAAGATAAAGATTAATTCTTCTATTTAAACATCGTTTTTTCATGAAAGAGTTTGTGTTATTTAAATAGCTTGCTATTTTCTATAAGCATCAAATCAATAATACGCTAGATTTAGTGCGTTATTTCCTCCGAATTTTATATAGTAATTGTCTTTATTCTACACCTATCCATTCAAAATTATTATAGGAAGAGGTAAACCCAATAATTAATAATTGAATAATTTGACAAGGTAGGATTTTCGTTTAATCACACTTCTAATCTAAAAATTGATTATCGAACGCAGGTTTCTATGGTTTTAAAAATTTAATTCAATGCTACAATTACAGCTAGTTGTTAGTGTAAATTTATACTCACTAATAGCATTTGGTATTTTATAAGACTTAATTTAATTGTGTATACTTTTATTATTTCGTTTTTTTATTCAATAAAAAAAGCCTCATTAAAATGAGGCTTTTTTATTGAAATTTTATATTAACTATTTATTGTTTAATAATTTTATAAGTACCATTTATATTTCCTTGATTAATTCTTAAGAAATATAGTCCCTTACTTTCCTCACTTAAATTAATTTTAAAAGTATCATTTGTTGTTGCTCCTTTAGATATTGCTCTTCCATCAATAGAAGTAATGATATAATTAACTAATTTATTATTATTTTCCATACTAATTGTTACATAATCACTAGTTGGATTTGGTGAAAATTTAATGCTGTTACCAAACGTATTATCTTTTATTCCAGTAATTACTACATTCACACATTTACTAGTATCGGAGCAAGCACCCAATGTTAAGATTACTGCATAATTTCCACTTACGGTTGCAACAAATTGTTGCTTTGTTGCGCCAAGTATAAACTGATTATTACTACAATTTATCCATTGATAAGCAGCGGCTCCGTCATTAGATGTAATAGTATTATTTCCAATAGTTGTAGTGGCAATGTTTACATTGTTAATTGTTAAATTCAACGTTACAATTGAATCGCAACCTACAACATTTTTTAAAGTATCTTTTGCAGTATTGTTATTAGCTGTATAAGTTACTCCATTACTCCATTTATAAGAACCGCATGCCGATTTTACATCCGTACCTGTTGTTGCATGATGTATTGTTAAGTTTAGCGTTACAATTGAATCACAACCAGCAACATTTTTTATTGTGTCTTTTGCTATATTGTTATTAACTGTATAAGTTACTCCGTTAATCCATTTATAAGAACCACAAGCTGTTTTTACATCTGTTCCTGTTGTTGCATTATGAATTGTTAACTTCAGCGTTACAATTGAATCACAACCTGCAATATTTTTTAAAGTGTCTTTTGCAGTATTATTGTTTGCTGTATAAGTTACCCCATTAATCCATTTATAAGAACCACAAGCCGATTTTACATCTGTTGTTAATGATTTTTTTATCGTTAAGTTTAAAGTAATAATAGAATCACAGCCTGCTTTATTTACCAAAGTATCTTTTGCGGTATTGTTGCTTTCGGTATAGGTTACTCCGTTAATCCACTTATACGAACTACAAGCCGATTTCACATCTGTGCTTGTTGAAGCATTTTTAATCGTTAAGTTTAAAGTAATCACTGAATCACAACCTGCTTTATTTACTAAAGTATCTTTTGCTGTATTAGTGCTTGCGGTATAAATTATCCCATTAATCCATTTATAAGAAACGCAAGCCGATTTTACATCTGTGCTTGCCGTAGCTTTTTTAATTGTTAAATTTAAAGTTACAATAGAATCGCAGCCTGCTTTATTTACCAAAGTATCTTGTGCTGTATTGTTGTTGGCAGTATATGTAATACCATTTGTCCATTTATAGGATACGCATGCCGATTTTACATCTGTGCCAGTAGTTACTCCAGATACTACCCCTGGTGCAACCCAGTTAGAAGTTGATCCAGACAATGCAAAATTGAAAAGTGTTCCATTATTCGCATTACCTGAAGCATCTGTTAAAGTTGTTAATCCTGGGTTTAATCCACCTGCATTACCTTGATTAAAATGATAATTAGAAACTAAGCCCGTACCTTTTGTAAGTACACCACAGGTCATACTTTTATTAATCTCAACTATGCTAAGTGCTCTATTCCAAATGCGAACCTCGTCTACGGTTCCAACAAAAAAAGAAGAGTTGCCATATTGCGATCCCATAATTTCAGTTCCACTTACATACACTGGTGCAGTTCCGTTTTGAGCAACTAGTATACCGTTCTTATACAGGATCATTTTTTTTGAAACGGCATCATAAGTTACTGCTACATGCGTCCATTTATTAGTAGGGAAGTCAATACTATCAGCAACAACAGAATAAATGTCATTATTTCCAGCAGATAGCTTTTTATTACTAATCCAAAAAGGGTTACTTGCAGACGTTATTATATTACGAGCCCCGCTCACATCGGTTGGATTAATCCAAGCTTCTTTGGTATAAGAAGAGTTAGCTGATATTGGAGCTCCTAGTGAAACATAATCATTAGTTCCATCGAATTTAAGAGCTGCGCCAGTTTGCGCAACAGTTGCATTCCAATACATTACCATTGGAAGAACAAAGAGTAAGGTTTTTTTCATAGCTATTTTTTTTTCAAATATACTATAATTTGAATCATTTATCGTAAAAAATGAACTTTTTAACTCACCAAATTCATCGTGCTAAATCGTGACTAAAAAACCCAATTTTGGCTTCTATCTATAAATAATATAGCTTATAGAGATTTAGATAACATAAAAATCAGCGTAATATATCATTATTTATTTCTTGTATATTTTATTACTCGTGTTTTGCAGGGTAGTTTGAATGGTCATTTTTGCCCAAAAAAGGTTCATGTATCACATGGCTTAAAATTAAATTAAAATGACTGTAGTTTTTACCGCAGTCATTTTAATTTAATTTCACACCTCTTATTTTCCTAACTCCAAAATTTTGTTGTTAAATAGCTTACACCATTTTTCAACAAATTGCAGTTCCGTGTTTAAAATTAAACTATCATAAGTAGCGTTATAAAATTCTAAAACCACTTCATTTTTATTTTTATCTTGAAATAAAAAACCCAATTCAAGTTTATCAATAATGTTGGAATTACCATGTTGGTTACTTAGCATTTTACTTGAATTAATAACTCTACACTTCTCTACCTCTGCAAGGTTTATTTGATGAGAAGCTTCGTTATCTTTTACGTTTCTTGCATAAAAAACAGTCGCATTTGTACTATCCATTCCTATTATGGAGTTGTTCCACAACTCGTGTAAATTAATTTTATGATTCTTTTTTGCAGCTATATCCACTAGGTTTTGCAAGATTCTTTTTTCTTTTCTTTTGTTTTTTATACTCATCCATGCAAACGGTGCTATACAGATGATGATAATTACTAAACTTATAACTATTGTTTCTAAATCCATTTCTTAATTTTTTAAGTTATTACAAATACAGCATTAACAAATGATTTTTTAAAGTAATCACCCGTAATTTATTTTCTAGCTCTATACGAGCGCTTAAATAAAATAACTACCAGAAGGAATGAAAGGGGTATATAATATCAGTACTTTGTAATCGAACCAATACGTTTTTAGAATAGAATTGGTACTGTAAAAACGTATGAACATATAACCGTTCAGCTGTTTTTAAATTAGAAGAAAAATCGTTAAAAGGTTTTTTAAGCGAATGTGGAGGAGAATGTCTAAAAACCGAAATAGAATTTTCTGTTTGTGATATATGATAAAGTAAATTAGAAGAGATTAAAGAATTATAATACTCTGTTTGTGAATTAGATTCAGATAAAGAAGCGCTACCCATTAACGCATTGCTACTACATAAGCTAATAACAAAGCCATACAGAGCAAACGTGGTTAATATAAAAGTTAGTTTAAGCACCTTTCTCATAATGCTAAGATACGGTTATTAGTTGGGTATTCGAACTCGTTTGATAGGGTATATTTTTAAGCTATTAAAGCGAATTAGCTGCTTATAAAACAAAAAAAGTTGAGGAGATTTATAACACAAGTTAATTTAATTGTATTTGATACCGAGTTTATTCTTTCACAATCTTTTTTGTAATTATTGTATTATTGGTGATGATGGATATTAAATAGATTCCAGCCTCATGACTAGATATATTAATGGTATTGTGGTTTTGTAATGGAATATTATCTTGTAGTACCTTACCATTAATATCTGTCAGTCTAAAACTTGCCTCTTTAACGGTATGGCTAAAATCAATATAAAAAATACCTGCTGTGCTGTTCGGATAAATTTTAAAATTTTCATTGCTTAGCTTTTCGCCATTAACATTCAATGTATGATTTACTGGCACCCAATAATTTCCAGAGATAACTATCATTGATAATAATTTTAAAGTATTTGAATAATAATTACCTTTTGCTAAATCATTGTTTGTTACTAATTCTTTGTATAAACTATTTAGCCATGGTTGATTGGTTACATCTAGCATTGCACCAACCGCAAAAGGACCAATAAATGTCGCATCATTCCAGTTATACAAAGCTTTACCATTTAATTCATATCCATTAGAAATAGTGCTCACATCGCCTTTTACAGCTGAAAACAACCAAGTGTTTAATTTATTAACTGCCGCTTTTGCTTTGATTTCTCCATTAATCAAATAATCTGTTGTAATTCGCAATGGAACGCGACAAGAATTATAAGAATAAGACCCATCAGTAACAGCTTCTAAATAGTTTGCTCCTGCCGGCTTTGGCGTTGTATTGGCATCAATTATAAAATCAGGTATTAAACCTGGTGTAGTACTATAATCTAGTTGTATTTTTTCGATTAGCGAATAACAGGTTTCAGTTACATTGTTCCAATTATTATCTAAAAGGGTAAATGATTTAAAATGGTCCGTAATAAAATCGGAAGGTCTTGTTCCATAAAAATACTTTGTATCACTCGCATTTGTCCAATCGCCAAGTTTAACTGTCCACGTATTTTGATTTATTTCATCTTTCATAATAGCATTAATAAATATTTTAGCTTCCGCTAAATAATTAATAGCTCCTCCACTCCCCCATTGTTCATGAGCCAATAAAAGCGAAAAGGCTATATCGATATCTCCATCACTTGCAGCGTCATCATCAGCACTCGCTTTGTCAGTGCAAGTAAGTTGCTGCCAATCCATTAGTTTATTATTTATACCGCTGCGGTGCTTTTTATAAAATTGATATAAGCCGTCAAAATAAATTTTTGCATTATTATCATAACCTGCAAAATATACAGCTATCATCATTCCGTATCCTTGAGCTTCAGAAACATTCTTTGCGCCATTACCACTAAACACATAATATTCACTGGTGTTACCACAATCATTTTTAAGATATGCTCCTTTCCATTCATCATAAAATGATTTTGTTTGATTATCTAATTCTGCTGGTGTATAATTGGTTGGTTTTATATGATTTCCATTGTAAACAGTATGATGTGGAAATGGATAATTAGGTGATTGACCAACTATTTTGAAAACAGAAATAAACAGGAAGGCTATAAATAGAATAGCAGTTTTCATAAATATAATTATTAATGTTTTAATAGTTAATAAACTCTTTTGATTTGGAACAATTGGCAGTTTATCTAAAATTAGCATTTACATAACAAATACAGTCAAATAGAGTTTGATTTATAAATATTGAATTTACCACTATCTAATTGATTTTTTATATTCACTTTTACTTGCAGATTGTTTTATCCAAAGTAATTTGATTTTCCATTTATTAATTGTAAAATATTTCATTGAATCAGCGTAATTAGAGCTTGCTCAAAAACTCAGGCTCTTATTTTTACATTTAGCTAATAGAATAAAAAATATTGCATTGATAAAATTTGAACACAAGGCTGCTAACCTGGTTAAATTAACCAAGTTAAGAACCA
>JBDTFR010000112.1:0-3649 GCA_039937835.1 Bacteroidia bacterium | reverse complement strand
GCAGATGCACGCTTTTTAAACACTTTTACTGCCTTTAAATCCTTTTTGCCTTGCATTAAATTTTAATTTAGTGGCTGTAAAGATAGGATATTAATGAAATGTTAGGTTTTTGAGCAAGCTCTATTTAGCGTTTTAATTTACTAGATTAATGCTAGACTATATCTGGACTTAAACACAACAAAAAACCGTAAACGCTTAAAAAAAAGGTTTACGGTTTATATTTGTGCGGATGAAGGGACTCGAACCCCCACGCCTTACGGCACCAGATCCTAAGTCTGGCGCGGCTGCCAATTACGCCACATCCGCATTTAATTGAAATTAGGAGTGCAAAGATATATTTTTTAGAACGAATTGCATCATTTTTTAAATTTTAAGTATTAATTATTTTCTTTTAAGCTTATTTTAGTTATACGAAAGAAAATTATTAACAACTATCGCCTGATCGTTAATAACAAATTGATAGCATTTCTTTAATAAATTGTATTTTTGTAGCTAGTCATTTTTTTATGTTAACACTAAACCCAAAAGAAGTAACCATACCCCTATTGCACAGCTATTTGTTAGGTGCAGTAGCCCCTAGACCTATTGCTTTTGCTAGCACAATTAATAAAGCAGGCGAACCTAACTTGGCTCCTTTTAGTTTTTTTAATGTATTTAGTGCTAATCCACCCATCGCCATATTTTCTCCCGCTCGTAATGGTCGAAGTGGTCAGTTGAAAAACACCTATGAAAACATTCTAGAAGTACCTGAAGTGGTAATAAATGTTGTAAACTATAACATGGTTCAACAAACATCATTGGCCAGCACTGAATACGCCAAAGGGATAAATGAATTTGAAAAAACTGGCCTTACGCCAATTGCGTCGGAAATGATAAAACCTTTTAGAGTTAAAGAATCTCCGGCTCAATTAGAATGTAAAGTAATAAATGTGATGCCATTAGGAGATAAAGGTGGAGCAGGAAATTTGATTATTTGTGAGATAGTACTGATGCATGTCTCTGAAGAGGTATTGAATGAAAATAAACAAATAGATCCTCTAAAAATTGATCTTGTTGCTCGCCTAGGCGGAAATTGGTATAGCCGACCCACTAGTAATTCTTTATTTGAAGTAAGCAAACCATTAGCTACTTTGGGAATAGGAGTTGATCAACTACCAGAAATTATTCGTTATTCTGAAGTACTAACAGGCAATAACTTAGGTCAATTAGCCAATGTAGAACGCTTACCGGAAGTGGAGACTATTAGTACTTATAAAAACTCTGCGAGCTATAAATCCATAACAGCAAAACATGGTGAAGATAAAGCCGAATTAAAAAAGCAAGTACACCTTACTGCAAAAAAATTGCTCGATGATGGCAATATAGAAGAAGCTTGGAAAATACTATTAGCAAATAGTTAACACAACTTAGTATATAAATAATTAATCATATAAAACAAAACAACATGGATATTACAGGGATTTTAAAAGTAAAAAGTGAAGCGCAACAGGTATCTGAAAAATTTAAAAAAAGAGACTTTGTATTAACGGATAACTCATCACAATACCCACAACACATCTCTTTTCAATTAACACAAGATAAATGTAATATAATTGACCAATATAATATTGGCGATGAAATAAAAGTACATTTTAACTTACGTGGGCGTGAATGGACTTCTCCTCAAAATGAAATTAAATATTTCAACACTCTTGAAGCATGGAGAATAGAGGGTAATGGCACTAAAACTGCTAATGCAAGTGCTGACTCCAATATGAATAACATTGCCGCAAATTTTACTACAGCATCACAAGAAGATGATTTGCCTTTTTAATTTTAATTAAAAAAAATAAAAAAAGAGCGTTCTAATATCAAGTTATTTGATGTAGAGCGCTCTTTAATATTGACATTTATTTTAAATCATCATTTGGTCTTCATCCAATGATTTGGTATCTAAGGCATCTCGTAAGCCATTCCCTAATAGTACAAAAGCCAATACCATTATCATAATGGCTACACCTGGCAAAAAAGCCAAATTAGGCATATCGCTAATAATATAACCACGATGGGCGCTTATCATTGCGCCCCATGATGCAGTTGGAGGCTGCGCTCCTATTCCTAAAAAACTTAATCCTGCTTCTGTTAAAATTGCCGAAGCAAAATTAGCAGCCGAAATTATAATTACAGGCCCCATTACATTTGGCAATACGTGCCTAAAAATAATACGCATGTTTTTAAAACCTAATGCACGACCAGCCTCTATAAACTCTTTTTCGCGTAAGCTTAAAACTTGTCCCCTAACTACCCTTGCTACTTCTACCCACATGGTTAAACCCACCGCTACAAATACCTGCCAAAAACCTTTACCTAATACCAAGGTAATTGCTATTACCAATAGTAAAGTAGGAATAGCCCATATTACATTGATTATCCAAACAATAAAATGATCTACCTTTCCTCGAAAAAATCCAGCTATAGCGCCTAAAGACATACCTATGACCAACGAAATAAATACAGATATAAAACCCACCGAAAAAGAAATACGAGTACCTATTATTAATCTACTCAGTAAATCGCGGCCTACAGGGTCTGTACCTAAAATATAGGTTTTTGTAATTATATTATTATTTACTATTTCGTTGCGTAGTTCTTGAATAGCTTTTGTTATTTTGTTATTCGTACCATACTCGTAAACCTCAAGGGATGTTTTTTGAGCATTAATTGTAGTAGGCATATTGTAATTAATGGCATACACAACATCTGCAATATTAAAGTCTATTTCTTCATCGGCTAGTTTATTTTTTTCTGTATATGCTTTAGCAATTATTTTATCTGCTTCAAAACGATAATCAATAATGGGAATAGATGTATAGTTACTTATTTCTCCAAATAACATTTTATGGAGAAAATTTGTTTCATGAGTTGGTTCGTTCTTTCGAACTTGAAGCATTTTTACTTTAAAGCCAGGTCTTTTTTTAGCAATCTCCAATAGTTGTGTATTCGCATCTGGGGTAGAATCTGGAGTAATGGCATAACCCAACAAAGCCACTAACATGCACAACACAATTATAATAAGCCCAAACATGGCTAATTTATTTTTTTTAATGCGTTGCCAAGCATAGTATGAAAGTGAATTGGAAGAATTATTATTTTTTACCATTTACTTTTTTATCTTTCTGCCTTTCCATTCGTAGGTTCCTTTTATACTTAAAAAGCTTATCGCTACCACATAAAAAAGGTATAGCAATTGTTCTGGAATAAAATAGATCAAAAACTGTTTCCTTTTAAAAAAAGATGCAGCTAAAAATAACAACAAAAAATCAATAACACATTTAATTAATAGCAGAATGAGGCTAATTTTAAAAAATGAAACCGAAAAACAATTATTAGTAGTTATAAAAAGATCAAAAAAAGGTGTAATTATAATTAAAAGATTAAATAAATATACGATTAACGATACTACTTTTGTTTCCTTATTAAAATTTTTAAAGCCTTTTGAAGCCCATCGCTGACGCTGATTAATAAAGCCAGAAAGGGTACTTTTTGCTTTCGTATAAACAATGGCATCTCTTTGCTTTAAAAAATGTATTGCATTCGTATACTTTTCTTTTATTTTATACATCAATAAAACATCGTCTCCTGATGCAATATTTTCTGTTCCTTTAAATCC
>JBDTFR010000111.1:0-56798 GCA_039937835.1 Bacteroidia bacterium | reverse complement strand
TATCAGAAGAAGAACAAAAAGAATTTGGACGTGTACAATTGCGTGTAAGTGCAATATGTAAAGTGGCGCATGAT
This sequence comes from Bacteroidia bacterium, assembly GCA_039937835.1. Lineage (GTDB taxonomy): Bacteria > Bacteroidota > Bacteroidia > 2-12-FULL-35-15 > 2-12-FULL-35-15 > 2-12-FULL-35-15. Next base: position 56,724 of record JBDTFR010000111.1, on the reverse strand, counting down.
GCAAACATGTCTATTTTTTTAGATGCGGAAGAAAGTTGGATACAAGTGGCGATAGATAATATGGCTATTCAAATGATGGTTTTATATAATACTGAAAAGGTTATCGTTTATAATACTTATCAGCTTTATCGTAAAGATAGTTTAGCCAATTTAAAGCATGCCTTTAAACTTGCTCAAGAAGGTAATTATTATTTTGGAGCAAAATTAGTGCGTGGTGCGTATATGGAAAAAGAACGCGCTCGCGCTTTAGAAAAAGGATACCCTTCTCCCATTCAAGATACCAAAGAAAATACAGACAATGATTATAACGCCGCCTTGGCTTTTTGTATAGAAAACATAAACCGTATTGGTGTTTGCGCGGGTACTCATAATGAAAACAGTTCTTTACAACTTGTAAAATTAATGGAGGAAAAAGGAATTAGTCATGAACATAAACACATTTATTTTTCTCAATTGTTGGGAATGAGTGATCATATAAGTTATAATCTAGCAGATGCTGGCTATAATGTAGCGAAGTACGTTCCTTATGGACCTGTTTCAGAAGTATTGCCTTACCTAATTCGAAGAGCACAAGAAAATACTTCTGTTAAAGGGCAAACAGGGCGAGAATTAGGTTTGATTATAAAAGAAAAAGAAAGAAGAAAAACAGCTAGCTAATTAAATATTTTATTACCAATAGCTCTATAAATAGACAAACACGGCCTTATTGTAGTTTAAATTAATCCAATAAATATTTTTAATTTTTTAAGAGGGTGTTACTTTTATGTTTAATTTTGTATTTGACTATATGGTTAAACCATTAAATTAAATGAATCAGTTAAAAAATATAAGCACTGAAGAAAAAATAATGACTGCTGCTAAACAGGTATTCATGAAATATGGCTTATATGGGTCTAGAATGCAGGATATTGCAGATACTGCAGGTATAAACAAAGCGCTTCTACATTATTATTTTAGGAACAAAGAAAAATTATTTAATAGAGTATTTGAGAATGCCTTATCTCGTTTTTTTGAGCAAACAGAGGTGTTTGCAAATGATACATTGCCTATAAAAGAACGTTTGTTTATATATACTAGTAATATCATCGATTTTTATTCTGAATATCCTCAAATGTCTATGTTCATTATTAAAGAAATAGGGAATAACCCCGAACTATTCAAGCAAAAAATTCAAGCAGCAAAAAAAAATAAAGTAAATAAACTTCTTATAGACGCATTAGAAGATGCGATTAAAATTGAAGGATTAAAAAAAATAGATATAACACTGTTTATAGTTAACCTGCAATCGCTTTGTTCTTTTCCATTTCTTGCTTCTACTATGTTTATCCATTCTTTCAAAGCCCAAAGTAAGGATTGGTATACCGATTTCTCAACTGAAAAATTAAAAAAATCAGTTCAAACATTTATTGAAAATACATTAGAATGTTGATTTTTTTAATTCCACTATCCAAAAATGCATATAATCTATTATAAATAAACTATGAAACGCTTAACCTTACTTTTCTTATTTATTGGTACTATTTGTTTCTCGCAAAATGCAACATTATCTCTTGATTCCTGCTTGCGCCTTGCAAAAAAAAATTATCCACTGATAAAACAAAATAATTTATTAGAAGAAAACAAAATAAATAATATAAAAGCAGACAATAAAAATTGGTTACCCAAGACTTCTTTTATTACAAAAGCAACTTACCAAACAGAGGTAGTTGAATTTCAAGGTCAATCTTTTCCTCACGATAATTATGTAGCGGCATTAGACATTGAGCAATCGTTGGTAGATGGAGGACAAACAAAACAATTAAAGCGTTTAGACCGATTGAATGCCGATACTGAAACGTTAAAAAACGAAGTGGAATTGTATAAATTGATTGATCGTGTTAATCAATTATACGGCACAGTATTACTTTCTCGCGAAAATATTAAAATATTAAAGCTTTATAAAGAAGATATTTCTAATAAAAAAATAATTATTGCTGCTTCTGTAAATAATGGAATAATGTTGCAAAGTAATTTAGATGCTCTAGAAGCAGAAGAATTAAAAACAGAACAGTCATTAATTGAAACTAAAAGTAATTTAGAAACTTCTTATCAATCGTTAATGATGTTTATAAACTCGAGAATTACAGATAGCACTCTTTTCTCATTACAACCAGCGTTGAGTGAATCAAAAGGGGATGAACTAAATCGCCCTGAATTAAAATTATTTGATGCACAAAAATCATTATTTGAAGTGCGACATAAGTTGGAAAACAAAAATGCAATGCCTCGAATTTCTATATCTGGCGAAGGAGCCTATGGTAGACCAGGGCCCAATTTTTTAGATCAAGATTTGCGTTTTTTTGCACAAGCTGGCATAAACATTAAGTGGAATATTGGCGCCCTCTATAATTTTTCTAATCAAAAAAAACAATTATCTATTAATCAAAAAATGGTAGATGTGCAAAAGGAAGTATTTGAATTTAATATAAGAAATGCTATGTTAACTGAAATTGCCCAAATAAATTCTTTAACAGAAATTATTGAAAAGGATAAAAAAATTATTGAAAAAAGACATAATATCAGCAGCACCTACGCCATACAGCTTCAAAACGGAGCCATTACTTCTACAGATTATTTAACAGAGCTAAATGCCGAGATGCAAGCTATTTTAAATCAAAAGGTGCATGAAATCAAACGAATGACTTTTATTACAAATTATAATACCTCAAAAGGAATAAACAATTTTTAAAACCTTGTTTTTAAATAGAAACGATTAATCAATCAATAAAGATGAAAAAGAATAAATCAGAAAATAAAAGCAAAAAAAAGCCACTAATTATTATTGGTTCATTAAGCTGCATTTTAATTATAGGTGTTGTTTATTTTGTAATGGGGATGAATTATGAAAGTACAGATAATGCGCAATTAGATGCAGATATTGTTCCCATTAAATCGAGTGTATCTGGATATATTAAAGCCATTCATTTTAAAGATAATGAACATGTAAAACAAGGGCAATTATTGGTAACTATTGATGATACCGATTTAAAAACAAGAGTTGCACAATCAGAAGCAGCGTTAGAAAATGCGAAGGCAAATCTAATCTCAGTTAAAAGCAGTGCATCTGCGGGTAGCCAAAATGCGGCAGCTTCTGTTTCTACTTCTTCTTCCGTACAACAAACTATTAAAGCTTCAAAAGCACGATTAACAAAAGTGCAACAAGATTATAAACGAATTAAAAATATGCATTCAGCAAAAGCTGCTACGAGTGCACAACTGGATGCGGCACAGGCAGAAGTTGAAATTGCGAATGCACAATATGAAGGCTCTTTAAATCAATATAAATCATCTGCTAACCAATCACATGGTGCTCAATCACAAGCAGAAGCTCAAAAAGCACAAATTTCATTAGCAGAAGCGCTAGTAAAACAAAAAGAAGCGGAGTTAACATTAGCGAATACTCAATTAGATTATTCAACAATTAAGGCACCTTGCGATGGAATTGTAACCAAGAGAGCAATTGAGCAAGGGCAATTTATTACCATTGCTCAACCTTTATGTGTAGTAATTGATAATTCTCATTTATGGGTAACAGCAAATTTTAAAGAAACACAAGTAAATAAAATTAAGACAGGACAACCAGTAACAATTAAAGTGGATGCTTTTCCAGATATGAAGTTATCAGGTGTAGTACAATCATTTATTGGGGCTACTGGTGCTAAATTTTCTTTACTACCGCCTGATAATGCAACAGGTAATTTTGTGAAAATTGTACAACGCATTCCTGTGAAAATTGAATTATCAAACTATCCAAAAGAATATACAAATCTGCTTTTACCTGGTTTAAGCACTTTCGTAGAGATAAAAACGAACTAACATTGGAAACTACTTTATTAACTCCAAAGGCACTTTATCCAACAGGAGCTGAAAAATGGATTTTAATTCTTACGGCCATTTCATGCGCTATTTTAGAATTAATTGATACAACAGTTGTAAATGTTTCATTACGTGAAATTAGTGGAAATATTGGTGCCACCACTACTGAGATTGCTTGGGTAATTACTGCATATGCTATTTCAAATGTTATAATTATTCCGCTTACCAGTATGTTATCAGACCTTTTTGGAAGAAAAACATATTTTACCGCATCTGTAATTATTTTTACATTTTCATCTTTAATGTGTGGTTTATCCACCAATTTGTGGATGCTTGTTTTTTGGCGATTTGTACAAGGCATTGGTGGTGGCGGATTACTATCCACTGCACAATCAATTATCGTAGGTGCTTTTCCACCCGAAAAAATTAGCACAGCAAATGCTATTTTTGGAATGGGTATTATTTTGGGCCCTACGTTTGGCCCTACATTAGGAGGATACATTACAGACCACTTTTCATGGCATTGGATATTTTTTGTAAATATTCCTTTTGGTATACTTGCCACAATACTTGCATGGAACTATGTAAAAGATAGGGAGGGAGCTCAAAAACCTAAAAAAATAGATTGGTGGGGTATTATATTTCTAATTTCCGCAGTGGGATCTTTACAATATATTTTAGAAGAGGGAACATCAAAAGATTGGTTTCAAAGCACTGAAATAGTGGTATTTTCAATCATTTCAATACTAGGCTTTGTTTTATTTATTTATAGAGAATTACGTATTGATTATCCTGCTGTTAATATCAGATTGTATAAAAATTTTAATTTGGCAATGGGTAGCATCATGAATTTTATGCTCGGCTTTATTTTATTTGGTACGGTGTTTATTTTTCCGTTGTTTGCACAAATATCATTGGGGTGGACAGCCACCCAAACGGGTGTATTTATGATTCCTGGTGCCTTATGTACAGCCATAGGAATGCCTATTGTAGGGAAACTACTAGCATCGGGTAAAAACCCAAAAACAATTATTATCATTGGTGTTGTTATGACGTTTGTCTTCTTAATGCAATTATCTGGCGCGTCTCCCAACTCTAATGAATATGATTTTTATTTACCTTTTGCATTGAGAGGAATAGGTATGGCTTTTATGATGTCTCCCATATTATCATTGGCAGTCGCGGATTTACGGGGTAAAGATATGGCACAAGCCATTGGCCTTGCAAATATGGTTCGTCAGCTTGGTGGAGCCGTAGGTATTGCTTTAATAAATGTTTATTTAACGCACAAAAATGCTGAAGTACGTGGCAGTATGTTAGGGTATGTTACCGATTATAGCAATGAAAGTACGGATAGGATTGCTAGTTTTACACAAAATTTTATTTCGAAAGGGTATTCTTCAGGAGACGCAGAAACGCTTGCTTATAAAACAATGGAAGGTGCTCTTTTTAAACAACAAGCATTGGTAAGTTATGATCAAGGTTTTTTTATGGTGGGCATATCCATCCTTGTTTGTATTCCAGTAGTGCTTTTAATTCGATATAAAAAAGGTGCTGCAAAGGTTATCGCTGATCATTAATTACAATTACAACTATCTTTTTGAATCCTTAACAGGTCAATTGCAGTAACGATTTTTGAAATAGTATCGCAATCAGCAATCATGATTCTTATATTTTGTCCATCTGCAGTATTGCCTTCAACAGCATATAAACCAAAAGGTTTTTCCCGTACATTACTTTTATCATAATTTATTTTTCCTGTTTTTAAAACAGTTTTAACTTCTTGAATTGTAATACCGTTACATTGCATTTTACAACTATCCTGTGCTGTATATATTAATGGTTGATAGGCCAATTCTTCTAACTTAGCGGAGGAAGGCATTTGACAACCTTTGCCTTTGTATAGTAAACTTACTGCGAGTATTCCCAATAAAAAGCCAAAGGCATAAAGTCTTAAACGTCGAAATAAATCTCCATTTTTTTTTAAAAGTGTCATCTCTGTAATTAAAATTGAGGAATATTTGTGAGTTTATCCAGAGAGGTATTAAAGCCCTGACATTAATAAATTAATATCCCGATAGGGTAGTTTAAACATTTCACCCAATACCTTATTTGTAAGAGTACCATTGTATAAATATACGCCGTTGCGAACGCCCGCATCTTTGCGAAGCATATTTTCTATACCGCCCTGCTCCCCTATATTTAACAGGATTGGTGCAAAAATGGTACTTAATGCATAAGATGCAGTGCGGGAAACCCTCGAAGCAATGTTTGGTACACAATAATGAATTACTCCATGTTTGCGAAATACAGGGTTAGAATGATTGGTTATTTCTGAAGTTTCAAAACATCCACCTTGGTCTATGCTTACATCTATAATTACTGAATCTACTTTCATCTCACTAACCATTTCTTCACTTACTACACAAGGCGTTCTTCCGTCTGTAGCTCTAATAGCGCCAATTACCACATCGGCTGTTTTTAAATGCTTCGCTAATACACGAGGTTGAATTACTGAAGTAAATATGCGAGTACCAATAACACTTTGCAAACGTCTTAAACGATAAATTGAATCGTCAAATACTTTTACAGATGCACCTAGCCCCAAAGCTGCACGAGTAGCAAATTCTCCAACGGTACCTGCACCTAAAATAATTACTTCTGTTGGGGAGATACCTGAAATACCACCTAAAATGGCTCCTTGTCCGTTGTTTACATTACTTAAATATTCTGCTGCAATTAAAATAGAAGTGCTACCTGCTATCTCACCCATAGAACGTATTACCGTATAAATTTCATCTTCATCTTTTATCCAATCAAAGGCTACGGCAGTGATCCGTTTTGCAATTAATTGTTTAATAAAATTTTCTGGCTGAACAGTAAGTTGTAAAGACGAAATCAGGGTTTGTTTTTGTTGCATCATCTCAATTTCTTCTAGAGAAGGAGGAGCAACTTTTAAAATAATATCAGCTTTATAAACATCATTGGGACTATAAACAATTTGAGCTCCAGCTTCACTATAATCGTGATCTTGAAATTTTGCCATTTTGCCAGCATCACTTTCTATTATTATTCGATGCCCATTGTTTACTAATAAAGAAACAGCATCTGGTACCAAGGGTACTCGATTTTCTTGAAAAGATATTTCTTTTGGAATACCAATATACAAGTTACTTCTTTTTCGACCCAATTCAAGTGTTTCTTCTTGGGGCATTAATGCGGTTTGGCTCAGCGAAGCCAATAACTGTTTCGATGTTTTCATTTTATAATGAATGTAGAAAAATTTTCCTGTTAACAAATTTAAGAAAAATTCGTCACGAAAATTTTTTATAGCTGGGTACATCATTAGTATTAATAGCTAATTATTCTTTTCTGATCTTCTAAAACAATAGTTATTTTTTCATAAACAAGCGGAAGTAATTCTGCAATTTTTTCTGGCCACTCAATAAAACAAAAACATTTTGAATAAAAATATTCTTCATAACCCAAGTCATACGCTTCATCTGTGGAGTTAATTCTGTAAAAGTCAAAATGATAAATCTTTTCTCCCTTTAAAGATTTATATTCATTTACAATAGAATAGGTGGGGCTCGTTACCGTATCTTTTACTCCTAATTCCTTGCAAATAGCCTTTATTAGCGTGGTTTTCCCAACTCCCATTTCTCCATAAAATGCAATAACCTTCTCTTCTTCAAAAGAAGCTAATAGTTTTTTTGCTGCTAATGAAATTTCAGAAAGATCTGTTATCATTAATGTTGACATAGTCAATTACTTTATAAACGGTATTTTAATAATTATTTTGCTGATAATATTACAATGGGTATAACCATTTCTTCTAATGAAATACCGCCATGCTGAAAGGTATTGCGGTAATAGTTTACATAATAATTATAATTGTTGGGGTAAGCAAAAAATTTATCTTCTTTTACAAATACAAATGCAGTACTTACATGTTGTTTTGGCAAAAATGCATCTGCGGGGTTGCGAATTTCTAACACGTCCTTTTTTATATAATCCAAACTTTTACCTTGCTTGTAACGCAAATTGGTATTTACATTTTTGTCTCCTACCACTTTTGATGGTTCTGTAACTTTAATTGTCCCGTGATCGGTAGTAATCACTAATTTACACTTTTTTGCGGCAATTTGTTTTAATATATCATGTAAAGGTGAATGTTCAAACCAAGATAATGTAATAGAACGGTATGCCTTTTCATCATCTGCTAGTTCACGTATTACCTCCATTTCGGTTCGCGCATGCGAGAGCATGTCTACAAAATTATAAACAATTACATTTAATTTATTTTGCATTAAATTACTCATGTTTTCTGATAATTTTTTACCTGCAGCGTGATTGGTGATTTTATTGTAACTCATTTTTACATCCTTCCCCAAACGTTTTAACTGTTCAGTAAGTAATTCTTCTTCATGCAAATTTTTTCCGCCTTCTTCTTCATCATTTAACCATAATTTTGGAAATCGTTTTTCAATCTCAGATGGCATTAATCCTGCAAAAAAAGAATTACGGGCGTATTGCGTAGCTGTAGGTAAAATACTACTATATAAATCTTCATTATCAATTTTAAAGTACTCTCCAATGATGGGTTGAATAATTTTCCACTGATCGTATCTTAGGTTATCAATAAGTACCACAAAGGTTGTTTCATCTTTATCTAATAAGGGGGCTATTTTACTTTTAAAAACAGTATGAGAAAACAGCGGGGGATTTGCTGCTTTTCCATTTAGCCAGTTAATGTAATTATTTTCAATAAATTTAGCATATAATTTATTGGCTTCAGCTTTCTGCATTTTTAAGATTTCCATCATGCTCTCATCTTTGCTTTTATCCAATTCAAGCTCCCAATACACCAGCTTTTTATATATTTCTGTCCACTCTTGCCAACTTAACTTATCGCCCATATTAATACCTATTTGGCGAAATTCTTGCTGATAGTTAGAGGTAGTTTTTTCGCTAATTAGGCGGCGATTATCCAATGTTTTTTTTAACGAAAGTAAAATCTGATTCGGGTTAACAGGCTTTATTAAATAATCTGAAATTTTTGAGCCAATTGCATCTTCCATCAAATGTTCTTCTTCGCTCTTGGTAATCATAATTACGGGTAAATCAGCGTGTTTTGCTTTTAAACGGTTAAGTGTTTCTAAGCCAGAGAGCCCGGGCATATTTTCATCTAATAATACTACCGAAAAATTATTTTTATCAATTAATTCTAGTGCTTCATCTCCACTAGTGGCTGTTTGCACCTCGTAACCCTTTTCTTCTAAAAATAAAATATGCGGTTTTAATAAGTCAATTTCATCATCTGTCCAAAGTACTTGAATCTTATCCATAAGGTGAGTTTTATTTTGAATTAAAGTTATAAATATTAATGCTGTCCGTTCGTTAAAAAAAGATAAATTATATTTGCATCCGAAATGAATGCACCATACAACAAACTAAAGATATTTAACGATCCTATTTACGGTTTCGTATCCTTACCTTACGAAATAATTTTTGATTTAATAGAACACCCTTATTTTCAGAGGTTACGCAGAATAAAACAATTAGGTCTTACCAATTTGGTTTATCCCGGTGCGTTGCACACTCGTTTTCATCATGCCATGGGAGCCATGCATTTAATGGGACAAGCCATAGAGGTAATTCGAAGCAAAGGGCATGAAATTACAGATGAAGAGGCAAAAGGTGTTACCATTGCTATCCTGCTTCATGATATAGGGCATGGGCCTTTTTCTCATTCGTTAGAACATAGTATTGTCAGTCATATTAATCATGAAGCTATTTCTGAATTATTTATGAAACGCTTAAATGTAGAGTTTAATGGGCAACTTGATCTAGCAATTAAAATTTTTCAGAACAAGTATAAAAAGAAATTTTTACATCAACTAGTATCGAGTCAGTTGGACATGGATAGGCTGGATTACCTCAAACGCGATAGCTTTTATACTGGCGTTTCTGAAGGGGTGGTAAGTTCTGACCGAATTATTAAGATGTTAAATGTCGTTAACGATCAACTAGCAGTGGAAGCGAAAGGTATTTATTCCGTAGAGAAATTTATAATTGCACGCAGATTAATGTACTGGCAAGTATACTTACACAAAACGGTTTTAAGCGCAGAAAATTTATTGGTACAAATTTTATCACGAGCAAAAGCACTAGCTCAAAAAAAAGAAAAATTATTTTGCACCCCATCATTACATGTTTTTTTATACCATAAGTACAATAAGTCGGAGTTTACTTCTCGGCCAGAATTAATTAATACGTTTGCGCAGTTAGATGATAATGATATTATGGCATCTATAAAAGTATGGCAATCACACCCTGATAAGGTACTAGCCATGTTATGCACACAGTTGGTAAATCGTAATTTATTTAAAGTAGAATTACAAAAACAACCTTTTAAAGAAAATGAAATAAAAAACATAAAAAACATCATAAAAAAACGCTACAGTTTAAACAATAAAGAAGTAGGTTATTTTGTGTTTTGTGGAAATGTAAAAAATGATGCTTATTCTGCCAATAAAATAGGAATCAATATTTTATTTAAGGATGGAAGTTTTACGGATGTTGCCGAAGCCTCCGATCAGTTAAATATAGAAATCTTATCAAAAACAGTAAAAAAATACTATTTATGTTATCCAAAATAGGTTTAAAAAATAAGAACTTTAGATATAATAATAAAAGTGTATAAACTATTTTCTATCAATTATTTGTATAATTTTGAACGTTTTTTAGTGCATTCGTCAATCCGTTCACTACAAAGGAAATTATTAAATTTAAACAATGAGTAAATTTACTGCAAAGCAAATAGCAGGTTTAATAGGTGGAACTATTGAAGGCAATCAAAATGCAATCGTAACTAAACTTTCAAAAATTGAAGAAGGAGATTTTCAATCTATTTCATTTTTAGCCAATTCCATTTATAATCATTACTTATATGATACGAATGCTTCTATTGTAATTGTTGCCAATGAATTAATATTAGAAAAAAACGTTAAAACCACTTGTACACTTATTCGTGTTGCAGACCCTCGCGCTGCATTTGGTCAATTGTTAGAAGCTTATAATCAAATTAAAGATGATAAAATAGGACTGGAGCAACCTTGCTTTATTTCAAAAACTGCCACTTTAGGAGACGGTGTGTATGTGGGCGCATTTACTTATATTTCCGACAATGTAGTAATTGGTAACGGAGTAAAAATTCACCCAAATTGTTTTATTGGAAACAATGTGGTAATTGGCGATAACACCATACTACTAGCCGGTGTGAAAATTCATTCTGATTGTGTTATAGGTAATAACTGTACCTTTCATTCGGGAGTTGTTATTGGGGGGGACGGATTTGGATTTGCTCCTAACACGGAAAATAATTATAAAAAAATACCCCAAATAGGGAATGTAATTATTGAAGATCATGTGGAAATTGGATCGAACACCACTATTGATAGAGCAACACTGGGGTCTACTATTCTCCGAAAGGGAGTAAAATTAGATAACTTGATACAAATTGGCCACAACGTTGAAATTGGCGAGAATACTGTTATTGTTGCACAAACAGGCATAGCAGGTTCTACCAAAGTTGGTAAAAACTGTATTATTGCTGGTCAAGTGGGTATTGTAGGGCATATTACACTTGCAGATGGTGTTAGAGTTGCTGCACAATCGGGTGTTGGGCATAGTGTAACAGTTGAAAATGAAACGGTACAAGGTTCACCAGCATTTAAGATTGGTGATTATAAGCGTTCTTATGTAGTATTTCGTAACTTGCCAGCTATTAAAGAGAGTGTAACAAATATTGAAAATATAGTTAATAAATTAGCAAAAGAATAAAAAAATGAGTGTAAAGCAGCGAACTATAAAAAAAGTCGTATCTATTTCAGGTGTTGGTTTACATACTGGAAAAAAAACGAACCTTACTTTTCATCCCGCTCCTGAGAATCATGGTTATAAATTTCAACGGATAGATTTACCGAATAAACCTATAATAGATGCTGATGTTGATAATGTAGTAGATACATCACGAGGAACTACTTTAGAGCAACATGGTGCACGTATACATACCACAGAGCATGTGCTTGCAGCATTAGTAGGAATGGAGATTGATAATGTGCTGATGGAAATGGATGGGCCAGAAATGCCTATTATGGACGGAAGCGCTTTGCCTTTTGTAAAAATACTAGAAGAGGCAGGAACTATTAATCAAAATGCAGAACGAGTTTATTTTGAACTGACCGAAAATTTAACTTTTGAAGATACGGCCAAAAAGGTAGAAATGCTTGCTGTTCCACAAAACGAATTTAGAATCACTGTAATGGTAGATTATAATTCCGAAGTGCTGGGTACTCAACATGCTTCTATTTATAATATAGCTGAGTTTAAAACGGAGATTGCCGCTTGCCGCACTTTTGTTTTTCTTCATGAGCTAGAGGCATTATTAACACATGATCTCATTAAGGGCGGTGATTTAAATAATGCTATTGTATTAGTAGATCGGGATATTTCGGAAGAAAAAATTAATCATTTAAAAAAGCTCTTTAATAAAGAGGATGTAGAAGTAAAAGGGAAAGGGGTATTAAATAACACGGCTCTTCATTACTTTAATGAGCCAGCAAGACATAAGTTATTAGATATTGTTGGAGACCTTGCATTAGTAGGTGTACCACTAAAAATGCACATTTTAGCTGCTCGCCCTGGTCACGCAGGTAATATCGCTTTTGCTAAGAAAATTAAAGAATTAATAAAATCAAAAAAGAAGGATCTTGTAAAATTCGATCTTAATAAAGAGCCACTATATAACATTAATGATATTACCCGCATGTTACCTCATCGTTACCCCTTTCTAATGGTGGATAAAATAATGGAAATGGATGCTAAGAGTATTATAGGGGTAAAAAACATTACCATGAATGAACCCTTTTTTCAAGGTCACTTTCCTGATAACCCTATATTCCCCGGTGTTATGCAAATTGAAGCCATGGCACAGGTGGGAGGTATTTTTGCTTTATCACAAGTACCTGATCCTGAATTTTACAGTACTTATTTTATGAAAATTGATGGTGTAAAATTTAAACAAAAAGTAATACCTGGCGATACCGTTGTATTTAAATTGGTACTTGAAAGCCCAATGCGACGTGGTCTGGTAAACATGCGTGGAATAGCCTATGTAAATGGTAAAGAAGTATGTGAAGCAATCATGTTAGCGCAAGTTATTAAAGATAAACAACCTAAAGAAATAGCTTCCAATATAACAACATGAGCCACTTAAACTATATTCACCCCAATGCTAAAATAGGCAGTAATGTTACTCTTTCTCCATTTTCTTTTGTTGATGATAATGTTACAATAGGAGATAATACTTGGGTGGGACCTAATGTAACTATTTTTTCAGGTGCTCGCATTGGCAAAAATTGCAAGTTGTTTCCAGGCGCAGTCATCTCAGCCATTCCACAAGATTTGAAGTTTAATGGTGAAATTACCACAACTGAAATAGGTGATAATACTACTATTCGTGAATGTGTAACCATTAACAGAGGTACAACAGATAAAATGAAAACAGCAATAGGGAGCAATTGTTTGTTAATGGCTTACGTGCACATAGCACACGATTGTATACTCGGTAATAATATTGTAATTGCAAATAGTGTAACGCTTGCAGGACATGTGCAAATTGAAGATTGGGTTATCCTAGAAGGATTAGTTGCAGTTCAACAATTTGTAAAAATTGGTGCTCATGCTTTTATTGCAGGTAGTTCTTTGGTTCGAAAAAATGTACCTCCATTTACTAAAGCTGCACGTGAACCTTTACAATATATCGGAATTAATTCTGTTGGTATGCGCAGAAGAGGGTATAGCAATGAACAAGTTTTAGAAATTGAAGACATCTATCGTACTTTATATATAAAAGGGCATAATGTTACTAATGCATTAGCTATTATTGAGCAAGAATCACCATCTTCTGATGAAAAGGATCAAATACTTTCTTTTATAAAAAATTCTTCAGATGGTATTATGAAAGGTATCTCATAGTTTTATTTTTAAATTTTATTGATAATTAGTGGCAAAAAAAGTATGCAAATACAATTAAGCAATGTAGGAAAACGCTATAATTATGAATGGATATTTCGATATATAAATCAAGAATTTATTTCTGAAAATAACTATGTAATATTAGGAGCAAATGGTTCGGGGAAATCTACCCTGTTACAAATTATTGCAGGTAGTACAACTACATCAGAAGGATCAATAACATATAATAAGGATGATCAAAAAAAAAATAGTATTTCTGAAGATACTGTTTATACTCAATTAAGTTTTGCGGCGCCTTATTTAGAATTATTTGAAGAGTTTACATTGTTCGAATCAATTGTTTTTCATGCTAAGTTTAAACCTTTTTTTGTAGGGTTGGATACAGCTGAAATTATAAATCTTTTAGAATTTAAGAAAGCGAAAAACAAGCAATTAAAGTATTTCTCATCTGGTATGAAACAACGTGTGCGTTTAGCGTTCGCAATCTTAAGCAATACCCCCCTTTTATTATTGGATGAACCCACCTCTAATTTGGATAAAGTTGCCATTGATTGGTATCAAAATTTAATTAACATATACTCCGCCAATCGCTTGATAATAGTTGCATCTAATCAACAAGAACACGAATACTTTATTTGTAATAAACAGATAAATATAGAAGATTATAAATAACACTATTAATTGTTGCAAAATTTCTTGATGGTTTATCAATTTGTAAATCAAGCCATAAGTGTTATATTTGCAGCCCTCTTAAATTTAAAACACATTAACACTAAAATAAAAATTATATGGCGAATTCAGGCGATATCAATGTAGGTTCCGTAATCCGATTTAATGGTGAACTTTGTAAAATTGAAGAGTATCAGCACCGCACACCTGGTAATTTACGAGCATTCTACCAAGCGCGTATGCGCAATCTTAAAAATGGCAAAATTGTTGAAAATCGTTTTCGTGCCGGTGAAGCAGTAGAAGTGGTACGTGTCGATTATAAACAAATGCAATTTATTTATCCAGAAGGCGATTTTATTATTTGCATGGATAATGAAACATTTGAACAAGTACATATACCAGCTTTTTTATTAGGAGATGGCTTAAAATTTTTAAAAGAGGGTATGGAAGTAAAAGTATCTTTTGAAGGAGATGAGCCTATTCTGGCAGAAGCCCCAACTTTTGTTGAATTATTAATAACCTACGCAGAACCCGGTGTAAAGGGTGATACTGCTACTAACACCTTAAAACCGGCCACGTTAGAAACAGGCGCTGTTGTAAATGTACCTTTATTTGTGAATGAGGGTGAGAAAATAAAAATTGATACACGCACCAATTCTTATGTAGAACGTGTAAAATAAAATCACTAGTTTAATCTTTTATAAAAAGTTAAAAAATGCTTTACCTTTGACATGGTAAGGCATTTTTAATTTATTATATTTGATGAGTTCTGACGATTAGATGAAATGAAACTACCTATTACCCATTCTTTAAAAGAAATTGCAGCTATTATATGCTGTACATTTGACGGCAATCCTGAACACCAAATAACGGGATTGAATGAAATTCACATGGTTGAAGAAGGAGATATTGTATTTGTGGATCATCCAAAATATTATTCAAAAGCGCTAGCCTCAAAAGCAACTACCATACTTATAAATAAAAAAACAGATTGTCCGCAAGGTAAAGCCCTTCTTATTTCTGATGACCCATTCAGAGATTATAATAAATTAGTACGTCATTTTCAACCACTCAGTTACTCTTCCAAACAAATAAGCGATACAGCTGTAATTGGTGTAAATACCGTAATTATGCCAGGTGTGTATTTAGGAAATAATGTTACTATTGGCGATAATTGTGTACTACACCCTAATGTAGTCGTGTATGATAATTGCCATATTGGTAACCATGTTATTATTCATGCCAATTCAGTAATTGGAGCGGATGCGTTTTATTATAAAAAAAGAGATACTTTTTTTGATAAAATGATTTCCTGTGGACGAGTAGTAATTGAAGATAATGTTGAAATTGGTGCTATTTGCACCATAGATAAAGGCGTTTCAGGAGATACTCGAATTGGAGCTGGCACTAAAATTGATAATCATGTACAAATTGGGCATGATACGCAAGTAGGAGAAATGTGTTTAATGGCTTCTCAAGTTGGTGTTTCTGGTGTAGTGACGATAGAAAAAAAAGTAACCCTTTGGGGGCAAGTAGGAATAAAAAGCGATGTACGTATAGCAGAAGGTGCTACAATATTAGCACAGTCAGGATTAGGAGAAAGCGTGGCGGCAGGTAAAACGTACTTTGGTACCCCAGCAAGTGAAGCAATAACTAAAATGAAGGAAATTGCAGCCGTTAAAATATTACCCAGTATTTTAAAAAAATTGAATACTTTTTAAAAATCGCTCCTTTTCAAAACGATCGTCATGTAATTCATTTAGTACAATTTTTTTATAGAACATTACTCGAAATAATTTAATTTGTTAATTGTTTTTTACTATGTCGGGAACTCCTGTTAATAAAGATCTTTCAAAAAACGTCAAAGATGTAAAGCTAAATGCTTTGTTAGAAATTACAAAGGCAATTAATAGAAACTCTTCTATTGAACAACTACTTGAAATTTTTAAAGAAGTGCTTGAACGACAATTAAACATTGGAAAATTGGTGATGTTTAGTAATGAAAATGGATGGAGTTGCATATTAAAATATGGGGTTGGTGATGAATATAATAATATTAATGTAGAAAAAGATTTACTTCCAATTACGGAGATTAGTACCATTAATTTTTCAGAAAAACTTATCAATAAAGCTTTTGAAATAGTAATTCCTGTATTTCATAAATCACAACCTTTAGCTTATGTTTTAATAGGCGACTTAGAAGACAAGGTAGAAGTTAGCCCTGCAATAAAACATTTGCCATTTGTTCAAACACTTGCCAGCATTATTGTTGTAGCCATTGAAAATAAAAAAATGGCAAAAGATACACTTCGTCAAGCTGCAATGCGAAAAGAATTAGAGCTTGCTTCTGAAATGCAATCCATGTTATTTCCCAGTTCCTTACCTAAAGATGACCGCTTAAATGCTGCTGCATTTTATTTACCACATCAACAAGTAGGTGGCGATTATTATGATTTTATATGGTTAAATGAAAATGAATTTGCATTTTGTGTAGCAGATGTCTCTGGAAAAGGTGTTGCAGCGGCGTTACTAATGTCTAATTTTCAAGCCAATTTACGCATCCTTTTTAATTATACTACCTCCCTTACCGATTTAGTACTAGAGTTAAACACGAAAGTAATGGCCAATGCGAAAGGTGAAAAATTTATAACCTTGTTTATTGCAAAATATAATTTAACTACTCGTGTGTTAACATATATTAATGCCGCTCACAACCCGCCATTAATTTCTATGGGTAAAACTATAAATGTACTTAAAACAGGTTGTACGGGTTTAGGTATGTTTGATAAAATTATACACATTAAAGAAGGTGAGGTAACGTTGGCAAGAGATACTACTATTGTTTGTTATACAGATGGGTTAGTAGAATTAGAGAATGATAAAGGAGAAGACTTTGGTATTGAAGCATTAAAAGATATACTTAGAACAAATAGAGTACTAAATATGACGGATTTAAATTCGCTAATTATGAAAACTATTTTAGAATATAAACAAAATCAGCCTTATGTAGATGATATTGCATTGTTTAGTTTAAAAATTCACTAACCAATATCTATTTTGTTTTTATCGTCTATTTTATTTTTATGATATACATCAATAGCAACAAGCATAGCAATAAACCCCCAAAACGGAACAGCAGCCTTATCCGTATCTAAAAAATCATTTAATACCCCATGCACAATATAGGTTATAAAGCCCAATAAAATAACAAGTACAGTAAGTTGCATTTGTTTATTTATAATGGAATAGTATAATCTAAAACCTGTAGCTAATACAAATACTATAATTGTAATAAATGTTAAGAATCCCAGTACGCCTGCTTCAGAAAGTGGGCCTAAATATTCGCTATGAGCATTTCCTGCATCACCACTATTTGTGCTAATAATGGTTTTTTCATGAGATAATTGAAACGGAGCATATACAAAAGCATATGTACCAGGTCCCCAACCTAATACAGGTCGCTGTTCAAACATTCTAAATGCGGCATTCCAGCGGTTAAATCGTTCGAGATTAGATGCATCAGTAGAAATGTTAGACATCGATTTAATATGCTTTGAAAAATCTTGAGACGCATCCTGTCTATTTTTTTCTAGATTCATTTTTATTTCAGCTCTATAATTATAAGCACCTAAAGCTATACCCATAGCTATAATAAACAATACTAAAAATTTTATTCGAAGCTGTAAAACAATATATGCAATAATTGCTACTCCCAAACTAAGCCATGCAGCACGAGTATAAGAGAAAATTAAACCCGTTGTAAAAATTATGAAAATTACAAATGCAGCAAATCTAACTCGTATTGTATAATTATGGTTTGTTAAAAAAAATAAAAGAAAAGGGAAAAACATGGCGATCATAGCGCCATAGATCGTATGATCATTATAAAAGGGAGACATTACATAATTTGCAGGTCTTTCCGCAAAATCTAATAAATAATGTTGATATAATGTGTACAGAATAACAATCGAAAAGGAACTAATATATAGCCAACTAAAAAGATTAATATTATCATACTTTTTAAAAAGTCGAATAGCTAAAAAATAAAAGACAATAATATACCATAAGCGAGCAATTAAAAATTTAAATGAAACAATGGGCATGGTGCTAGTTATGCTTGTGAAAAAAAGCCAAAGTAGGTATGCAAATATTGCTATTGTAATAGGATGCCTTAATACTTTTTTGCTAATACTATTTTGATGTAATTGTTTTAAAATATAAATAATCATTATACCAAAAATAATCGGCTCCGTAGGCAAACTAATACCGAGACCACCTTCTAAATGTTGAAGATTAATTGCAAAAGGGGTGGCAAAAACAACAAACAACATTAATGCCTCTAGTGCAAATAGGGCAAGTAATATTATTAATAAAGCAGCTGGTATTAGTGGAAAGAAATAAAATTCAAAATAAAAAGATACACAGTTCCCCAGTATAAATAAAATACTTAATACATAAATCCATCTTATATTTTTTTCAGTTAACAAGAAATAAAAATTAACGGATTGCTTTGTTCTTGAACATACCCATAACTAATATTATGAATAAAAAAAGATTTGCCGATACAATTGAGACTAAAACAATTATCCACCTTACAGGGTATGACTTTTTATCAGCCACTACTGGTGGTGTCACTTCACTTGTGTACGTTAATACTTTGTTTAAATCTTTTAAGGTATTATCATATGCTAATTTCGTGTCGTTATAACTTTGCAGTAATACTTCATACGTTTTACTCAACGAATAATATTCTCCACCTTTTTCTTGCAAATTACTTAGCATCGTTTCAATCCCTTTCACATTGCCTTTACCCGATGACAATGCACCTGCATTCGCTCTACTATACTCCTTTACTTGTATATCGAAATTTAATAAATTATATTTTATTCTTAATTCCTGAAGAACAGCGCTTGCAGAATCTAATTGTTTCTTTTTGAAAGAAAGTTGATTTTTGTTTATCAATAATATTTCTTGTGTCTTTTCGCGTTGTAATGAACGAGCTTTTGTATTTACACCTTTAATTATTTCGTTTACCATTGCACATGCTAACGTGGGGTCAGTATCTAATACTTTAATCTCAATCGACTCATATTCTGTGCGAGTAACGGAAATGTTTGATTCATACTCATTGAATAAGTCAAACATTGCTGGAGGACTGCTAAGGTCAATATTATAATGCTCAGCTAGATTAAATTTACGAATTACAGTATTTCGTATTTCGGATGATCCAAATAATTGGAGCATTTGTTCTGTAGAACTTTCTGTACTATAAGGAAATAAGTTAGAAGGGTAGATAATAGAAGATGACTTATACTTAGGTTTAATAAACCAAGAGCTAGAAAAAATAATAGATGCAACTGCTGCTATAATAGTTATAGCTATAAAATGAGTTTTCCATTTTATTATTAATCGGATAAAGTAATAAATACTTTTAGTATATTCTTGCATGTGGAAAACTATTATTTCAAATTTAGGTTCTTAATTTTTAATTTGATTTTAAACAAAACGCTGTAATTTTGAGTGTTATTTTAGATTTAATAACTAACAAAAGTAAAAAAAATTAATAGATCTGCAAGGTTTCTATCTTAACCATACTTTAATAATCTTAACATCGATTTTATACTAATAATACCAGAAATAAATGCCCAACCGGCACAAGTTAATACCATTATGGAAAATTTTAACATCCAATGGAAAGGAAGGGTAGTAGAAATATAATTGATAAAAATTACCCCTAAGGTGAATAATATAAATGTAAAGATTAGTTTGTAATTAACCTTAAATTTGAAAATACGTTGGGCGATTGCAACCTGAATCGCAGCTGTTAAAAATTGGGTGATTAAGCTAGAAATAGCAGAACCATATGCTTGGTAATAGGTAATAAACATTAAATTAAGAGAGATATTAATTACCATACCAAAACCCGCCATAATATTAAGGTGTCTCATATTACCGTTTGCAGTAAGTAGGGTTCCAAAAATATAAGTGGTTGAAACGGCAACAAAACTCAACATTAATAGGCCAAATATTTTAGCAGATTCTAATACGTGAGCAGGATACAGCAGTTGCATTAATTCTAAACTATAAAAAACACAGCCTACGCCCACTACGATAGCTGGCGCAAGTAATAGCCTGCTAATTAGCTTTACCAATGACTCTACTGATTCTTTATATTTTAACATACGGGAAAAAATAGGTAACAACATTCCTGCAGTTAAAAATGCAATCATATTTGCAGCATCTAGTAAACGAAAAGCTTGCGCATAAATACCTGACTGTACATCTCCTACGCCTTTAGGTAACATACGCTCAATCATTACAGTGTCTATTCGATTATAAAAGGACATTAATAGGGTAAGAATAGCAAAAGGTAAGCTCTTTTTTAATATCATTAGGGAGAATGGCCAGTTCCATGTAATTTTAAAGGTGTGCGTTTTTTTTAAAATAATAATAAATGCCGTAATTGCTGATATTAAATAAGAAAATGTTTGAGCATATACAAAGTACATAATACCATCAGGATCTTTAAAAACCCCCTTTTTAAGCATTATTATACTAACTATTATAAGAATAACCCTATCTAATATAGATACAATACTGTCTGTTTTAAAAAGATGTAAGCCTGCTAAATTCGAGCGCATATAATTAATAAAGAACAATAAAAACATATTAAAGCCAATTATTAATAATAGTTTCATTAAACGTGCGTCATAGCCTATTAAAAAGCCCGTAAGAACTATTACTATAATATAAATAAAGGCAAGAATAATTTTTAAAGTAAATAACCCAGAGAAGTGTTTGGTAAGTAAATGATTATTTTGAGCAATGTTTTTGTTATTGAAATTAGTAATTCCAAAATCAAGAATAATGGTTAGAATAAAACAAAAATTAAAAATTGCAAAATAAATTCCATAGTTAGCAGCACCTACTTCATTCTGAACAGCTCTATCAATACCCAAAATATAGATAGGCTTAATAAGCAAGTTCAAAAATAATATTAAAGCAAGATTAGCTAAAAATTTTTTCTGCATAGTAAGCTAAGTTAATTTGATGATTGTGGCAGAAAAATATAATTTTGGGTTTTATGTAATTGTTTATTAAATTCAACTAGTTTATTATTAACTACTACAAATGTTTTATAATTCAAACTCAATAACAATTCAAAACAATTTTTTCTATTTTCGTTTTCCCAAAGTTCAGCGTATATAATAGGTTTGTGGGTAAATATTAGCTGTTTTGCTCCATCCAAAACAAAAAATTCAAAATTTTCAACATCAATTTTAATAGCACTCATTCTTTTTTTAGAATTTACCAACTCGGGCAGGTGATCTAACATTTTTAAAGACACTTTATATTTTTCCCCTTCATTATTATCGGTTATTGAAGTATGTATTACATGACTTAAACCTTGCATTCTAACTTTAGAAATAACAGGCATTACCATTTCCACTTCTCCTTCTGTATTGCCAAGTGCCACTTCTATTATGTTAACATTTATTAATTTAAAATAATGAATTATTTTTTTTAAAATCTCTACATTTTGAGGAATAGGCTCAAAACTATAAACTGTACTGTTTTTAATACGAGCTAAATACACGGTCATAATACCAATATTTGCTCCAATATCTAAAACAATAGTGTTTTCAGGGATTAATTTTAAAAATTGAAAAAAGTCTTTCTCATTTTTATCAGATTTTAATGTTTTTATTTTAAATAAAGAAAAAACAAATAAATAATTCTTAAATCCTAATAAGATATGGAGTATGTATTTTATAGCGTTTTTCATTTCAGATCACAAAAGTATGC
The DNA here is from genome assembly GCA_039937835.1 of Bacteroidia bacterium. GTDB lineage: Bacteria > Bacteroidota > Bacteroidia > 2-12-FULL-35-15 > 2-12-FULL-35-15 > 2-12-FULL-35-15. Next base: position 34,353 of record JBDTFR010000111.1, on the reverse strand, counting down.
TTTTTACAGGAATGTTAAAGTACTTTAAATTAAAAGAAAAATTTAGGCTACGAATAACTATTTTCTAAATATTTAATGTAAATTCGTTACTAATTTATGGAAATAGTTGTAAATACGCGTTTACTCATAAGAAACAGGTTAGAAGGTATTGGTTGGTTTACTTTAGAAACCTTAAAACGTATTACAATTAATCATCCAGAGGATCATTTTATTTTTTTATTTGATCGCGATTTTGACCCTGAATTTATATTCGCAGATAATATAACACCAGTAATACTCTCTCCTCCCGCTCGCCATCCTTTTTTATTTTATTGGTGGTTTGAGATTTCTGTAAGTAATTTTTTAAATAAATATAAGCCTGACCTGTTTTTATCTCCCGATGGTTATCTTTCTTTAAAAGCAAAATGTAAACAATTAGCAGTAATACATGATATTAATTTTGAACATTATCCTAAAGATTTATCTTTTTTGGTTCGACATTATTATCAGTATTTTTTTCCAAAATTTGCTCACAAAGCGAATCGTATCGCTACTGTATCTGAATTTTCAAAAAATGATCTTATTAATACATATGGTGTTAAAAGTGAAAAAATAGATGTAGTGTATAATGGTTGTAATAATGTTTATCAACCCATTAATAAGACATTACAGCTCGAAACAAAAAAACAATATACAGCCAATTGCGATTATTTTTTATTTGTAGGTTCATTGCATCCACGAAAAAACATATCACGTTTATTTGAAGCTTTTGATTTATTTAAAAGCGAGCAAAAAAATGACTTGAAGTTAGTTATAGTAGGCGAAAAATATTATTGGACGAGTGCAATAAAAAGAACCTATATTAATATGAAATATAAAAACGAAGTGATATTTACAGGCCGTTTAAATACGGATCATCTAAAAAATATAATTGGTTCTGCGTTGGCACTTACTTATGTACCTTATTTTGAAGGATTCGGCATTCCAATATTAGAGGCCATGAATTGTAATACACCCGTAATAACAAGTAATGTAACTTCCATGCCTGAAATTGCAGCAGATGCGGCTCTAATGATAGACCCGTTTTCTGTTGAATCAATAGCAAATGCTATGGGAATGCTTTATAAAAATAGCGACTTAAGAAGTAGCCTGATTGAAAAAGGGAATAAAAGAAAGTTAGATTTTAGCTGGGATAAAACTGCTGATGCTCTTTGGCATTGTATTGAAAAGGCAGTCCATTCATAATACAAGACCAACAGATAAAACTATAATAACTTGTCTCTCGTAGAAGGTAAAAAATGCTGCTATTTTCTTTAACTACTAATTGACTGTCAAAATTTTATAAAAGCAAATGAAGTTGATGATGGTTAAGTGAATTTGAAATTAGATGCGTTAAAAATGTTGAGCTGTGAGTTGCAATTTTAGTAAATACAACAATGGTTTGTATTTTAAGCTTAATTCTTGAGTTCAATACGCTGTTTAAATTTATTATCTTTAAATTATTATAATTAGTGTTTTGATATGCTCAAAAAATACTTTCATAAAATACTCATTGAAGCTGGGTGTGATGAAGCTGGTAGAGGTTGTTTAGCAGGACCAGTATTTGCTGCTGCAGTTATTTTACCAAAAAACTTCCATCATAAATTGCTGAATGACTCTAAAAAGTTAACGGATAAACAACGTAAATATTTAAGACCATTAATTGAAGAAAAGGCCATTACGCATGCTTATGCCCAAGTAAATGTTCAAGAAATTGACTCCATAAATATACTTAATGCGTCTTTTTTAGCCATGCACCGTGCAATAACTAAATTAAATATAACACCGCAAAGCCTATTAATTGATGGTAATCGATTTAATAAATATGAAAACATACCACACATTTGTATTGTTGAAGGCGATGGCAAATACGCAAGTATTGCTGCTGCCTCTATTCTAGCAAAAACATATCGTGATGATTATATGGATTTATTAGATGAAGAGTTTCCGCAATATGAATGGTCTAGCAATAAGGCCTATGGAACGCTTAAGCATCGTAAAGCCATTCAAGAATATGGTATTACTCATCATCATCGCAAGAGTTTCCGTTTATTACGAAGTGAATAATAAATTTATATAAATAATAGGGCGCTTATAAAGGTTTAAAAAAAAAGTTATCTTTCGTGTTAAATAGCAATACATTTCCTATGAAAAAAATATTACTTTTTATTTTTGTTACAATAGGTATTTCATTTAGTGGGTTTGCTCAAGATTTCTTAGGCTATTCTAATAGCAACTATTCGGGCGTTACTGGTACCGACCTTCAACCAGCCGCCGTAGTAGATAGCAGATATAAAACAGACATCAATCTGGTAGGATTTAATTTAAATATAACCAACAATTACGCAGGAATAAAAAAAAGCGCTTTTGAACATACAGGCGGATTATTTAGTGGTGTATATCCAGCTTTTCAAGACACCATTTTTTCTCAACATTACATAGGAGTGAGAGATAATCGGGATGATAAAAGATTGTCTATTACCAATCAGTTATACTTACCTTCATTTTTAGTTTCCATTGATGAAAAAAATGCAATAGCTTTTAAATTTAGAGTGCGAACGATTGCGAATGTAGATGGTGTTTCAAATGAACTAGCAACCTTATTCACGAATCAATTGGATTATCCATCTTTACTTAAAACTAAATTAAATAATAAAAATTTGGATGTTCAAACCATGTCTTGGGTTGATTATTCGTTAACCTATGGGCATGTATTTAAGAAAGAAGGGGCACATTTTTTAAAAGCTGGCGTTACGCTTAAGGTAATACAGGGTTTACAAGCTTTATACATGCACATTAATGAATTAAATTATGAGTTTACAACAGATACCACTTTATCTTTGTTTAATACCAATGTTAATTATGGGCATTCAAACTACTTTCCGAATAAAAATGGCAATGTAAAAAATGTTTCTTCACCATTTCTAGGTTTCGATTTTGGGGTGGTGTATGAATGGAGACCAGATTTCGAAAAATATAAATACGAAATGGACGGAAAAACAGATTTATATCGAAACGATAAAAATAAGTATAAACTACGTGTAGGTATTTCATTGGTTGATGTAGGAAAAGCGAAATTTATAAAAGCAGCAAATAGCAATGATTTTACTGCAAACATTAAATTTATGGATTTAAAAAGCTTTAGTAACGCTACTTTAGAAGATTTTGACGATTCCTTACGTAAGAAGTTTATAATGCACGATGATGGTAAAAAATTCTTTAAAATGAATTTGCCAACCGCATTGAGTGCCCAAATAGACTATAACATCTATAAAGACTTTTATATTAATTTCACCCCTTATTTAGCATTTCAATTTAAAAATAATAAAGTTAGAATTCATGAAATTACGGCTTATAGTATAACCCCAAGGTGGGATCATAAATGGTTTGGTGTATTTATGCCTTTATCTGTTGATCAAATGCAAAATAAAAAGCTAGGGTTGGGGCTAAGAGTAGGGCCAGTTATAGTTGGAACAAATAGCATTAATCCATTTATTACCAAAAAGGATATATATAGCGCAAATATTTATTTTATGCTAAAAATTCCCATTCTATATGGCTCACCCAAAGATAGAGACAAAGATAAAGTATCTGATAAACTGGATGCTTGCATAGATGTGCCTGGTGTTTGGGAGTTTAAGGGTTGCCCTGATAGAGATGGAGATCATGTACAAGATTCAGAAGATAAATGCCCCGATGAGCTAGGTACAAAAGCATTAAATGGCTGCCCAGATAAAGATGGAGATGGTATAGCAGATAAAGATGATGATTGTCCCAATGATTCAGGCTTACCTGAATTTAAAGGTTGTCCAGATAGAGACGGTGATAAAGTAATTGACAAATATGACAAATGCCCGGATGATCCCGGCAGCGTAGAACTAAATGGTTGTCCAGATAAAGATGGAGACGGTGTAATAGATTTAATAGATAAATGTCCTGAAAAAGCTGGGCCAGCTAGTAACAACGGTTGCCCCGAAACAAAATTAAGTTTAATTGATTTACAGGGTAATATTTTAACTACGGTTATTAAAAACGAAGAGGGTAGTTTTAATTTTACTGAATTACCTGCAAATGAATTAGTAATATTTAAGTTAGAAGGAGAGGGAAGTGATACGATAAATGAAATTAAAGCAGTGGTAAACGGTATTCCTAAAAAAGCAATAAGAGGCGATAAAGATCGATATTTTCGATTCATTATTTTAAAAACGGATAAAGACCGTCTTAAGCAAAAAGATGAGGATGATGTAGCGGTTAGATTAAGTTTAGAAGAAGAAGCGATAATGAAAAAAGCATTTGAAAATTTAGAATTTTCAACGGCTAGTGGAATTATTGAATCATCCTCTTTCGCCTCACTAGATCAATTGGGTAAATTATTGATTAAAAATTCGAAATGGCGATTAAAAATTTCTGGTCATACCGATAATGAAGGTGAGGAAGCAACAAACAAAAAGCTATCACAAAAACGTGCCGAATCGGTAAAAAAGTACTTAGAAAAAAAGGGGATTGCTCCCAACAGATTTAAAACCGAATGGTTTGGATCTAAAAAACCAATAAGTGATAATAATACGGAAGAAGGTCGCCAAAAAAATAGACGTGTAGAATTATTACTAATTGAATAATATAATTTATTAATTATAAAGATGAGTTCTTTAATTGTAAAAAACAGCATTGTCATTCATGCAAATACCTCTAAAGTATGGAATGCATTAGTTAATCCTGAACAAACTAAAAAATATATGTTTGGGTGTGGAGCTTTATCAGATTGGAAAAAAGAAAGTGCTTTATTATGGAAAGGAGTATACGAGAATAAAGAAATAATTTTTGTAAAAGGTTTCATTCTTGATATTCAGCGAGAAAAATTATTGACTTATAGTACCATAGACCCTAATGCTCCCATTGAAGATATTCCTGAAAATTACCTTACAGTCACCTATCATTTAGTTCAGGAAAGTGATACAAAAACAACCTTAACGGTAACGCAAGGCGATTATTCAAAAGTAACTGATGGTGAAAAAAGATATAAAGAAGCCTTTAATAATGGAGAAGGTTGGAATCCCATATTAATGGAAATTAAAAAATTAGTAAAATTAAATTTAAAAAAATGAAATTACACGTAATCAATACCGGCAATTTTAAATTAGATGGGGGCGCTATGTTTGGAGTAGTTCCAAAAACATTGTGGAATAAAACAAACCCTGCAGATGAAAATAATTTATGTAATTGGTCAATGCGTTGTTTATTAATTGAAGATGAAAATCGATTAATATTAATAGATAATGGAATTGGAGATAAACAAGATGCTAAATTTTTTAATCATTACTACTTAAGTAATACCCAATCATTGGATGATTCTCTTAAAAAAGCTGGTTTTGCAACTTCAGATGTAACCGATATGTTTTTAACGCATCTTCATTTCGACCATTGTGGAGGTAGTATCAAAAACAATAAAAACAGTACGGGTTTTGAACCTGTATTTAAAAACGCAACTTATTGGAGCAATTCCCAACATTGGGAATGGGCAACGAAGCCCAATAAACGAGAAAAGCCAAGTTTTTTAAAAGAAAACATAATGCCTATTGAAGAAAGCGGACAATTAAAATTTATTACTAAAGATAATCCTCATTCACTAGGTAATGATATCTCGATTTTATCTGTATATGGTCATACTGATGCAATGATGATTCCGCATATAAAATACAAAAATAAAACAATTGCATTTGTGTCAGATTTGTTACCTTCAGTAGGTCACATACCTTTGCCCTATATTATGGGATATGATACGCGACCTTTGTTAACGCTAATTGAAAAAGAGAAATTTCTAAATACAGCAGCCAACGAAGAATTTATTCTATTCTTTGAACATGATTCGATAAATGAGTGCTGCACCGTTGAACATACCGAAAAAGGGGTACGTTTAAAAAACACTGGTTCGCTTAAAGACTATTTAGGGTAAAATAAATTTGTTTTAAACACTATTCAGATGTCACTAAGCACCATGGTACCCACCAGCTAAGCTTGGGTAGCTTATTTCTCCTAATTCAGGCTCAATACTCATTACTGGAATTATAGATTTATTTACAATTTGTTGCGCATAACCACCTAATAAATTTCCTGTAATTTTTTCATCCTGATCGGTCATAATAACAATTAAATCAGCATTCACCGTTTTTGCATAAATATTTGTAACGCGTAAAGGATTACTATCTACCACTATGTTACTAGTATATTTTATATCGTCTTTTTTTATATAATCTTCTACTTGCTTAATTTTTAATTCAAATTTTTTCATATCAGAATCCTTATTAGAATCAGTTATACCTGCAATATGAATAGTTGCTCCAAACGCTTTAGCAAGTATTATAACATAATTTACTTTTTGACGAGAATGTAAAGAATTATCAATTGGTAAAAGAATATTTTTAAAGCCCACTTTATCAGCGTTTTTTTGTATCGATAAAACAGGACATTTAGATTTTGTAACTATTTTATAAGTATTACTACCAATAAAAAATTCTACAACTCCTTTAGTTCCATGCGTTCCCATAACAATTAAATCAACATGATGCTCTTCTGAAACAGCAATAATTTCAGAGAAAATATTGCCAGTGCTTGAAATAGTGATCGATTTTACACCATATTTTGTGAAAATATCACTAGCAATTTCAGCTAATTTTTTTTCTACCAATGGAATGATGCCAGAAGGTTGAGGTACAGTTAATTCGGGTTGAATAATATTAAAATGCTCCCATTGTTTTTCTACCACGTGTAATAATATAAGTTCTGCTTTAAATGTGTTTGCTATAAATGCGGCATGTTCAACTGCTTTCATAGCTGTTTCCGAAAAATCTATCGGAATAAGTATCTTTTCTATTTTAAAGGAAGCCATAAATTTATTTTTTAATTATTTTTTTTTTAATTGTTATCTACAAGTCTTAGAGCAAAGCTAACAAAAAACTAAAACTATAACAAAGCATATTCTAAAAAGAAAAAATGGATTAATCGAAAAAATTGGGCGCAAAAAAATGCATATGGAAATATTAGGTGAGTTTATAACTTATTTACAAGAAAATTATTTTTTTTGATAAATGTGTAATAAATACTTGTAGCCATTACGAAATATGGTTTGTTAGGCTCCCCTAAGGGTAGATTTTTAGGAATAGAATAATACGGAGAAAACTCAATTGTGAAATTTTTAAGTTCATATGTTGCATATAAAAAAAATGAATAGCCAGTTAATTCAAATTTAGAAGCCTTATCCTGATAGGTTTTATTTGTTTTATTGCCTTTCCCCTTATAAGTGGTCATGAAATTCTGAGTTCCATAAAGAATATCTGCTTCAGGCGTTACGGTTATTTCGTCTCCATTTGTAAAGACATTATCAAATGAAAAATCGTGTGAGTTAGCGAGTGTAAAAGAATAGTCGTTGGTTGCTTTACTCACGGTAGTTTTATTGCTTTTTTGTTTTGTACTACCTCGGCTCCAGTCAAAGTAAAATTGAGAATAAAGCCAGTTCCAATCATAACCTAAATAAGAAGAAACGTCGCTGGCTATAGTAGATTTAATACGAGATGTTTTCGTGCCTGTAAAATAATGTGTGTATGAAAGTGAACCATCGAAATTGTCGGTAAATTGAAATTTTTTTCCAGCACCGAGATCAATTTCATCAAACGTTTTTGAGATATTTGGTGAATGGACAAAACTAGTTTGTATATAAAATCTCTGTTTGGTGGTGTATTTGAAAAGAGGAGATATGACTGGGGTATTACTTGAATCTTTTCTTCCTTTGAAGGAATTATTACTGGCATAATCAAGCTCTATCTTGAATTTTGCTTGCCTACTTTTAAAAGAACTTGAATCCGTTTTGACAGAATCATTTATAGCTGGAAATATATTGCTAAATGAACAAACTGAAATACAAATCCCATAAAATGTTAAGTAAAATTTCATAAATTAACAAAAAAAGTCACATTGTATTTCTACAATGTGCTTATGTGACTAATAGACAATTTTTAAAAGGATCGTTATTTTTTGCCTACTTTATGTTCCTTATGTTCCTTGTGTTCTTTATGCTCTTTATCCTTGTTCAAGTCTTTTTTATCCTTTGATAATTCTACTTTATCTTTTTTTACTTCAACTTTATCTCCAGCGGCTTTGTCTTTATTTAATTTTTCTTTGTCATTTTTAACTTCTTCTTTATCCTTTTGGATTTCTGTTTTTTTGTTTTTGGATTCAGCTTTTCCATTAGCTGGTGGAGTTTGAGCAAATACAGCGATAGCAAATAGTGCCGCAACTGACGTTAAAACGAATTTTTTCATTTTGTTAGGTTTTTGAGATTGGTTTAATTTAAATGATGATTTAAATTAATGCAAATGATATGCCACTTTATATTTATTAGCCGGAGTTCGGTTAATAATGGATAAATTTAAACCTAAAAATTCAGCATAATTTCTCTATATTATACTAACCGTTAGGATTGGCGCGGTTGAAGCAAACGAAATTGCGAGCTTCCAGTTTCGTGGCTATATCGCTTAAAGTTTGTGCGTGAAAAAACGAATTTGAGGTTATCGTCGCCTTTTATTTGGTTATACGTTCTTTTGGAGAATTAAGAGAAAGTATGATAACATCGCAACCCAAATTAATTGGGTAATTGAAAGATATTTTATAATCGACCTCTAGTTATTAATATTGAATTACTTTTAAATCAATATTTTATACAAATTTATTTATTTGTAGCGTTTTTATAATATTTATAATCGCGAAATAATCTCAAAATCCCTTTGGTAATAAATATTATAATGAGCCTTAGTCTTCGATTGCCAACAATTTGAATTGGTTATTAGTTCAAATATTCCTCACCTTTTCGGATTAATTCAATTTTTTAAATTTAAACATCCTGCTATTTTATGGATTTAAGTAAAGTGTATAAGAATGCAAAAAGACCGTTTTATTAAAACGGCCTTTTTGCATTATACAATATCGATTCTACTTTTATTTTTTAATTATTATTCGTTTTGTAACCACTGTATTTTGTGTTTCTAATTTACAGAAGTATACGCCGGACTGTAAAGCACTAATATCAATTGTTTTATTAAATACTCCAGTTGAAATATCTTCATTAACTATTGTTACTACTGCTTGTCCTAAATTATTATATAAAGCAATTTTTATTTTTTCTAATTTTTCAGCTTTGTAAGAAATGGTTAACTGATTTGTTGCAAGAGTTGGATAAACTGTAAATGAATTAACTGCAGTATTTCCAGCAATTCCAGTTGTTCCCACATTAATTTTACCAAAGTAAGGAACTTTGTTAAAAGCGGTTGCGGTAACATCTATTACCCCTAAAGTAGCTCCTGTAATGGTAATAATAGCGCTTGTTCCATCAGAAATACCAGTTCCTAATATTACGCCATCTTTTGATAGTGAAACTAAGGCTCCTTTTACATCACAAGCAACTGTTATTGTTGTAGAAGCTAGAGCAACTGAAGCAGGATGGGTTACAACCATATCTGTAGGAGTATTGGTATATACCATAACCGACGGGTCACCAAACGTGGTCCAAGTATCGGTCATATCGTAACCATCTTTTTTATAGGTATCATTCATTTGCATGCAACCATTATATGATAAACCACCGAACGTACGTTTAATATTACTTTTATCACTTTCTACTAATATATCTATCATTGCATCCTGACCCTTCATTGGGGGTTGCCAACTTTGGTTAATAGTAGACATTAGTGTTGCTATTGCACCTGTTGGAACATCTACTGTTCCAGCACGCAACCATGCTTCAGCAAAGCAGGTTTGATTTACAAAATTCCCATTAACGCAAGCTACTGACCAAATGAACGGCCACATATTTTTATTTGTTAAGCTATTTACGCTTGTAGAAGAAAAACCAGAAGTTACAAACATGTTTTCAGAACCGTGGCCTGTATAGGTAATAATACTTGCCCCAGCATTCACTAATTTTGCAACCGTACTTGAAGTAGGATCACCAGCTGCATCAGTTTCTCCTCTGCTTCCATCATAGCATTCTCCAATAGTATTATAAGTATATGCTAATAATTTTTTAGCAATAATTCTTTGGTGTACCCAATCAGCTTCCCCATTATCACCTTGACCGGCACCTAAGCCAGAACCTATTTGAATTGATTTTTTATACCACGCTCCATCTTTTTGAGGAGCAGTTTCATATTTAAGTGTACGGTTAACCATGATAGCAATTTGATCTTTTGTGGATCCTGAAAAGCGACCAACAAATAACTCAGGATATGAATCATTTCCTGTCATATAACCATAGTCAACGTCAGAATCTTGTTTGCTGCCACTAGCATCTGCCTTTTTAGAACAGGCAACCTGCGGAGCATCTCCCACTAATAATACATATTTTAAAGTTGGGTGTGCGGCATAATAATCAGTAATGTATTTTTTAATTTGAGTAGCGGTAGCACTTGTGCCAATTTTAGATTTTAAAACTAATTCTGTAGCAATACCTTTTTGGTTTTTCCATTTTACAAATGGTGCCATAGTAGCTGCAAAATCATCGTAACAGATAATTAGCATTGACCCTTCTTCTGATACAACACCTCTTAAACGGGTATTCGATGTTGTATAATTTATAAATTGACTTTTATAAATGGTTTCAAATTCATTATCTATTGCGCTAATATTTCTTGTTCCATTGATTAATGAATTTTGGCCACCTGTTTCATTTTTAACAGAAACATTCACTTTAACATTTGTATATACACGCAATACTTTTGTTACTGGATTGTATTGAAAAGGGCAAACAGTAACTACTTGACCGCGATAATCTCTTAATATATAAGGATCACTCAATGTAGCTATACTTGCAGGGAAAAATACATTTTCAGAATACGCCTTACCGTATGTGTATGGAACATCATCTGGATTAATATTACGCATTAAATTACCTTTAGATGGAGCAACAGTAACATTTTGTACGTCATAAAAATCACTTGAAACAACATTTACTTGCATTTCAGCTTCATTTGGAATAAGCACCGATGCCGTTAGTTTTTGTAAATCAGGGTTTCCTTTTTCTAGTAAAGAAGCGCCTTTATCTATTAATACCATATTTGCTGATCTTTCTGCCGTTTTTACTTCATTTAAGGAATAAGAAGCAGATTTAAACTCAATTAAAGTTGAGTTTTCAGAATTTTGGTTTATCAGTCGAATCGATGTTTGCGCTTGGAAAGACGCTAAACAAATGATGACAAGAGCGAATGTAAGTAGTCTTTTTTTCATTTTTTATTCATTAAGAAATTAAGAAGTAGGATTTAATTGAAATAAAATTAACTCATGCAAGTTAGCTATTTTTCATTTAAAAAAAAATAGTTAACCTAATTAATTTAAAAGTCGTGTTTTCAAGTCTTAATATAGGCTCTTCTTCTTGATTTCCAATTTTTTTACGCGATTTAGATTGAAAATAAAGTTGATTTTTATTTGGGGATTAACAATCGAAGGTTGAAATCTTATTTTAAACGCACATAAATTACACTTTATCTTCTTCTATTTTTGTGTTTGTAGTCTTTAACGTATGAATAAAAAAGAAATAAGTGCACTTATTAGTTTACTTGATGACCCAGATGAAATTATTTTCAATCAGGTAAGTGGTAAATTTTTATCTATCGGGCAAGATATTATTCCTGTTTTAGAAGACGCTTGGGAGCATTCATTCGATACACTAATACAAAATCGTATTGAGAATATTATTCATCAGATACAGTTTGAACTTATTAAAGAGGATTTAAAAAAATGGGCATCGCCAGAAAAACAAAATTTATTGGAAGGAGCTATGCTTATTGCAAAATATCAATATCCAGATATAGATACGACTAAAATAAAACGGCAAATAAATCAAATAAAACATGATATTTGGCTAGAGTTAAATGAAAATTTAACTGCACTAGAAAAAGTTAAAATTATTAATCATATTTTATTTGATGTTCATAATTTTAGCGGTAACACAAGCAATTATCACGCGCCACAAAATTCTTATATTAATAATGTATTAGAAAGTAAAAAAGGAAACCCTCTTTTACTTTCAATAATATATACGATTATAGCGCAACAACTAGAAATTCCTATTTTTGGTGTCAATCTTCCCGAACACTTTATTTTATGTTACCTGGATAGAGAATCTACTGAAATTGTATCGAAAAAAGGTAAAATTGAAACTAACGTGTTGTTTTATATTAATCCCTTTAGCAAAGGAGCTGTATTTGGACAAAAAGAAATTGATGCCTTTTTAAAACAATTACATTTAAACCCCTTAGTCATTTTTTATGAGCCATGCTCAAATCTTGAAATAATAAAGCGATTACTTAGAAATTTAATTGCCTCTTATGAAAAATTGGGTTACCCAGATAAAAGTGAGGAGTTAAAAGGTTTATTAAATTCCTTGACGTCATAAACTTTGCTGGTTTCTAAAAGAGAGTTTAGCAATCATAATATTATAATAGGATATAATTCAATCTAACTAAAAAGGCGAACTATTATTTCAACGGCTAATCTTAACGATGGTTCTAATTATAATTCTGAAATCTGTTATAGTATTTTTATCTGCAATGTATTTTAAATTTAGCATTAATTTTTTAGGCATTATTTCTTCAACATAAAATTGTTCGGGATTTTTAGCATTACCTAATAATTCGTTTTCGTTACTGTATTCAATACTGGCATAATCTGTAATTCCAGGCTTTACTGTTAAAACCTGTTTCTGTTCTAGCGTATATAAATCTACGTATTTTCGAACCTCTGGCCTAGGACCCACCAAGCTCATGTTTCCAATTAAAACATTTATAAGTTGTGGTAATTCGTCTATTTTGTAATTTCTAAGATAGTATCCCACTCGTGTAATCCGATTATCTCTTCCTCCTATGGTAAGTAATCCTTTTTTATCTGCATTAATCTGCATTGACCTGAATTTAAATAAAAAGAAATCAATGTTATCTTTTCCAACCCTTTGTTGTTTATAAAAGATGCTTCCACGAGAATCAATAACAATCAATAACCCTATGATAATGAAAAGAGGCAACAATAATAATAATCCTAAAAATGAAAAAAGTAGATCAATAAATCGTTTCATTTAATTATGCAATAGATAAAACTTTTGTAACCGACTCAATAACTGCACTTATTACCTTTTCTACCATTTGTTCGTTCAAATCATAATAAATAGGTAATGATATTTCACGCATATAATTATCAAAAGTAATAGGATAATTTTTTATATCGTATCCTAATTGTTTATAAAAACTCATCATCGGCACTGGAATAAAATGGACATTAACGGATACTTCATGCTCAAAAATTTCTTTAATAATTGCATCGCGTTGCAATTCAGTAATGTTTTTAATTCGCAAAGCATATAAGTGATAACTGCTTTGTTTATGTATGGTTTTACAATCAGGTAATTGAGCCCAGCTGTATTTATTGAATGCTGAATTATATTTTTCAACTATTTGTTCTCGTACTTTTAATGTGTCATCATTATAGCGAGATAGCTCTACAAGACCTATGGAGGCTGAAATATCCGTCATGTTGCATTTATAACCTGCCTCAACAATATCGTATCGCCAGTTACCTTTTTGTGTTTTTGCAAGAGCATCTTTATCTTGTCCATGCAAGGTTTTTATACAAAGCATTTTATATATCTCTTCATTGTTAAAGGGAGGAGGTAAGTTCAATGCAATGGAACCACCTTCGGCAGTAGTTAAGTTTTTAACAGCATGAAAAGAGAAAACTGACACATCCGTTAACGAACCTGAAATTTTGCCGTTATATTTTGCACCAAATGAATGAGCCGAGTCAGATAAAATTAATATTCGTCCTAATGTTTTTTGTTCCTCTGTGGTTGGTATAAATTTATCTTTATTATTTTGAACCAACTTATTCAGTTCATCGTAATCACAAGGGTAGCCGCCAAAATCTACTGGCATGATTACTTTTGTTTTAGAAGTAATTACTTTTTCTATACAAGCAATAGATATATTAAAATCGTATGCATTTACATCTACGAAAATTGGTTTAGCGCCGCAATGTATCACCACGTTTGCTGTTGCAGAATAAGTGTATGCTGGTAAAATAACTTCATCCCCTTCTTTTACACCAAACCAACGTAACATAATTTCTAAAGCAGCTGTAGCGCTATTTAAACATAAGGTTGCTTTGTTACCACAATAATTGGTTAATTCTTTTTCAAATAGTTTAGTTTGCGGTCCTGTTGTTATCCAACCTGACTTTAAGACCTTGGTTACTTCATCAATTATTTTTTGATCAATGTGTGGTGGAGAAAATGGAATCATTGTTAAAGAATTAGTTATTGAGTATTTGTTTTAAAACATAAGAGAGAGTTAAAAAATGCAAAAAATACAACCCCTGCTTGTGCATCCAGCATAGACTCTGTTAAAAAATTAAAGCACACAATTAATAAAAATAGTAAATAGAGAAAATTATTATTTTTAATTGAAAAATACATTGGTAAAAATAAGTGAATGCACAGCGTTATAAGCCCGATACTGCCCAATGCAATAAATACTTGATAATAGGCATTGTGCGCATTTAGCTTACCTGCAAGTGCACCTGTAAGACCTTGCTGTTCATATTTTGCTAATAAACAATCTTTAGCATCTCCAGTACCAGTTCCTATCAAAATGTTTTCTCTGATTATACTATTCGCAGCCTTCCAAATTAAAAGCCGTACTGCCGTACTTTCAGCTTTTGTCTTATCTTGTGATTTAGTGGTGACTGCTTCAATCGCATTCTCAAATCTGCCACTAACCGTAGGTACATATTTGAATACAAATAGTAATCCTCCTGCACAAAGTAGAAATGTGATTACTCCAACTAAATATTTTTTTGATTTGCAGATATAATAGATTAAAAACCCTAGCGATTGTAATAACAATTCTATTAATCCCATTTTTGAGGATAGCAAAATAAGAATTATTAAAAAAAATAAAATAATACAACTTGCTAGCACTGGTTTTATAAAAAATCGATTATTCTTGTATACAAGCAACATTAACAATAGTCCACCAATGCCAAAATTAATATACATGGCCATATATCCCAAATGAATACCTGTTGAAGCAAACTCTTCATAATAAAAATGATTTTCATGTAGCGTAAAATATAAGAATATTGCTTTACTTAACATTACTACAGAAGATAATAATAAGCCGCTAATGAATGCTATAAAAACTTGATTTAATTTCCCTTCAGATAGTGGGCGACTTCCATATAATAACGGGAATAAAAGTAAAGATAACTTAACTTCCAAATCGAATAACCCAGATTTAATATTCTGCGTGTATAGGAGCCCAACCACATGTAGTAAATAGAATGAAATAAAAAGAAGTGCAAATTTATTGTTTTTTAATGCTATAAATTTGTTTTTAAAATCGCCTTCAATTATCCAATTAAGCAACATCAATGCTATTAATAGCGGTACAACCCGAGATAAGGTTAAAGAAAAAGCTAAAAAAAGTGCTAAGTAAAAATGTAGAGTAGTATGAAACTTTTGCTTTTTCAAATTAATTATTTGCAATTAACCAATTATAGAACTCATTTGTTATCTTGTCTCGTGTAAATTTTCTGGCGACATAGTTATATCCATTTTCACCAAACATTTTTAATAAGTCTTTATTATTATACAATTGTAATATTTTAAGTGATAAATCGTTTGCGTCTTCAGGAATAAAAGCTAACCCGCAATTACCTTCATCAATAAATAATTCTTTCGCTTCCCCTTCAACTCCCAAAAGTATTGTTTTTTTCATTGCTAAATTTTCAAATATTTTTGAAGGAATAGCGCCTTTAAATAAAGATAACCGTTTCAAAGGTATTATGGAAATGTCAGTAGCATCAATAATTGCAGGCATCTCTGCTTTCGATACGGCATCAAAAAAGTAAACATTAGACATATGAAGCTTCTCTTTTAAAGCAATTAGCTTTTCTTTCTCAGGTCCAGAACCTATAATAACTAATTTTATATCCACATATTTTTGTAATTTTTCTGCAGCAATAATTATTATTTCAAGCCCTTGAGCATAGCCAATTATACCTGCATATAATATAATAAAATCTGTTGTTTTAAAATTATTTTTAGTCCTCCAGTCTTTTTGTTTTGGATCAGTTTTATAATAATCTAAGTCTACACCATTCGGTAACCAGTATGTTTTTTTATTAGGAAAACGATTTGAAATATTTTTCACGATACCTTGCGTTTGTCCAGTTATTAAATCTGAATTCCTATATAAAAATTCTTCTAGTTTTGTTGCTGATTTTAAGAAAAACTTATTAGTAACAAGTTCTAGCTTTTCCGCACTTTCTGGCCAAAGATCTGATACATTAAAAATAATCTTAGCATTTTTTATCTTTTTTAAAAAATAGGCAGTAATGCCTAGAAATAAGGGAGGGCTTTCACATAAAATATAATCTAATTTACCGAGCTTAAACCACCCAATAAAAAAAGATGTAAATACGAATGAAAAATAGTTTAACAAACGATGTACAATTCCTTTTTGCTTGGTTACATAAATCCAACTGCGATGAACGTCTAGGTGAGATACCTGTTCTCGAAAGTAAAATTTATTTTTATAAGAAGGATGAATTTCCATTTGTGGATAATTAGGCATCGCTGTTAAAACAGAAATAGTTATACCCTTTTTTTGTAATCTAACAGCTAATTCGAACAGTCGGTTTTGAGGTGCACCTACTTCAGGAGGGAAATATTGAGTGAGTATGAGCAGGTTCATTATTTATAGATTCTAGCTTTTGAATGGCTTGTTTAAAATTTACAAATTCTATTTTATTGCTTTTTAAATAATCGATAAGCCAAATATACCAGTTTTTCCATGTTTTAAAGCTATTTGAGAAATAGCGGTCGTGAAAAATAATACCTAAATATTCTATATTTTCTTTTTGTGCTTTATCAATTAAAAGTAATGTATTGTATTTTGCTTGCTCTAAATTTTGACTTTGCCAGGGTTTATTATTATTGAGTATCCATCCATCCATAATTTGAAAGGGGAATTCCCATAAATTACCTATTTTATAAGGGTTTTTAAAAGCATGCTCGGTAGAATCAAAACAATAGCCGCTTTTTTCAATATAGTTTAAAGTATTTCCGTCATTACGAACATAATGCATACGTATACCAAAAGAGGATAATGAGGAGATATTTTTAAATAATTCAAACTCTTCATTTACTTTTTCAAAACTATCATATGCTATCCCGTGAACACCTAATTCAATGTTTTGCTCAGTTAATTTATGAATCCAATAGCTTGCTTTTTCAAGCGGATAAGATAATCCAACACCATTATTAACGCCAATAAAAAAGAAGGAGGGTACCCCCATAGAAATGTTATATCCTATTAACTCATCAATTTGTTGCCATTTGTTTTTAAAAAAATCTTTTACTCTATAGCTGTATTCTAGTAGGGAGATTTTACCTAAAACTAATTCTATATGTGCTCTAATAATAAATTTAGGTAAAATTAAATCATGCGTATGCTCCCATACGGTAAGATGATCGATATCATGAGAAATAATGGCTTTCATAAATAAGTATTATAATGATTTTTTTTTAATAAATCTTAAAGCGAGGTCAACAGCTAATTTAGCTTTGCTAACTCTATAATAGGGGATAAGATTTGCGCCAAACCCTCTAAAATATTTTTCTACTTCAGGTAACATAGACCCTTCAAAATCAAATGTTTTTAACTTTTTTTGTTTTGCATGTAAAATGCATTGCCATATAACACATACACCTGCCGCTTGGTGCTTATTATCGTTATCGTATCCTCCCAATAAATAATAACATGTATGAGTATCTATTATACAAAATGCGGCACATATTGGTTTATCATTATTATAGGAAACAAAAGCAAAACTATTTTGCTCATTCGCGAACGTAGTTAATATTTTATTTACAAATTGAGAATCAACAGATTTTTTTTTTCTTGAAAAGGTTTTTAAAACTAATTGTTCAACTATTTTATAATCATTAACCTGTATGGTTTTTAAGCTATCTTTCTCTGCTTTTTTTAAACTATTACGTTTATCAGATGACATGTTTTCAATTAATTCTGATTCAGAAAGATTCAAGTCTAAATGATAGGTATAGTTAGGTGTTACGTTAAATTTTTTCCAGATAAAAGGTTGTAGATCAATAACTGTAAAAGGAAAAGCAATGGTTAAAAAAGAGCAAGGTAAAATATTAATAAAATTAGCTATTTCTGAAATAATAGTTTTATCGTAAGTTAATGCGTTGGCTTTATTACTTGCTTTATGTTTGTATATTAAACCAATATGAGGTGTGTAAGGTGGTGTTATGTAATAGGTTATACCAAATTTTATAGATCTATATAAATAAAAGGCTCCAATTAGTTTATTATCCTTATCAAAAATTCCATAGTGCTCTATCAAATTGTCATATAACGTTAGCCACTTTTGTTCATTAAAAATAGTACCTGAATCTGTTAAAAGTGATTCGTAAGTTTCATTATCCGTGTATGTAAGTTTGCGTATACTCAACTTTAGTTTTCTAAATAAATTTTTGCCATTTGGTTTAAATTATCATCCCAGTTATATTTTTCAATTACTTTTTGTCGACCATTGATACCAAACTGCTTTCTCAATTCTTTATTTTTTACTAGTTTTTCAATTGCCATTGACGTTTTTTCAAAATCGTTAACAGGAATTAAAAAACCATCTAACCCTTCTTCAACAATTTCTTTTAACCCTCCTACGTTACTCACAATTACTGGCTTTTCACATGCCATTGCTTCTATTACAGAAACGCCAAAACTCTCATAAGTTGAAACATTTACAAGTACATCTATCATGTTAAAATAATCAGAAATAATCGAAAAATTTACCCTGCCAACAAAATTTACTTGTTCTGCTATATTTTCTAATTTACATAATTTCTCAAGATTGCTTTTCTCAGAACCTATTCCAACGATCATTAACTTTAACTCACAATCTGTACAACGTTTAACAAGTAACGAAAATGCTTTTATAATTATGTCAATCGCATATATTTTTTCAATGGGTTTAATAACGCCGATAACTATAGTTTTGTCGCTATATGGGCGTTTTATTTCGCGGGGAATATATTTTTTTATATCTACACCAAACGGTATAACAGTGACAGGAGCATTTGTGATTTTTTGGATATATTTTTTAATTGTATTGCTGGTCGCAAAAAGCTGTGCTGCTTTTTCAAGATTTTTTTTAAGCAATAGTTTATTAGCAATATTTTTATATGGAAATTTCATTACATCGGTACCCCAAGCGGATATAAAATAAGGCTTGAAACCTGACAATCTTGCGAGATAACCATAACTAGTAGCATAATGCGCATGTAGAATATCTGGCTTAAATTCAGTTATTATCTTTTTTAGCTCTGGGAGCATTCTTAAATAAGCTATTTTTATAAAAAAAGTAGAACTGCTTTTCGGTATCTGTTTAGAATTTAATGACGTAATTTTTGGATGAGCGCTAAACCAATCATAATCTGCCTCTTTAAAACTAAATAATCCTATTTCAAACCCTAAATCAGCCAAACCAAGCACCCACTTTTCTGTATGTTCTGAATTGCTATCGGAAAGAAAAAGTATACGGTTGGCCATTAATTATTTACTTGTTATGAAAAGGGATGATTGGTTGTATAAAGTAATAAAATTCGAACAAAATTAATTAAAATACGCTTTAAACTACTATTTTATTATTACTTAAAGTGTTGGTAATAAAGATATTTTTACTTTGGGAATAACCAATGTTTAATCAGACGTAAATTTAAAAATATAGTCATGTATGAATGCAAGCGCCTTCCATATATCTTGCTTATCTTTAACTGCTCTTTTATAAATGTTGGAACAATGCTTCCACTTTTAGAGTTATCGTAATACCTAAATTGGGCCAATATAAAATCGCACCTATGAAATTTTGCATTATTGATAAAAAGTCTCAATATATATTCATAATCAAAACAAGCACAATATTGATCACTTAATAAGCCTATTTTATCTGTAAAGTCTTTCTTAAAAAAAGAACCTGGTTGAAAGATCGCAGGATCCCAATGGAGTAAGTGGTTCATTGATAATTTATAAGAATACGCATTTCTTATTAATTGATCATACTCGTCAATAATAGTAATGCCACCGTATATATAATCAATGCTATTATTTTTTGAAAGAATAGTTGCCAATTTTAAAAACCCTTCAATGTTAATATAATCATCTGTATTTAGCCAAGTCCAATAACTACCAGTAATTTTAGTTATTCCTTTATTTATCGCATCAGATTGACCTTTATCTTTGCTTATATCTACATAATCAAAAATAGAATTATATCTTTTTATTATGGCTTGCACCTTATCATTAGAACAGGAATCAAACAAAAGTAATTCTATTTCAAATCCTCTTTGTAAAGCGGCTTTTTTTAATTCAGATAAATTTTTAAATGTCTGTTCTATATACTTATCTTGATTGTAAGATGGTATAATAATGGAAAATTTCACGATATTAGTTTTCTAGTTTTTCTACGCATTAAGATTAATAAATACTTTATTTTAGTGCTTAGGGAGCTTCTAGAATAAGTTTTTATTTCAGGAAATTTCAAAATTGCTTCTTCAAAAGCTTTATTATTATTAAATGAATTTATTTTTGCTTCATAGGCTCTCACCTTTATAAAATTTTTAAGTTTAAAAAAATCACTTGCGTTTAAAAAATTACGAAATTTTTCATATCGATTACCATGCAAAAGTTGCCTTACTAATAGAATCGGCTCTAGATATGACAGAATATATTTTTTTGTATTTATATTAGTAGAAGTAGTTGAAGACTCATGAATTCTAAAATGACAAAGTTGTTGAGGGATATACTTTAAACCAAAATTAGATGCTAGTCTTAAAAAAAATTCAAGGTCACAGATTTGAGTAAAGTCAGGATTAAACCAACCTATTTTATCAATGACTTGTTTCTTAAAAAGGGTTAAGGATGGTTCAGCAATAAAATTAAGGGCGATGTTATTTACTGCTAATTTACTAATAGTTTTTGAAGAAATCAATAGAGACTTATCTAGTATTACATTTGTATTGTCGAGTGTTCGTACTTGTGATAAATAATATTTTTGATCCAACTTCGATGCATTTTTATCTAAAATAAAACTTCTTTTTGATACCAATAGCATTGTATCGTCATCAATATTATCGATAAAGTTTTGTAAACAATATGGTTCTAAATAATCATCTTGAAAGACCAATTTTATCCATTCCCCTTTTGCAAGTTCAACGCATTTATTCCAATTACCAACCAAACCCATGTTGGTGTCATTTTGGTAAAAAGTAATCCGATTATCTTTTTTTAAATATTGCGATATTATTTTAATCGTTTCGTCAGTTGATCGATCATCAATAATAATAATTTCAAAATTTATATACGTTTGCGCTAAAATGGAGTCGATACATTCTTTTAAATATTTATCGCCATTATAGGTAGGTATACAAATACTTATGTAAGTCATGTTCTTTTAATTTTAAACTCCCTAATTATTTGGTAAACTGTAAAAGCAATTTTATATAGACTTAATTTTAAATAAAAATTTAAATTATAATTTACCTCTAATTTATCAAAGTCAATAATATCAATCTTATTTCTATTTTCTTTTATGAAATTAATATAATATTTAGGATTTAATTTAAATTTCATACGAATTAGAGTTAAATACTCATCTTTTCTATAAGAAGTAAATATAATTTTCTTTTTAATGAGTGGAAAGCCTTTTTTTATAAGTGATAAAGCCATCAAAAAAGTTGGGCTATATTCGCCCTTGTAGTCATTAGTAGAATAGCAGGCACCTAATTTATATCCTTTATTTAATAAATAACTACTTAAGCCTATTTCATAGGTATAAATTACATTTTTAATGTTAATAATTAATCCATTTTGCATAAAATAGTTATAAACTTCTGCAATTGCTCTTTTATTTATAATAACAAAATAAGATTGTATGTGATAGCTGATTGCATTAGAATCGACCATTCCGCAATAATCATCTTCTGATTTTTCTAGCCAATTAAAAAAATGAGTAGGCTTTTCCAACAATATACATGAATCATTAATTAAACCTACCCTATCATAATTTTTAACATCGTATAATTTTAATGCTTTATACCACATTCCAAAGTCCCATCCTTCGTTAACAACGTACAGTAACTCGATATTATTTTTCTCTAAATAAGAATAATCATCAGTGTGGAGTACTTTCTGATTTGTTATAAAAATAATTTTTGTAAAAAAGGGTGATAGATTATCTAAATAAAACCGGATGTAATAAGGTATTATTGGTTGATTAAAATAGCTACTAAAAAAACAAATTGATTTCATGTAATTTGTTCGAAATAAGTTTTTAAAATTTCATTCCATTGCTTTTCTACCAATTTTATATCAAATTGAAAGGCTATTTGTTTCCCTTTTTCGATATCGTGGATGCTTTTTTTATCCATGTAATTTATCATCTCCATTGCCATTCCTTTTGCATTTTCTTGAGCAATAGTTTTACCAATTGAGTCTTGTAAAATCTCTCTTACACCATCACAATCATTTGCTACGATTGGTAATTCCAATAGAAGAGCTTCAATTGTAGTCAAAGAAAAAGATTCTTTTTTTGAAGTTAAAAAAAATCCATCAGCGGTATTAAAGTAATTCAAATAATCATTCCCTGGATCTGTAATCCATATTATTTTTTCTGATAAACCCATTTCTAAAGATTTTTGTTTACATAAAATTTCTAAAGATGTATTCTTCCCCTCACCAATCCATATGAAATTAGTAAAATGATGAGTTTTTAAAATTTCATACGCTATATCAATAAATAAAAAAGGGTTTTTATTTTCATCCAATGTTCCGCACATTGCCCAAACAAATTTATTTGATCCTATCTTTAATTTTTTTCTAAAAGAGATATAATTTTCTTTATTTTTAATAATAGATGAAGTATCAATAGCGGGATAACAAATTTTTATTTTTTTTGTTCTTCCATATTTATTTAGAACTCTTTCTGTTGCCTGCGAGTTTGCGATAATTAAATCAGGATAGTTGATTAAGTTCTCAAGTGCATTCACCGATAATAAATTAAATATCTGTTCTAATTCATGAAC
The DNA here is from genome assembly GCA_039937835.1 of Bacteroidia bacterium. GTDB lineage: Bacteria > Bacteroidota > Bacteroidia > 2-12-FULL-35-15 > 2-12-FULL-35-15 > 2-12-FULL-35-15. The sequence goes on along the minus strand of JBDTFR010000111.1, from coordinate 11,135 downwards.
ATGAACAATTGTTTTGATTTTATTTTCTTTAGCGTATTTAATTATATCTGGTAAAACAATAGTATTTACATACCATGTTGAATTTTTATATTTGTTTAACTTATATGGAATATATATTATTCTTTTGCATCTATTTAGTATTCGTATTAAAATGTTTATAGGTAAATATCTATATAAGAAATCTGTATCAATTCTTTTTTGAATTTTATTAAGTAATTCACCTTTATATTTTGATACAATCTTTATTATATATATATTATTAATATGGTTTAATAAATTTAATAATACAATTTCAGAACCCGTACGCTTCATTGTAGGAGAAAAGAAAGTGATTTTATTTTTTATTAAATTATTCAAAAGGTTTTATTTTTATTATTGAGGATTTTTTTTTAAAAAGTATTTTACTGTTTTTATTAATAAAGTTTTGTTTATAAGCCATTTGAAAAATGGCTTATTATAAAATCGCACTATCGCTTTCAGGTAAATTATTGTTTCGCGATCTAAATAAGATTGATGGATAGTTTGTCGCTCAAGCTTAATTTTTTCAAAATTATCAGGTTTTGAGCTGAGTCCAGAAGTCTCATAAACTGTAATAGGGAAAGGTAGATATTTTGTCTTTACCATTTTAATTATAATAGCATTAAAAAAAAAATCATAATCTGCAGCTATTTCGTAATTCTCTTTATACAAACATTTATTAAAAAGATTTCTTTTTATAAAGCTTGCTGGATGCCAAATATTATCATAAAATAAATATGTTAACGTTAGTATTGAAGGTAGTTTTTTTAATACTTGATTATTATTTTTAAAATCAAATATTAATTCTCCATAAATAATGTCTTCTATTGGGCTCGTATTAAAGATCTTATCAATTATATTTTCATTTACCAAATAATCTCCACTGTTTAAAAACAGACAATATTTTCCTGTTGCTTTTAAAATACCTTTATTCATTGCATTGTAAATACCAGTATCAGGTTCACTAACCCAAGAAGTAATTTTGTGATGGTATTTTTCTATTATTTGTTTACTGTTGTCAGTAGAATTTCCATCAATTATAATAAACTCATAATTTATGAAAGTTTGAGCAACCACGCTTTGAATTGTTTTCTCAAGTCCTTCCGCATTATTATAGTTAATTGTTATTATAGATAGCTTTAACATTAATTGTTTAACAATTTATTTATTTGTGAATATACTTGTTCAACCGTTATTTCATTAATGTCAATATCCTTTACTTCTTTACAAAAGTACTCAAGCCTTTCTTGTTCTGGGTACACTGTAATTTTTGTTGGATAAACAACGACGGACTTTGTCTTCATTTCTTCTGGATAGGGTGTAAATCTACCATAATTATTACCATTAGAAATACAGACCACTTTCTTATTCAAAGCTGTTGCTATATGAAAGGGACCTGAATCATTTGTCACTACTAATTTAGCATTTAAAAGTACGTCTATTAATTGCATTAAATTAAGTGCGCCTGTTAAATCTGTGAAGTTAATGGTGCTATTATCCATCATTTCTTTGGCTAATGGTTTATCTTGTAGAGCGCCGCAAATCAAAAATTCAGTATTTTGATGTTCCGATTTCAAGAGGGCTGCTAATTGTGCGTAATTTTTAGTTGACCAGCGCCTGAAGCTATCTTTAGCGCCAGGGAAAAAAATTATTTTATTGCAAATATCTTCTGAGTGACTAATTTGAGGTTTAAGAAGCGTTATTTTTTGATTCAGTAATTGTTCAAAAAAATCCCGATTTCGATAAAATTCAAATTCAAATTTGCTTTTCGGAGGTATTAAAGTAGTGTATGAGATGCTATTTTTTTGTTTTTGTAATAAGCTTATATTTATAGTGTCACCTTCGTAGCCAATTTTTTCTTTCGCTCCACTATATTTCACAATTTCATCACTTATTACATCTCTCGAATAGGTAGGGTGAATTAAGACTTCAAATCCTGATAAAAATATTTTTTTATGTAAATTAAAACGATAAGAATTGTTAGGTATTTTGGTATAATCAACCCAAATAAATGTATCAATATAATTTGAATCTAATTTCTCTGCAAGCTCTCTCCACCAACTATTACCACAGAGTGTTATTTTATAATTTTTATATTTAATAGATGTTTTTAAGACTTCAATGTAATTGCGAAACAATACATAATCGCCAATAGAGTCGAGGCGCAAAACGAGTAAAGTATTTTTTTTGACAAAAAAAGATCGCTGCTTAAAGACTATAATTTCTGCAAGCGAATATATTTTGTTAATAATTTTTTTAAAAAAAGCATTCATTCCTTAAAGCTAAGCTTATTATTTTTTTGCTATTAATGTTTTTTCAATAAACTCGTAGTCTTTTTGTAAAAGTGAAGTTCTACTGCTTTCTACTTGTTTGTTTTTGCAGAACAGATTTATTATTTTTTTTAGTTTAGATTTTTTATGTGTATTAAATATTCTATTAACAATAGATGCTTCAATTGTATGTGATGTCAACACATGTAAATTTTGATTATTGGAATATAACTTTTTTCCAAATTTATCAGCTAAGTATTGCAATGTTTTTATATCGTAAAATGCAATGTGTTGACCAATTAGCGGTGAAACATACCACCAAGTCTCAAACTCTTTAATATCGGCAGGAATAAGTACTGTAGAGAAAATAATGTTATCTGAAAAAGTAAACATTTTTTCTATTTCTGTCAATGGATCTTCTAAGTGTTCAAATACTTCAAAAGTAGTAAGCACATCGTATTTTTTAGAAGCTGTATCTGTGTAATCAAAATAGTTGGCAAATAAATTTTGGCAATAACTGTCTTGTCTGAAAAAATTGTAGCCTAAATCACGCATCATTCTCACAAACATACCATAACCTCCCCCATAATCCAGCATTATGTTTGCGTCGGGAAAAAATAAATCAATAATTTTAGATATTTCTTTTTGAAGGTAAATGTTTCTATTAATTAATCCTATATCTAATGCGGTGATGACATTTTCATAGGATTCTGCCAACCAAAAAGGCTGATCTGTTTGTATAAAATGGCACGTTTTACATTGATGATAAGCTACCTGATATTTTTGTAAAATCAGTTGCTCTGAAATTTTATGCGTAGCTGCTTTGCAGATTTTACATCTCATCGTAAAAGGTTTTTAATTTTTGAATAAACTCTTTTTATCAAGGAATTTTTTATTATTCCTGGTTTATAATGTTGAACAAACGTATACAAGTCAGCAGGTGTATCACGTATGATGGCTGTAGGGTGTATCAATACGCTTTCAATTGTATAATGCGGTAAATTATCAGAGTTATCAGTTACAGAAGTATGGGTTGCATCTGCTCCAAAGCCTATATTGGAAACCAGATTTTTTTGAGGAATGATAGCTAGGCCTCCAGCGTTCCAAATACAGTATCGCCATTGATAATCCCAAGTGTCAATAACATGTATTTGCATTCGATAAAAAATGGTGTACCAATAAGTAATGATTTTTTTATCCTGATAATATTTTTTTATTTTTTTAGTAGCAATGAAATTCTGAAGATCAGAGGTGTTAAAATCATAAACATTCCAGGCTCTTCTCCAGCTGGCCCATCCCCATACATGTATTTCTGAAGAAAAATAATAACTGGATTGGCCTCTTTTCTTTCCATCCTGAAAGTTTGCACCTCCTATGTGCATGATCTCATCGTTATCCTTGTATTTTATTAATAGTTCTTCACAAAAGGGATAAAAAGAAGGATCAGGTAAACAATCATCTTCTAGTACAATGCCATATTCATTTTCGCTGAAAAACCAAGAAATGGCTGTACTCACAGCTTTTCCACAGCCCATGTTTTCATTCAGAAATCGTTTTCTTATGTCACAGGGCCAAGTCACCTTTGATTCAATTAATGATCTGGTTTCAGCGCATAATTTTGAATCTAATTCATTATTCTTCCTTGGACCATCAGCAGCAACATACAGCACACTTGGTTTTAAAGCAAGTAAATTATTCAATACGGCGGAAGTAAGATGTGGACGATTAAAAACAATTAATAAAATAGGAGTAGAAAACATACTTATTTTTTATATATCGTAAAATCGGGAAGCACACTGCCCTGAATCTGCATGGTGTCATTAAACCCGTAAGGATTTCCATCAGAAATTTCAAAAGAAACTTCATTGCTCAGCACATCTTGAATAACATCTTCTGTACGTAAAAATAGCACGAGACTATAAACACCTGGTTTTAAATTGTTCTCAATTTCAAAAGTATATGTATCTACGTCAGAGTGATGTTGAAAATTAATATTTAAAAAGCGATTGCTACAGTGTATAATACATTTCTGATGGCTATCAATAATATTCAATCCAAAATCAACATCGTTGAAGGTACGTTTCACGTTAGATTGTAGCTGGAGAGCGATTTTTATTTTCTCGCCAAATTTAAGTGGCATGTTGGTAAAAGTGATCTGTTTAAAAATGAGCGCATGTTCATAACGGCTTCTTGTAATTTTGGTTAAATCAATTTGTTCAGAAAGTAAATTGCTTTTATCAATGTAAGCATCAATAATTTCCTTTACACTTCCCTGCTTTTGAACCATTCCGTGGTTGATTAAAATCCCTTTGTTACAAAGGGCTTCTACAGCAGAAATATTATGGGAAACAAAAAGGATTGTTCTTCCATCCTTTGCAACATTCATCATTTTATCAATACATTTTTTTTGAAATACAGAATCACCAACAGCGAGTACTTCATCTACAATTAAAATCTCAGGTTCCAAGTGTGCTGCAACTGAAAAAGCAAGTCGTACATACATCCCCGATGAATAACGTTTTACAGGTGTATCTAAAAATTTTTCCACTTCAGAAAAGGCAACAATCTCATCGAATTTTTTTTGTATTTCCGATTTGCTCATTCCTAAAATAGAGCCGTTTAAGAATATATTTTCACGACCTGTTAACTCTGCGTGAAAACCGGTTCCCACTTCTAATAAGCTTGCTACACGCCCCTCAATCGTTATGCGCCCTTTGGTAGGAGTTACAATGCGGCTCAATATTTTTAATAAGGTTGATTTACCTGCTCCATTTCGCCCCACAATTCCTACACGATCACCCTGGTTGATTTCAAATGATACATCTTTTAATGCCCAGAAGGTTTCTAAGCTACTTGTTGTAGCAGCTATTTTTTTTGTCAGTAGATTTTTTGCTGTGTTGGAAAGAACATCACGAAAGGAAATATAAGACTGTGCCTTGTGTTTAAGAATATAACTTTTACTTAAATTTTCAACGGTGATTACATTTCTTTTACTCATACTTTTAAATTATATCTGCAAACGTTTTTTCCGTCTTACGAAAATAAGAAATGCCAATGAATAAAAATAAAATACTGATACCTACCGAAATAAGAAAACCCGGCAAATACAATGGTGTTTTACCTCCTAGGATGCACCATCGAAAACCATCAATTACCCCAACCATTGGATTGAGTGAATAAATATATTTTACAAATTGAGGTAGTGTAGGATGATCGTAAATATAATCGCTGCTGAAGGCTACTGGTGATACATATAAGCCAAACTGAACAACGAATGGTATAACATATCTGAAATCTCTATATTTTACATTAAGTGCAGCAATGTATAAGCCTGTTCCCATGGATATAATCAATGCTAGTAATAAAAATAAAGGAAGCAATAATATTTTGATATCTGGAATGAAGCGGGTATACAACATAATAATGACCAGTATTACAAACGAAATAAAAAAATCGATCAAACAAACGATAACCGTACTTGCCGGAACAATCAGACGAGGGAAATACACTTTTGTAAGCAAATTGGAATTTGCAATTAGTGAGTTACTTGTTTCACTGAAAGAGTTGGAGAAAAATTGCCAAGGTAATGTTGCCGCACACACAAGTAAAATACGAGGAACGCCTTCAGGTACTTTCGACTCGAACAAATAACCAATGAACCACATAACAAAGATGGTGAGTGCAGGACGTATTACACTCCATAAAATACCAATTGCAGTTTGTTTGTAACGAACTAGAATATCACGCCATGCTAAAAAATAGAAAAGCCCCCGGTAGTTCCAGAGGTCTTTCCAGTAATTACTATTTTCGGTACTGGGTTCAATTACTATTCTATGCTTATTCAATGGTTTACTCTTTTTGTAATTTTTTATTTTGAACGTAAATTAAAATTTATTATTCTAAACTACTTTGCAAAATTAACCGCTCTGGTCTCTCTAATTACAGTAACTTTTACTTGTCCAGGATAAGTCATTTCAGTTTGTATACGTTGAGAGATATCAAAAGATAATGCTTCTGCGTCTTTATCCGTTACTTTATCGCTTGATACTAATACGCGCAACTCTCTACCAGCTTGTATGGCATATGTTTTATCAACACCTGGGTATGATAATGCTAAAGCTTCTAAATCTTTTAGGCGTTTAATATATTGTTCAACAACCTCTCTTCTAGCACCAGGGCGAGCACCGCTTATTGCATCACAAACCTGAACAATGGGCGAAAGTAAATTTGTCATTTCAATTTCATCGTGATGGGCACCAATGGCATTGCATACTTCCGGTTTTTCTTTATATTTTTCTGCCAGTTGCATACCTAAAATAGCATGTGGTATTTCTGGTTGATCATCAGGTACTTTACCAATATCATGAAGTAAACCTGCACGTTTTGCCATTTTAACATTTAATCCCAATTCAGCAGCCATGGTTGCGCAAAGGTTGGCTACTTCGCGTGAATGTTGTAATAAATTTTGTCCGTAAGATGACCGATATTTCATACGACCCACCATTCGTATTAATTCGGGGTGTAGCCCATGAATACCTAAATCAATAGTGGTACGTTTACCTATTTCAATAATTTCTTCTTCAATTTGTTTCTTTACTTTTTCTACTACTTCTTCAATACGTGCAGGGTGAATACGTCCATCTGTTACCAATTGATGTAAGGCTAGACGTGCAATTTCTCTACGAACAGGATCAAATCCTGATAATATGATGGCTTCTGGAGTATCGTCAACAATAATTTCTATGCCCGTCGCAGCTTCTAGCGCCCTAATATTACGACCCTCACGACCAATGATACGGCCTTTTATCTCATCATTTTCTATATTAAAAATAGAAACAGAGTTTTCAATAGCGTGTTCAGTTGCTACTCGCTGAATGGTTTGAATAACTATTTTCTTTGCTTCTTTATTGGCAGAAATTTTGGCTTCGTCAACTATATCTTTAATATGACTTAAAGCATCAGTTTTTGCTTCTGCTTTTAGCGATTCAATTAACTGTGCTTTTGCATCCTCTGCCTTTAAGCCGCTTAATGTTTCTAACTGTTCTACCTGACGCCTATGGAATTTATCTACTTCTTGTTGTTTAGAATTTACTAAATCTAATTGATTGGTGAGATTTTGACGTAAAAGATCCAATTCTGAATCTTTTCGTTGTACCTGTTCTTGTTTTTGAGTGAGTGTTTGTTCTTTTTGTTTTGCTCGTTGCTCACTCTGTGAAATGATATTATTTTTTTCGGTTATCATTTTTTCATGCTCAGCCTTTAACTGTAAAAATTTTTCTTTGGCTTGCAGTATTTTATCTTTTTTTATTATTTCGGCTTCTGCTTCCGCATCTTTTATAATGTTTTTGGCTTTTCCTTCGCTTGATTTTTTAATAATCAAAAATGTAATAAGAGCTCCTATACCCAATCCAGCTAAAAGGCCTGCTATAATTATTGCTATATCCATAAAATGGTACTGTTTAAATGTTTAAGTTATTGATAATAAATAGTGCATTTTTAATTAAATGCCAAAATAAAACTTTAAGGAGTAAAAATAAACCTGCGAGGGGATTTTTTGTTTACAGGTAATTGTTCACAACTGAATACTTACAGTAAATTGTCCTCTTTTTGAAGATAGTCAGAAACAAATAAATCAAGCTGATTAATTTCTTTTTCTAGCTCGGGCGTTTTTTTAGGAATATTTTGATTTGTAGCTAATAGGTTCAATGCACACATTGCTAATAAATCCTGCTTATCACGAACAGAATAGTTAATTTCAAATTCCTTTATTTTTTCATTAATTATTTTAGCCGCATGCAAAACCGCAACTTCATCATCCTCTTTGATAGTAAGTGGATAAGTACGACCAGCAATTGAAACTTTTAATGATACTTCCGCCATTTATATCTGTTGAATGTTTGTAGTAATATTAAATCTTCAGCAAAATGAAATTTTAATCAAACAATAACTTTTCTTTATTTCAAAAGGTCAATACAACTGTCAATCTCTTGTACAAGTTCACTAATTTTGTGTTTTGTATCTACTATAATTTTATTTTGTTCTTCTTGTCTATTTTGAATAAGTTCTTTTTTTGATTCTTCTAATGAATCGATTAGCGCCTTTTGATCATCAATTGTTTTTTGCAATTTTAATTTTTCAGCAACTAATTGTTCATTATTTACTTTAAGTTGGCCATGTAAGTTTACCAATTTTTCCACTTTCGTTTTAAGATCCGTAATAGTTGCAGTTAAATCGTTCATAATCAATTAAATAAATTTGTATACCAAATGTTTACAAATATAACACTGAATCTTTAATATCCAAAATAATTCTTAATCAGGTTTTTATAACTTTGCAAAATGCAAAAACAATTTATTTTTAGTATCTATTTTTTTGTTTCTTTTTTTTGCAGTTTGTTTGCTCAAACCTCTTACCCTAAAGATTATTTTCGGGCGCCCATAAATTTTCCTCTAAAATTAGCTGGTAATTTTGGTGAAATACGAACCAATCACTTTCATGCAGGTTTCGATATACGCACCGATGGTAAAGAAGGGGTGCCTGTTTACGCTGTCGCGGATGGATATATTTCCCGCATTAGAATAAGTGCTTATGGCTACGGTAAAGCGTTATGCATTACTCACCCCAATGGCTATGTTAGCGTATATGCACATTTACGAAACTTTAACCCCGTTCTACAAAATTTCACTAAGAATATTCAATACAAATTAGAAAAATTTGAATTTGATACCTTGCTCTCCAAAAATACATTATCTGTGATGAAAGGCGACTTAATTGCTTTTTCTGGAAATACTGGAGGTTCGGAAGCCCCCCACTTACATTTTGAAATGCGTGATGAAAAAACGGAAATGCCTATTAACCCTTACTTTTTTGGTTATAAAGTACAAGATGCTATAAAACCAACCATTACTAAACTTGTTGTTTATCCAATGGATGAAACAACAACCATTAATAATAAAAAGCTGTTAAAAAAAATAATACCTATTCGTGTAAATGATAAATACAGTGTTTCAAAAACAGATACACTTTTAATAAGCGGTAAAGTTGGTTTTGGAATTGGATGTTATGATAAAGAAAATAATAGCGGCCAGAATGCTGTTTTTTCAATAGAAATGCAAGAAGGCGGAAAACGTTTATTTTATTGTGAATTTGAAAAATTTTCTTTTGAAAATGCTCGTTATGTAAATGCCTATATCGATTATTTACAGAAACAAAAAAATAAAGAAACGATTCAAAAATGTTTTCTTTCAAAAAACAATTTACTTGGCATTTATAAAAATGTAGTAAATAATGGATTTATTAATTTTAATGATGATGACATTCATTTGGTAACATTTATTGTGAAAGACTATGTAGGCAATACAACTGAATGGGTAGTTAAAATCAAAAGCGCTGTACCTAAAAAGAGCACAATGCCTTTACAATCAAAGAGCGAAAATAAACTTGATTGTTTAAAAGAATTTGAATTTTCTAATGATGAAATTAAAATACTTATTCCTGCATACTCCTTATATGACGATATTGCTTTTAAGTACACTAAGAAGCCTAAATCGATAAATACATTTTCAAATTTGCAGCAAATATTTGATGAAAATACAGCATCGCAAAAGACCTATTCTTTAAAAATTAAAACAATCGGATTGCCTATTTCATTACAGAATAAAGCTTGTATAGTATTATCAGAAAAAAAAGCAAAACATCGATATGAAGGAGGGGTATATAGTAATGGCTGGGTCACTACAGAAACAAAAAACTTTGGTCAGTTTACCATAATGATTGATACTGTTGCGCCAACAATACATTTGGCAATTAAAAAAAAAGAAAACGCAACTATTGTTGATTACAGAAGTTTTAAAGAGATTAGAATAGTTGTTAAAGACAATCTTTCTGGTATAAAAAACTACAGAGCTACAATTGATGATAAATGGGTATTATGTGAATATGATTATAAAAAAAGTATGCTAATTTATTTATTCGACGAAGCTATTTTATCAGGTATTCATCAATTTAAAATAGAGGTTACAGATGATAAAAAAAATACTAATTGGCTAACCTTCAATTTTAAAAAATGAGATTTAAACCAACACTATCTGAGTATATTGCTTAAATTTGCGAGCTAATTATTAAATATAGAAATATGCATTATTTAGATTTTGAAAAACCAATTGCTGAATTGCAAGATCAATTAATAAAAGTGCAACAAGTTGCTGAAAAGAGCGGGGTGGATGTTTCAAAAACACTTGCTGACATAGAAGACAAAATAAAAAATAAACGTACTGAATTATATAGTACGCTTACTCCTTGGCAACGCGTGCAATTATCCCGACACCCGGATAGGCCGTACACTTTAGCTTACATCGATGCTATTACAGATAATACCTTTATAGAATTACATGGCGATAGAAATGTAAAAGATGATAAAGCAATGGTAGGGGGCTTTGGAAGTATAGATGGACAAACCGTGATGTTTATAGGGCAACAAAAAGGCGTTAATACAAAAATGAGACAAATTCGTAACTTCGGTATGGCAAATCCTGAAGGCTATCGCAAAGCTTTACGTTTAATGAAACTTGCTGAAAAATTTAATAAGCCAATTGTTACGTTAATTGATACTCCTGGTGCTTACCCTGGTTTAGAGGCGGAAGAGCGAGGACAAGGTGAAGCAATTGCACGTAATTTAATGGAAATGGTACAATTAAAAGTTCCTGTAATTTGTATTGTAATTGGCGAAGGAGCCTCTGGAGGAGCTTTAGGTATTGGTATTGGAGACTTTGTGTTAATGTTAGAAAACTCTTGGTACTCTGTTATTTCCCCTGAAAATTGTTCTGCAATATTATGGAGAACATGGAA
>JBDTFR010000110.1:0-17150 GCA_039937835.1 Bacteroidia bacterium | reverse complement strand
CTCACCTACTATTTTATCCCAAGGGATGAGATGACATAACTTTACCCAACGATTATTCCTAGTAAGCTGCTGCTCAAAGGGAGACTCAAAACCCGCTAAAACAAATTGATTTTTGCTAACATATACGCGCGCACATGCACGCTTTTTAAACACTTTTACTGCCTTTAAATCCTTTTTGCCTTGCATTAAATTTTAATTTAGTGGCTGTAAAGGTAGGATATTAATGAAATGTTAGGTTTTTGAGCAAGCTCTAATTAACCAATATGTAATATTATCTGGTTAACGTAACAATACCTCTGTAAATATGAGCTTTACGATGAATGTCTTTTAATGAAATATGATAAACATAAGTATCTTCTAATGCTTGCTTACCCCCTTTGGTAGTGCCATCCCATGGTTTTTTAATGTCATCGGTCTTATAAACTACTTCTCCCCATCTATTATAAATAACCATTTTATAACTATTATTAAAAATACCCTTTCCCGTAAAAGTATCATTTAACCCATCGTCATTAGGTGTAAATGAGGAGGGAATATAAAAAGAAAAATCAGGTTCAATGGTTATGGTTTGATAAGAAGTATCTGTACAATTAGATGCTGAAAAAACAACTAATTTAATTATGTAAGTTCCTGTATCTGCATATTCATGTGGAAATGGGTTTTGAAGGGTAGACGTCACCGTATCTCCAAAATACCAATCCCAGGAATTTGCTCCTGTAGATAAATTTGTAAATGAAATTACTGGATTAATTAGATAGGCTGTTTGAGGGTCAACTGAAAATACGGATTCTGGATTAGGATTTAATTTAATAAAATCTTTTTTAATACGACTAGAAACACAACCACTATCTGAAGTAACCGTTAACGTTACGGTATATTGTGTAGATATTAAATGAGAGGTATTCTCATAGCAATGAACAGGGTTTTTTAAATCACTTTTTACTGTTGCGTCTCCAAATTCCCACCTCCATTTTGCATTGATTCCGCTTGCTATAGCCGATTGATCTTTGAAATTAACACATAACTTTTTACACCCTACTGTATCATCGGTAGTAAAATTCACAAGGGGTTTAGGATGTATATCTATTGTTCTTACAACAGAATCTGAACATCCTAAATTGGTGGTAACTAAAAGATGAACTGAGAAAGTACTACTAGTGGTGGGATATAAATGTGAAGGGTTTTGAGTATTATTAACGGGGCTCCCATCTCCAAAATCCCATAACCAGGATTGTATTATATTTCCAGATGTGATAGAAGCATCTTGAAATAAAACAGGAGTGCCTTCACATGCACTATTTTTAGTGAAATTTGCAAGTGGTTTTTCTTTTACGGTTACTGTTTTAACCAATTTATTATCACAACCGTTAACAGTAATGATTATTAACGAAGTAGTATAATTACCCGCTGATGCAAATATATGTTTTGGATTTTGTGCTAGATCTGTTTTACTGTCTCCAAAATTCCAAGTCCAATTGGCAATACTATCTGTAGCAGGAGATGAAATTCCTGTAAATGTAGTTGTATCGCCTTTACAGACAGTAGTATATTTAAAATCAATAGGAGGAGTTGCATTTATACGTATTGTTTTTTGCACCGTATCAATACAACCTGCGTTGTTTTTTACTGAGAGAATAACCTTATAGTTACCACCTGTGGAGTAGGTATAAGAAGGGCTTTTTATAAAATTGGGAGCACTTCCATCTCCAAAATCCCAAGCCCACATTACAATACTATCTGCTCCTACAGATGAACTATCCACAAATTTTGTTTCTTTTTTACTACACGCGGAAAGGGCTGTAAAAGCAGCAATAGGAGGCTTACTTATACTAACTTTAATAGTCGAAGAGGTATCTGTGCACCCATCTAAATCAGTAATTTTAACAAAATATTTACCTGCTGTATGCACTACAATGGATGATGTAGTTTGTCCCGTACTCCATAAATAACTATTACTGGCACTGGCTGATAAGGTTACACTATCACCTGTACATATAACAGCTTTATTTAGGGTGATGGTAGGTTTTGTTACTGGTTTAACATTAATGGTAATACTATCTCCAAAAAGACAACCATACCGGTCGGCACCAATAACATAATAAGTTGTAGTTACAAGTGGCTTTACCACTGGATTATTAAGGGTAGAAGTAAAACCCGCTGGTTTTGAAATCCATTTGTAAGTATATGGAAATGCTCCTAGAACAGTGGATAATGAAATTGTAGCACTGTCTCCAGGGCAGATTGTGCTCGCAGTAGTTTTTGCTACTGTTTCAGGGCATAAACTAACTTCAATAATAGATCTTGAATTACCTGAAGAACAAGGAAAATCGTTCCAAAGCCCATTTGCAAATATTTGAACACAATTCTCATTACCACCATAATTATTGGGTTCTCCTGCATTCCAATTAGTATATATTAATGGACTTTTATCATACCACACAAATTTTTTTATCGGGGCAGGGTCAGTAAGATCACGGCCAAGTCCTATCCAGATAGTTCCAGAAAATCCATGTACATTTAAGTCATTTACAATACACTGATTTTCCTTCGCATCTTGAATAGAAATTAAATTTGCACCATATTTCTGCGCAAAAGCTTGTGCTTCATCACCTGTTAATGATAGTGGATTAAAAAAATACATACTACAACCTGTTATACAATCACTTAACTCCGTGCATCCAGCTTTGGTAAAAACGCTTCTGATGGAGTCTAACTTACAGCCTAATTGGGCAAAAGAAGTATTGCTTAAAATAAAAAAAGTAAAGAGTATTAAAAAGCAAATTTTTTTCATATTAACTAATGTAGATTTAGTTACTATCCATTTAATGAAAAAATTAAAATATAATTATATCTTATATAAATTTGCTTCTAAATTGATAGGCTATTATAAAGATATAGAATTTTGTTTTTATACGCTAATCATTTATTAAAGATAATGTTACACTTAATTCAATTTAGTTCAACATCGCCATCTTAATAAGTTTCTAAAAGCATTGTTTTTTTCGAACTCTTTATTTTTTTCTTTGTAAAAAGAATAATTACCATTTATAATGAATACCTAATTTTGAATTTTATTGATATTATATTATCTATTCCCTTGTTATGGGGCTTGTTTAAAGGTTTTAGAAAAGGTTTAATTGTAGAAATAGCTACTTTTATTTCTTTCGGACTAGGTACTTGGGGTGCATTTCATTTCTCAGCGTATGTTTCAGAAAAATTAAAAACAGAATTGCATTGGCAATCGCCATACCTGCCCATTATTTCATTTTCAATTGTCTTTTTATTAATTGTCATTGTTATTTACTTAATTGCCAAACTCATTCAACACTTGGTAGAAGGTATGGCAATGGGCTGGCTAAATAAAATCACAGGTGCAATTGTAGGTGCCTTAAAATACGCCTTAGTTATAAGTGTAATTATTTATATTTTAAATGCAATCGAAAAAAACTATCCAATCGTTTCATTTAAAAATAAAGAAACTTCTATACTTTATAAACCCATTGGAAATATTGCCACCTTTCTTATACCAGAACTTGACAGAAGAGGTAAACAATTTTTACCAAAAAAATAAGTTAAACTTAAGTCGAATGTGTTATCATAAAACACTTAACAAAAACTACTTGGTTTATTACCTCTATTACTCCTAACTAAATTCTTTAATTACTACTATTTTATTAAAGTTACCGTACCCGTATATTGATGTTTTATATTAAACACATCGTTTATTAATACTTTCCATACATATACATCCTGCTGGCATAGGGTTCCTTTTAGTTTACCATCCCATTTATCATTCAAATCGTGACCATGAAAAATCATATTGCCCCAACGATCAAATATCCATAAATTATAGTCTTTAATACCGTACCCTTTTCCGTAAAAATATTCATTGATGCCATTATCGTTTGGTGTAAACGCATTGGGAATGTAAAAAATGAATTCCGGCCCTACGATTACTTGGTGCTGCACTGTATCAACGCAACCTTCCTTATTGGTCACTATTAAACTTGCCAAGTATATTTTTTCCTTTTTTTCATAATCATGCTCAGGGTTTTGAAAGGCAGGCCCCGTTTTGTATTTATCACCAAAATCATAATTCCAAGTAATGGCATCGACAGATGATAAATTCTTTAACATTACCCTAGGATCTATGGTAGATACGGGGTTAGGGTTTATTGAAAATTCTGCGATGGGTTGCGAGTATACATAAATCATTTTTAATTTAGTAAGTTTATTAACACACCCTTGTGTAGAAGTAGCTGTTAATGTCACATCATAATAGCCTGGAGTAGTGTAACAATGGCTTGGGTTTTGGGTGGAACTCATTCCCCCATCACCAAAATCCCATTGCCATTTTGCTGGTTTGTCTAGGCTACCAATAACAATGGTAGAATCTGTAAATTTTACACAATGAATAGGACATCCTTCTTTTTTATCTACTGAAAAATTTACCAACGGCATTGGATAAAAATTGATTATTACTTGTGAGATAGATGCTTCGCAGGGGCCAACAGGATCATCTGTTGTTAAAATTAAAGTTACGCTGCCAGCAACATACTCTGTTAAAGTGGGAGTGTATGTTGCTTTTAAATCGGTATTATTGGGCAAATAGGTTCCAAGTCCTCCACTCCAAGTGCCACTAGTTGCGGAGCCGCCTATGTGTCCTTCTAACTGTATGGGAACCCCCATACATACGGTTTGTGGGCCTCCTGCATCCGCAGAAGTTAATGCTCCTACGGCTACATTCACGTGATCAATGGAAGTACAACCTGTATTAATATTGGTTACAGTTAGGTTGTATACCGTTGTTTGAGTACTGTTGGTGGCATTAATTAAACTTACTTTAGTACGTGCGGAAGTTACATTGCTTAAACCAGTTGATGGAGTCCATAAATAGGTATATCCAGGTATTGCGACTGTACCTACTGTATCAGAAGATCCTGTACAGAAAAATAAATCAGGTCCGCCATTCACTATTGGTGCTGGGTTAACAGTTACATTTACTGGTTTTTTATCCGAACAAGCATTAACACCCGTTTTTATATAATATACACCAGAGGCGGTTAAATAATCAGGGTTGCTTAGTGGCTTTGTGCAGGCAGAATCCAACCAATACGTTAAAAACGCTAAACCTTTACTACCTTTGGTTATTTGATTATCAGTAATATCAACCGTTTTTGGCGCACAAACAGGAGTAGGGTCTGTAATGATTAATGTAGGGTTGGGCAATATATTTACTCTTACTGTTTTTAAACTTGCACAGCCTGCAGGAGTGGTTAATTTTATATAATAAACACCCGTGATAGCTACAGCATTTGGTGAAGTAAGAGGGACGGTGGTGGCGGCATCTGCCCAATAGGTTAAAATACCAAGAATATCACTACCCACTGTAGTTTTAGGTAATGTAATATCTACCACTCCAAGACATACCGGTTCTGGATCGGTAATGACCAATAAAGGACCTGGATTAATTTTTACTTCTACTGGTTTTATATTGGTACAACCCGCAGGTGATTTTGATTTTATATAATAAATACCTGCATCTTTTATTTTTGTAGGGTCTATAACAGGATCTGTGCATGCAGCATCTTGCCAATACGTAAGTACACCAATATCACTACCTGTAGTTATTGCAGCAGCGGTAATATCAACCGTAAAGGGAGAACAGACAGGTGCAGGGTTAGTGACTACTAGGTTAAGTGGTGGCCCCACAATTACATTTTGTGTTATTTTACCAGGACAAGTACCTACCATCACATTTAATGTAACAACATATGTTCCAGGACTCGTAAAGGTGTGAGTTGGATTTTGATCTTTACTATCTTCTTTCCCATCACCATCAAAATCCCAAGACCAAGAGGTGGGCGCTGGGTTGGATACATCTGAAAACTGAGTAGCATTACCAATACATACCGTGGTATTGGTAAACCTTACATCCATACTGCCATTAGTAATATTAATAATGGTATCTAAAGTAAATTTACAAATTACTCCATCGTTGGCAATTACACTCATTTCAACAGAATATTTGCCTGACTTATTAATTTTAATTGTTTTAACATTGCTAGGAGGTATAATTCCTGGCCCTGTCCAAACATAAGCGCCAGCACCATCAGGAGCTGATAATTCCATTATTGGATTAGTGCAATCACCTGGTTTAGCTGTTATAACTTTAAAAGGGCTGCAGTCAACCGCTAAATAAGCATAACCAAAATGACCTCCTTGTTGACAATCACTCGACTCAAATTGAACCGTAACTTTTTTACCTTTATAATTAATTAAAGGAATGTAAATAGGCACCCAATCTTTATATACAGCTTCTACTCTACCATCTATATCTTTTGTAACAAAACCATCCTTAACTCCTTTGGTTGCATCCACATCATAAGTACCGCAGTTTATTTCATTATTATTTTCATCAAATACTCTAATTCTAAAGTAAGGTTGATCTTTTTGGTCATGAGCTTTACCATTTTTTGCCTCTGAAAAAACAACTGCATACCAATAAGTAATACAAGGTTTATTAGGATCTACAACGAAGGTATTAGACACCATTTGGTGGTTGTTAGGTTTTCCCATAAAACCACCTGATTGTGGTTTGTCATCACCTAAACGCAATGCGTAGGTATGACCAGGCGGTACTTTTTTTATTCCACAATATATATCGGGAGCATCGTCGGTGACCAGTTCATGTACGAAACCATAAAGGTTTAAGGCGCTAGAGTTAAAGCCGATATCTGGTAAATTAGCGGCTGTTAAATTATAATTAGAGCCTCCAAAGCCAGAGCTTTTACTGCACCATTTTGCAGTCCAATTACTGGTTGTGCCATTTGAAAAATCTAAATTATTGCAAGATGCTCTGGTTCGAGCATTCGATACCAAAAAAGAAGGAGAAGATTTTTGTTTTTGAAAAGGTGCAATATTTTTTAATTCTTTCTTATAAATTTTTTCAATAGAAGGAAGTTGTTTTAACCAATAGGCTAGCGCATTCGATTGGTTTATTTCGCCTGATTTTACTTTTGATAAATAATCTTCTCCATTTATAATATTTTTATCTAACGCATATCTAAAAAAGTAATTGCATTCTGATAAATCTATTTTTACTCTATCGCAAAAAACCTTATACACTTCATGCCAATCAAACAACTGTTGAGCATGGTATATAAAATCTTCAGAATAGACAGTGTCTGTTAGTGGAGAATAATGGCTATGATTTGAAAGTGAAGAGGGTGTACTTTGAGCTTGTGTATAATTAATAGAACAAATTATCAATACAAGAATTAGCGGGGAACACTTTTTCATTAATAGTATATTTGGTTTTTAAAAAAAGTTAAACCTTTTTTACATATATACGTAAGAACTAAGTTTAATTTATAACAGGTTAGATGTGATAACCGATTAATAAGTTGCACCTCTTAAAATTAAAAAGGACATGGTAAGAGTAGGAGAATTTATTCAGGTATCTGTTAAAAATTTAATTTATTCGATTAAAGATTAATAGTTGTGGCTGAAACATTAAATTAAACAATTTAAAAAAATAGGGCTAATCACTATTATTATTGGAAAATTTTTGATAAACCATTTATATCTAGCCTAGTAACATTTAGTTTAAAATAAATAGAGGCACTACTTCCTAATTTTATTTCTCCACCTTTCCGGAATAACAATTGTTTGATTAGTTTTATAATTAAAACAAACAATTACTGCCATGCCTGTAGCTACCTCTGTTTCAACACCCTTTTCTATTTTAATAATAGAACAACTCATGTCTAAACTTTTAGTACCCATTCGAGATACCCATGTTTCTATAACGATGGTATCTTCTAAAAAAACAGGCATTTTATAATTCATTTCAATTTTAGCAAGAATTAATCCTTCCTCCTTCCAATCAATTTTTACATCTCCCATAAACTCATTTATATAAGCTACGCGTGCTAATTCAAAATAAGTAATATAGATTGCGTTGTTTACATGACCTGCTAAATCAATATCATTAAAGCGTATTTGTATCGGAATTCTGGTACGTAAGTCTTTCATGATTTTATTTAATTATAGTTTTTAAATTAACATCTAACTCTTCATATACCGAATTATTGCTTTTAAATTCAGGTACTAATTCTTTCATTTTACTTACAATGGCTGTATTGTTTTGATGATTAAACAGCGTAATTAATTCGTCGATATCTTTTTCAACTTTACTAAACTCATACGGTTTAACTTTGGCAATCATAATTTTTTTATGATGGGTTGGCAATGTATTTTCCTGATTGGCCAATAGCTCTTCAAATAATTTTTCACCTGGGCGTAAACCCGTATATTTTATACGAATATCTTTATCTAATACCAAGCCTGATAGTTTTATCATTTTTTTTGCTAAGTCTACAATCTTTACACATTCACCCATATCGAAAATAAAAATTTCACCACCCTTTCCCATAGCACCAGCTTCTAAAACCAATTGGCAAGCTTCTAAAATGGTCATAAAATAACGAGTAATATCAGGATGTGTAATGGTAATGGGTCCACCATTTTCTAACTGTTGCTTAAAACGAGGAATCACCGAGCCGCTAGAACCTAATACGTTTCCAAAACGTGTGGTTATAAATTTTGTGTTGCAAGTGTTGTTTAACGATTGAATGTAAATTTCAGCCACTCGTTTACTTGCTCCCATCACATTCGTTGGATTCACGGCTTTATCGGTAGAAATCATTACAAATTTCTCCACTAAATATTCAACAGCAAGATCAGCAATTATTTTTGTACCATACACATTGGTAAGTATCGACTCTGAAGGATTATTTTCCATCATGGGCACATGTTTATACGCTGCTGCATGAAATACCAATTGAGGCTTAAAAGTGTTAAACACATTTGTCATCCGCTCTTTATTACGTATATCTGCAATTACTATTTCATAGGATAGGTTTTTATAATCATCGTACAACTCCATCTCCATTTCATAGAGCGGTGATTCTGCCTGATCGAGCAAGATAATTTTCTTGGGATGAAATAATAATATTTGCCGAACCATTTCACTGCCAATGCTCCCTGCAGCACCTGTTACTAAAATAATTTTACCAGTTAGCTCGTGTTCAATATTAACCTCATTTAGCTTAATAGGGTCACGTTCGAGCAATTCTTCTATTTGAATTTTTTTTATTTGTTTAAAACTAAGCTCTCCATTAATCCAGTCAGTAACGGGCGGCACGTTTAAAATTTTTGTATCATAACTCAAACAAATTTCTATAATTTGTTGTTTACGTATAGTCGATAAATTTTGTACCGAAATAATTAAACTAGAAACAGCATTGTTTTGTAACAAGCCTGGTAATTTATCGATCCCTAAAATACTAATGCCCTCTAATTTTTTACCTTGTATTTTAGTATTATCATCAATAAAAGCAAGCACTTTATATTTGGTACCCGCATCTCGATCTAGGGTTCGCTTAGTAATAATGCCTGATTCGCCAGCGCCAAAAATAACGACGCTTCGTTTTTCTTTCTCTGGATTGGTTAATTCAAAATATAATGCTTTAAACATTACTCTCAAACTAATCATTAAAAAAGCACTTGCCAAATAATCAATAATTATAATGGAGAATGGTATGGGGTAGGTGTTATTGATAAAATAATAAGAAGCTTCATTTATTAAAACAAAAGCGGCACTACCAATTGTTAATACTATAAAAATACGTTGGGCATCTTTTGAACCAGTATATTTTACAATGCCTTGATAGGTTTTAGAACCATAAAAACTTATTGCCCTAATTCCTAACACCACACTAAAAACCAAGGGAAAGGCTTTAATTTCGATAGGCGGTATAGAAAAGTTAAAGCGTACTAAATAGGCCAGTATCAATGAAAACAAACAAATACTCATATCGATAAAAAAAATAATCCATCGGGGAGTATTTCGTTGAAATAAAGTATAGAGTGGGTTCATTTGTTTTTACAGATCTGTTGTTGCGTGCTTTAAATTTATGCCTTGAGTTTAATTTTAATATTCTTTTGCCTTCATTTAAATACGCTCTTTTGCATCTTTTAAAGGCAATAAAGATACAAAAAATGGTGGCTGTTAACGCTTAGTTTTTATATTTGCATTGCATATGCCTAAAATATTATTCATCGCCGCACATCGCCTTAATCGCTCGCCAAGCCAACGTTATCGTTTTGAGCAGTATTTTAAGTTTTTAAATTCGCAGGGTTACGAATGCGAGTTATCATATATTATTGATGAAAAAAACGATGCTATTTTATATAGTGCTGGCAACATTGCTAAAAAAATACAGATTACGTTAGCAAGTATTAAAACTCGCTTTAAAGATGTTGCGCGTGCCAACGAGTTTGATATTATTTTTATTCAACGAGAAGCATTCATGACAGGCGCTGTTTATTTTGAAAAAAGATTTAGCCAATCTTCTGCAAAAGTAATATTTGACTTTGATGATTCTATTTGGTTGCTGGATACATCTGAAGGAAATAAAAAATGGCAATGGCTAAAAAGTGCAAAAAAAACAAGCTATATTATTTCATACGCAGATTTGGTTTTTGCAGGCAATTCCTATTTAGCTAATTATGCAAAAACATTTAATAAAAATGTTGTTGTAATGCCTACCACCATTGATACTCAACTTTTTTCTAGAGATACCTCATATACTGCTAACGAGAAAATATGCATTGGCTGGAGTGGTAGTCATACCACTATTAAACACTTTGAAGCGGGTATTCCCTTTTTAAAATTATTAAAACAAAAATACGGCGATCGTATTTATTTTAAAGTAATGGGCGATGCCGATTATGTTAATACAGAACTTGATATTAAAGGCATTGCTTGGAGTAGTGAAACAGAGGTACCTATTATTTCTAGTTTTGATATTGGCATTATGCCCTTACCAAACGATGAATGGGTAAAAGGTAAATGTGGTTTAAAAGGTTTGTCTTACATGGCATTAGAAATTCCAACGGTGATGTCGGCAGTGGGTGTAAATATAGAAATTATTACCGATGGTGAAAATGGATTTCTAGCAACCACGGAAACAGAGTGGGTAACTAAATTATCTGAACTGATCGACTCTTTTGAATTACGTAAAAAATTAGGAACCAATGGACGTAAAACCGTTGAAGAAAAGTATTCGGTAGCAGCTCAAAAAAACAACTACCTCTCGTGTTTAAATTCTTTATTAAACAGATAAAACAGTACATTTGCTGCTTACAATTTTAGCAAATCATTTTAGCAACTTCCTGCTTAAAATAAAATTTATTTAACCGATTAATAAAACACCGATGGAAACAACAGCAACAGAATTAAAAAAAGTAGCACTTGAAAATAAACATAAATCACTGGGTGCAAAAATGGTCCCTTTTGCCGGTTATTTAATGCCCGTATCTTATAGCGGCCTAAATGATGAACATACTACGGTACGCACAGCGATGGGGGTTTTTGATGTGAGCCACATGGGCGAGTTTATTTTAAAAGGAGAAAATGCTTTAGATTTAATTCAACGAGTTACCTCCAATGATGCTGCTGTATTAACAGATGGTAAAATTCAATACTCTTGTTTACCAAATTCAACAGGTGGTATTGTTGATGATTTATTGGTTTACCGTATAGATGAAAAAACATACATGTTAGTAGTAAATGCTTCTAACATTGAGAAAGATTGGAATTGGATTCAACAATTCAATACTAAAAAAGTAGAAATGCAAAATATTTCTGATAGAACTTCTTTGCTAGCTGTACAAGGCCCAAAAGCTATTTTGGCGTTACAAAAATTAACCGATGTAAACTTATCTGAAATACCCTACTACGCTTTTAAAAAAGGTAAATTTAATGGTGTAGACAATGTAGTTATTTCGAATACAGGTTATACCGGTGCAGGTGGTTTCGAAATTTATTGCGAAAATGAAGTGGTAGATGCCATGTGGGACGCTATTTTTAAAGCGGGTGCCGAATATGGTATAAAACCTATTGGCTTAGGAGCACGCGATACCTTACGTTTAGAAATGGGCTTTTGTTTATATGGTAATGATATTGATGATACCACTTCTCCCTTGGAAGCGGGCTTAGGTTGGATTACTAAGTTTACAAAAGAATTTACTAATAAGGCTGCCTTGTTAGCACAAAAAGAAAAAGGCCTTACAAAAAAATTAGTAGGATTTGAAATGATCGACCGAGGTATTCCTCGCCATGATTATGTAATCGCTGATGCGGATGGAAAAACAATAGGTAAGGTTACTTCTGGTACACAAGCGCCTTCATTAAATAAAGCCATTGGTATGGGATATGTAAGTACTGCCTTTTCAAAAGTAGATTCTGAAATATACATTCTAATTCGCGATAAAGCCATTAAAGCAAAAGTGGTGAAAATGCCTTTTTATAAAGCCTAGTTTAAAATAGAAAACGTTTATTTAATTTTTATTTTAAACTTTTTTATTATTCAAATGCTTCCACTGGCAATAAATACAGCCAGTGGAAGCAATTTTTAAATTATTTAAACATCAGATGAGGGCTTCCTTAAAAATTTACTCTTTCAAAAAAAACACACTGTTAAGTTTTTAAACATGACTAAAAAATTAAACGTTAGTGTTTGTATCTCTCCCTATTTATATCCCATTTATCATAAGCCTGATACCATTGTAGTGGTAATAGATATATTGCGGGCTACCTCTGCTATTTGTGCTGCATTTGAACATGGCGTAGAAAAAATAATTCCAGTGGCTACTGTTGAAGAAGCTACCGAATACAGACAAAAAGGATTTATAGTTGGTGCCGAACGAAATGGCATTACTTTAGAAGGATTTGATTTTGGTAATTCTCCTTATAGTTACATGTCTGAAAAATTAAAAGGTAGTACCATTGTAATTTCAACCACCAATGGTACACAAGCCATAGAAGCCGCTAAGAATGCCTATCAAGTGGTAATTGGGGCTTTTGTAAATATTACCGTGTTGTGTAATTGGTTACAAACACAAAATAAAAATATATTGTTATTATGTGCTGGTTGGAAAAACCGTTTTAATTTAGAAGATACTTTATTTGCTGGTGCAGTAGCAGAAAAATTAGTGAATACCACTGATAATTTTAAGTTAGATGATAGTGCCTTGCTGACCAGTTATTCTTATCAAGCTGCAAAACTTAACCCATTTAATTACTTACGAAACTCATCACATGCAGAACGCCTAGCTACCTTGGGTTTAAAGCACGATATTAAATATTGTTTTTCACTCGATAAAACAAATGTGATTCCTATTCTAAAAGGAAATGAATTGATAAAACTTGTTTAGTTTTAAAATAAAATTGAATGCAAAAATTTCGTTTTTTATTTTTTTTAGTATTGCTTGTTTTGTTTATTCCTAAAGAAACAGCAAATGCCTGGGGGTTTTTTGGACATCAAAAAATTAATAACATGGCAGTATATACGCTTCCATCAGATTTAATTGGTTTTTATAAACAACACCTTTCCTACATTTCTAAGCATGCTGTAGATGCCGATAAACGGAGGTATTCAGATGCGAAGGAAGCGCCCCGACATTATATTGATATTGATCATTACGGTGTGTATGGCTTCGATTCCATGCCGCATAAATGGAAAGATGCCGTTGCAAAATATTCAGAAGATACTTTAATTGCTTACGGAATTGTGCCGTGGTACATTGAAAAAATGCTGTATCAATTAACAGCAGCATTTAAAGCACAAAACCTTGATTTAATTTTATACTACTCTGCATTCATAGGCCACTATATTGCCGATGCGCATGTACCCTTACATACTACTGAAAATTATAACGGCCAATTAACCAATCAAAAAGGCATTCATGCCTTGTGGGAATCTCGCATACCGGAACTTAATGCACAAGATTATAATTATTGGTTAGGTGCTGCTACTTACATTGAAGACCCAAGCACTGCAATTTGGCAAATTGTTGCCAGCAGCCATAAAGCGGTAGATTCTGTATTAAAACTGGAAGCAACATTGAGTGCTACCTATCCCAGCGATAAAAAATATAGTTTTGAAAACAGAGGTCGTAAAATGACGAAAGTATATTCTAAAGAATACAGCAAGGCGTACAATGAATTATTAAAGGGTATGGTTGAACGCAAAATGCGCGAAGCTATTTTTTCTGTGGGTAGTTTTTGGTACACGGCATGGGTAAATGCAGGCAAGCCCAACCTTACCCTGTTAAAAGGAAAACCGATTTCTGATTCTTTAAAAAATATAAATAAAGAAGAGCCTTCTTTCGACTTGAGAAAAAAAGTACGTGTGGAAGATCATGAGTAGGGGAAAATACCATCCATATACTTTCTGTGATTATTTCAATCAATACTCTTTTCTCTCTTTCCAATCATATTTGTTTTTGTCAGCGTTGTTTTTAATTGCTAAATCAGAAAGCATCGCATCTATTCTTTTGCGGTTCAACCATTGACCATTTACAAAAACACCAGAAATTTTTCGGGTATTGTTTATATTTTCTAAAGGGTTAGCATCCAGCAAAATAAGGTCTGCATATTTTCCCACTTCTACTGTACCAATTTTATCTTCAATGCCAAGCCAAGTTGCAGGTAATCGAGTGGCTGAAACCAACGCCTCTTCAGTGCTTAGCCCTGCTTTCACTAAAAGTTCTATTTCATCGTGAAGTGAAAATCCCCATACTACTCCCGAAGTGCCTGCATCTGTACCAGCAACCATAGGAACTCCAGCTTCCTTAAAGGCTTTTACCAATCTTACATGAAAATCAATTAGTTTTTCAAAATAAGCAATACGCTCTGCACTTGAATCATTGTGATAATTATTCGCCGTTAGCCATTTACTTTGTAAAAGTGGATGAACGTATTTAAGGCTCGGTAAATTACGAATGGCATCAAGGGAACGAACTTGTTCAGAAATTTTCACAGTGGTAATTAGTGTTGGGGATAACCAAGTTCCGTTTTGTTTAGCAAGCTGTGCAAAATGTTTTGCCTGTTCATCACTAAAATCATCGGTTTGTTTAGAAAATTCTTCTGCGTGAGCCACCATATCAAAATTGAGTATAAACGCTTCTGCCGTTTTTCATTTAAATGCATTTGGTATATGTCCAACAACCTTCATCCCTTGTTTACTTGCTTCATCAATAATAGCATTATAAGTTTCAATGTTAAGCCCCGAATACACTTTGATAAAATCGTATCCTTCGGCTTTAGCCATACGAACGGTCTGACGGCCATCAGAAGGTGTGTTCGCAATTATGCCCGAGGCATCGCCTCCGTTTATTAACATCGCCAATGCTATGCGAGGGCCAATTACTTTTCCATTTATAATTTCATTCATCTGCCCAAAATGCGCTGCTCTAGCGCTCAATTCAAGTACCGTAGTAACACCATTTGCTACATAGAGTAACATAAAATCTTGAGTGTCTATAAAAAATGTTGCTCCTTTTGTTGGATAAGTTGAATTGAAATTAGTAGCAGCAAGATTGTGAACATGCATATCAATAAGACCTGGAATGAGCCATTTATTTTTTCCATCAATAATTTTTGCTCCATTAGGAATTTGCTCATTGATTGATAAGATTTTCTTGTCTTTAATAACTACTGTAGCATTTTCGATGATCTTATTTTCCGCTGTCATTGGAATAATATTCACATTTTTGATAGCATATATTTCATCTTGCAGGGTCTTTCCCTTTTGACTATTACTTGTAGGTGTTTGTTTTGAAGGCTCGCATCTACTGAAAAAAATCAGAATAGAAAATAATAATAAGTAGTAAAAATGTCTAACGCTCATGATGAAGAAAGTGAAAGCAATTCACCCACAATTTTATAATCCTGTTGTGTGTACTGTTGGTTTGTTAGTGTTCATGGCCTTTGTAAATCCACATGGACTTTGTTTCTCCAGCTCTCTCAAATCCGCTCTTTTCGTAAAAATCTATTGCCTTCCCGTCAGCAACTAAAATTTGTTGATGGAAGTCGGCATACTTTTCTCGAAATTTTTTTAGAATAAGTTTTCCAATTCCTTTTCCTTGGAAGTCTGGGTGAACAATTAGGTGAGGATAATAAACAACCAAATGTCCGTCAGAAATTGCGTTTCCTAATCCAACAAGTTTTTTATTATGCCAAGCGGTAATAAACGTATGGGAATTTAACAAAGCTTTGTAAAGTAGTTCTGGCTTTTCAGCTGAAGACCATTGGTTTGCTTTATAAATCTCCACTATATCTTCTTGCTTAACATCCTTTGTTTCTTTTATAGTGAAGTTCATTGGTGATTATCTAGTTTTTTTTAAAAGATTACCGGTAACTTACCACCGATACGGGCTTGCCCAAGAGCTAAAGGCATTGATTTTTGCGTTTCGCCCGCTATAATCTATATGCATTGTTGTAGTGCGTTATTTATTTCCTTCTTCTTATTAATCCTATCGAACGAAATTGTTTTAGAAATGTTATCTGCAATATCTAAAAGTTCAATAGCTTTTTCCAACTTTAATTTCGAATCAGTTTTATTAATTTCAATTTCTTCTTTGCCAATTTCCTTCAAGTATGCCGATAAAATTTCTAAATGATCAGCTGTTAACTTTCGGCTTTTTAAATAATCTTCAAGCTCTTTTTTGGATAGAGTCATTACTTTTTCAATGTTAATATCAACTTCACTAAGTAGGCGCTGATTTGCTATCTCCATTCCCGGAGATACTTGTCCTTTTGATTTTAGTTTCAGGAAGTCAGACAGAATTTTGCCCAACACTTTTCCTAATTGTTCAATTTGATCCTTTATTAAATCTCTTTGTTCCATTTGTTTTCTTTAATATGCTACAACATTTTTTAGCTAGATAAAATAAAGAATTAAATGCACTAAGCTGCCCTAACCGATAAGCTGAATTAAATGTAGTGAACTTCTCGCAATTTTATAAATATAAATTTATACCGCTAAAAAAATAAAATTGCATTGCAGAAAAACCCGTTTTTTCAGCTGATGTTGGTCGATAGTTCTTTCTATTTCTTTGTCAGTTTGTATCTTAAATGTGTAGTCAAATCTGAGGGTATTACTTCTACAATTTGTCTCGTCCTGAAATAGGTTTACACTTGTAAAGTGTAAATTAAATGAAAAAAAGCGGAAAAACAATTCAGGAAAAAGAGGCTATTATAGCTGAGTATTTGATGGGAAGTACGACCTATCGAAAGC
>JBDTFR010000109.1:0-45056 GCA_039937835.1 Bacteroidia bacterium | reverse complement strand
TGCAATTCACAATAATATATGAGGAGTTTCTACTTTTATCTATTTAACAAGTACGCAATGTTAAATGTTCATTACGTACTGTAAGTTGTTGATTATTAATAAATAGATTGTAATTTTAAGAATTTTATGTTCATTTATGTTCATATGGATCTTAAGGAGCTTCTTGTGTTTTTTTTTTTTATAAAATTAGAAACTGTTTAAAATTCTGTTGATAAAAATGTTATAGGGTAAGGGAAAGGCAGATGCATAATAAATTATTTAGGGTTACGAAATCTTAAATAATATGAATGCAAAAGCCTTTACCGAATCCCAGTGGAAAGTTATAAAAAAATATGTTCCTGCAAGCGGACGGAAACGGAAACATGATTTACGAATAATATTTGAAGCGTTCTTTTATGTTTTAAAAACAGGATGTCATTGGCGTATGTTACCTGATAATTATCCTAAATGGGAATTAGTGTATTATTATTTTTCAAAATGGAGAGATGAAGAACTTTTCAGTCATTTAAATGATATGGCAAGAGAAATAGCACGAAAAAAAAGCAATAAAAAAGCACAATGTTCAGTAGCAATAATAGATAGCCAGTGGGTTAAAACAACACGAAGAGGGGGATTACGTGGATTTGATGGAAACAAAAAAATAAAAGGACGAAAACGCCACATTATGGTAGACACCATGGGTAATATGATTACCAATATTGTTCATGTAGCAAACATACATGATAGCAAAGGAGCTAACTTAGTGCTGAAGAATTTGAACGAAAATATATATGGAATAAAAGTAATATATGCAGATTGCGGTTATAGAGGTGAATTAATAGCAATGGCTAAAAAGAGCTATAATTATGAACTAAAAATATCACCTAAAATAAAAGATGTAACAACAAAAATGGTAAGCCCTAAAAGATGGATAGTTGAAAGAACATTTGCTTGGTTGGAAAGCTTTAGACGATTAAGCAAAGATTTTGAGTATTTGCTTGAATCTAGTCAAGCCATGCTGTATCTAGCTTCCTTAAAATTATTATTGAATAAAATTTAAACAGTTTCATATTGTATTATTTAATTTCTTAATCAATCTAAAACTTTCTGATGAAATTTTATTTAATTGTTTTAACAATTAAATCACGAAATTCTTTTATCTTTTTATTTTGGCATCATCAAAAGAGTTTAATTTTTGCAAATTGTTCTGAATTATGAAGGTCCAGTATTATGCCAACTCTTGTTCTTCTTCAGGATTTCCCAAAACAAAACGAGCGTTTAACTTTCGTCAAACACTCGTTTCATGATCATCTTGTGATCCCGCTGGGGCACATTTACAACGATTATCATTAGATACAACGGCTCTTTTTGAATTATTGGTTGTTTGAAGCATTTTATAAGTAAATTCTATTGTATGTAGTTTAAATACGCTCTTTTTAAAACGCGATTTTAAATGTAACTCCATAAATAAGAGTTAAATTTAAGTAGACTTGATCGATGGAAAAATTAAAAGGCCCAATTCCTTCCAGCAGGAATCCAACTTTAAATGCGTTATTTAGAGGTCCCGGATGTTGGAAAGCTGTGTTGCCAGTCCACGCATAGGTTTTGTCCTGAAGCCATCCTACTTGAAAACCTGCCCATTTAGATTTAGCTGATGTTTTTAATGAAGCATTCCACAGAAATTTTAGTTCTAAACAACTTATTAATGACAAGTCTGAAAGTTTATCGTCTTTCAAATCAGTGAAGGTATAAGGCAACCAACCAAACCCTGTTTTAAAAATCGGCCGCGCATGTTTGTTACTGTACATGTATAGTACATCAGCGCCAAAAATGGGACTCCATCTACTTCCTATAAGCGAAACTCCAATTGCAGGAACCAGAACAATCGAAGAATTATTTTTTACACTAAACTTATTTCGTACCGTCCAACCTTGTTGTGTTTTTTCAATGTCCAACCTGAAATTTTTCTTTTGTAATTTTCTGTTCTCTGCAACAACTGCAATGGACTCATTGAAATTCACATCCTTTAACGCGCTTATTTGCGCTGGCTCTTTTACAAATATTTGAATCTCATAATCATTACTTAGATCGTGAATGATGTATCCATAAGGCGAGAGATCGAGGTTGAGCGATTGTTTTTCTTTTGCCACATTTACTTCCTGTTCAATATAGTCTGCACTTTCTGTTTTTAATCTGCGTTTTCCATTCGGGTGTACAAAATAGTGTGTCATTTTTGAATCAACAGGAAAAGAAGGATTTTTCTTTGCCTCTTCCAGATCATTGATAAGAAGTGTTTTGAGAGAATCTATTTTCCCAAATGCCACCATCCTTTTTAAATTATCACCGATAAAAAAAATTTTTGTTTGTGCATCTGGCGTAAAAATAATCGTATCATTTAAAATTAATGTTTGATCTGTTCCATTATTAAAGAACTTTCTTCTAGTAGAAGGATCTAATTGCGCGTGAATCACAAGTGTCATTAGGGTAAAGCAAGCCCCTAATGCTTTAAGCATTTTATTTTTCATAGTATTTAAATTTTAGTGTTAGTTAAAAGTTCTTTTTAAATCTCAGAAAATTATTTCCTGAGTTCGAAGCGGTGTAAGGATCTGTCACGTCAGGAAAAATTTTTACCCGAAACAGTTGTGTAAACATTCTTTCTTCACGTGGCAATTGGGTATTTCTAGTGGGTTGACTGAAATCCATTTCGAAGTAGCGTTGTTTTTTCTTTTTTTTATCCACCTGTTGCATTGCTATTTCCGGCATGGAAGAAGTCACCTGATCAACTAAATCATAATTTTGAGGTATCGAATCACTCTTTGCAATTTGCCTTGATGAGACTGATTTTAGTGGCTCTCTTTTTTTACGATCCTCATTATTAATTTCGTTTAAAATTTGCTCGCCCTTCTTAATTTGTTTTCTATTTTTTGATGATTCTTCGAAAGTAATTTTCATTTGCGATGCCTGCACATTTTTAGCAGCACTTAAACATTCATCTTCTGTTATAAAAATCGATTGCTTTGTAATTGACTTAGCGGTAAAATTATTTTTTACGATCGCTTGTTTTATCTCATGATGTTTTCCATCCAACCACATTGCCAATGTGGAAATTAATAGTATAGACGCTGCAACAGCCAACCATCTTAAATGAATACGCCAGCCAATAATCGCTTTTTCTTCCATTGCATCTTCCAACAATGCCCATTTGGAATCGATATCGGGCT
The DNA here is from genome assembly GCA_039937835.1 of Bacteroidia bacterium. Classification (GTDB taxonomy): domain Bacteria; phylum Bacteroidota; class Bacteroidia; order 2-12-FULL-35-15; family 2-12-FULL-35-15; genus 2-12-FULL-35-15. The sequence goes on along the minus strand of JBDTFR010000109.1, from coordinate 41,856 downwards.
GGTAACCTTCAGGGAGTGAATTCAAGCTATCTAACTTTTCGGCGATCTGTTTATTTTCTTTGTTTTTCATAGCTCATATCCTTTTGATCCAATAATATTTTTAATTTATTTCGCGCCTTTGCAAGCTGTGTGCGGCTTGTACTTTCAGTTATCTTTAGCATTTTTGCTATTTCCTTATGATCATACCCTTCTATGGCATTCAGGTTAAACACCGTTCTATATCCAGCAGGTAATTTTAAAATTAGGCTGTACAGTTCTTCTGCATCCATACGTTGTATTGTTTCTGCTTCAAAGGAAATGTCCGCTACTTCTTCATCCACAATAAGAATAAAATTATTTCGCTGCCGGAGGAACATCAATGATTCGTTTACCATTATTTTCCGTATCCATGCAAAAAAACTGTGTTCTCCTTCAAACTTGAAACGGTCGAGATTTTGAAATGCTTTCATAAAACCACGCATCAGGCAATCTTCCGCATCGGCCTCTCGATTTACATATCTCATACAGACACGGAACAAAGGTGCATATAGCTGTTCAAATAGCTGCTTTTGAGCTTTTCTGTCTTTTCTCCGACAATCGTTTATAAATGTTTCACTAAAGTATTTCATTGCCTTTGATACTATAATGCACAAAATGAACTGTATGTTGCCTGGACAGAAAAATAATTTTGTAATAAAGGTTATTAAAGTGTTTGTTGAAAAACGACAACGTATGCAATGATGTTATTAAGAGAGTTATGAGTAGAATAGAAAAAGTCTTTGAGGTAATACACTCAAAACATATTTGATTTGATATTTTTAATCTAAACAATTTTATTTAAACAAAAAGGATTATTCAAATAAAACAAAAAAGATTGAGAGTAGAAACATATATTGACTTACTTTTAAAACCGAAGCATTAATACTCCTAAAAAGGAGTTTAGGAATAAATTCCAAAAAGTTAAATATGTAATTTTTTTTGCTAGAGAATATTAATGCGTAAACTGATGCTCCGCCAACTTTTTCAATTGAAACGTGGATTACCCAACCGTATGCATAGAGCAGAATTTATCAATAAAACAAAACGAGCGTTTAACTTTGATTAAACGCTCGTTTTAAGGTCATCTTGTAATCCCCACATTACAGATTTCAGACGATTATAAATCCAATAAATTAATGCGAATTTCGCTATTGCGATGCGTATTACACCAAATATTAGGTATGAACCTCCTGTACGTGCTAAGGTGAATGCCCTGAACGGGCCGCTAAGGAGGTGATGGATATAAAACAGCAAAAGTTCTAACTTATTGTGGAAGGTTTAATATAGACTAAATAGAAATTTATAAACCAGCAATTAAAATTCTTTTTCTCATTAAAGTATTTATCTTTAGAAGCTGACAATGCTAAATGATTGAAGAATGGAATTTTTGAGAGAATGAAGGATTTTCATTATTCCACTATTTCAATTCTTTCAAAAGCTAATTATTAATAAATTAAAATCCTATACCATGAAAACTAAACTCCTGCTTTTTACACTTATCTCTGTTTTGGCAACTACACAATCATTTGCGCAAATAATAACTTTTAGTCTTCTTAAAAGTTGTAATTCTTATGACCGAAAAGGTTTTACAGACGAGTTCGCAAAAAAACGTTTTTATATTGTTGAAGAATCAGTAAAAAAAGCAAATAATAAGTTGATGGAAGGAGGTACTTTGTATAGTAATCAAAAGGAACGTGACTTGGGCATTGCTGAAATTAATGTATTATCTGCAATTAATGAAACTAAAAAAATCACGGAGATCTCTTTTCTGAAAGGAAGTAAATACGATTACACAAAGAATTACGGTGACCTCTATGCCCAAATGAATTCCATGTTCACCAAGACAGCAAGCTTTCAAAGCAAAAAATACAAATCCGAGGTGAACACATTTACTAAGGACAAAGTTTATTATTATGCTTTTAAGATCAAAGATGTACCCTACATTGTTATTGCTAATTATAAAATTGAAGAAGTATATTTTTAAAATTAATAGCCTTTTGTCCAAAAACGAAACTCCCTATAAAGAGGTATTTTCAATTTTTTTTTGCGATATGATCACAAATGAAAAAAGTCCCGCAAATGCGGGACTTTAAGCGAATCAAACTAAAGCGCTTGAAAATTCCTCCATACTCTGTGTTAATTCCATAATCTTTCTACTTTACTTCTGGTATTTATTTAATTAAAAATCGAGCTCAAGCGGTTTCCTAAAATTTTATGAAAAAGGAATTAATAGCCTGTAACCTTTCGTAAACTGAAACGGAAATAATTATTCAGATGAAATCTAATTGCCAGCCGAGATTTTTTAATTAAGAGGGCACAATTTGATTTTTAGATTTTTTCAAGTAAGAGAAAAAAAATTATAGAATTTAACCAATAGGAGGTTAAAGGAATTAATCGGAAAAGTTGGAGGAGATTTTAAAATAATTATTTTAACGAATTATTATTTTAAAATTTTATTGGTAAATTGATTTTGAATGCATTGAATTTATAAATCAAATTTTTTGAAAACCTATATCTCCCATTCTATTGCCATTAATTATTTCTTCAATTACATGACCTTTCCAAACTATCCCAAGCTGAACTTGAAATTGATGCGCTGCACCAATCCTTCCTGAATAAATACCAGCAAATTGTTGAACTAACCCAATTATTTCTTCACCAGTAACTTTAGCAGATAGCCCATGAATTCCTCGCCTACGCATTAATACAGGAGCGCCAGACATTCCTGACCTTGTAGCTGTATCAATAAGCATTTTAGGAAGATTATTTAAATCAAGAGATGGTTCAGTTGCAATAGTACCTCTTTTCCATATTGGTAATTCCATTCCACCAGTGAGATCAAATGGATACCCTAATATAAATACATCATCAGCAACAATAAGTGGAAATTCAGTAAAGTAAAAGCTATTTATTGGAAATAGTTTAACATGAGACGGCAACTCGGCAACATCCACAAATGGAATAGCGATCACATCTACCTTATAGCCATGGTCTGGATGTATTAGCCAATTAGGTTTTAAATATTCAGAGTCTTCGTAAAGTGAAATTTCAAAAAAATCAGAAACTACTAGTGCATCTGGATTATCTGTTGGAATAAGCTTTAATTTTGTTTTTATAATTACAGGAAAAGCGGAACTTGAACTTATTCTCGTATTAGTTTCTGGATTAACTCGTGTGATATTATGACCATTTGTGATAAGATATAATTTTGAATTAGATTCATAAACAAATCCTGTTCCAGTAGACATGGTAATATCTGACCCATAGGGAATCATTCTCAAATAATGAGTAGACAGGGAAGGGCTATCGAAACCTAATACCTTGCCTTTATTTTGTTTATCAGCCATTTTGTTTGGTAAGCAGTAAAATTATATAATAATCTTGCTCCCGCCAACTTTTCCAATTGATCCAAGTAACTTACGCCACAAACAAAACGAGCGTTTAACTTCTGTTAAACGCTCGTTTTAAGGCCATCTTGTGATCCCGCTGGGATTCGAACCCAGGACCCCTACATTAAAAGTGTAATGCTCTACCAGCTGAGCTACGGAATCTAATCTGCACTTTTATTATAACCCCAAGTTTTATTTTTTGGGAGTGCAAATATAGTTGCAATATTTTATTTTTCAAACTCTTTTTGCAAAAAAAATATTATCATCCTTTATTGTCTGATTATCAAGGTTTTTTATTAACATAAATTGCCTAAAGATTAAAATATAGTCTTAAATCATAAAATTATAGTATAATTGTGAGTATCCTTAAATTTAAATATCATGATGAATACGCTCGACATAAAACCTGGCATTGGTTTATCTAATTTAAATTTTGGTATTACAATGGGTGATACTGAGCTAATTATCGGCAAACCAGATGAAATTGAACTTTTAGATGAAATTGAAGGGTTTGGCTCTACCATTTGGCATTATTGGAAAGATCAATTTGCACTTTTTTTTAATGATCAAAATAAACTAAAGCTAAATGCGGCGGAGATTAATAATGTGAATGCCACTCTTTGGGAAAATTCTATTTTTAAGTTGAACAAAAATGAAATAATATATTTATTTAAAAATAAGGGAATTGTAAATTACGAATGGGAAGAAGAAGAATGGGGCGAACAACGTCTAACATTTGATGAGGTAAATATTGATTTTTATTTTGAAAAAAATAAATTAGCCGCTATTAATCTTAGCGAATCAATTTATGCCTAAGCATAAAAATTAAAAATATTATCATGGCTCTTTATTTTATAATCGGCTACATGGGTTCTGGAAAATCTACTGTTGCAAAAAAAATGGCAACGCTGCTAAATTATCAGCTAATTGATTTAGATACTTATATTGAAAATGAACAACAACAAACCATCGCTGAACTGTTTGAATCTGCAGGCGAAAAAGAATTTAGAGCCATTGAACATGGCTCCTTAAAAAAATTAATGTCTAGTAAAAACACCATCATTGCTTGTGGTGGTGGCACACCATGCTATTTTAACAACGTAGAATTAATGAACTTACATGGTATTACCATATATATTCAAATGGAGACTGAAGCGTTGGTTAAACGATTAATTAATGCTAACAGCAAGCGACCGTTAATTGCTAATAAATCAGAAGCAGAATTACGTATTTTTATAAATGAACAGCTAAAAGTTCGGGCTCCCTTTTATGAACGAGCGCATTATATTGTAAACGGAATTAATTTAAATGCGAAGGAGTTAATTGCCATTGCCAACAAATAAATAACAATTAAACAGCTAACTTAAATAGACTGCTTCCTGACCTTTTTTATCAATTTCAACAGAAATATGTTCTTGCAAGGTGGTGGATAATGACAACCCTACAAAATCGGCTTTTATAGGGTACCTGTTATGACCGCGATCTACTAAAACTACAGTAATTAATCTTTTAATGGGAGAGGATAGAAATGGTTTTGCTCCAAATATGAGTGTTTTTCCAGAATTTAAAACATCGTCAACCAAAACAATTACTTTATTTTCTAATTCTTTATTAGTTAAATTTATCTTGATCTCCGCTGATATTGGATTTTTTTTATTAATTTTTATTTCTATCAATGTAATTTTTAAAGGGGTTATTTTTTTTAATACTTCAATGATGCGCTTCGCTAAAAAGTAACCATTAGCAGCTATACCAGCTATTATAATTTCCTTTTCATGATAATTATTTTCATATATTTCATAAGCAATACGATTTATTTTTTGCTGTATTTGTTTACTGCCTAATATTAATGTTTGAGTCATTTTATAATTAAATCACTATCGTTTAAATCATTATTATGAAGCACTCTTCCTCCTTTATAAAAATATTTTTTATAATATTTATCATCTAAGTCATTTATGGTAACACCTGAATGTACAGAAGCATGAGCAAATTTATTATTACCAAGATATAATCCTACATGCGATATCTGATTACGCTTAATTTTAAAAAAAATAATGTCGCCTTCTTGTAAGTCCTTTTTAAGAACTGGCTGTACGTTCGGCCAAATATCGCTAGATCTTCTTTCTAAATCAACACAATACGTACTTTTATATACTTCTCCTACAAAACCAGAGCAGTCTATTCCTTTTTTAGAATTACCTGAAAATTTGTATTTAGTACCCAACCAGTCGTAAACCTGATAATATAAATATGGATTGCAAGCGGAATCAGGCTCTAAACAATGCGTTTCATAATATTGAGTAAATAATTCTTTTTTAAATCCTGAATTTCCTTTTTCACACGTTGAGCTTTTTTGAGCCATACTATAAAACGGAAAAAATAAAAACGAGATTAAAATCCCCTTCATAATTATCTTCATAATTATAAAGATAAGAAATAATATTTTAATAGTTAAATGGATACTTATTGATTTAATGACAACTGTTTTATAAATTTTCCTGATGTAATACCTATCCTTATAGATGAATAAGCAATTATTAATTAAATTACCTACAAGTTGCTTCGTGTAATTAAAATATATCTATTTAAAGTAAATACTCTTTATTCTTATATTTATGCTGAAATAAAAAATTGAATTTATTTATGTTAAAAAAAATTACATTACTTTTTTTCTTTATAATATCCATTATCGGGAAAGCCCAAACAACAGCAAAATTTGCAGATAGCATCAGAAAAGTATATCATATTCCAGAGTTAAACTACGCAGTTGTTTCTTCAGACAAAATTATAGAAATACAAGCTCTCGGTACTAAAAAAATTGACTCCACTTTAAAAGCTGCACTTAGCGATAAATTTAGATTAGGCTCCAACACAAAAACAGTAACCAGTTATATTGCTGCACTTTTGATAAAAAAAAATAAAATAAAATGGGACACAAAATTTTTTGATTTATTTCCCGAATTAAAATCACAAAGCAATCCCGATTATTATAATTATACATTAAAAGATTTCATAACCTTTCGTGCTAATTTTCCAGGCTGGTCTTATGGCAATGAAACTCCTACACAGAATGATATTAAAGGTAGTGAGCAACATCAACGATATGAATTTATAGCTTGGATACTACAACAAAAACAAGGTAAAGAAAAAAAAGTGGTTTATTGGTCAAACCCCAGCTATGTAGCTGCTGGCTTAATGTTGGAAAAAGCTGCAGGAAAAGATTATAAAACATTAGTAACTGATCTTGGAAAAAGCTTAGCAATAAATTTTGATTTTGGACAACCCAATTTTAAAGATGAAAACCAACCATGGGGGCATAATGGTCAGCTAATCCCTGAAAAACCTGCAGATAATTATAAATTAAATTGGTTGTTACCAGCAGGGAATGTAAACGTTAATTTACCTGATTATGTAAAATTTATTCAATTACAATTAAAAGGCTTAAGAGGGAAATCAAAGATATTTACTGCCGAAGAATTTAATGAAATGCACTTTGGTTTGCCTCAGTTTTCATACGGTTGGTTTTGGGAAGTAAACAAAGATAATAAATTAACATATTCTTCTCACGACGGAAACCCGGGTACGTTTTTATCTCAAGTATATATTTGCAAAGAAAAAGATGTTGCATTTATATTTTTTTTAAATGTTCAATCTGAAGAAGCTGAAAATGCGATAGAAATATTATTTCAAGCCTTAAATAAAAAATACATTTAAAAATATATTTTAAAAATTAGTTGATGAAATTGATTTTATGAAATAACGTCAATTTGCTTTGACATTTATTTAATTATAATTGTGAAACTACTAACGTACACTTCCCACTACCCCTTATTAATTTTTTTACTCAACACCGTAAATAATTCTTTTCCATTTCTAGGTTTAATAGAATTATAACAAGGCTCTAATTTTTCTATAACAAATTGCGGAGACAACAGCGCAGTATATTCTTCTTTGCTTGCGCCAAACGGAGGATGCTCTGCAGCTAGTGGTTCTATAAATAATACACCTACCAACTTACCTGCTGGTTTTAATAAGGCATGCATTTGATTCACATATTTCTTACGCAGTGGTGGATTTAACGCACAAAAAAAAGTTTGTTCAATTATTAAATCATAACTTCCAGTATGTTCAAAAAAATCACCAAGTACTAAATTATTTGGATTAAATTTTGGTACTCGCTTTTGTATATTTTTAATTGGTTCGGGAGAAATATCTATAACTGTTACATTTTTAAAACCAGCATTAAACAAATATTCTGCCTCATGACCATTGCCTGCACCAGGAATTAAAATAGCACTCTTTTTATCTCTTAATTGATCGATGTACTCTTTTAAAGGGGTGGTAATGGTTCCAGCATCCCAACCTGTTTGCTTGGTTTGGTATCGATCAGTCCAGAATTGTTTTGTAAATTGATTTTCTTGATTATTCATATTTTTAAAAATTAAATTGTAACCCTACTTTTATTCCCCAATTAGTTATTGATTCACCAAAATTCATTTTTTCATAATTATATTTATAAAGTGTGCTGTTATAGGTTAAGCGATAAATGTAATCGATACGAATGATCTTAAAAATATTTTCTATACCAACACTACCCTCTACGTAAGGAATACTTGTCATTACCGTAAAATTATTATTATTGTTAAAATTTCTATTCTTAGTGCTGAGTGTTCCATATACGGAGTTGGCGCCAATTACTTCGCGCAAATTTAATCGCTTTATTAACGGTATGCGATTAAATAATAAACCATTAAAATGGTGTTGCCAAAAGAGTTCCACATATTGATCACTTACAAATTCTAAGTAATTCATTTTATTAAATAAATTATTGCCGTAAAAATAAGTTTGGTTACCTCTGGGTATTTCAAGTAATGTGTAAGGTATCTTTGAAAATACTTTTCCAGTTTTTAAAACTACTTGTGAGTAACCTAAAATAGCCATTCTAAAACGGTTTGAAATAGAAATGTTTATTTTATGATAATCAAAATCCCCATTAAATAAATGTTTAATACCAATGGTATAATTGAGGGTGATAATCGGAGATTTATTATTACCTAGGTTAATACGCTCCGTTCCATTTTGTATAAAACGTTCATTTGTAGAATATTTTGTATCAATTAAAATTTCAGTAATTGAATAATTACGAGTTTGAAAAATATTAAATTGATCGCCAAAAACAACAGGAAATAATGGTTTTGTACGAGTGTTATGCATTGTTAATTGAACATTAAATCCTGTATTAAAATCTTTTTCATACCATATTCGAGCCGTTTTTTTATATACCAACTTAGAAGTAGTATTGATATCAGAAAAAATACTTACCAGCGTGTTGGGTGGTTGGCCAAGATTTATAGTTGATGAATAATCAAAACTAGTGCCCACTTGGCTTACGTCTTCCCGATATTGTATACCTACTTTACTCCAAGGAAAACGACTTAGTATTCGCTCTAATTGTAAATTATATTTAAAGCCCTTATCACGAAAGCCATAAGCTGCATATCCTCTTATAATCCAATTATTACTAAATTTTGAATTTGTTCTAAAACCTAATCTTACTTTGGTACCTTCATAGGCATTGTATGCATATAGATTTAAGTAATGCCCAAAGTCTATTGGCCCAATATTTATGTATCCCGAAAATAAAAAATATAACAAATTCACTCCACTTTTAACAAAAGGAATTTTACGTATGGTATCAATCATACGACTCGATTGAATTTCTAACGGTGTTAATTTCTCCGGTCGGTTATTTTTCCAATAGAGTGTATCTTTTATAATGGCATCTTCTGCAAAACCAATACGGGTTTCATAAAAATTATCTTCTTGAGGTTTATTAACCACATAATACCGGTTACAATTATAAGTGCGCAATACCATACTTACCATCTTTTTTGTAAGTTTAGTATAGTCTATCATTACCCTTGTTTGAAAGGGCACCCAAGCATGTGCTTCAGTAGGTATTAACTTCTGTTGAATACGTACACGGTCTACTAAATTAAAATTTACATCTTTTGTTATTTCTAAATCTAATTGTTTAATGGCAAAACTACTATCGGTAATCCAGAGTGTACCTTTATAAGCTAAATCTTTTTTATTTTTTGGGCTGCAATTTATAACATAGCATTTTAAACTATCTATCGTAACACTATCTATTAAATAATAATTATAAAATAATAACGCGTTGTCTGCAATAGGCGATAAAAAATCTTTCCCTTGAATGGGTACGTTATTATTACAGAAATTATAACTTTGAAAGTCGGTGCCTGTAAGTTGGGTAACGCCGCTACCATCTTTCATGCCTACAAATTTTATTTTTATCGCATTTACAAATTCATGCTTTTTTTTAGCATCCTTTAAGGTGTATATATCTGCAATTACCTCGCTCATCATCACCGGCAAATTGGCTTTATTCCCCTCTCCTACCAATGTATCTAAATTGTCCCACAGGTTAATTATAGGTTTTAAAAATTTACGTTTTCGTAAGCGCTCAGAAATATTATCAATATCTGCCTCTTGCTTAGTATAACTTAAATATTGTACCGAGTTTAAATTTTCACGATTATAAATAGATTTATTCGTTATTGCATTTTTTATAATACGCAAAGCTGGATTATCTCCCGCATGAACTTCTATCATTGAAAGATTTAATGCTTCGGTAGTTAATTGAAAATTGATAACTTGGGTTGCCCCTTTGTTTATATACTTCGATTTTGACCGATAACCAATGAGTGCAACATAAATAGAGTCTTTTGGTGTGGTGGTAATTATGTTATAATTGCCATCAAAATCAGTAATAGTACCAACCCCTCCCCCTTTAAAATAAATATTGGCAAATGGAATTCCATTGGTAGTGTTTAATTCTGTAACTCTCCCAGAAATAATAGTAGGTTGTTGAGCTTTTACCGAAATAGTGGCAAGTAGTAATGGATACAAACAAAAGAGCGTATACAAAAATTTTTTTTGACCACTTTTCTTTTGTTTGAGTATAATCACTGTTAATTTAAAATTAGAAATTACCTTTTCTCCAATAAAACCACATTTTCTACGTGATGTGTTTGAGGGAACATATCTACAGGTTGTATTTTTATTACTTTATATTTTTCATCCATTAATTGTAAATCGCGTGCTTGTGTAGCAGGGTTGCAACTCACATAAACAATACGAGCAGGTGCTATTTCTATTATTTTTTTTGTCACGTCTTCATGCATTCCTGCACGTGGTGGGTCTGTAATAATTAAATCGGGTGTACCATTCTGATTAATAAAATCATTATTCAATACGTCTTTCATATCTCCCGCATAAAAAGAAGTATTGGTTATCTTATTAAGTTGAGAATTTATTTTTGCATCTTCAATGGCGGCTGGTATATATTCAATCCCCACCACTTTTTTTGCTAAGTGGGCTACAAAATTAGCAATAGTGCCTGTACCAGTATACAAATCATATATAACATCGGTTGATTTTATATCAGCAAATGCTCTGGTAACTTTATACAATTCATAGGCTTGTTCTGAATTTGTCTGGTAAAAACTTTTAGGACTAATTTTAAATTTCAGACCTTCCATATGTTCATAAATGCTATCGTTACCTTTGTAATTAATAATTTCTAAATCACTTATGGTATCATTACGCTTTGAATTAATTACGTAGTTCAAAGAGCTAATTTGAGGAAACGTTCTGGAAAGATGATTTAATAATTTGGGAATTTCTACTTTATCATCGTAATGAAAAGAAACAATTACCATCCACTCATTTGTAGAAGTACTGCGGATAATTACATTTCGTAAAAGCCCTATCTGTTCGCGAAGGTCAAAAAAAGTAAGGTTATTATCTAATGCATATTTTTTAAATTCATTACGTATAGCATTAGACGGCTCTTCCTGCAAATGACATTCATCTATATCCAATATTTTATCGAACATCCCTGGAATATGAAAACCTAATGCATTGCGGTTAAGCTCATCAAAAGCGATGGTTTTATCATCTACTTGCTCTTGAGTTAGCCACTTTTTATTAGAAAATGTAAATTCTAATTTATTGCGATAATGATATACTTTTTTTGAAGGAATTATCTCATTTATTGCGGGAAGTTCAATTTTAATAAGTCTTGTAAGTGCATCGCTAACTTGTTTTTGTTTATAAAACAATTGAGAAGCATAATCCATGTTTTGCCACTTACAGCCACCACAAACGCCAAAATGCTTACATACGGGGTCTACTCTCTTATCAGAATAGTGATGAATAGAAACAATTCTACCTTCTTTAAATTTATTTTTTTTTCGTGTAATTTCAACATCCACGATATCCCCTGGAACGGCATATTTTATAAATACAATACCTTGATCGGTTTTCCCTACTGCTTGACCATCAGAAGTTGCATCTATTACAACCACATTTTCAATGATTGGTAAGCTTTTTTTTGTTTTTATCATAACAAGCAAAAGTACAAAAACGTCGGAAATAAAAGGAGAAGAAAATGCTACACTATTTGGTTTAACAATTGTTCTTAAATATTATTTAAAAAAGTGCCTGTTTCATCACTTTCTACTTAGATTTAAGAAGATGGGTTTTATATAATTTCTGAATGGGTGTTAAATAATAATAGGGTTCAAATTTTTTATAAAAATGTTGTATGGGTTTATCACAGTAGCCACTAGCCCATGTTGCATCTATATAGTACCAGGTAGTGCCAAGCTTTACTTTGTTCCATGCATGGTTAGGAATGAAACTCTTTTGATTCCGTTTATTATTTAATGTTTCCATATTCATGCTAGCATACCCTTGCACTACTTCGCAGTCTATACGTGCATACTTGCATAGCTCGTAAAATAAAGTGGCATAGCCTTCACAAACACCTTTTTTTTTAATCAAAACGGCCGCAGCATAATCATAATTTGCTTTTTCTATTTTTTGAATACGTTCAGCATTTGTTTTGTAACTAAACCGGGTGGTTGTATTTTTACTGGTGTGGTAGGCTTCTGTATCGTATGCGATGTTGTTCGTAATCCAAATAAAAGCAGTTCTTACTTTATCTGCATCAGTTGTAAAAGGTGAAAATATTTTTTGTGCTAATTCAGGTATGCTCTTATAATTAGTATTTATAGTCTTCACAAATGTATCTACTTCCGCAAATTCATTGTTTAAGGGAGTTTCTCGACTGTAAAGCTTCAGTTTATCTATTTCATTGTTTTTTTGGGCAATTAATTTTAGTGTTACAACTAATAAACATATTACCAATGCACTCTTTTTCATTACTAATTATAAAAAAATAGGTTTATTTTTTAAACGCTATAAGCATCTCTAATATTACTAAATGATATGCTTATAATTGTTAAATTTGTATAAAATTAAATACAATGCAAATTGTGAAGAAAAATAGCAAAGCGGAAGAAGCAATTGAGTTAGAAAATAAGTATGGTGCGCATAATTACCATCCTTTACCGGTTGTTTTAGAACGAGGCAAAGGAGTTTTTTTGTGGGATGTGGATGGTAAACAATATTATGATTTCTTATCTGCCTACAGCGCAGTAAATCAAGGGCATTGTCATGATAAAATAATTGATACCCTAATACAACAATCTCAAAAATTAATGCTTACTTCTAGAGCATTTTATAACGATTCATTAGGGGAATACGAAAAATTTATTACCTCTTATTTTGGTTATGATAAAGTATTACCCATGAATACAGGGGCTGAAGGAGTTGAAACGGCTATTAAACTAGCACGTAAATGGGGATATGAAAAAAAGGGAATTTCAGAAAACGAAGCGATCATCATTGTTTGCAAAAATAATTTTCATGGGCGTACCATCTCCATTATATCTGCCAGTAATGATCCAGATGCTCGCAAAAATTTTGGCCCTTACACACCAGGTATTATAGCAGTTGCTTATAATGATGCATTGGCTTTAGCTGAACTTGTTAAAAATAAGAACGTAGCGGCATTCTTAATAGAGCCTGTTCAAGGAGAAGCAGGAGTGATTATGCCCGATGATGGCTATTTAAAAACCTGTTATGAGGTTTGTAAGAAAAACAATGTATTGTTTATTGCCGATGAAATTCAATCGGGATTGGGTAGAACGGGAAAAATGTTAGCATGTGATCATGACAATGTTCGTGCTGATATTTTAATATTGGGAAAAGCCCTTTCAGGGGGTTCTTATCCCGTTTCAGCTGTTTTAGCTGACGATGAAATTATGTTATGTATTAAACCTGGTGAGCATGGCTCCACTTATGGAGGAAACCCTATAGCCTGTAAAGTTGCTATTACTGCTTTAACGATATTAAAAGAAGAAAAATTAGTTGAAAACTCGGAACGACTAGGTAAATTACTATTAAAAGAATTAAAAAAAATACAAAATACCTATCCTCAATTAATTGAAACAGTGCGTGGCAAAGGCTTATTTTGTGCCATGGTTATTAAACCAAAAGAAGGAAAAACAGCTTGGGAAGTATGTTTAGAGTTAATGAAAAATGGCTTATTAGCAAAACCTACTCATGGTGATACGATTCGTTTTGCACCTCCACTCATCATTACAGAAGATCAATTGTTCGAATGTATTTCTATTATTAATAAGGTGATAAAAGCATTTTAACTAAACCACCTTGCTAAATGAGAACGTTGGTTTTAATGCCAAAGGATTATTTCTTTTTGTTTTACGTTTTAAAGGTGATAATACGAGTGAAGCCTAAATTGTTTTTTCTTTATAACTCGCTTTTCGTTTGTAATTCATTTCCATAAATCCAATCATTTTTTTCAGTTCGGGATCCCAAACTTTAAGACGCAAACAAGTAATAATATCTTTAGGATTTAGCGAAGTGGTCTTCGCATTTTGTAATTCGGGTATATTTTTCATTGCTTCTGGCAAGCGGTAAAATGGAATTCGAGCATTTAAATGATGAATATGGTGATACCCAATATTTGCGGTTACCCAATTCCAAAAAGGATTCATTACCATATAACTAGACGACTCTAATGCAGCTTTTGTATAGTTCCATTCTGTATTGCTACTAAACTCCGCTTCTGGAAAATTGTGTTGTGCATAAAATAAGTAAGCCCCAAACATGTGCGATAAGAAAAAGGGAAGGAAAAAAGTAAGAAACCACACAAGCCATCCAAATTGTATAAATAAAAAAGCAGCAAAAGAAAAATGAAAAATCAACACCATTAATGAATCCCAGTGTCTACGAGGGCTGCTTAAAAATGATTGAATACACATACCATACATAAAAGTGGTAAAATAAGCAAAGATCATATTTAACGGATGCCGAACCGCTAAATAATAAAAACGATCTTCTTTGCTAGCATCAAAAAATTTTTGTTTGGTCATAATGGGATAAGACCCTATGCTTGCGCTATATAGTTTTGCATTATTATTATGATGGTGATTGTGAGAACGCTTCCAAATACTCGGCGGAGTAATCATATATATACCAAATAGAGTAAATAAACTATTGGCTATAAATGACTTATGTAAAATAGTATGATGTTGAAAATCATGGAAAATAATAAACACCCTCGATAAAAGCATCGCACTAAAGATGCTGCTTGCTATTCTTAAATAAATATTAGATAAATAAAAGGTGCCTAATAAAAAGGTAATTAGCAACGCAAAGGCTACCAATGTATGATACCAGCTTTTCCACCGTATTTCTTTGGCAAATGGTTTTGTTGCCAATAAAAGTTCTTTTCCTTCAAGCATTTTACAAATTTAATCAACATTTACGCAATAAAAAAGTATAAATACAATAATACTGCATCAAAAACTTAAAAAAAGAAATGGTTTTAATGGTGGTGAAATATGAAGTTCTATATCATTTCGAAAGCTGATTAGCCTCTTGAATCACTCCTATAATATCTATATAGCTCTAATTCTCAGCTACATAATTAACCACATCTTTTGTTAGAAAACATCGCATAATTATTTCAACTTTTCTTTAAATACTTTCTTAAATTTCTCTACTTTCGGTTGGATGACATATTGACAATAAGATTCATTCCCGTTTTCTTTGTAATAATTTCGATGATAGTCTTCGGCTTTATAAAAAGTAGTGGCTGAAGTAATTTCAGTAACAATAGGTTTATCCCAAGCACCAGATTTATTGAGTTCTTCCTTGTACTTTTCTGCTAATTTTTTTTGATTTTCATTATGATAAAAAATTACCGAACGGTATTGTGTTCCCATGTCATTCCCTTGTCTATTTAATTGAGTAGGGTCATGTGTTTGCCAAAAGGCAGCTAATAATTCATCATAAGAAACAATAGTGGGGTCGTATACTATTTGACATACTTCTGCATGTCCCGTAGTACCCGTACATACTTCTTTATATGAAGGATTTTTTACTGTTCCACCTTCAAAACCTGAATTAACCGAAATAACCCCTTTTAGCAATTGAAATTGAGCTTCTACACACCAAAAACAACCCGCTCCAAATGTCGCCGTATCCATAACTATATTTTTATTAACGTTTTCATTTATTACACTATTTGTATTTTTTTGCGCGCAAGAAACCATTGTGTTACAGATACAACTAAATATCAATAATTTTAACGCTGATTTCATCTTACTCAAAATTTAATTATCACGAATTAGTTGTATAAATCCCTTTTTTATGGATCCATTAAAAATCACGTAATAATAAGTACCTGCTACACATTTAATGCCACTTGTTGTATAGCCATCCCATTTATATGAACCCTCTGCTTTTAATGGGGTTTCTAAGCCAGCAACTAATACACCCCATCTATTATAAATTTTAACTTCCGATTTTTCAGGTAAGTGAGTTAATTCCCATTGATCATTTATTCCATCGTTATTGGGAGTAAACACATTCGGAATAGTAGTAAGCACTGCTTCAACTGGAGTAATGCTTACATCATCTATGTAATAATAAGCTTCTGGCAATCCTGCATGCATCTGAATCGTATCTGTTTGTACTTCATCTTTAAAATTACCTATTGTAATAAATTTCTCCCCTCCAGTTGCATTATAAATGGCTGTTATTTCTACCCAATCTACGGTATCTATTATATAATTTCCACGATCAGATACTATTTGTGGTGTATAAGGTAATGATAATGCAGTAGAGGAAGATATGGCATTGGTTGATAAATAAGCTCCCAATTGAGTAATTGCTGTTGTTGAAGAGTTTGCTAGACTCACATTAAAGCTTACACGATAAGATTTTCCAGCTGTTAAAGGGCTTATTAATTCTGATTGTATGTATTCTCTGGCAGTTGATGGTGCATTACCATAAGCTAATATTCCTACAAATGCATTACCCGTTTTTGAAAACTGGTATCCTTTTATATTAGTTGGCACACCGTAGGTATTAGGTACCAGCTGACAGCTATTAAAATAATTCGGAGTTAATACATTGCAGGTATGCCAATCTGAAACATATGATAATTGGCCGGCCGCTGTTGGACAATTAGAATTAGATTCAAATGAATAATTTGATACTAAATTATTCTGAGCCGAAATGCCGTATGCACTGAATAAAATAACTAATAATAAATACTTATAGTAGTTCATTGTTTTTATTGATAAAATAGGTAAGTAATTAAAGTACTTCTAATTATTTTAATAATTCAATGGCTTCTTGTGTGGTAATTTGTTCTCCATTAAAAAAGGCAATTATAAATGCATCTGTTACACCATTAGCCATCAAATTATTTTTAGTATTTAAAGCGGTATTATAATCATTAAATGGGCCTACCACATAGCGATTTAAACCTTTTGTTGTTGCTTCTTTTTCTAAGTTTTTAATTTTAGCAAATTTTATTTTATTGTCTGATGTAGGTTCATAAATCAGTGCTCCTATTTGAACTTTAAATTGTATTAATTTTTTATTTACACCACTAATCGCTTTATTATCCGGTATTTCGTCTATTGTTTCCTTTTCTGAATTCGTTGTAGCTCCCGCATCTTTTAACATAATTCGCTTTCCATCTTTATAAGCGGTGATAAAAACCCCATCATATCCCTTTAACAGAATTTCCACTTTATTTTTAGCCGCAATGCTTATATCAGTATATGCTCCTGTCATGTATTTATACAAACTATCATCTGTTCTTACTTCCATTAAATTTTCTATGTCTTTAAAAACATTTTTAGAAATTGGTTTATGATAAGCACCCAACTGTATACGGAAAACAATATCAGAAGAATGAATTCCTATATTAGAAGCCGGCACAGAATTAGTTGGCTCATTTGAAGTTGATTCTGTTTTATCTTTAGTAGTTACTATACCAGATTTGTTAGTGTTATTCTGATTGCTTGTTACATCTGCTAAATCATAAACTTTGCCTTTCTGTTTATAAACCACTTTTGCATACGTTACTCCACTATTTATTAATTCTTGTTTTCTTTTTTCAGCAGCTTCTACTGTAGAAAAAGTACCTGCCGTATAGGTTGTTGTTGAGTCATTATTAACAGTTGAATTAATATCGTTAATACTTAAAAATTGACTAAGCACAACAGATGATAATCCCTTTTTATAATTACCTAATTCTACAGTATATGTTTTTTGCGTAGCTGAGTTAACTACTAAATTACCTTTATGATCATGAACTTCCACTTTTGCAAACCTACCAGTAGAGTCCATATAAAATTCATATCTGTAAGCGAAAATCGAATCGGTAAGTGTTACTCCATTTTCATCCACAAATGCATCAATTCCTGATTTTAACTCTTTATCTAAATAATCAGGAACACCATCTTTATCGCCATCAAGCGGACAACCTTTAGCATCTACTTCAATACCTGGCGGTGTGCCTTGGCAGGAATCTACCATATCTATAACTCCATCGGCGTCTTGATCATCTTTATCTAGTGCAAAATAATCCACTTGCTCCATATTGTATTTTTCTTCATCTTTAAAAGATTCCTTTTTATTAACTCCAAAATTATAGTTCAAAGAGAAAGAGCTCATCATAAAATTATCATTCCTAGCATTTCCTTTTCTATCGCCTACACTATTATTTGTTACCCCATCAATGTAATCAGTAAAAGTAAAATGCATTGTAACACCAAATTTTGCAGACCAAAATTCATTTATTTTAAAGATACTTCCTATGCCAACAGGCACAGCAAATGAACGTTCTGGATATTTCCCAAAACCATCTAAGTTTAATTCCCGAATATCTGATTCATAACTATAATCACGTTTAATTTCTATCGCCTTAAAAGCTTCAGGATCTGTTTGACTTTTGTTGCGTATCGTATTGTCTGACCAATAATAATATCTATTGTTATGAGCATCATATAAATCCGTTTTCGAAAGAAACTCCAACCCTTCAAATCCCAAAGAAACAAATGGACTAGCTTGCCTATTGACAGGCAAAAAATTTCCAAAATTATACAATAGATTAATTCCTCCAGTTGTAATTTGAGATTGGAAATTAAGATTGCGATTTACATTTACGTTTCTTTCATTTGCACCCAATTTACCATTTAATACATAAAAGTTAAATTGTAAATAATGAGTAATCGATTGAGATAAATTTAATTCATAAACAACCCGACCAATCATTGGTGCTTGAAAGTTTTTAGTATACAGATCGCCATAAATTGAAAGCGTACCTATACCTAAACCTAGCGTTGGCTTAAAAATAAACCCAGTATTTTTATCTGATAAAGAAGGCTGAGGAACAGTAGATGCCTGAGAGGGCACCTTATTTAAAGGTATAGAATCAGCCGTTTGTGAATACAAACAACTGACAAAGAATAAAAACAACAAAAGAATCTGTAGCTTTTTAATCATAAACAAATATAGTACATAAACTCAATTTAGTATTCAAAAAATAAATTAATTGCAATTTTACTTGCAATTAATTTATTTAATTAATTACTTGTACCATTGTTGGCTTGTAATCATTAGAGCTTCTTGCACTGTAATTCGTTTTCCAGTATTATAAGCAGTTACAAATGGCCCCACAACACCTTTACTTTTTACCAATTCGCGGGCATTACGTGCTTTTAAGTATTCCTTATGTTGCCCCACTGTATATTTTGTAAACCCTTGCGCCATTTCTGTATTTACAGTTTGATCTAAATGATAACGATCTTCTAACTTTTTCGCTTCAATAGCGCGATGTAGTGCAGCTATTTGTATACGATAATTAATATCCCCTTGAGGCGTAGGAATTACTTTTGCAGACAATGTTTGTGTATTTGCAGTAGCTGTTTCTGCTTTTATTGTTTCTTCTATTACCTTTTCTGGATTTTTTTTAGGGATGATTTTAGCGGCAACCATATTATTGGAAACTACTGTATCTTTTTTAGCTGCCACTGCCGCCATTGCATTCGTTGCAACATCCACCACAAATCTACTTGGCGGTACCGCTATTTTTTTTGTTTCATCATTTTCAATAAAAGAAAACGCTCCATCTATTGAACGGCTGCCATTAGCAGCAGGCAAAGCTGTTACATTGTAAGATATTTTAAATTCTGAGCTAGTTGGCATTGTTACCCATACAAACTTTACTTTTTGGTCTACAAATGTAAATGATGCACCTTTTGCATCGCCAATTGTAGCGGTAAGTCCATCAGGGAGTACATCAACCAGTTTTGCAAATCCTAACATATTACCTTTATTAATAGTTAGCTCTACTGTAAAATTAGAAGAAACAGTTGAAGGGATTTTACGAATGCATTTAACAGGGCTATTATCTGTATTAACTGAAGCAGTGGTTGGAGTAGTTTCGGTCATTACTGGAGTACCTGTTTCTACAACCATAGGTTTAGCTGTTTGAGCTTCTTCATTAAGGGTAGGCGTAACAGAAGGTATTGTTGATAATTGTTTGTCGGCAACAATAGGAGGAGGAGTTGTTGGCTTAGCAACTGCTAACGTTTTACCATCACCAATAGAAATAGTAGAAGGTTCTATATCTACTGTTTGTTTTACATTATCAGATACATACGAAAATTTACCTGCTATTATTTTATCGCCAGCCACATCGGCAGCGACTTTTATTTTATATCGTATTTTAAATTCTTGATCTGAAGGTAATGACATCCATATAAATTTCACCGATTGGTTGGAAAATGTGAATGCTGCACCCTTCGTTTCATCTTCCACCGCCGTAAAGCCTGCGGGCAAATCTTGTTGTAGCTTAGCAAAACCAATAACGGATCCTTTAACAATTGTTATTTCTACGGTAAATTCCGTATCCGGTTTTGTAGATGGCGGAATTTTTTGTGTTACTGTTATTACATCAGCAAAAAAAGCTTGATAAATTAACAAAACTAAAGAGTTGAATAATAGGGCTGCGAGTTTAAGCATGAGAATTTTTTTTAGTTTGTATTACAATCTATTATTGTTCAAAAAACAAATCAATTAAATCATTTAACTTTTCTATTGTGTATTCATTACTTCCATCAAAGAAAGAATCAATAGCTGCCGTAATTTCTTCTATGGAAATAAAACCATTTTTATCGGTGTCTGCCGATTTCAACTCAGCAGGTATGGAGTTATTAGTAGTTGTATTATTTTCTCTCTTTTCTAGTGCGTGTGCTTGTAAATCTTTTAAATAAGCTAGACTAGGGTTTTGGTTAAATATATCGCTTCGAGAAGTAGCAGCTAATGTATCGAATTGGCTAGCTCCCATTGTCTTTTCTTTTATTGCAACTCCATCTTGATCTACTACGCTGCCAGCGGGAGAATTGATTTCTTTGTCTTTGTAATCGGGTACTCCATCTTTATCTGTATCTAATGGGCAACCAAAACGATCTACTTTTACCCCTAATGGTGTATCAAGACATTTATCATCTATATCTTTTACTCCATCTTTATCTGAATCTGCATCTTCTATTTTGGCAAGATCTCCTGTGCGGTCGTATTTCGTAGGATCTTTTTTACGTTTTTTAAAATTATACTCAATAGACACGCAAGTAAATAAGTAACCATCATTTTTACCTTCTTTAACATTATCAATCCAATCCGTTGAAGTTTGATTGTAAGAGACTGCTAGGTTAATAAATAATTGGTCGGTAGGTTTTAATTTAACTCCTACACCAAATGGTATAACAAAGGCTGTTCTTTTATAATTTTCTGCTGCATTGGTTAACTGCGTTTCATAGGTATAATCCCGCAAAATAGTTACAGCTTGTTTTGCTAAAGGATCGTCTTCAGGTAGATTACGGATAGTGCCATCTTTCCAATAATTATATTTCACACCGTTTTTATCTTTAAGATCACCATGAGGATCGAATTTTAAAAATTCTAATCCTACAAATAAATAAGGTCCCACTACGCTATTGCGTTTAAATATTAAATCATTATCGAAATGGAAGATAACGTTTGCCCCTCCTTGTAGTATCGGCGATTCAAAATTTAGATTTCTATATTCACCTTGTTCACTATTTGCAACTTTACCATACAAACCAGATATCGAAGCACCAATAAATTTACCGAAGCGCTCTTCTACAAAAAAGGTGTATCCCGTTCTTATTCGAGTGTAGGAACTTAAACCTAATTTTTTTCCAACATCCCCATTAAAAATTAAAACACCCATTCCTATTGCAGCAGAAGGCAACTGGATTTCTTTCTCTTCTTGAGAACAAATAAAATTTATTTTACTTAAAAATAAAGTTAAGAATAGTAAATAACGTTTTTTCATTTGAGTGTTTTAGTATTTCGTCTTTAAAACATTGCTTAAAACTTTCCTTTAGGTTTATGTTATAATTATTTTAATAATTATTTTTTTATTCGATGTTAACAAATCTATCTTAAAATTTTTGCTAATTAATAGGAGGGTATAGTGTAATTATAAACAGCACTTTGTTAATAACCGTTAATTAAAAAGCTTTAAACTATAAAGGTTTGAAATATCGAGTATCGCTATATCTTATTGTTTACAACCATTACAAAGCTCGTTGTAATTTCATTAACTATTTTTTTTATAAGAATATAGTTAATGAAATTATAACGAAAGAACTAATTAATTTAAGAGGAAATAATAAAAAGGAATGTAATGCTGAGCTATAAATTTTAAAACGATAAAAAAGATTTATTAATTGTGTACCAAATAAAATGAGAAATAAAGAAAATTTAAAAATTTGTTTAAATTTTCTTTATATAGAATGTTAGGTTGTTTTACCTAGGTGAATCCATTTTAAAGCTATAGCAATGCGCTAGCGACAAAAAAAGTATTGTACAAAAAGGCTCATAACAAATATTTTAAATCAATTTTAAAACGATTCTAAATGTTCATCAATAAAAATAGTCCTATTAAAGCTATTATAAAAAAAAATTGTTGAGCAACTAAAAAATAGATAATTATTAAAATTAGAATTTATCATCAAGTAGATTATTCCAAAAAAATCGTACTCGATAAATAATACTTATCAGTTTAACTATTGTGCTGGCTTAGGAGGTGACGGCGTTTCCGCAGCAGCGGGTGTAGCAGCTTTCGCTGATTTTTTGCCAAATGTTAATTGAATACCACCTTGAAAATGCAAATTTTTTGTATTCTGAGGAAACAGAACACCCATTACATTATCTGTTATAATATATAGTTGAACAGGGCCTAAATTAAATGCCGTACCTAAACCTATGTTAGTATAACTTCTATTATACATTGAGTATGAAGCTGAAACACTAAACCATTCTCCTACCTTTTGATTGAAGGAGAAAGCGACTCCTGGATGAATTACTTTATCTAATACTTGACCATATAATAACACGCCTACATTACTTTTTTCCGTAAGTGAATAATTACCGCCAATATAAATTTGTGACGATAGATTAGTAGAATAGCTATGGTGTAACGTATCAATTTTAAAAACCTGAGTTAATGAATCAGTTAATGACTTAAATGCATCTTTTGCATTGGTAGAATCATTGTTTATTAATTTACTTATATCAAAACCTTTGTATGTAAAAGTGGCATTAGGGTTATGACTTATATAATTATCAGTAGCATTTTTCCATTTTATAGCTCCCATATCAATTACACTCAGCGACAAAGCAATTTTTTCATTTAGTTTATAAACTGCTCCGATATCTAATCCCATTCCATGATTATTACGGTTAAAAGCGTAATTCCCAATTTGAATATTTTTTGTAGAGGCGGAATTGACACCAGAAGTATGAATTAACACATCCGACTTGGCAGTAATAGCAAAGTCATTGGCATTAGTATACATACTTATAGCTGATCTTTCTGTATACACATTTTCCATTCCATACAAATACTTTATTTTTCCACCAATGGTTAATTTATCATTAATATCATAAACATATCCCAATCCGTATTCGCGATAATGCATTAACGAAACACCAAAATTAAAATTCATATCTTGATTTAAAAATTCACCATTTCCTTTCCAAATAAATTCCATAAATGCCTTGGGGTATCGAAAACGAAAATTTATTTTCTCGGTTACATTAAAACTTAAAAAGCTTTTTGGTAAAGCAATACCAAAAGAAATAAGTTCTGTTTGGTAAGCCATTGATATATAATTTTTTTTCTTCAACTTACTCAGCATATTATTATAATCCATATATAAAGAGTCATCAGCACGGTGTTTAATTAAATCGCTGTATTTAAAACCACTATTATTTACATTTATATATTGAGAAGAAAGAACTGGTATGCCAATATTTAAAAATGTATGGGAAGGTTTAAATGCTGGATTAAGGTTCATACGTTGTGAAACCTTTTCCATATTATATAACGTAAAATTCTGTTGACTAAAAGCAGTATTAACTAATAATAAAGCTATAACTAAAAGTAATAAGGTTTGGTTTTTCATAAAATTTTTAATGTAAATATTCAAATAAGGTCAATAAAATAAATTATATTTTTTTCTTTACTTTTATTTGCAAGCCTAATTTTACATCTAACTTATAATAAGAATAGATTTTAATGTTTTTAGTCCCTCCACTCGTAGTAGAAGCCTTTGCTGTAATTAAAAGGTATTTTGTTTTTTTTAAATGTTGAAGTTTTGTACTATCAAATACGGCATCATATACTTTTTCGGTAGGAGAAATTACCTGTGCTGTAGTAGTATTAACCAGGGCCGATTGTAAGATTAACTGATTAGGCGTAACTAACGAATCTAATTTTTTATAAGTGCTGTCTACAAAATACACTTGTATTTCCAAATCTATTGGGAACCCATTTGAATTATAGGTTCTCAATAACACTGACTCTGCTTCGTCAATAACCGTTGAATCCATTTTAAAACTGACTGTATCTACCAACACAAAATTTTTAGCTGTTCCCCACAAAGGCAATTGTACTTCCATATCTACCTTAAAACGACTAGAATCTAGAACAAAGTTTGCATGGGTAGGCCCAGCGGGGTTCGTTTGTGAATTTAATTTATAAATAAATGATCGAGGAAAATTTTTAATAACATCAACAATATTACTATTGGTATTGTTTAATATAAAAGAACTTTCAAGGCTTTGTCCTACTTGATTAAAGTTAGGACTAAAAATAGGTAAAGGGTTAGGGCTTCCTGTTACAGCATATGCTGGTGAGCCAGGGGTGTATGCATCAAACTGATCTAACACAGCATTTATAGGTACGCCGTATGAATTAGTGATGGTGACTTTTACTTTAGGATCTACTAAAGAAATGGCTCCAGCAATTGAATTTTTAAAAACACCCACCTTTATTGTATCCTTATTTAGTGTTAATGATTGTTGCCCTATGTCTCCAAAAACTTTATCAAATTTAACATTGTTAATAGCACCAGTTATACTTATTTTATTTAAAGAAGTAGGAGGTACAGTTGAAGATCCCATTAATGTTAAATCATAATTAATAGCAAATTGATTATAAGTTGTTCCTCCGATAGTCATATCAAATGTGTAACCGCTAATATCAAAAGTAGCAGTTGCTATTACGGGTAAGGTGCCAGAATAAGGCAATGAAATAAGCTTAGAAAAAACAACACCATTTTTTTTAGCAGTTGGGATTGTTAAAAGAATTTGTCCAGTGTAACGAAAATCGGAATTTATACTAATAGACATACTAGCTGCCTTAAATTTTATTGAATCTACTTTAGGGGCATTACTGGCACCCGATACAAAATTTACAGTTTGGCTGTAGGAGGCAGTAACAGTAGCGTTATTTGCAAGAATTATAATTTGTGATGCATCTAGTGATGCACTATATGAAATTTGTTGATCAGGAATTTTTATAAAATCAGATGCAGTAGTTGAAAATAAATTACCCTTATAAATAAGCGAACAAAATTGATTGTTGCCAACATTAATTAGTCCCGATTTATCTTTATTTATAATATCTTGTATA
The DNA here is from genome assembly GCA_039937835.1 of Bacteroidia bacterium. Classification (GTDB taxonomy): domain Bacteria; phylum Bacteroidota; class Bacteroidia; order 2-12-FULL-35-15; family 2-12-FULL-35-15; genus 2-12-FULL-35-15. Next base: position 16,176 of record JBDTFR010000109.1, on the reverse strand, counting down.
GTAAGAGATGAGTATACCAATGGCACTGCTAGGTTTGGGTTCCATTCTGCTTTAGCAAGTTTATCTAATTGAAAATTATCTTTTACGCAAGCACCTATTCCAAAAATTAAAATAATACCCAATATATAAGAAGTAATTTTAATCCGTATTTTTCTATTATTCATAACTTCAGTTTAAATGATAAGGGTTTAAAAATACGAAATATCAGTATAACATTTACATACTTTTTTAAAGGTATGCATAATCAAAATATTTTTTTTATTTATTTAAAAATGAAACACATTAATTAAGCTATTTATTAATAAGAAAGAAGGAAATTTATAATTCACAATTAATTGTTTGAAAGTAACTATGTGACGCAATAACATCACCACCGTTAAACGTTATTTTTACATAATGACTATAAAAGCGACTATATTAGTTTTATTTATCCTATGTCCTGTCTGGCTTCTGGCTCAGCCTGCTGAACGCCAGATGACACCCACAGATTATATTAATAATTATAAAAATGACGCCATAAAGGAAATGATTCTTTTTAATATACCGGCGAGTATAATCTTAGCACAAGGAATGCTTGAAAGTGGCAATGGGAATAGTGATTTAGCAATGTATGCCAACAACCATTTTGGTATTAAATGCCATGCAGGGTGGAGTGGCCCTAGTTTTATAAAAGATGATGATGAGAAAGATGAATGTTTCAGAAAATATTCAGACGTTTTAGAATCTTATACTGATCATTCCAATTTTTTAAAAACACGTAGTCGTTATGCTCCGTTATTTGAGTTAAAGCACACCGATTATAAAGGTTGGGCTAAGGGCTTAAAAAAAGCAGGCTATGCTACGGATCCTCATTATCCTAGGCGTTTAATAGCACTAATCGAAACATATAACCTGCATGAGTACGATAATATTAAAGAATTAAATAATGTTGTCCACACTCCTTCCAAATCATCTCCTGAAGTTAGGCCTACTTTTCAACAAACTGTTACAGAAGTTCGCGAAATAAAAAGATTTAGATTTATTAAATATATTATTATTAAACCTGGAGATACATTTTATAAAATAGCTACCGAAACAGATAAAGATCTTTGGCAACTTTATAAATATAACGATTTACAACCTAATGACAAACTAACGATAGGCGAAAAGTTATATTTACAACCTAAACGTAATAGAGGTAAAGAACCTTTTCATATAGTTAAAAAAGGAGAAACCATGCGTTCTATCTCTCAATTACATGGTATAAAATTAAATGAGCTTTACAAAAAAAACAATTTAAAAAAAGGCAATGAACCTTCCGTAGGGCAGGAATTATTTTTACATTAAATCAAAGCCCTCCATCTAACCTTTTAGTTTCTATACATATTTTAACTGGTAAAAACATTCAAATAATCCCAACAAGAGTTTTATGAATATTGGAAAGATAAGGATACTACTTTAAAAGCCTCTGGATACAAAGTATATAAACGTTGGGAAGATTAATGGTCTAGCAGCCTATTAGACGATGGTACAAATTCCCTTACCAATATCCATTGGAACGAATATTTGCGTTTAAAAAATTCATTTAACTCATTAAGAGCTAAAGATTTATCTATATAGAAATCCCTTGATCCATTTGAATTATTCCATCTGAAACTCTCAATTACATAATGACCATTTCAAATTTATTATTCCAATTTTATTTAAATAAAAACATAAAAAGGTGGTATTTATTCCTCCTTTTATTCACCTAATTGAGGTAAATAGTACTTGGTTAAAATGGATTATATATCTAACATTATTTTTATTTACTATTGAGCTCTTTATAATGCTCTTTGTCTACAATTTTTTTCATTTCGTCTATCACCGAAAATAAATAGTGTGATTGGTTGTATTGTTGAAACTAGTTTCTTCAAACTAATTTACAAAGAATCAATTAACCAATTAAGAAAATGAAAAAATCAATCTACAAATCTATTCTAATTCCCGCTGTAGCAGTGCTATTGGCTGGGCAAGCATTTGGCCAAACAGCCGAATTGCAGGTAATTCATAATGCAGCAGATCCTGCTGCTGCAATTGTTGATGTGTATGTTAACGGCAAACTTGCAGTAGACAATTTTAAATTTAGAACAGCAACATCATTTTTACCGCTGCCTTCTGGTGTGGCATTAAACATTGGTATTGCACCAGGAAATAGTACTTCGGTAACCGATACACTTAAAAATTTCGTCGTTACACTTGCACCTGGAGAGCGTTATATTGCAGTTGCTAATGGCGTGTTAAATCCTTCAAAATTTGCCATTAATCCCGATGGAAAATCAACTGCTTTCACCTTATTTTTAAAGAATCAAATTCGGAATGTAGCAGTTAAACCAACTGACGTTGATTTCGTTGCTGTACATGGTGCGAGCGATGCACCAACGGTGGATATAATTGCAAGAACGATTACTACTTTAGTGAATGATGCTGCATACAGCAACATAACAAGTTATGTTTCTGTACCTGCTGCTAAGTATGTTTTAGACGTTACCCCAGCCGCAGGCACACCAATTGTGGCATCGTTTGAGGCAGATTTATCTACCCTTGCAGGTGGTAGTGCGGTTGTTTTTGCATCTGGATTTTTAAACCCAGCAACCAATCAAAACGGACCAGCATTTGGTTTATTTGCTGCATTAGCAAATGGAACAGTAGTGGATTTTCCAGCGACTAGCCAAGCACGCTTACAAATAATTCATAATGCCGCTGACCCAGCAGCTGCGAGTGTTGATGTATATGTAAATGGGGCCTTATTTCTAGATAATTTTGCATTCCGTAAAGCAACACCTTATACTTTTGTACCTGCTGGTGTGTTGTTAAACATTGGTATTGCTCCAGCTAACAGCACCTCAGTAAAGGATACCTTGAAAAATTTCAAGGTGAATTTACAAAATGGTAATTCTTATATAGCAGTTGCGAATGGCGTGTTAGATCCTTCAAAATTTGCTGTTAACCCTGACGGAAAATCAACTGCCTTTACATTGTTTTTAAAGGATCAAATGCGTGAAGCAGCAGTTAAACCAACGGAGGTTGATTTCGTAGCAATTCATGGTGCTACTGATGCACCAACAGTTGACGTGATTGCAAGAACAGTTTCTACCTTAGTAAATGATGCAGCATACAGCAACATTACGAGTTATGTTGCTGTTCCTCCTGCAAAGTATGTATTAGATGTTACACCAGCTGCAGGCACGCCAATTGTTGCTTCGTTTGATGCCGATTTATCTGCTATTGCAGGTGGAAGTGCTGTTGTATTTGCATCTGGATTTTTGAATCCAGCAACCAATCAAAATGGACCAGCATTTGGTTTATTTGCTGCACTGCCAAACGGTACGGTTGTTCCTTTTCCAGTAACAAGCCAAGCACGATTACAAATAATTCATAATGCTGCTGACCCAGCTGCTGCAAGTGTGGATGTGTATGTAAATGGTACTTTATTTCTAGATAATTTTGCATTCCGCAAAGCAACACCTTATACTTTTGTACCTGCCGGTGTGGCTTTAAACATTGGTATCGCTCCAGCTAATAGCACATCAGTGAAGGATACATTGAAAAATTTTACAGTGACCTTAAAAAACGGTAATTCTTATATTGCGGTTGCAAATGGGGTATTAGATCCAAAAAAGTTCGCTGTTAATCCTGATGGAAAATCAACTGCTTTCACTTTGTTTTTACAAGATCAAATGCGTGAAAAAGCGCTTAAAACAGGTGAAGTTGATTTACGTGTAGTGCATGGTGCAACGGATGCTCCTACGGTAGATGTTTTATCTGGCACAACCATTTTAGTTGATAATGCACAATACAGCAACATCACTCCTTATTTGAGTGTTGCGGCGGCGGCTTACAAGTTAGACGTTACTCCTGGAAATAATGATGCTCTTAAACTAGCAAGTTTCGCTGCAGACCTTTCCACATTAGGTGGTGATGCAGCAGTTGTTCTTGCTTCTGGAGTTTTAAATCCAGCAACAAATCAAAATGCTGCTGGATTTGCTCTAATTGGCGTATTGCCAAATGGAACCGTAGTTATTTTTGGAACTGTAACAGGTGTTGAAAAAGTTAATTTAGCAAACTTTGATGTGTATCCAAATCCTGCAAAAGATTTCGTGAAAATTAATTTTTCTCAACCAATAACAGCAACTTCAACAATTACTGTCACTAATACAATAGGACAAGAAGTAAAGAATGAAATTATTCCTAATGGAACTTCTAATTATATTATTAGAACAACAGATTTATCTAAAGGTATTTATTTTATCAGAACAACAGTGGGAAAAAGCGCTTCCACTCAAAAATTGATTGTGCAATAAATAAGACAATAAGAATAATAAAAACAAAGGGGATAACTTTCGTTATCCCCTTCGCTTTTATTATTAAGGTAATGGATCAACAGCGTTAGCGCTATGCGAACTATTTTTAAATTTAATTAATTTTATTTATCCTTTTCCACTTTTGAGCGATGCTTCAAGACTTTTGCTTCAATATAAAATATAATTTCTTCAGCCATATTTTTTGCCTGATCGCCCACTCGTTCTAATTTTCGGATGATGGATAACAAATATAATGCAGGTTCAATGGTGGCAGGTTGATTACGAATATAATCGGCAATAATAGCATTGGCTTTTATATTAATATCATCTAACAATTCATCTTGCTGAAAAACTTTACGTGCCAACGCCGTATCTTCTTTTTCAAAAGCTTCTAATACACTTTCCATCATGTTATTTGCAGCGGTATACATTTCAACCACACGCGTAATTTCCAACAATCTAGTATCAAAAGTATTGTCTACATTTAATACAAACTTAGCAATGCCTTCTACAATATCACCTGTCCGCTCTAAATTGTTATTTATTTTTAGCACTGCCAGCACAAACCTTAAATCAACTGCTACTGGATTAAATAATGCAAAAATATTTTCACAATCTCTATCTAGCTTTAATTCATAAGCATTTACTCTTCTTTCGCTTAATATTACTTCGCGAGCCAAGTCTTTGTCTAAATTCAATAATGCTTCCTTCCCTTTACGTAATTGTAAATTTACGAGCGACCACATTCTAATGTTTTCGACTTTTAACTGCTGTAATTCTATATCTAAATGTGACATATCTTAATTTAAACTATTTAATATAAAAATGAATTTGTAAGTTAGTTCTACAACTAGCCAAAACGGCCAGTGATATAATTTTGTGTACGTTCTATTTTAGGGTTTGTAAATATTTGTTTTGTATTATCATGCTCAATTAATTCACCCATATAAAAAAATGCTGTAGTATCACTAACACGTCCTGCTTGTTGCATATTGTGGGTAACAATTACAATGGTGTATTTATTTTTTAAATCATAAATTAATTCTTCTACTTTCGAAGTAGATATAGGGTCAAGTGCAGAAGTAGGTTCATCCATTAATATTATAGAAGGGTGAATGGCTAAGGCGCGTGCAATACACAAACGTTGTTGCTGCCCACCTGAAAGTTCAAAGGCCGATTTTTTTAATTTATCTTTCACCTCTTCCCATAATACTACTTGTTTAATACTTGTTTCTACCCGCTCTTCAATAACTTTTTTATCGGTAATTCCATTTACACGTAAACCATAAGCTACATTTTCAAAAATAGTCTTCGGAAACGGATTTGGCTTTTGAAATACCATCCCTACTTTTTTTCTTAAGCTATCTACATTTATATTTTTAGCGTATATATCCTCGCCATCTATTAATACTCTACCACTAATTCTTGTTCCAACTATTAAATCATTCATTCGATTAAACAAACGCAAATAAGTAGATTTTCCGCAGCCAGAAGGCCCTATAAGTGCGGTAACGGTATTTGGTTTTATAGCAATATTTATATTTTTTAAAGCTTGTGAATTACCATAAAAAAAATCAACTTGTTGCGATTCAATTTTATACATTTTATATTATTTATGCTGTTCAATTATTAAATGATAGCGATACCTATTCACTAATTCATTTTAACTTTTTTACTAAAGTATTTTCTTAATCCGTTCGCCAGTAAATTTACAATTAATACAATAATTATTAGTACCAATGCAGTACCATAAGCAATGGGACGAGTAGCTTCTATATTTGTTCCACTGGTAGATATTACATACAAATGATAAGGCAATGCCATTACTTGATCAAAAATACTGGTAGGTAACTTAGGTAAAAAATAAACCGCTACCGTAAATAAGATAGGGGCTGTTTCGCCAGAAACACGACCTATAGAAAGAATTAAACCGGTAATAATATTAGGAAAAGCAATGGGTAAAACTACTTTACTTGTTGTTTCCCATTTGCTAGCACCTAAACCAAGGCTAGCATGGCGAAATGTATTATCAACTGCTTTCAGCGCTTCTTCGGTGGTGCGAATAACTACAGGCAAGGCCAACAAACCTAGTGTAAGTGATCCCGCAAGAATAGAATCTCCAAAGCCTAATTTGTTTACAAATAAAGTCATACCAAATAAGCCGAAAACAATGGAGGGAACACCCGCCAAATTATTGGTCATTTGCTTAATTATTTTTTTAATAATACCATCTTTTACATATTCATTCATGTAGATGGCCGCTAATACACCAATTGGAAAAGCGAAAACCATACTCCCTGTAACTAAACACAAGGTTCCAATTATTGCAGGATAAATGCCGCCTTTGGTCATACCATCTTCTGGCATTTTAGTTATAAAATCCCAACTAATAACAGAAAAGCCTTTATACACAATAAAAGAAAGAATAATAAATAATATCGCTACAATAGAATAGCTAAGAATACGAATAATCGCAAATGCAATTGCCTGATTTCGTTTTTTACTTTTTGCTAAACTGGCTTCTACGTCTATCTCCATTTAATTATTGTTTGTTATATCTATTTTTATTAGAGATAAATTCTACCGTTAAATTTATCAATAATGTAATTAAAAATAAAATGCAACCTAATGCAAATAATGCTTGGTAATGCAAGCCCCCTTTTGCTACTTCACCTAATTCTGCTGCAATGGTGGCAGGTATTGTACGTACTGGTTCTAAAATAGTATGCGGAATAACGGCAGCATTACCCGTAACCATAAGCACCGCCATTGTTTCGCCAATGGCACGGCCAATTCCTAAAATAGCACCTGCACTAATACCAGAAATGGAATAAGGCACTACTACTTTATAAATGGTTTGCCATTTAGTAGCACCTAATGCTAAACTAGCTTCTTTCATTGCTCGTGGTGTGTTGCGTATTGCATCTTCTGATATAGTAATAATAGTAGGCAATGCCATTATACCCAATATGATACTACCTGCAAGAGCACTTTCGCCCACAGGTATATTAAATAATTGTTGAATAAGTGGTACAATAATTACTAATCCAAAAAAACCATAAACAACAGAAGGAATACCCGCTAAAAGTTCGATGAGTGGTTTCAAAATTTTCCTTACGTTATCGCTAGCTATTTCACTCATGTATACTGCTGCTGCTAAACCCAATGGCAATGCTAATAATATAGCGCCAAAACTTACCCACAAGGTTCCTAATATCAATGGTAATACTCCAAATTGAGCAACAGGCTGTGCCGTTGGGAGCCATTCTTTACCTCCAAAAAATTCTGAAACACTAATGTTTTTTAAATGTATTTTATTGCCTTTAAAATTGCCGGCTAAATAATTATCAGGGAAATAAGCAATGATGTTTGGCAGACTATCCACTAATTGATTGATACGCATAGGAAGATATTCAAAATTTTCGCCAATCTGTGCTTCTGTATAATAATCAGTAATATTTTCTAATCTAAAAAGGATAATGGAATCTGGAGAGCCGCCCAATTCATTCCAATGCGTTATCTTTTGATCAAAAATATTTTTTAATTGTTTCGATGAAAAATCATGTACTGGATTATTTTTATTGGTAACAATCACAATCCCTTCATCAATCGGATTTTTATTAAAAACGCCTAATCCTTCCTTAAAAAGAAAAAAAACAATTAATAATACGGTTAGGCTAGTAATGGTTGCACTAAACATTAACAGCCCATTAATAAATTTCTCTGAATTCTTTTTAGTAGTAGTTTTCAATTGTAGTTTACACTATTTAGTGTGCAAATATAGTTTTAATCGTAAAGGAAGCGGTTGCCACTCGATTAAACTTACATTAATTTAATGTTAAGGAATTGTAAACAAAAAACACTAAGTTATTCATAACCAATTTTTAATACAGTTAGTTATTTAATATCGTTTTTTATTAAATGATCAAACTACCTTTTTTCTCGGGAGAAAAAAGAATGATCATGAACTATGAAACTTTATATAAGTTAAATAATTATACTTTTATTCTAAGATTTGTTCTAAAATTGTATATACAACATCCTAATAAAATTATTTTAGCAGCTGTTCATGTTTTTTAGTCGTAGTTTATACGATAGAATAAATATTCGTTTAATCCCTCCTATTCGGTATTCTACACCAACTCTCCATTTTTGATTTGTCTTTATTTTGTTTTTTTCTTCCTCCGTTAATTCTTTTCCTTTTGTTTTTATGTGGGGATTAATTGCAGTGATGTTTTTTATTTTTAGATTCAAACATGCAAGAACAATATAACAATCAGTTAATTATTGCTAACAAAATTTCACCATTTGGAAACGTAAATTTAATGTGCTGATAATCTACAGTTAATATAACTAAGGTTTCTTTGCAGCAAAATTAATATCAAGTAAACAATTATGAAAAAAACAATTTATGCATTTGCTACAATGTTTTTAATGCACACTGCAACAAAAGCACAAGACACTATTAAGAAAGCCGAATTTAAACCATCTGGAAAAGTATGGGGTTATGCTTTTGGTGATTACTCTATGAAAATGCACGCAGATTCTCTCAATAGGGGGAAAACCCAGTACGCCAATATGCCGAAAAATTCGAACTCGTTTGAATTCAGGCGCATTTATCTCGGTTACGACTACAGTATCAACGAAAAATTTTCTACCGAATTTTTATTATCCTACGAAGGACAGACATTAAGCGACAATGCCACACGAACAGTTTTCATAAAGGCTGCTAACATTCGCTGGAAAAAGATTTTGCCAAATACCGATTTAATATTCGGTCAATCAGCAACTCCTGCATTTCCCTCAACGACAGAAAAAGTATGGGGTTACCGCTCAATTGAAAAAACGATAATGGATATGAGGGGCATAGTCAGTTCGAATGATTTGGGAATCTCACTTCAAAGCAAACTCATTTCAAATGATAATACAGAAGTGGGAGTTAATCTTATGGTGGGCAACGGCACGGCTCAAAAATTAGAAATTGACAGGTTCAAAAAGATATATGGAGGTTTGTATGCGCTTGTGATGAATAAGAAAATTCTTATTGACTTATATGGCGACTATAATCGTGACCAACTCGACCCTTATCATAAAAGCAAAATGACAATGAAGGGTGCCTTGGCTTACACATCTGACATTATTACTGTCGGAGTGGAGGTTTATAATCAAACACAGCAGAATTATATAATAAATGTTGATTCAACAACTGCTACAAAAAAAGATACAACAAATGCGGTGTCATTTGGTGCTTCTGTTTTTATTAAAGGAAGGATTATTAAGGACAAACTCGGTTACTTCGCTCGCTATGATATGTATAATCCGGATTCTAAATTCAATCCGAATAAATATTATTTCAGCGGTAGTGCGCCTAATACAGAATCCTTCATTACAGCTGGATTTGATTATATGCCGACAAAAAATGTTCACATAATGCCTAACATTTGGTATAACGCATATAATAACAGAACAAAGAATGTAACCAGATTGAAAAAAAGCGATAATGATTTGGTAGCAAGAATAACTTTTTGGTACGTATTCAAATAGTAATCTAATAACTTTAATTATTAAAAATTTAGGTATAAAAGCTTAGATCTCACTTACCATCTATTGGATTTAGGCGCTTAGGTTAATTTTTCACCATTTTTTCTATTAACTAAAGAGTTACAATTAGACTTTATATATTTACATATGTTATCATCATAAATGTATTAATAACATATGTAAATATAAATTTTTCAAAAGATAAAAGTGAGTAGTTATTTCAAAAGAAAAATCAGAGTTTAAGATTTCGAAAGAGAAATTAGTTAATCACATAAGTATCACAGAATTTGATTTTGTCTTGCCACTCTTTGAAAAAGTATTTGATAATCAATTTAACTATTACATTCTATCGGAAAAACCACCTACGATTATATCTTGTAAGCGGCAGGACAGCATTTTTAAAAAAGGTGAAGATGCATTGTATTTTATATTATTTTATTTATAATCTTATCCAACAGAATAGGTGTTAGCTGGTATGTTCAATATCTATCAGCCCCAAGCTAATATACGGAAGCAACTATTGCAAAAGTTCTGGGAAGCAACATTTATAGAAATGAAATTATTGCTAAGTATAGATAATAAAAAATTAAATCAATTGATAATGTAAATAGGGCTAGGCGAAGTGATTATAGATGCCACGGAAGGGTAAATAAAAAGATCAAAAGACTAAATGATTCAGAAGGAATATTATAGTGAAAAAAAATCTATTCTCTCTAAAATACTTTTATCAGTAATAAGAAGAGCTATAATGTACTATTTCTAGGAAATAGCTTCGGGGTATTTTTAGAATAAAAATATAATTATTTAATTTATATAAAGTCTGTTAATAAAAATTAGTTCACGGGCACATACCCAATTTCAGAAACTAATTGCTGCCCTTGTGGTGAGAGTACAAAATTTATAAATGCATTTACTTTACCATCATTCCTTTTATCATACAGGTAATATAAAGGGCGAGAAATAGGATAACTTTTATCTTTTGCAGCAGCAATACTTGGCATAATAAAATTATGCCCTAAATCAAAAGAAACAGAAATTGATTTTACACCGGCTGTTTCATAAGCCAAACCAATGTAACCAATAGCACCTTTAGTTTGACTAATTGATTGCACAATTGCACCAGTTGCAGGCATACTTAAGACAGTAGCAGCATAATTTTTTTTATTCATAACGGCCTCCTTAAAAAACTCAAACGTTCCAGAACTTGACTCACGAGAATAAGCGACCACTTTTTCATCATACCCCCCCACTTCTTTCCAATTAGTAATTTCCCCGGTGAACATTTTTTCTAATTGTTCGCGAGTGAGCTGGTTAATTTTATTTTGCGGATTAACAATAATCGATAACGCGTCATAAGCTATAATTGTTTGTTCTATTTGCTTTTTGTTTTCTAAAAATTTTAATTTTTCTTCTACTTTTAGATGGCGGGAAGACATGGCAATATCTGTAGTACCATTTACTAATGCTGTAAGCCCCACTCCAGAACCTCCTCCTACAACAGTAATAGAAGCGGATGAATCTTTTTTCATGTATTCTTCTGCTTCTTTTTGTGCCAAGGGAAGCACGGTATCGCTACCTTTAATGGTAATTGGGTTAGTTGAATTGCTGTTCTTTTTGTTTTTATCAGTAACTGCTTGATTATTACAACTTGTTAACCCTAAGAAAACAATAAAAAAAATAAAGGAGTTGCTGTTTTTCATAATAATTTTTTTTCAAAAATAATATAAAAAAACAGCAACTCCACGAATCCTTTTTTTATTTTGCCAATGGCACATAGCCAACTTCCTGCACAATCTTTTGTCCTGCAACTGATAATGTGTAATCAATAAATGGCTTTACTGTCTTTTCACCAGCAGTTAAATAATAATAATATAAAGGGCGAACCACAGGGTATGTTTTATCTATTGCAGATGCCATTGATGGCGCAATGTATGTTCTACCTTTATCATAGGATACCTTAATGGGTTTTACATCTTTTTCAATATATGCTAAACCTACATAACCAATAGCTCCTTTGGTTTGTGAAACGGATTGAATAATGGCTCCAGTAGCTGGCATACTTAAAACAGAAGCGGCATAATTTTTATTGCTCATTACATGTTCCTTAAAAAATTCATAGGTACCTGAGCTGGTTTCGCGAGAGTACACTACAATTTGTAAATCATCACCACCCAATTCTTTCCAATTTTTTGTTTTACCAGTGTAAATACTTTCAAGTTGTTCTCTTGTTAATTGGGTTACTTTATTGGAAGGGTTAACCACAACCGCCAATGCGTCATAGGCTATTATTATTTCTTTACTGGCTTTGCCAGCGTCTTGCAATTTTAATTTTTCTGACATTTTAATTTTACGAGATGCCATTGCTATATCTGTAGTGCCATCTACTAAAGCAGCCAGCCCTACCCCACTTCCACCTCCTGTTATGTTAACTCTTTCTTTGGGATTTAACTTCATATAACTCTCTGCTTCTTTTTGCGCAAGTGGTAATACGGTATCGCTCCCTTTTATTTTTTGGCCAAAACTTAAAGCTGTTGTGAAGGTTAGCGCAGTTATAATTATCAATTTTTTCATTTATTTATATTTTAAGGTTTATTTTTTTGTTTATTATTATTAAAATTTGAATTGCATACGCACTGTTAAAACATTATCTTTAATACCTGTCTCACACTCTTTTATTATTGTACTTTCCATTTTTCACTAAATCGTAATACATCATTCTCCGCATTGTAAAACGACTGTAATAAGGATTACCTGCATTTGAAAAATCACCTCCAGCAAGAGAAGGAGCGCCTGCAGAATCAATATATTGCCATTGCGGCTGCATGTTTGTAAGAGTGTCTAAAGGAGTATCTTCCCTTTCTTGCGCAGTCATGTTGTTTACGTTTAACATTAATAAAGTACAACAACTTGCTAATAAAACTCCTTTTTTAAAATACCTCATGTGTTAATTAACTATTAATTAAAATTTATTTACAACACAAAAGTATTCAGTTCATATAGCCAAATTGTTACTTCAATATTAATTTAATGTAAAGAATTTCTGTGATGTTAAGAATACTTCGATGAAATATTCCTATTCCGTCAGTTTTAGTAAAGACATAAGAGATAATCATTTCTAAAAAATTAGAAATGTTGGAATAGTTATTTTAAAAACAGGTAGATTATTTAATGCAGAACTTAGTGAATCGGAATAGAAGAAAAATAGTTAATGCAAAAATAGTTTATAAACTATAAAGCAAAAATTTTACACCTTTTATGATATTTGTTATTGCACTAGCAACTTTCGGAGATATAAATAGAGATTCTTCGCTCCTCTCTGAACGACAAAAAATATTCTTAAAAGGAATCGCATGGGGAGTATCGTGATACTGATCGAAACAGAATTTCTATTTAAGACCAAAACTCCGTATGGAGCGGAAATTTTGATATTGCTTAGAACGATAAATTATTTTACAACTGATATCTAAAAATTGGGGCAAGGTCTTCTATTTCACCTGTCATTACCTTAAGGTCTTTTATTAAACCATCATCAAGACCATAAACCCATCCATGAAGCTGCAATTCTCCTCTTTTCCATGCTTTCTGAACAATGCGTGTTTTTGCTAAATTATGAACCTGTTCAATCACGTTCAATTCAACCAAACGTTTTTCTCTTTCTTTTATATCGGCAATAGCATCTAACTCTACTGAATGTTTTGCATACACTTCTTTAATATTTCGCAGCCAATTATTTACAAATCCATTGTCTTTATTATTAATAGCAGCACCTATACCACCACAACCGTAATGTCCACAAACAATAATATGTTTAACACGTAAAATTTCAACTGCATAATACAACACACTCAATAAATTCATATCGGTGTGCACTACAACATTTGCAATATTGCGATGAACAAAAATTTCACCAGATTTGGTATTCGTTATTTCATTTGCTGGAACTCTGCTATCAGAACAACCAATCCAAAAAGTGTTTGGCGTTTGCCCTAAACTGAGGTTCTTAAAATAATCGGGATTGTTTTTTAATTTTTCGTCTGCCCATTCTTTATTGCCTTTTAATAGACGATCGTAGCTTTCCTTCATTGTTTAATGATATTATTTTAAGCTCCAAAGGTAACTATTTTTTTATTTAGTAAATTGATAAGTCTTTGCTAAATCTCACCGATGAAAATAAACTAGTGCTAAAGCTAATGCAATATCCCCAAATTATTTATTCGTTATTGAGAGGATGTAATTATTTACTTTTTGAAAACTTTATATTTCCTGCATTAAAAGCATAAGCGGTTAAATTACCTCGATCATTATAGGATGTTTTTATTTCAATGTCTTTTCCAGTTACCTTACTTATTGCAACTGTTATAATCTGAGCTGCATCCCAACCATTAAATTTTTTATGACTTTTTTTGTTAGTATTAACTATATTTTCATTCTGAGTTTTTTCTTTCATTTTTTTTAACGCTATTTCAGGGAACGATAAATAAGTATCTGAATTATTTTCCCCTTTTATTGATTCTGTTTTTGAATCTTCTTTTTTAACAGCCGTTGTTTCTACCAAAGCTATAAGTGGTGCATCATTTAGTTGCAGTTCTTCTGTTAGCACTTCCTGAGGTATCAAGTCACTTGCATCTTCCTGCCTACTTTTAGTTATTTGATTATTAGCATTTTCTTTAATGATCTTGATTGTTGATTTTTTTACTGCTAATGGCTGATGATTTTTTTTGTTTGAGGCAATAAAAACAGGTTCCACTTTTTCTTTGTTTTCTTTAATACTTGCCATTTCATTTTTTTGAACTGGGAGTATTTCTTTTACATTCGATTTTTTTAGATCGGCAGTAATTAATTGAGCGGATTGATTATTATTATTAAAAATAAATAAACCAATTAATAAAAGAATGGAAGCAGCAATTGCAAAATAAGCAAACAAGCGTATTACTTTACTTTCTTTATGTTTTAAGCTATTTTTATTTTCAAAATTAATGGTTGTGTCTGCTACCAATTTTGTATGCTGATACATTTTAAATGATCGCTGTGCAATTAAATCTGTTTTTAACTGTTGATTAAATTTATCTAATTCAGATACTGTTAATGTACCTTCTACCGCGCCAATTAACTGTTCATCAGATAGTGCAATTTGCTTTTTTAATTGATTTTTATTTTCAAAATAAATAGCTGATTTATTTTCAATAGAAATATTTTCAAACCCTTCGAACTCTTTTTTAAATTCAGGATGTTGAGCTACATATAATAACAAATCTGCCACCTGCTGAGGGGAGAGATTACCTTCGTGATAATCAAGAAAAAAGGCTTCGTAATTAATTTTATTAATTTTCATGATCTGTATTTCCTTTCCTTATTTTTAGAATAGAGTACTCTTATATTATATTTTCCATTGCGCCAATATAATTTTTAAGAAACCCTCTTGCTCTAAAAATATATACTTTTACTTGTGATTCATTTAAACCTGTTATCTCGCCTATTTCTGAGTAATTATACCCCTCATAATCTCTCAACAAAATAACAGAACGTTGAATTTCGGGTAGTTTAGTGAGTGCTTCGTTTAAAATTTCTTTTAAATCGCTGTATTGACATGTATGTGTTAATGTTTTTAAATTTGCTTCCGTTAAATCCCCTTGCTTTTTATCTCGTCTTATTCTATCTAGCATTGTCCGATAAGCAGTAGTAAACATATATGATTTTGCATTGGTACTTTCTACTTCAGATATCTTTAACCATAACTTTTCATAGGTATCTTGCACCACATCGCGCGCTTTCTCTGTATCCTTCATACTTTTAAGTATAAAGCGGTACAAATTATCGGCATACAAATCAACTGTTTGGTTGAATTCAGTAACGGTCATCTTATGGTCTTATGCTTTTTTGTTGTAGGACGAATAGGTTTTGCTCAAAGTTACAGCAATGTTTAAATTATTTTATGGAATTAAAAAAGCACGCTATCTTGTATCAATGAATGTAATTTATAAAGATCCGATATAAACAATAAAACTACCGAAATTGATTTAAGCAATCAACCAGCAGGCGTTTATTTTGTAAGGGTGCAAAATAGTAACGAAGGCGTAGTTGCAAACAAGAAAATCATAAAACAATAATATACTTCTTCCGCTCTCTTCAAAAGAAAGGGGAAGAACATTTTAATCATTCAATTTCAACACCGCCATAAAGGCACTCTGTGGAATCTCCACATTACCTACTTGACGCATCCGCTTTTTACCTTCTTTTTGTTTTTCAAGAAGTTTACGCTTACGTGAAATATCTCCACCATAACATTTAGCGGTAACATCTTTACGGATGGCTT
>JBDTFR010000108.1:0-21962 GCA_039937835.1 Bacteroidia bacterium | reverse complement strand
TTGCAACAGCTTCCTCTCCTGGCATGGTTTGAATTGTTCCTCCTTCAGGATGATAAATACCATCTGTTTGTTTTCCAGAGTATAGTTGTTTGTTTTCATCTCCTGTTACTTTCAACATACCCAATGCCCCTTTATTAAATGCTCTAAAAATAGAGTGATCAACCAAGATAAATGTACCTGGTACCTCACATTTAAAATCAACAATAGAAGCTCCTCCTGCAGGTATTAATGTTGTTTGCACATTTTTATTAATCAAATCTCCACCTTCCACCTGAACGTTGTCAAATATTTCACCAATTACGTGAAAAGAGGAAACTAAATTTGGGCCTCCGTTTCCAACAAACAACCGAACTCTTTCTCCCACTTTTGCAGTAATTGCTTTACTCCCAGTGATAGAACCGACACGACCATTAAATACAACATAGGTTGGTTGCTCATCAACTGCTTTTTGCATATCAAATGGCTGCAAGCCTGTTGCACCAGTTTTTCCTTTGGTGTAAAAATCTCCTTGCATAATATAATATTCTTTATCCACTTTCGGTAAACCACCCGCTGGTTCTACCAATATCAATCCATACATTCCATTTCCTATGTGCATTCCAACAGGCGCTGTTGCGCAGTGGTACACAAATAAGCCGGGGTTTAAAGCTTTGAAAGAAAAAACAACTACGTGCCCAGGTGCCACAAAGGAAGACGCTGCACCTCCACCTGGTCCGGTAACTGCATGTAAATCGATATTATGCGGCAGCTTATTGTTCGGGTGGTTCATTAAGTGAACTTCAATTTCGTCACCTACACGCGTTCTAATGAATCTACCTGGAACACTACCTCCAAAAGTCCAATATACATAGGTTACCCCGTCAGTCATAGTGTCTACTTTTTCAATAATTTCCATATTCACAATAAGCTTCGTTGCCTCTCTGTTACCAACAGGCTTTGGCACAAACGGCGGCGAGGTTAATTCGGCTATACTTTCACCAACAACTTTAATTGTTGTGGCGTCTTCCTGCACTTTTTTCGTTTCTGTAGTATTATTGCAACCTACAGCAAACAGTATTGCTCCTCCGATAAGTAATAGTCTTAAGTGGTTCATGGTTTTGCTTTTTAAAGTTTAATTTAATTATTTTTTTGATTAGAAATATACGCCTCGTCATTCGGTGTGCCGTGTTTAATAAACTCATAGATATACAAGGTTACTCCAGTGGTAAACATTGTTGCAAACAATATTAAAACAACAAAGTGTGGTTTTATTTCATTTTGCACATCACCAAATTCTAACCCCATTTTACGTTCTAAATAAACTTGAGCAATGCCTGCGACCCCAAATGCAGCAGTCATACCGAGCATTCCAATATTTGACAACCAAAATGCAAACGTACCCACATTCGTATCATACATTTTCCTTCCTGTTAAATTTGGTAAAGCGTAAGTAATTATTGCAAATACAATCATAGCATAAGCACCCCAAAACGCCAAGTGGCCGTGCATTGCAGTAACTAGCGTGCCATGTGTATACATATTTACTTGTGGAAGTGTATGTGCAAATCCTAGTAAGCCTCCTCCTACAAAAGATACAATGGCAGCACCTAATGTCCAGTTTAACGCCATTTTATTCGGATGTCTTTTTTCGCCTTTTCTGTACATTGCAACTGCAAACAAAGCCATTCCAAGAAAAGCAAGTGGCTCAAGAGTTGAGAATATTCCACCTACAATTAACCAAACCTTTCCTGTACCGATGTAATAGTAATGGTGACCTGTACCTAAAATTCCGGAGATAAATGTTAAGCCCACAATAACATACAACCATTTTTCAATCACCTCTCTATCCACCCCTGTAATTTTAATTAATAAGAAAGCAAGTATACCACCCATGATTAATTCCCAAACACCTTCTACCCATAAGTGAACAACCCACCAACGAAAAAAGCTATCCATTGTTTGATTGTCAAACCAAATCATACCCGGTAAATATAATAATGCCGCAAAAACTAACCCCATCGCTAAAACCAGAGAAGTAGTTGTTCTTTTTTTACCTTTATAAATAGTCGCTAGAATGATCCCTAAAAAAGTCAATATATCCACTACAACCAACCAGTCTAAAGGCCGAGGTATTTCAAGAAACTTTCTACCTTCCCACCAATTAAAGTGGAAACCTACAATTGCCGTAACACCAACCAATGCAAAGGCAATCAATTGTATGTAGGCCAATTTAACATTTACCAATTCATGTTCTGCTTCTTCCGGAATAATGTAATAGGCAGCTCCCATGAAACCAGATAACAGCCACATTACTAGTAAATTTGTATGTACTGCTCTTGCAGCATTAAAAGGTATAACACTATGCAATACGTCATAGCCTATTCTATCGAAAGCCATAACAAAGCCATAAATGATCTGAAGCGATAATAAGAGCATTGATAAAGCAAAAAACCAATACGCTACTTTTTGTGATTTATATTTCATAGTTCTTATTTTTTAGTGTTAATTCTTGACTGATATTCTGGTTTAGGAGGAAATCCATTTAAATCAACGTTACCCACCCATCTTAAAAACGCTAGCAAATCAGTTGCGTCTTTATCAGAAAAGCCATATGCTACCATTTTTCTACCTCTTGGTTGCCAAGGAACTTTTGACATTAACACCATTTTAATGTAGTTATCTCCCCTTCTCTCCACCACTTTTGTTAATTCGGGGGCATAATAACCTCCTTCCCCCATGATGGTATGGCAACCCATACAGTTATTACCTTCCCACAAATGTTTTCCTGCAATTACTTGCGGGGTAATATTTTCGGGGTGTGTATTTTTGGGTACTTCATTAACCATTGAGATCCAAGAGAGCACAAGAAAAACGCCGAAGGTTACTATTGTTCCGCCTAAGAAAAATGTACGCGCCATACTTTTTGATAACATATTTTCTGATTTTAGAGATTACACTATTTTGAAAATTTAATTTTATAAAACATATTTAAAGGTTTTAATATATAACTTTTTATTTCATAAAATTCGGTTTGAAGGAAATCATAACGTAAAACCAATTATTGGTTTGGTGTGTTCTGCCATCACCTTTCCAATCCCTTACATTCTTTACAATACCTAACGTTTCACTGGCAATGTAATGGGAGTACCCTGCAGTTATAACAACTACCGCTGTCAACATATATTTAAATGTTAAATCCAGCTCCGTTCCTAAATTGCTTGTCATTGCAGCATATTTACCAGTTTTAACTAATTTTTTTGTATCCAAAACATTCGCTGCTGTAAGGAATTGATGAACATCTAAAGCGCAATTCCATTTTTCTACTTTATATTTTAAACGAAAAATAAGGTCTTGTAATCCCACATTATTGATATGATTACCTGAATAATAATAATCCATGTATCCATTAAACTTGTGATTGGTTCCAAATACCGGATTGAAAGAATGGTTTATATTTTTATAGGCACTGGTTGTATCGGTTTGGCTTTGGCCAGATATATACTCATAGCCTAATCCAATCGTAAATTTTTCTTTTAAGGTATAATCTATATCAATTCCACCCAGCAATGCGCCTACTTTTTTGGGGTGTTTTTTACTATTTAATGTAACATCATCTCCCGCTTGATAATAGAAATTTGCCCCTGCAAAAAATGGATTTTTTTTGTATTCTATTCTAGTTCCTACGGTTGTTATATATCTTGTACTATTAGTAGTTGTTGGAGATTGCTGCCCAACATTTAAAGCAAGCAGACTTATATTGAATGTATTGATCTGTTTATTTAACCAAACATATTGCATCTGCTTGTAACTTTTTGCAATTGAGTAATTGGTGGCAGCTAAACTAACATCATTTTGATTGAGTGCAATACCCATGTGTACAGAAAAAGTACTATCCACATATTTCAGAAGAAATGCATCATGCGTTCTACCTTCCTGTTTCCAATCAACGGCTCCCATAATTCGTTGATCGTCATAACTAATTTCTTGCCTACCAAGTTTCATTGATATTTTTTTGTTGAAAGAATATTCTGCCCATCCCTCGTGTAAGCCAAAAGTATTTACATCATAGGTATTCATTTGCGATTGATTTCCCCAAACCCTAACATCTTGTAGGGTTATGCCTACCTTAAATTTTTCGGCTGCATAACCAAAATTTAATCGCGTACGTTGTTGTATAAATTGTGCAGATTTTTGAAGTGTATCAGCGGGTGCAGAATACCCATGACGATATTCAAAACGAGGCCGAATTTCTCCCGTCAATGTCATTTGTGCAAAACCGCTTGTTGATGCCACCGCTGTTAGTGCAAGCACACGTGTTATTTTGAATATTTTTTTCATTTTTAGATAATTTACTTATTCGATTTAAACAGAAATGACATTTGTTTTATATTCTCTTTAATTTTTGATTAACCATTAAATACTCTCTTTACTACAACAAATTTATTGCATGTATCTTCACTATTAAATGACTAACAATGCCTTTCAATGTATATATAAGTACACTAAAGTGTGATGGCTATCACACTTATTCCACTAATTTTTAAAATGGCGATACATTTAACAAGCATTAAAAATCCAATATAATGCGTTGCTCTTATTCTTAAAATATAGGTAAGCTATTAGGTATTGACTTTCCGTGGAATTAGAATACGAAAAGGATTGATGTAATTAATGGTTCAAAATAATAGTTGTGACAAAAATCATGTATTAATTTGATCTTTCTAACTATAGAAAAAGATGAAAACACAATTGATCCATTCAACAAGCGCTACTTCAAAATGTAGAATTTTTAAATTTAAAACGTAATTTAATTGAAATGGCTTTATTCATTAAATTTAAATTGGTATAGGAAACAAATATAATAAAATTGCTAAAATGACTGATTTGCAATTTTTATAAGTTTATCCAGGTTATAAATTTTTATTTTTCTACCTGTTATACTAATTATTTCATCGTCACAAAATTCAAAAAGTAATCTTATTGCAGTTTCTCTTGATGTTCCTGCAATACTTGCCAGTTCATCTCTTTTAAGGCTGATATTTATTGTTGCATTATCTAGCTCAAAGCCATAAAATTCTTTTAATAATAATAGGGTTTGTGCTATTCTTTCTCTCACGGGCTTTTGTACCATGTTAATGGTATTTTGCTCAGCAATCTTAAGATCGTGCGCAAGCAAATTCATAAACCGAAGACTTAGTTCAGGATTATTTTTTATAAGTTTAAAGATTAGTTCACCTGATAAATAGCAGAGGCGAGTGTTAGAAATAGCAGTGGCAGAACAGGAATATTTTCCGCCACTTAATAAGGAACGGTAACCAAGTATATCTCCTTTTTTCGAAAAACGTACAATGTGCTCTTTACCTTCAAACCCATTTTTAAAAATTTTAACACTTCCTTCAAGTATTATGTAAATACCCGAAGGGTGCAGTTTTTCTTTAAAAATAAGTTCGCCATAATTGAAAGACACTGTACTCTTATCTGCTTGTAATTCATCCATCTCTGCCAATGTAAGAATACTGAAAATAGAATCAGTTTGCACAAAACACAGATTACAATCTGAACAACAATTTTTCTCTTGAGATTCCATTTACCTATTTATTAAGCGGGGCGCAATATTACTAAAATTACAATAGAAAACGAGTGTTGTTGCAAACAAAATGATCACCAGACAAAATCAACTGAAAAAATAGCAGAAAAATTTAATCAATGCGTCTTTTGATGCAAGTTACAGTATTGTTATGGTACCCACAAATTCGGAAGTATTTGGTTTATTAAATGTTTAATTGAAAATAATTTGTTTGATTTCAATTTTATAGACTCATAGAATCGAGAATGTAAGAAGTAATTACCAAATTTCCGGTATAAAAACACTTGATGTAAGTCCATAGGTGATTAAATCAGTTTCTAATAAAAATTATTTTGAATATTTTTTTCTAATCTTATTACTTATTATTATCAAGATATAAAAGAAGACATCAGCCGTAATTTTCCCAATTAAAATACCAAGTTTAAAATCATTTAAAAGAATTGGGAATAGGTACATACAGAAAGGTCGAATAATAATACCATCAATAATTCCTGCTGGTCCAAATTCTAGAATAAGGTTTGTAATCAATACAAAATAGTTTGAATACGTTACTCTTTTCCCTTCGACTTTAAGCCCTGTTTTTATCAATAAATAATCTTGAATAAAAACAGTTCCATAAAAACCGGCAAATTCGCCTAAAGCTCCTGCGTAAGCTGACAAAAATCCATTTAATAAGAAATAATGGACAGAACTAGCTGCTCCGATCGCAGTTATCGTTCCAATAATTTCGGCAAGTAAATATCGTTTCAGCCACCGCTTTACTTTTTTAATCATTTAAATTAGTTAACGTTAACTTTATACTATTTTACTTTTAATAGTTATATAGAAGTTTAAAATACCTCACACAAATGAATAAAAAAACCGCGTGATCCTTTTAAACCCACACCATAATCAATGGCATAATTCACATTGGAATATTTGTTAACTTTTACTCTTAATCCAACCCCTGCAGCAGGAGAGATGGTAGTAAAATGATTAGTAGGCCATTCTGATATTGTTTCGGCATTTGCAAATGCAACACCTCCAAATAAACCATTTGAAGTAATTCCAAACCGATATTCCATTTCCGCATATAATAACCTATTCCCTCTAAATCTCCCTGGTCTATATCCTCTGCCAGTAAGCGCATAACTATCTGAACCATTATTAGGAAGATCAAAGTAAGGTACTTTACCTCCAAAAGAAAAAACATTATAACTCCAAAATGCTAATAGTTGATACCTGGTACTTTTAATTCTTATATATTTTCGAGTATCAATTATTATCGATTTCCACTTTTCACTGCTTCCTAAAAATAAAAAATTATCTCTTAATGCTATTACAAAATATAAGCCACCTTGTGGATTATTTGAATTTATACGGCTATCATATTTTAAACTTAATGAGAAACCGGAGGAGCTTGAAAAGTGTTCTCCCCTTGAGTAATTTGTGAAGTCCGATGAATCTCCATTACTTTTAATACGCCAATGATAATCTAGGTTATATCCAATCGCTGCATATAAATTTGATCGAATAGCAATATAAGGTATTACTGAGATTTTAACGTAAGAGTAATCAACTTTAAAAGCATTCGAAAGAGATGTATTTCCCCCTAATCCATATGTAAACGTTGGCACTTTCATATATCTGCAATCTAATGATAAATTTACCGTATTGTTTCTATTCCAACTGTTGAATATAATAGGTACTATAATTTGACGGTAAGCTGGCGAATATTCTATGTCTGAACTGATTGTAGATAGATTATTAGTGTGTGCAGTATCTGTATAAAAAGAAATATTAGCAGATGCCACAATGGTAACATTAGTTTGAACGGTATAACCAAAGCCTGGTAAAAAAACTAAAAGTACTTTATGAAATTTAAGTTTAGATGAATCATTTTCTATTTTTTTTCTTGAATGAAATAAGTTCTTAACTAAATCTAACGCATCCTTTTGCTCTGTAGAATTTTTGTTTTGATTTAAAGTAACTCGTTCATTTGTGCTTTGTTTTTTTATTGTATCCTGAATTTGCGCATTAAGAAACAATGGAAGAAAATATATTAATAAACAAACAAGTCTAGTCGGCCTGAACATTATTCTAATAGGTGAACAATATTTACCATAAGGAATATTTAATACGCTTTTAAATTTTTTCATTATCTTTTGAATCCGTATTGTAATCAATTCCAATTATAGTTCCATAAATCTTAAGTCTTCTAAACCAAAAGCCCACTCTGTAATAATTTTAACCAAATAATTTGAAATAAAGATTTATATGTAGGGGCAAATTCAAAAGCAGAAGCCAGAAGGGAACGTATTGAACCGTTACTCCACGAACAAATAAATGCTGCGAATTACGATAAATTACTTAATGAATTATTAGCTTTGTGTGTTGCATTTCCAATTGGTTAAGAACGCGAGAAAAAAAGTAATAGAAGTAGAATTAAAAAAATATTAAAATGAGTTTTCAAAACGCTACCTATAAAGACAAAAATCTGATCGTTGATATTCTTTGCAAATCATTTGATTTAAACTTTAGCGTAAACTATGTTGTAAAACAAGATAGTAAAAGAAAAAAAAGAATAAGAGTATTAATGGAGTATTCTTTTGAACTCTGTTACATGTTTGGAAAAATTTACCTATCTAATAATAAAGAAGCATGCGCACTAATTTTATTTCCAGATAAAAAGAAAATGTCTTTAAAAACTATTTTGTTAGACGTAAAAATGGCTTTAGCAGCCGTTGGTGTAAAAAGAGTGACTACTGTTTTAGCACGTGACTTAAAAATAAAAAATTCTTATCCAAACAATAAGATTTTATATTTATGGTTCATTGGTGTTAACCCGGATGTGCAACAAAAAGGAATTGGCAGCAACTTGTTAGAAGTAATTATTCAAGAGAGCATTAAACTTGAACGACCAATTTATCTTGAAACATCTATGCCAGAAAATATTCAGTTCTATAATAAATTTGGTTTTAAGATTTATAAGGAACTTGATTTTGGGCATACCTTATATTTAATTAGGAGAGCGCAGAATTATAATTAAGCTTGTAATGAAATATTTACAAAGATATGTTAAATATTTATTGAAAATAATTTAAATAAATGCCTTATTATCTTACTATTTTTAATACGTCTATTTATAACTTTTAAAGTTTTTCTGTTTCAATTTCCTAAAAATCATATCCCATTTTTTACGCCATACTTTATAAATCCACGTGTTGTTTAAATTTAATCTCATATTTCATTTAAATCAATTCCTATTAATTTATTATTATTACTCTTCATAGTGAGAATTCTACGTTAAGTTTCCAAAATAATTACCATTTGCATCTTCACAAAGCTGAAAATGGCAACAATAAATATCCATTCAAATTTTTTATTTGTAAATAAACTTTTAGAGAATTTTAATTTAAGTAGGTAACATTTATACGTAAATGAATAATTGTAAAATAACAGTCTTGATAAGCAATTTCAGTCAGCTATTTTTTTTGATACGAACCAACATAAGAGTATTAAGTTTGTAACAGGTCCACAAAAATATAAACTGTTGTTTAAAATAGAAGTAAATTTATAAATTACACTTTATTAAATTTACGAAATAACTAATATGAAAATCGCCGAACAAACTACTACGCTGCAAAATATTTTTAAAATACTATTGGGTATCTTTATGATTGCAGCAGGCGTTGGTCATCTTACCTTTCAAAGAAGCGAATTTCAAGCACAAGTACCTAACTGGTTGCCATTGGGAAAAGATTTGGTAGTGATTCTTTCTGGAATTATAGAAATTGTTTTGGGAATAAGCATGATCTTCTGGAAAAAACAAAAAGTAAAAGTAGGCATATTGCTCGCCCTATTTTATGTGGCTGTATTTCCTGGTAATATAGCACAATATCTTAATAAAACAGATGCATTTGGACT
This sequence comes from Bacteroidia bacterium, assembly GCA_039937835.1. Lineage (GTDB taxonomy): Bacteria > Bacteroidota > Bacteroidia > 2-12-FULL-35-15 > 2-12-FULL-35-15 > 2-12-FULL-35-15. The sequence continues at coordinate 12,490 of JBDTFR010000108.1, read as the reverse complement.
TAATACTAATAGTGCGAGACTCATTCGTTTATTCTTTCAACCGGTTTTAATTTTGTTGTCTTTATGGTCCACAGGCGCACTCAAAGTTATCTTTAATAGAAGAAGGGTGAGATAATAACCCATTGAAACTTTTCATCAATTCTTCTTTCCCTTTTTTCGGTTATGATTTGTAAAAAGGTTAGCCGTATATTTTCAATATAGCTCAAATAAAAACATCATCCGGTTTGCTTAGCTTGTAAATGGTTGAGGCTGACACGCCAAGCCTTATACATTATCCAATTCAATCCGAGCTTTACTAAAATAGGGGTATTATTAACGGATATAAAGACTAGCGAGTGAGCTATTAGGAAAACTAGAGGGTACACGTAAAAAAAATTTTGCAGCTTTCTGTATTTCTTTAGTTTATTTGTTTGTTTGTCTGTTAGAACTTCAGGCCAAGGATAACCTTACCTAATACTTTTAATTATGTAGAAACTTATTTCCATTTTTCTAAATGGATAGGGAAAATAATACTCAGTTAATAGATCTTAAAGCATTAATAAAATTGCCGAAACTACATATTTTTTGCATCTATTGGTAGAAAGAATGTGTTATTTAAATATTTTTTTGCTTGTACGTGAACCTATCATAAACACCCTACCATTTAGGAATAACATTAAAATATATTATAGTATTAATTACTTTTTTGATCATCTATTTGTATGTATTAGAATTTCTGTTAACTTCATTTTTATGATTGCTAATATATTTTAGTTGGTATTCTACTTGTAATTTGTCATGGAAATAAAATAAAATCTCTATAAATAATCCCAAAAAATCTATTGTTAAATATTAACTAAATATAATTACATAATGACTAAGATTGCAGGTAATAAAGTTTTTGAAATTTTTGCTTCAAAAGTTTCTCAATTTTCTGGGAGTACTTACGCATTCTTGGGAGCTTGCGCGCTAGTTATTATTTGGGCGATGTTAGGACCAGTTTTTCATTACTCCGAGAACTGGCAATTAATTATAAATACAGGCACAACAATTATTACGTTTTTAATGGTGTTTCTTATTCAAAAATCCCAAAATAAGGACTCTCTTGCTATACAATTAAAATTAAATGAATTAGTTGCTGCTAACGAATTTGCCAGCAACAGAATGGTTTCGGTTGAAGATATGACGGAAGATGAACTAAAAACAATAAAAAAATATTATGATAAATTGAACGAGATTTCGCTGAAGAGAAATAATTTACAAACCACTCACTCAATTGATGAAGCTTATAAAGATTCTGAATTTAAAAAAGATTTAGAAGAACAAATTTCTAACATCGTTGATTTAGATTTAAAAAGAAAAAAGAGGGCTTAACGAATTTGATTAACTAAAGCTTTCCCTAACTTGCCTACTTTATAACCTATTGCTTATTAAAATTGATTAAAGATATATACCTTTTTTAATTAGCATTTCTAGGAATTTTCTTCCGTTTTTAATACTCTTATTTACTGTCTAAGGTAAATTCATTTTCTTCCAAGCCATACGGAAAGGCTTATGAATTGGAGAGATAAGATATACAAGTCACAATCAATACAGATACATTTTTGACTTTGGCATGATATTAAATGAAAACAGGGAGTTGTGAAAGAAAAGATGTGTGTGTTTATCAACCATTATTATCTTTATTTTAATCTGGCGTTAATTGATTGTTATGGATAAAGTAAATAGGAATACCACATAATAAACAATCTTTAATAAAAGAAAAATTACTTATTTTACTTCACATTAAGTTGGGATGGCATAACTTCTATTAATAATAAATTAAAACCAAGGTACAAGAATTTATATGCAAAAAAACAAACACCAGCCTTTAAAAAAGATATTACTTATTATTACTGGTATACTGCTTATTCTGGTAATTATTGTCATAGCATTTATTTCCCCTATTGTAAAATACACCATAGAAAGATACGATGTGAAATATACTGGGAGAGAGATTACAATGGATTGGGCATATGTGAATCCCTTTACAGGATACGTCCATTTTAAGAACTTTAAATTCCATGAATTAAATAGCGACAGTTCTTTCTTTGCTTGTTCTGGTATTAGTGCACACTTGAACATGAAAAAGATTCTTCACAAGGAATATGAGGTCGAAGATCTTTCCATCAGTAGCCCCATTTTTACTGTAATTCAACACTCTAAGACTGAATATAATTTCTCCGACTTAATCACCAAATTTTCAAAGAAACCAGATCAGCCAAAGACTGATACTACTCCTGTTCACTTTAATCTCCTGAATTTAAAAATAACGGATGGTATTTTCATCATGAATGAAAAAATGACACCTGTAGAGTACTCGATTAAAAATTTAAACGTAGAGTCTAGCGGTAAACGCTGGAACGCAGATACTATCGATACTAAATTCAGTTTTGACTCTGGGATTGGAAGTGGCCACATCGAAGGTCACTTTAACGTAAACTTAGCTAAAAAAGAATATTCCACGGATGTGATCGTCAAGAAATTGGATCTTAAAATCCTTGAACAATACATGAAGGAATTGTCTAATTATGGAACCACGCGCGCATTCATAGACATGGATGTAAAAGCCAAAGGAAACCTAAAAGAACCTAGGGATGTTGAGGCAAAAGGAATTGTTCAGATTTCTGATTTCCATTTTGGTAAGTCGAAGGAAGCAGACTTTGCTTCCTTCGACAAGTTTAACCTTTCAATTAAGTTGATGAACCCCTACAAAAAAAAGTTCTTTATTGATTCAATCTCTCTGTTACATCCTTATTTTAAATTTCAAAAATACGATCACCTAGATAATATTCAGAATATGTTTGGAAAAGATGGCGCAAAAGTAAAAGAAACCGCCCAAGACCCAGAGAAATTCAACCTTGTGATAGAAATCGCACGTTATGTGAAACTGTTATCCAAGGACTTTCTGCGTAGCGACTACCAAATAGACAGACTTGGGATTTATAAGGGAGATCTTCATTTTGAAGATTTTTCCGCCAATGAAAAATTTTCAGTTGCTGCAAATCCCCTTTCCATTATTGCTGATTCTGTCCATAGCAACAATAAGCGTGTCAAAATTTCACTTAATACTGGAATAAAACCGTACGGAAGTTTCCACGTTATGTTAAGTATAGATCCTAAAGATAGCTCGAACTTCGAAATGAATTACGCACTTGAAAACGTGAATGCTACGTTAATGAATCCATACTTAATTTCAAAGACAACATTTCCACTTGATCGTGGAAGTATAGATTTTAAGGGGAGTCTAAATGTTCAAAAGGGCATCATCTCCAGCGAAAATCATCTGCTAATCGTGGATCCGCGGGTGACCAAACGTATCAAAAAAAATAATAACAAATGGTTACCTGTAAAATTTCTATTGTTTTTTGTCCGTGAGCGCGGTAATTCCATTGACTATAAGATACCTATCACTGGGGATCTCAAAAATCCGAAGTTCCATTTGAAGGATGTTATTTTAGACATCATCACCAACGTTTTTGTAAAACCAGCGACACCACGCTATGGATTCGAAATTCGAACAATTGATAATAATCTTGAAAAAATGCTTGCTTTCAACTGGCAATTACGATCTGCCGAACTCATGCCTGATAACCAAAAATTCGTGGATAATTTAATAGATTTTCTGAAAAATAATCCAACAGCTTCAATTGTTGTCGAACCAGTAGAATATTTTGAGAAGGAAAATGAATACATTGCATTCTTTGAAGCTAAAAAAGAATATTTCATTAAAAAGAACAATATTAAATTAGATTCTTTTTCAGAAGATGATTCCTCGAAAGTAGAAAAGATCTCCATAAAGGATTCTCTTTTTGTTCAATACCTTGATAACAACACAAAGAACAAATTACTCTTTACGATACAGGAAAAATGCAGAGCCTTGATTGGAGAGAAATTAATTGAATCTAAATATAGAGCGTTAATTAAAGCACGGGAAGAGCATTTCATTAGTTTCTTTAAAAAAGAAGGATTAAATGATCGGGTCAAAATTAAACCCGATATTCGAAAGATTCCATTCAACGGATTTTCATATTATAAGATTACCTATAATGGTAAAATACCCCCCGAAACTAAAGAGGCATTTGACAAATTGTACGAGTGGGATAATGAAAATCCACGCCAGAAGGCTAAAAAAGAAAGAAGGCGTCTTCGCGATATTTTTATAAAAAAATAGAATCTAATTTTATAAAGTTAAGGTGTAACAAACTATAGTTAAATAAGGAACGATTTTATATCGAAGTTAAAGAAAGTTATAGACGTGGAAAATAAAGTAGATACGTATTGATGAAATCAATATTATGACAAAACAAGTATTTACAAACGGTAGTAACAGTATTAAATTTAGCGGAATGAAAAAAGAAATTACTATTTTTCTTACTGATGATGATCACGATGATCACGAACTTTTTATTGAAACTGTTACGGATAGTTATTCAAACTTTAGAGTTAAGTCTTTTTATAATGGTGTAGAATTGATGACCGAACTAAATAATGAACGAAGCGAAAATATTATAGAAACTAAATTGCCTGACTTAATCGTACTTGATCTAAATATGCCATTGTTAGATGGGTACGAAGTTTCAACTAAAATAAAATCAAATTCTAAACTAAAAAATATTCCTATTTTCGTATTAACTACAAGCGAATTTGAATATGATAAAATTAAAGCAATTGCATACGGCGCAAATCAATTTTTTACAAAGTCTGCGACAAAAAAGGGCTTAACAGAAATTTTAAATGTCATGTTTGCTACGATCTTGAGTAAGAACGACAAGCAATTACAAACCTGAAGTTCTAGCGAATTAATACCTATAAAATGATGTTTAGAGTAAAGCCTTTTGAGTAATTTAATTTTTTATTGCATAATAATCTTTGTACGCACAAAACAGACGAAAAGAATCTACCCAATTTGTCAAAATATTTCAATTTCTAAATGTCCTATGTGTTTTGTTATTTCAGTAAAATTTATAATCAATTTAATAGATCATAGATTCAAGCTAACGAAATATTTCTTACTGAATTTACGAATGTAGAATTTAATAAAAAATTCCAAATTTGATTTTAATAATTTAAAAATAATAATTCTATATTATAAGCATTGTGTAGAATAATACCAAAGAATGTAAAAATGATAGAAAATCTACCCCATAATTTTCTTACCAATGATATATATTGCAATTAAAACCCATTACACATTAGTAGAATTTAAATCATTCTATTTGGCATGTGTTTGCCTTACTGATAAATTCACGATAAAGAGAAAATTAATTTAATGGGAATTGAAATAAAGCCACTAAAGATTGCAATTATTGGGGGTGGCCCCAGTGGAATGTTTGCTTTTAAAAGATTGCTAGAATCTGGAAAAAGAAATTTTGAAATCGATGTCTTTGAATCTAGCAAGCGGGTAGGCTGTGGAATGCCGTACGGTAATGAAGGCTCAAATTTAGAACATATTACAAATGTTTCCGACAACGAAATACCAGAAATTGTTACTCATATAAAAGAATGGGTTAGCACAGTTCCGAATGACCTTTTAGAAAAATTTAATATAGACCGCGAAAAATTCACCGAATACAAAGTACTACCACGGTTATTTTTTGGCGAATACCTTTCGGCACAGTTTGAAATGCTTTTAGAAAGAGCAAAGGAGTTAGGAATTACACATCGTATACACACTGGATGCAATGTGATAGATGTAATTTCCGATAGTGACGCTAAAGTAGTATCGGTTTTAATAGCAGATAAACGCCTATTTAATTTTGATAAAATAATCATCAGCACCGGACATTCCTTTCCAAAAGTTAACGAAGGAAAGGTTGATGGATATTATGATTCTCCCTATCCACCTTCTAAATTAGGTTTAAAATTGAATCATCCTGTTGCATTAAAAGGTTCTTCTCTTACAGCAATTGATGCAATAAGAACACTTGCTAGAGAAAATGGAAAATTTGAAATTGAAAAGGACAATTCATTAAGGTATCAGGCATCAGAAGATAGCATAGACTTTAAAATTGTCATGCACTCCAGGAATGGCTTACTTCCAGGCATTAGATTTCATTTAGATGATTCTCATCTTTCAAATGCTAAACTTTTAACTGCTAAAGAAATAGCTCTTCATATTTCACAAAATGATGGATTTCTATCTCTAGACTATATTTTCGAAAAAGATTTTAAAGATTTATTTCGTGAAAAAAAACCAGAATTTTATGAGCGAATTCGAAATTATACGATGGAGGAATTTGTAGACGCTATGATGGAAATGCGCGAAATTATTGAACCGTTTCATCTTTTTAGAGCCGAATATAAAGAAGCTGAAAAATCGATAAAACGCAGGGAATCTGTCTACTGGAAGGAATTTTTAGCAGTACTTAGTTTTGCAATGAACTATCCAGCGAAGCATTTTTCCGCAGAAGATATGCAACGTTTGCAAAAAAAATTAAAGCCACTAATTTCAATAGTTATTGCATTCGTCCCTCAAAGCTCTGCAGAGGAGCTTATTGCATTGCATAATGCTGGGAGATTGGAAATAATTGCCGTAGGAGATGAAAGTAAAATAGAAATTGTGAACGATAAAGAAATCGTATATATATACGACGAGAATAATCATACTGAAAGAACAACTTTTAAAACTTTTATAGATTGTGTAGGTCAGCCGCATTTGTCCTATAATGATTTTCCATTTAAAAGTTTGTTAAATAATAAGAATATAAGTTCCGCACGAATAAAATTTAAATCCGCAGAAAAAGGTAAAGAAGAATTTAGCAAGGGTAAAGGGAACGTAGTTCAAGATTCAAGTGGAGATTTTTATCTTACCGTTTCGGGAATAGCAATTAATGACAACTTCCAAATTATAGATCAGTTTGGAGCTTATAATGAACAAATTTATATGATGGCAGTCCCCTATATAAGTGGTTACAACCCTGATTACTCCGGTTTAGATTTTTGTTCCGAAGCTTCTAATCGGATAGTAACTAGTATTTTTTCTTGTGTTCCCCAAAACGTGTTAGCAGGTTGAGCAATAATTAATGTTTTAATTATTATACTTTCTGTTAGATTGAAGTAGTAAACCTCTTCTTCAAGTAATTTTTGGTTTTATGTTTTAAATGTATTTTACTTTTTCGAATTTGCGTTTCCATTTCATTTTTATTCATGCGATATCGCAATAGTATATTGATAATAATATAGGTGATGGTGTAAAAAAACATCCGGAATTTCCGGATGTTTAATAATTTTATTGAAAGTTATAACCTAACTTTTCCTTCAATGGAATCGTCAAGCGTCTGGCCGATCGCTGCGCCAATTAACATCTTGATACCTGCCACCATATTTCCATGCTTAGTATCCCAATAATACCCGTCGGTGGGCACAACTTTAATAACGGAAATGCGCGGATCATTTACTCCTTCAGTAAACCATGTTTTAAGTATTGGTTCCCATAGCTCTTTTATTTTAGCTTTGTCATCGGATATCTTTGCCATCCCATAAATATGTAGAAAATCTGAGTGCTTAGAACCTTGAAAATAGAGATGGACTTTGGGATTTGAAGCAATCTCCTCATTCTTTTCACTATCATTTGCGCTCAAAAACCACAAGTTTCCATTGGCATCCATTTTTTGAACGCTCATTGGCCTTGCGCCATTCGATTCACCAGTTGCAACCGAAGTGCAGAAAAAGCAACTCTGTGCGTTATCCACCAATTCCTTTATCTTTTTTGCTGCTTCTTGACCACTTAAATTTTTATGATTTTCTTCCGGCTGATTTTTATTGATGCTGTCCATAGTTTAGGTTTTAAATTTAGTTTTATTTTAATTTTTACAGTAACAATTAATTTTCGTGCCAGAGATTTAAGATTGAATTCTTTCGAAACTAAATCTTGTTTAAACCTAACTTATTAACATAAGGATTATGTAGGCTTTTTGAATAACGTGAATAGATGAGTCTGCATTTGCAAAAGAATTATCTCTTTCAAGAGAAATAAAAAAATGTTCCTCATCCAATGCTATAATTAATTTTTTACGATTTCTTTTCCCGTTTTCTTTATTAAAGAATTAAGGTAATCGTTCCCGCAATTATTAAAAGGGCTCCAATTGCCATTTTTACCGTGAGTGCTTCCCCTAAAAAAAGTATGGAGAAAATGATTGCAATTGCAACACTTAATTTATCTACAGGCGCAACTTGTGATACATTTCCTAATTGCAATGCTTTAAAATAAAATATCCAAGACAGCCCTGTTGCAACACCTGAGAGGCAAAGAAATATAAGATTATTTTTTGTGAGCATATGTATTCCTCCAGCTGCTCCGCGAAAAAATACAATGCCCCAAGCAATAATTAATATTACAACGGTACGAATCGCAGTTGCTAAATCCGAATTAACATTTTTAACTCCAACTTTTGCAAAAATTGCTGTTAACGCTGCAAAGAATGCTGATAGTAATGCGTATATCCACCACATAGTTTTTAGATTTAATTGTTTGATAAGTTTTGAAACGAAAATTTATTTTTGAAAACAGCCAGCCAATGATAATTCCAATTGCTCTGAGTGTTAAATACCGAAGCATTCATGATGTTATCTTTTTTTGCTTCAAGAACTACCGAACGATAAATACTTTTTGGAAATAATTTATGTAATAATTTTTGCGATTTTACTTTTTCACCTGTTTTCAGATAGATACGTAGCTTACCGAGTTTATGGCTTTTTATCTTTGTCATTTGTTTAAACGTTTTTCACGGATTTGTTTTAAGGTTTGTTCGTTGTGTTCTGATGAATTTATTTTTGAAACTGCAACACGTTGAGATTGATAAATACCTGAATGCCCGCTGAAATAATATGCACCAAAGCATGCTACTGCATAGTATATAAGATTGTTGGAACCAAATAATTCTACTCCCATTAATGTACAAGCTATTGGAGTATTGGTAGCGCCTGCAAACACAGCAATAAGACCAAGTCCAGCAAATAAATCTACTGGAGCACCCATTAAAACGGAAAGCGTATTACCTAAAGCAGCACCAATAAAAAATAATGGCGTTACTTCTCCGCCTTTAAAACCTGTACTTAATGTGATAACTGTAAATAATAATTTCCAAAACCAACTCCAATAAGTTGTTCCACCTATATTAAACGCGGAAAGAATACTTACGCCCGCTGTTTCTTTGGCACTTACCCCTAGCCCTAAATAATCTCTTGTACCGATAATATACGTAAGGGTAATAACCACGATACCACCAAGTATTGGAATTAACCATTTTTTAGAAATAAATTTATTACTATAGTTTTTTAAAGTATGTGAAAGTTCTGCAAACAAATAGCTTACTAATCCGAATGCTACCCCTGCAATAATTACTTTAAGAAGAAGAATTACGTCAAAATGAATAAATGAAAACAATTGTGTAGCGGAGCCGTTATAATCTATATGGTAATGAGTATGCTGTATTCCCCAGGCAGAGCAAGTGATTGAAGCGAGTATACTTGCTATTAAACAGGGTATTAATGCGTTATATTGAATACGACCAATTGCTAAAACTTCTAAAGCAAATATAGCTCCAGTAAGTGGTGTCCCAAAAACAGCGCCAAATCCAGCAGCTACACCTGTCATTAATAAGATTCTGACATCCTCTTTATTTAATTTAAATAGTTTTGCTAAAAAGCTAGCCATGCCTCCACCAATCTGTACCGCTGTACCTTCACGCCCTGCTGAGCCACCAAATAAATGTGTAATTACGGTTGTAATTAAAACCAAAGGAGCCATACGCGCAGGAACACCCCCACCTGGCTTATGAATTTCATCCATAATAAGGTTGTTACCTGCTTCGGCATTTTTTCCGGAGTATTTATATAGAAAGTAAATAATGATTCCAGCAACTGGAAGGAAAAAAAGTAACCACTCATTCTGCCAACGAATTTGTGTAACGAGATCTAGTAACCAAAGAAAAAGCGCTATAATAGAACCCACAAGCAACGACACCGGAATGACCAGTAGCGTCCATTTGACAAGATGTTTTGCGATGTGAATGTGTTCAAATGAAGTCTTAATTTTAATCATACCTACAAACAGTTAATAACTCAATTATGAGTTAATTAGTTATCATTTGTAGGCGTCATCAGCTTTTTAGGGCGGTTAAAATAGGTGGTACACCATCACCTCGAAAACAAAAATACAATTTTTAAATATATCTTTAATATAAAAAAGATAAAATAGCACTAATTAATTTTTTACCTCAAGATATAAAAACTGTTTAAAATTCTGTTGATAAAAATGTTACAGGGAAAGGGAAAGGCAGATGGATAATAAATTATTTAGGGTTACGAAATCTTAAATAATATGAATGCAAAAGCCTTTACCGAATCCCAGTGGAAAGTTATAAAAAAATATGTTCCTGCAAGCGGACGAAAACGGAAACACGATTTACGAATAATATTTGAAGCGTTCTTTTATGTTTTAAAAACAGGATGTCATTGGCGTATGTTACCTGATAATTATCCTAAATGGGAATTAGTGTTTTATTATTTTTCAAATTGGAGAGATGAAGAACTTTTCATTCATTTAAATAATATAGCAAAAGAAATAGCACGAAAAAACACAATAAAAAAGCACAATGTTCAGTAGTAATAATAGATAGCCAGTCGGTTAAAACAACACGAAGAGGGGGATTAAGTGGATTTGAGGGAAACAAAAAAATAAAAGGACGAAAACCCCACATTATGGTGGACACCATGGTTAATATGATTACCAATATTGTTCATATAGCAAACATGAATGATAGCAAAGAAGCTAATTTAATGCTGAAGAATTTCAATGAAAACATATATGAAATAAAAGTAATATATGCAGATTTTGGTTATAGGGGTGAATTAATATTAACAGCGAAAAAGAGCTATAATTATGAACTCAAAATATCACCTAAAATAAAAGATTTAACAACAAAAATGGTAAGCCCTAAAAGATGGATAGTTGAAAGAACATTTGCTTGGTTGGAAAGCTTTAGACGATTAAGCAAAGATTTTGAGTATTTTCTTGAAAATAGCCAAGCGATGCTGTATCTCGCTTCCTTAAAATTATTATTGAATAAAATTTAAACAGTTACTAATTTTTTAATAAATACTATTGATTTTCTTTTGTTGCTAAAAATTGTTTACACCACTCGTATGCTTTTTCTTTACTTGTAAATATTTTATGAGGTTTTTTAGGTTTTTGAATTTTAATATAAAACTCCGCCACTAATCGATAAGCAAGATTTTCAATAACAATGGTCGATGCGGATACCGGTGAGGCGGATTCAATTTTTAAGGCATTTTCTCTGGCACTCTTAGTAAAAATTACATTTTCTCCACTCGTTATAAGGAATGGTGTAGCGCGGGTGCCTATTAATTGATGTATCGCTTCTTGGTTTTCTAATTGTTGAGCTATATCATAAAGTGAATAGCTTTTGTAATGGACATGAACAATCCCATTTTCATCAAGAGTGATCAACGCTGCTGTTGTTTCTATTTGGGAAATTACTTTCAACTTATGAATTATAAAATTTAGTAAAATGAACTTCACTTCTATGTTAGGAAGAGTAACCTTTAAGGAAAATATATTATTGCTAAAAAGTGTCTATTTTATAGGGAGAAGGTGATTTCTTTTTTATCACAAACTGTTTACACCATTCAAACCCTTCTTCTTCTTCTGCAAAAATTTTAAAAGGTAATACTGGCTTATACATTTTAATATAAAATTGAGCAATTAAACGATATGCAAAATTAGTAGTGATAAGAGCATATGCGGATACAGGAGCAATAGTTGAATTTAATATAGAATTCTCTTTTACTTTTTTGGTAAAAGTTACCGAATCTCCAGTAGTTAAGACAAATGGAGTTGGAACATTATTAGTGATAATGAATATGGCTTTTAAATCTTCTTCTTGTTGAAGTATATCATAAACAGTATTGTCTTTATAATGAATATTTCCTACACCGTCATTGTTGATCGTAATGATGGAGCTTGTTGTTTCTACTTTAATTTGTGAAATAGATTTCATCTTGGTTGGTTATTACAAATGAAATTAACACTAATTTTCAATAAAACACGATTCTTTTTTACAACATCACAAATATCAAATAAAAATTTTAGTTCATACTAAAAATGTATACTAATTCAGGGTATCATTTTAATTGTTTTATAAATTAAAATGTTTGGTTGCCATTTCTTCTATTGCACTACCAATGGCTAATGAAGAAGTAGCTGCTGGCGAAGGTGCATTTAATACATGAATGGCATTCCCATTTATTTCAATTTTAAAATCATCTATCATTTCACCTTCAGGTGCAAGTGCCATTGCCCTTACTCCTGCCCTACCTGGTTTTAAATCATCCAATGCTAATGTAGGAATTAATTTTTGTAATCGTTTTAAGAAGTATGATTTTGAGAAAGCACCTAGATATTCATCTAAGCCAAATTTTATATTTTTTGCAAAAAATTTCCATGTTC
>JBDTFR010000107.1:0-46247 GCA_039937835.1 Bacteroidia bacterium | reverse complement strand
ATGGGTATAATATTTTTATCTGCTTGTTAGGCGATATACTTTGACAACATTGCAAACTTGAAAGTACCTAGAAGAAAAATAGCTTTAATAAATTTAAAACGGAGAAAGCTGCAAACTGAATAGAGTAATTATATAAAGAACGACACAATGAATAAATTTATGATTGACATTCTTTTACAAGAAATAGATAATGAAACACGATTAAAATTATTACCGAGAGAGCAAGAAATGTTAAAAGAGTGGGAAGGCAGTGGGACACTTTTGGCTTCTTACCTAAAAAGCGACGCTGCTGGAATTTACTTGGTATTAATGGCTAATAACAAAATAGACGCTGATAAAAAACTTTCAACGCTACCCTACTATCCATATATGAAAATTGAAATTATTGCACTAAGGTAACGAGAAATTAAAAAATTAAATACATTATCTGTCATTGCAAAATAGACTCCATTCAGGAAAAAATAAAAATAAATTTTAACAAAAAAAATACTTCTACAAAATTTTGCGCAATCAACTGTTTGCGTATATATTTGCAAACGATTACTTGCGAATCAAAATAAAAAATGGAAATGAGGAGAGACGTATTTCAGGCAGTTGCCGACCCAACAAGAAGAGCAATTTTAAGTTTAATCGCATTACAAGCGATGACGCCAACTACCATTGCAGAACATTTTAACACGACCCGACAAGCAGTTTCAAATCATATTAAAATTCTTACGGAATGTGAATTATTGAAACAAGAACAATCTGGGAGAGAGATTTATTATCACCTTAATCCCAAAAAAATGAAAGAAATAGACTTATGGTTAGAAAAATTCAGGAAAATTTGGGAAGTCAGATTTGATAAAATTGACGAAATTCTTAAACTAAATAAAAACAGACAAAAATGACAAAACAAATTTATCCTTGTTTATGGTTTGATGGACAAGCCAAAGCAGCAGCAGAATTTTACTGTTCAATTTTTCCAAATTCAAAAATATTAAACGATTCGGGAATGGTAGTAAATTTTGAATTGAACGGACAATTCTTTATGGGTTTAAATGGTGGCGATTACTTTAAATTGAATGAAGCAGTTTCTTTTGTAATTCCTTGCAAAGACCAAAATGAGATTGACCATTATTGGTGTAAGCTTATTGCAGATGGAGGAATTGAACAAAGTAGCGGTTGGTGTAAAGATAAATTCGGACTATCTTGGCAAGTACAACCATCGAATTTAGGCGAACTAATGTCAAATCCAAATAATAGTAAACGTGTAATACAAGCATTTATGAAAATGAAAAAACTTGATATTGAAACACTAAAAAACGCCTAATATTAAATAAGAAAGATGATTTACAACCATCAGAAATCATAATTAACAATTAAAAAAAATCAAAATGAACAATAACTTGCTATTTGATTTTACCGTTGATAAAACTAAAAAAACGGTATTCATAAACAGAGAATTTGAAGCTAAACTTCCTTTAGTTTGGGATGTATTTACAAAACAAGAAATTCTTGACCAATGGTGGGCACCCAAACCTTGGCAATCAAGAACAAAGTATATGAATTTTGAAGTTGGTGGCCGGAGATTTTATGCAATGGTAAGCCCTGAAGGGCAAGAACATTGGTCAATTCAAAATTATACATCCATCAGTCCAAAAACTAATTTTAAAATGTTAAATGCCTTCGCAGACAAGGATGAAAATCCTGAATTGCCAGCTTCGGAATGGGATTTTAACTTCAGCGAAAAAAACGGAATAACAAAAGTTAGTATTACCATATACAATGAATCGTTAGAACGCATGGAGAAAATGATTGAAATGGGATTTCAAGGAGGATTTACAATGACATTGAACTATTTAGAAAATCTATTAACAACTATATCGTAAAAATAATTTTTGTTTTAAAAACATCCATTAAAATAAAACATAGAAAAAGAGAATCAGACTGCATATTAACAATTTATTTGGAAATGGAATATGGAATTTTAATTTTGAAGACTGCGTCAAAATCCTGCCAATAGACAGTAAAGAAAATATAGTTTCACCAATGATAAATTTACTGAAAAGCTATTACTTTGAATGCGGAGAAATAGAATAAAATATAGAAAAAAAAACAAGGAGCCGCTAACAACGGTTTTACTTAATGGATGGTTCAACACAAAATTTAACATTCGGAATTGTAAAAAAGTTCGTAATAAATTGAACATGTATACTGCTAATTCCGCCACTACGCTAAGTCCCAAAATACCAGTGATCATTGTTACCTACCTTACATAATTTTTATAGAAAACAACATACAATTTCACCAAAATGAAAATAAATTTGAGACCTGAGATTTTGCAAGACGAAATGATAAAAATCATTCCTCTTAAAGAAACTGACTTTGAAGAATTGTTTAAAGTAGCTTCTGACCCGCTGATTTGGGAACAACACCCAACAAGAGATAGATATAAACCAGAAGTTTTTAAACTATATTTCGATGGCGCGATATTAGGACAATCGGCCTTTAAAATAATTGACATTTTAAGAAATGAAATTATTGGTTCATCACGTTTTTATGACTACAAACCCGAGAAAAAAAGCATTGCAATAGGATATTCATTTTTGGCGAAAGAGTACTGGGGAGGTATATATAATAAGTCAGCAAAAAGACTATTAATAGATTATGCTTTCAAATATGTAGATAATATATATTTTCATATTGGTTCTACAAATATTCGTTCGCAAAAAGCGATAACAAAAATAGGTGCTACAAAAGTGGGTGAAGTTGATTTTGACTATTACGGAAGAAAATTGCTGCACTTTGAATATGCTATCTCGAAAAAAGAATGGATTGAAAGTAGCTCAACAAACCGCTAAATGTAAGCTAACGTAAAGTTTCCCAATTAAAGCAGAAAAAATAAACTATTTTACAAGTTTTTAAAAATAGATAATGCATGATTTGCGTCAAGTCATTTTCAAAAAATATCATTTAAAATAATCCTAATTCAGGATAAGTTACCACATTGGTTACATCAGGAAAATTCGAATCAATTTTTGAATTGTTTACTTTTTTATCCACGGTGTGCGCTACCATCAACAGTTCATCCAATGGTTGTATTAATTCAGTAATCTCCTTTTCACTTATTTCTGATTGAATCCATTGTTGCTCTTTTTCTAGTGTTAAAATTACTGGCATTCTTAGTTGCTTATTGTGAATTTTAGCCATCAGCGCATTGGCTTGGGTGGTGATGATGGAAAATGAATTAATTATTGAACCGGTTTCTTTATCTTTCCAAGTATCATAAATGCCTGCCAATGAAAAAATATCTGCGTCTTTAAGATGAATAAAATAAGGGTAATTCTCTTTATTACAGGTTCTACTTTCAAAAAAACCTGTAATTGGAATAATACATCTTTTACCTTTTAATGATGGAGCAAATGATTTTTTTTCAAAGATGGTTTCTCCTTTTGCATTCAAATTATTAATGGCGAACTCTTTTGATTTTTCTTGGGGTGTCCAAAAGGGAATCAGCCCCCATTGCATGTACTTAAAACTTTTAGTATCGGTAGCTGTTAAAACAGGAAGCTTCCGATAGTCTTTAATACGGGTAGTTTTGGCATGGAAGCCTGATAATTTATAAAGTAGCTGATGCAACTCTGGTGTTTCATTATTAGCATTGTATCGTTTGTTTAATTGCTGTACTGTGGCTCTCGCATTTATGGTATAACACATACGCTTATAATTTTTATAAAATCATAGTTTTTAACATTCTTTTTCTTTCTTTTGATTCTCCAAAAGAAAGAAACAAAGAAAAGGCGACCACGAAAACCAACCTCCAGCTTTCGTCTTCTCCTCAAATGCTCTACGCGTCAGTGCCACGAAACTGGCGGTTCACACTTTTCGTGGACGTCAACCGCACCAGTACTAACAGTAATTCATTAAGAAAAACCGTGAAGAGCTTTTCATATTTATTTTTTTCAAAATTAATCAAACACTAGTTTAACAAGGTTTACCGATACATCACAAATCAAATTATAAAAGATCTTTCCAATTAAATATAAGTTTTAGATTTTAATATTCTTTTTCTTTCTTTTGATTCTCCAAAAGAAAGAAACAAAGAAAAGGCGACCACGAAAACCAACCTACAGCCTTCGTCTTCTCCTCAAATGCCCTACGCGTCATTGCCACGAAACTGGCGGTTCACACTTTTCGTGCACGCCAACCGCACTAATAATAAAGGTAATTCATTAAAAAAAATCGTGCAGAGCCTTTCCAATTTATTTTTTCCAAATTAATCGAACACTAGTTTAACAAGGTTTATCGATACATCACAAATCAAATTATCAAAGAACTTTCAATTAAATATAAATTTTAGTTTTTAATATTCTTTTTCTTTCTTTTGATTCTCCAAAAGAAAGAAACAAAGAAAAGGCGATCGCAAAAACCAACCGCCAGCTTTCGTCTTTCCCTCAAATACCCTACGCGTCAATGCCACGAAACTAGAGGTTCGCTCTTTTCGTGGACTTCAACCGCACTAGTAATAAAGGTAATTCAATTGAGAAAAATCACACTAAATATTTCAACTTTATCTTTTGTATTAATAATTGAACTCAGGTTTAAAACATATATCACAACCACACAAATTAGTTATTGATCTGAGTTCGATTATAAAATATCTTTCAATTAAATATAAATCATGGTTTTCATATTCTTTTTCTTTCTTTTGATTCTCCAAAAGAATTAGCAAAGAAAATTGACCACGAAAACCAACCGCCAGCTTTCGTCTTTCCCGCAAATGCCCTACGCGTCAAGGCCACGACTCTGGAGGTTCACACTTTTCGTGGACGTCAACTGCACCAGTACTAACAGTAATTCGTTAAGAAAAATCGTGCAGAGCTTTTCCTATTTATTTTTCTTCAAATTAATCAAACACTAGTTTAACAAGGTTTATCGATACATCACAAATCAAATTATAAAAATACCCTACCCGTCAGTGCCACGAAACTGGCGGTTCACACTTTTTGTGGACTTCAGCCGCACCAATACTAACGGTTATCCCACTCGAAGAAAATTGATTTAAATATTCGTATTGTTAATCAAACTAAGAATATTGTAGCATCAAAAACGATTTTGCATCAGGCTTAGATTTATTCTAATGCCTTAGCAAAAACTTTAAATTCTCTTTTTATTCGGTTCGCTTAGCACCCAGGTGAGAATACCCCATATTGAAAAGGTGGAGCCTTCCTTTACTTCGATAGGTTTAAAATTATTATTTTCTGGAAGCAAATAAAGTCGATCATCCACTTTTGATATTCTTTTCAATGTAAATTCGCCATCGATAATACAAACAGCAATATCTCCATTTGCCGCTTCTAATGAAGAATCAACTATAATCACTGATTTATCAAATATACCAGCATCTACCATTGAATGACCTTTTACACGCAACACAAAAGTGGAAAAGGGGTTTTTTATCAGCAGTTTAGGAAGATCAATCGTATCATCTATATAATCATCAGCGGGAGAAGGAAGTCCCGCATGGATGGGGGTACTAACGTATTTAACAATACCGTCCATTTCGCCTAACTCGGCAACCTTAAAAAAATCAAAATTCATGCTACTGCCTCTCTCCATTATTTTAAATAGTTTAAATGTTATTGATAAAGATAATTACTATTTCTTTATTTTTTTCGGTTTTGTTTTTTAGAATTTTATTGCGTAAAAAATAATTTATACAGGGATGATGCCGATTACGCTAAAAAATAAGAAGGTAATGGGTTAATCCAGGCTTGTAGGCTTTGTATAGCGCGACCGTTTAAAATAGGAGACTGGGGATTGTAAATTAAATCCTTCATTTCAATTAGAAATTAAAAGTAGTATGTTTCTTTTACTTGACAACTAATTAAAACATTGGGAAGGTAATAGAACATCAAATTAGTTCAACATTAATAACTTGAATTCGAATACGAATTCGAAAAATAGAACTGGAAAATATTTTTTATTTTTTGTTGATTTTATACGTTGGTATTAGTGCGGCTGTCGTCCACGAAAAGAGCGAACCACCAGTTTCGTGGAAATGAGGAGTAAGGGTTTTGAGTGAAAAGCGAAAGCTGGAGGTTGGTTTTCGTGGTCGCTTTTTCTTTTTTCCTTTCTTTTGGAGAATCAAAAGAAAGGAAAATAATAATGAAAGTTCGATTGATAGTTTAATTAAACGATCTTTTATAATCGAAGTTTAATTTATTATAAAAATCATCAAATTTTTAATAATTTAAATTAGCCATCACTGTAAGTTGTGGAATATTGATAAGTCTAATTTTTTTTCCGTCAAAATCAATTAAATTTTGTTTTTTTAAAACTGATAATAACCGTATTGCTGTTTCAGTAGCAGTGCCCACCAGGTTTGCAATTTCTTCTCTTGTTAAGATTACATTAATGGTTTTATTATCATTTTCAAAACCATAGGTTTCTTTCATAAACAATAATGCTTCTGCCATTCGTTCCTTTACCGGTTTTTGTGCTAGGCCAGTAATTTTGTTTTCAGCTAATCGTAAATCTTTGGTTAATAAATTCATTAAGCCATTGGTTACACTATAATTTTTGGACATCAAACTAAAAAATAATTCTTTTGGAATAAAACAAACTTCAGAATTAATAATTACTTCTGCAGTAGAAGTATAATGTTCACTACTTAACAATGCTCTATACCCTATAACATCACCAACAGATGCCATTCTCACAATTTGTTTTTTCCCATTTTCTGAAAGCTGAAATATTTTTACCTTACCAGAATAAATGATAAAAATACCATGCGGTATTGCATTTTGACTAAAGATGATTTGTCCTTTATTATAGGTTGAACAACCTTTATTATTATTGATGGCTTCCACATCATTTTGTTGAAGCGAACAAAATATTGATTTTGCGCGTGAATCACAATTATTGCAATCAACGGATGTATTACCTTTTCTCATGACAAATTGTTGTAACGGTTATGAATCAAATTTATTACAATCAGTCATAATAAAATATGATATAAATCATCCTTTTACATTTTCCTTTCCTCTTTCCTTTTTAATGCCGTTAAATATTGTTCTTTTTCCTGATCGCTAATGGGTTCGATTGCCGGAACGGACGCTGGATTTGCATTTTCATCAATGGCCACAAACGTAAAATAGGCATGATTGGTAAGGAACCGCTCCGGATTTTTTACTGCTTGTGACCATACTTCTACATAGATTTCCATGGATGTTTTAAACGCACGAGTAACTTTCGCTTTTATGGTGAGTATATCCCCCAAATGTACAGGTCTTTTAAAATTCACTTTATCAATTGATGCCGTTACTGCAATATTTTCTGAATGAATTTGTGCACATACCGCTGAGGCAATATCCATCCAATGCATTAAGCGACCCCCTTGCAATATTCCCATCGGGTTGGTATCATTCGGAAAAACAATTTCGGTCATTATTGTTTCTGAATCGCTAGGCGTTTTTGTTGTTTTCATTATATAAAATAAAGTTTTTCAATTTGAATATAGTATGATTTGAGTCATTGTTTTAATTTTCAATAATTCAAATATTTGTGCGTATAAAATTAAACCGATTAATATTATGAACAAAATAATAGAAAAGCGCTCTTGGGCTGAACCGTATAAAATTAAAATGGTAGAATTATTAAAAATGACTACCCTTGAAGAAAGAAAAAAAGCTATAGAGCAAGCAGGTTATAATACTTTCCTATTAAAATCAGAAGATGTGTATATTGATTTACTGACCGATAGTGGAACCAATGCAATGAGCGATCGGCAATGGGCAGGGCTCATGTTAGGTGATGAGGCGTATGCAGGAAGTAAAAATTTTTACAATCTTGATGCAGCTGTTAAAAAACATTATGGCTACAAATACATGATACCTACTCACCAAGGCAGAGGCGCCGAAAACATATTGTCACGAATTTTAATAAAACCAGGTGATATTGTACCGGGTAACATGTATTTTACAACTACAAGGCTTCACCAAGAATTAGCTGGTGGGAGTTTTGCAGATGTAATTATTGATGAAGCGCATGATTCTCTGAACCTGCATCCCTTTAAGGGAAATATTGATTTAGAAAAAGTTAAAAATTTAATAAAACTTCACGGGGCAAAAAAAATACCGTATATCTGTGTAGCCACCACTGTTAACATGGCGGGCGGACAACCTATTTCCATTGAGAATTTAAAAGCATTACGAAAATTAACAAAAAGCAATGGAATTAGAATAATACTTGATATGACCCGTGTGGCTGAAAATGCCTACTTTATTAAGGAACGAGAAAAGGGCTATAAAAACAAATCCATTGCCAGTATTGTTAAAGAAATTTGTTCACTTACGGATGGTGCTACCATGAGTGCAAAAAAAGATGCCTTAGTAAATATTGGAGGCTTTTTAGCCATTAATGATCCTGACATATATGAAATAGCAAGCAATCAGGTGGTTGTTTATGAAGGCCTGCATACCTATGGTGGACTTGCAGGAAGAGATATGGAAGCTATTGCTATAGGTATTGAAGAGTCGTTAAATGATGACCACATGCGCGCTAGAATTGGGCAAGTAATTTATCTTGGTGAAAAATTAAAAATGGCTGGAATCCCTATTGTGGAACCTATTGGTGGGCATGGTATTTTTATAGATGCAAAAAGATTTTTACCTCATATTTCACAAAATAAATACCCAGCACAAGCATTGGCTGCTGCCATATACATGGATGCTGGAATAAGAACCATGGAAAGAGGGATTGTTTCTGCTGGTAGAAATCCAAAAACGGGAAAAAATTATCATCCTGAATTAGAGTTGGTACGATTAACGATTCCAAGAAGAGTATATACTCAAGCTCACATGGATGTGATTGCCGAATCTGTAGAAAATGTATTTTTAAATAGAAAAAGTATCAAAGGGTTTGAAATGATTTATGAGCCTCAATTTCTAAGATTTTTTCAGGCAAAGTTTAAAAAATTATAATTTTTTAAACTAACATTTATGTGGTTAAGCTGATGTTACACCTGACGGTAAGTAGGTTTGCTGTTGGGTGTAATTATTTTGTAATGAGTTTATAACTTGTGTTAGACTATAAAAAAAATATTTAAATAAAAATTTAGTACTCCATTTATAATTGGATTAAACGTTAGGATTGGAGCGGCTGAAATTCACGAAATTGCTAACCGCCAGTTTCGTGGAAACAAGGAATAAGGCTTTTGCGTAAAAAACGAAAGCTGGGAGTTGGTTTTCGTGGTCGCCTTTTCTTTGCTTCTTTTGGAGAATCAAAAGAAAGGGAAATAATGTTAAAACTATGATTTATCGGTTAATTGAAAAGTCCTTTATAATCGTTCTCCAATTTATAAATTAAAATTTTCAATTTATGGCATTAATCGTTGCATAGACCAAATGTGTTTATTCCAATCTAATTCGTATTGTAATCTGTCGTGTAATCGATGTTCGCCACCTTGCCAAAATTCGAATTTAGCTGGAACTAATAAATAACCTCCCCACTGTTTTGGTCGTGTTACATGAATACTTTTAAAATTTTCCAATCCATTTTTAAATGCTAAATCAAGTATCCCTCTATTTTCTATCGGAGCACTTTGGTGAGAAATACAAGCTCCAACTTTACTTTCAAAGGGTCTCGAATCGAAATACTCATCAGAAACAGTTGCTGGCAAAAGTTCCAACTTACCCTGAATACGTACTTGTCGCTCTAACTCTTTCCAAAAGAAAAGGACAGATGCCGTAGGGTTTGTTTTAATATCGTGTCCTTTCTTACTATTGTAATGAGTGAAAAAAGTTAACCCATCATCACTTATATTTCTTAACAGTACCACTCTTGAGTCTGGCATTAAGTTAATGTCTACCGTTGATAACACCATGGCATTTGCATAGTCTTTATCCACCTCCAACGCATCTATTAACCATTTATCAAATTGATCGAATGGATTTTTAGAAGCAGTGCTTTCATTTAAATGTTCTCTTTTATAATTAGTTCTGGTTTTATTTAAAATGTCATTTGTTGTTTTCATAAAAACAATTGTTGGTTCCAATGCAAAGGTAATTCCTATAAACGCTAATAATACTAATATAAATCATAGTTTATTTAAGAAAATATTTATTATTTTCTGATTACATACACAAAAAATAACTTCTAATAAGAGCCGCTTAAATTTTATTTATTTGGAATGTTACGATGTTTTCTTTTAACAAGACGAGACAATTTTGACGTTCATTGCAGCGCTCTACGAACAAAAAAATAACCAACTATGGCACAAAAACACGCATACAAAACATTTTAAATAAATTTTAAACAGGCTCTAAGAATATTTTTTTTTATTTATCTATTACCTCTACTCATTACCAGTTTAATTAGTTGTGGATAAAATTACTAGTCATTTAAGAAGTACTCCGAATACCATTATACCTAATTGATTCGGATGTTCTTTAGCAGTAAAGCATTCATGATGAACGCAGCAATAATAGAAATTATGGCAGGAGTTTTGAATACTATTAAACTGCAAATGTGCCGAGATATAATAGCGGCGGAATGAAAGTTTATAAGCATAAAGTACATATCTATAGAAAGTAAATAGCGATAATTGTTTACCACATATATTGGCTATTCAGGTACTTTTCTTAGCGAAAATTAAAAATTTAACAGTATTCATATAATTAAAAATAGATAACAATGGCTAATCAAATAGTAAGAGTGTTAGAAACAAATTTTGTTACGCACAATGTTAAGCGATTTGTATTAGAGCGACCTGCAGGATTAACGTTTGTATCAGGACAAGCGACAGAGCTTTCTATAAATAAACCTGCGCTTGAGAATGAAGTGCGACCGTTTACATTTACATCGGTAAACAGTTTGTCGAGTATCGAATTCATGATTAAGATTTATACAGGTCATAATGGCGTTACCGAAAAACTTGCTAAAATAAATGTTGGTGATGAATTGATTGTGCACGATGTATTCGGAACGATCATGTTTGAAGGAGAAGGAGTATTCATTGCGGGAGGAGCCGGTATAACACCGTTTATTTCAATTCTACGAGAACTGCGTTTGCAAAATAAATTAGTGGGTAACACTCTTCTTTTTGCTAACCGTGCAACAGAAGATATCATCTTAAAAGGTGAATTAAATGAACTTCTGGGAAAAAGTTTTTTAAATATTTTGGAAAAACCAGAAGATCCAAAAGAACAAGGAAAACGAATTGATAAAGATTTACTTAAACAATATGTGGAGAAGGGTACAAAACATTATTATATCTGCGGACCAGCTAAATTTACCGCTGCGATGATCGAAAACCTCGAAACTCTAGGTGTTCAGAAATCTCAAATTGTGTTTGAACAGTGAGCTGGTACTTTCAATTGAATAAATGAGATCTAAAATATATATATTTTCGCCATGATAATTTGTATTTATTCGTTTCAAAATATTACTTATTTATTTCTTTTCTTTAGCTAACAGCAGTAATTTTAAAACTCCTGGTTGAATTTCACAACTATTTATTTTCTCTATCAAAAGTGCTGATGGCCTCCTAAATAATTTATTATTTTCAGCATATACTCCCCCCCCTGTATGGTCTATCTAAAAAGGAAAAAGTAAATTAAAAATATTTTAAATGTGAATTTTTTTGATCGTATAAAAGTATAAATCATTGTAAAAAAGGTGAAAATTAAAAACTAGATTTTAATTGTATAAAAACGACAAAATCTATTTTTTTATAATTTAGTATTATATGTGAATTAATTAAGATATTGCTGTTTAATCACCTTAATATGGAACATCCTCTTCTTAAATCATTTAAATATACTTCTATACAACCATCAAATCTTTTGAAGAAAGACGTCATAAGATATATTTTAGTAGAAGGAGATGTATCTAATTCTCAATTGTGGACAACTATTGTGGTTCCAACAAGAACTGAATTTATTTGTTTCAATTTAAATGAAAACAAGCATCATGCAAACTCTAAACAAGAGCAGTTTGTTATAAAAGAGTGCACGCTAACTGGATTGCATTCTCAGCCACTGATATTTCAGTTCAAAGGGAAGTTTAAATTATTAGGAATTCAACTTCGCTCTACCGTGAGCTATGAAATATTTAAAACACCTATGAAATATTTTTTAAATTCTGTTGTAAATCTCCAAAGTGTGATTGGTAATGAATCGAACAATATACATGATAGTATTCTTGAATGTTCAAACAGTATACCTGATACAATTCAAACTATAGAAAAATTTTTGATAAAACTATTAAACACAAAGAAAAGCACCCATCCGAACGTTTTAAATGCGCTACAGTTGATAGAAGGTTCAAAAGGCAAAAATAAAATCAGTGAACTTGCTAAAAATTTACATACAACAGAGCGAACTTTAGAAAGAATTTTTTTAAATCACGTGGGTGTTCCACCAAAAATTTATCTAGGAATATACAGAGTGAGTTCATTTTTACAATATATGAGTATGAATAAAAAATCAAGTCCAAAAACACTTTATGATTTTGGCTATTTTGATCAATCCCATTTTATTAGAGAATTTAAAAAATTTGTTGGGAAGTCCCCTACCAAATATTTTAATGATTGTAATGAAATAAATAATTTATTAAATGATTTTTAATAATTTATTTGCCCAGCTAATTTTAAATGCTCTAACCGCTATCACTATTTATTAAAAATATAATTTTAAAGGTTGAAGGTTATCTACCCTCACTTCAATATAGATAGTAAACTATTTTTATAAAGAGTTTAATACAATAACCAATCTATTTTTTTTAGAAAAAATTACAGGGATTTTCTTTAAGATTCCTTTTCCACTTCAGTATTGGTTCTGCTAGTGTTTAAGAACGAATAAATTCATATTGACGGCATAAATATTTATCAACTTTAATATATATAGAATGATTCAATAATTAAAAAAACATATATTTTAATTGTACAAAAGCGACAAAATCTATTTTTTTTATAATTGACCGTTATATGTGAATTAGTTATAATATTGCTGTTTAATCACATCAATATGGAAAATCGTCTGCTTAATTCATTAAAATATACTGCTATAGAGCCCTCAAAGCTTTTGAAAAATGAGGTCATAAAATACATTTTGACAGAAGGCGATGTAGTCGATTGTCAATTTTGGTCAACATTGATGGTTCCAACAAGAACTGAATTTATTTGTTTTAATTTAAATGAAAACAAGCAGCTCGCATACACTAACAACAAAGAGTTTGTTATCAACGAGTGTTCAATAGCTGGATTGCATACCAAGCCATTGACACTTCAGTTTTCAGGAAAATTTAAACTTTTAGGAATCCAACTTCGATCTACTGTTACCTATGAAATTTTTAATACCCCCATGAAGCATTTATCAAATTCTTCCGTAAGTCTCCAAGATTTGATTGGCAATGAAGCGAACAATTTACAAGATCTCATATTAGAAAATGAAAACAGTATACCTGATACAATTCAAACAATAGAAAAATTTTTTATTAAACTATTAAACTCAAAACAAAGCACCCACCCCAGTGTTTTAAATGCACTGCAGTTGATAGAAGGTTCAAAAGGCAAAAAAAGAATCAGTGAGATTGCGAAAGATATACATACAACAGAACGAACGTTAGAAAGAAATTTTTTAAATCACGTTGGCGTACCGCCAAAGATTTATCTAGGAATATACAGAGTTAGTTCCTTCTTACAATATATGAGTATGAATAAAAATGCGCCTTCAAAAACATTTTATGACTTTGGTTATTTTGATCAATCCCATTTTATCAGAGAATTTAAAAAATTTGCTGGGAAGTGTCCCGCACAGTACTTTAATGATTGCAACAAAATAAATAATTTCATAAATGATTTTTAATCATTTATTTGTCGAATCAATTTTTAAAATTTATAATGGCGATCATAGTTTGTTAAAGAATATAATTTCAAGGTTTGAGACTTACCTATCTTTACATTCATATAAATGGCATACTATTTTTTATAAAAAATTTAATACTATAAGTTCTATGCTGTTTTTTATAAAATACTATACAAACTTTTTTTAAGATTTCCTTTAAACAATTTTTCCATTTCATTATTGATTTCTGTTAAGGTATACACTTCTAACAGATTATCTTCCATTTCAGATTGAACATGAGCAAAGTTTTTAAATGTTTGCCAATACGCACCAGCGTTTAATCCAAGCTTTTTAGCTTCTTCTGCATACACTAAATAACCATTTACACCATTTATTTTAAAATCAATATCCCAAACAGCTTTTCCACCTGCTATCCAAATGCAGTTAACAGCTTTTCCCCATTGGTGCCAAGAAAGCCCAGGAATTGCATTGGTAACATACGAGCCATATTGCGGTCCTATATTCGAAATAATAGATGCAAGAAAATGAGCTTGCTTGGTTTCTAATTCTGATATCTTACTATTTATTTCTTTTATTGTTCGAGATTGACGCCAATACATAGCCTGCTTTTCGAGCGTTCTCAATCCTTCAATAGGGTGCATATATACTTCACGTGCTAAACAGTTTTGTATTAATTTTTCTACGGAGTTTTTAAATGCTGGATTTAAAAGAGAAAGATCTGCAGTCATGGATATTCTATTTGTAGAGGTTGTAGGTAAATATGGCCTTTTTGAAATAACTGAAACGGATATAAAACAAAAAAGACCTACCACCCAAAATTTTTACTAAATAACGGTTTATAAATTTATTGATCTAATTATAGCTGTGTTTTACGAAACAAATACTATCTGGAAATATATTTTTTGAAACTAATTGGTTAACACTTTAAAAGGCAATTCACTTCATCAACTTTTAATTTTCTCACACAGCCCAAGTGTATCTAATTTTGTAAGGGATATTTTTTATTTTGATCTGTTTAATTTTGCAGACGGTATAGCCCTTCCTTTTGCACAATCAATAAACTTGCCCAGCATGTATATTGTAGCTCTAAGTGAAATAAAAATAAATAACAATACTAACTTAACGTATAATTTTAACATTGTTATAAAACTAAGCGGTTGGGTTTTCATACTACGGCTGTTTATTTTTCAATCCAAAAATATAATCTTCAATTTATTTAAAATTGGAAAAATGCGACAAAAAAAATTTTACAACTTTTATTACATATGTTAATTTATTAATACTTTTTCTTTAAAATTTTTATTCTAAACTGTTATGTTTATTAATCACCAAATCAAAAGTGAGTTAGCATCTTCAATTAAATGCTATTCGGCTAACAAAACATGCTTGGGCTTAAGAAAAATGTTTTAAATGCTAACGAGGTATTTGAGAACAATATCATCTTCTTTTTAATAGCGTAATGAGCGCTAAAAATAATTCACCCAAATTAAACCTGTTGAATAAATTATTTATTAAAAATTTACTCTACTAAATGAATGTGCTGTGCTGTGCTGTGCTGTATGGAAACGGAAAGTGATAAATGGGATATCACAAAATTATTTAAAAGATTCTTTTAGCAAATAAAACTCATTGAAGGTATTATCTTGGTCAATATACTTGGTTGGTGGCAAACCGGTAAACTTACTAAACGTGTTAATTAAATGCTGTTGGTCATAATATCCCCCATTTGCAGCAAGGCCGCACCAATCAATTTTCTTATTATCTTGAATGTCTTTTAAAAGGTTATTGAACTGAACTATATTTGAATATTTTTTGGGAGGAATTCCTATTATTTGACTAAAATTTCTTTCTAAAAATCGAGTGGAGCATTTAAAATACTTTGCTATTTCATCGATTTTAATATTTCCTCGCTGTTCATTAATAAACGCAACAATATGTTCTAAGGGTAAAGAAAGGAAACTTTTAGCTTTGAGTTTTTTAATTAAAAACTCTTCTAATACTTCTACTTTTAATTTTATTGAATTTGCCTCCTGAATTCTATAAAAAATAGCGGATATTTCAGATCCTAATATTGCTTCCGCATCTAATTGATTAGCTCCTACTACTGACATGTCTACGCCAAATATATGAAATAGGGCACCAGGCTTGAAAAGCAAACCTATGAATCCTCCTTGTCCTTTAAAATCAACAGAATAAGGTGCTGTAAAGATTCCACATAAAGAACATCTGAAAGGTGTATGTGTACTTTGGTGGAATTTTGCCTTCGATTCAAATGGAGAATACGTAAATATTATTCCATTATAGCCTACTGGTGGAATTTTTACCGACAGATAAAAATCTTTTTCAGATGCTTCTAAATACCAGAAACAATGAACATACGGCCTAAGAAATTCACATGATAAAAGTCTTTTAAAATCCATCATAACATTTTCAATTAGATAGTCGAAATTAAATAATTCCGAGTTAGTTGATCAACTATTTAACACATTTAACATATGCGCTTTTTTACCCAATCTCGTAAAACCTAGAATATTAATTTTGGTAATATTAGACTACGACGAAATGATAGAAGAATTTCTTAAAATCTTTTTGGAAACTATTTTTACTTTAGTTGTCTTGGATATTTCGTACTAGAAAATGGTGTATTCTAAAAAATTTAGAACGTATCGTTATTGCAACTATTAATAGGTAAGCTGTGGTTGAGCACGGAGTATGATGTAAAAGCAGATTTAAATTAAAAAGATAGTACAATGCATTTCAACTTATATCTCTTCAAAAAATACACGTTTCAGTTTTCATGATTAATTATTATACCGACAACTTTAACATGAAACTTTGAAGGTTTTGATTTATAGATCTAACTTCTACTTTCAATTGATTCAACATACTTGTTCGTGTATGCAAATCGTTTGCAAGATAACTTCCGCCAGTTCCAAAGAATAGATATTCCGTTTTTTCCTTTTCTGAAAGATTAATTAATCCTTCTTCTATCCATCTATTCTTAAGAGATACGATTGTAGAGACCGATCCATCTGCATTAAATTCTTTTGCATTTAAAACAAACCAAATAAATGGAGGGTAAACAGTTGAAGTTTTAGGGCAATACCAGACATCAGCTAAGAGATTTCTATTGTGCTTGACCTCAATTCTTTTTCTGGATGAAAACGCCGCTAGACCACCACTTAAGGCACTGATAATGCTACCACCTACACCCACTGATACTTGCGTAGCTCGACTGGTACTGATTGACGTGATAATTGCTGTGGCAGCACCAGTGATAACTGATAAAATGGTGAGCTTTTGAATACGGGTATCATTAATCTGATCTAAATAATTAGCTAACTGTTTTGAACCCTCCGACTCACAATCAAGTTCAGCTGCTATACTTTGTAATTCTGTTGATGCTAATAGTAGTTTATTAAAAACTTGTTGTTTTTTAACCATGCAATAAATACTATCCTCTTCATCAATGCATTGCTCCTGAAGATCAACCATGTCTTTTAGAAGAAAAAATGAACCGCTTGCATTTGCCAATAACCAATCTTGACCTGAAAATTTTTTCAATAAAAATCTGTCTTGGGTCAAATATGGGGTTATGTCACTAATCGGGATATAAGTAGAATCATAAACATAGGGGCTGGATGGAGCACAATAATTTAATTGAGAAACCTTTAAATTAGGTTTAATAAAAGAACACGAACTTAGGGTAACGATCCATGCAAAAAAAATGAATTTGCATATTTTATTATTAGATCTCATTACCATCAAACAAATGTAATGATTTTGTTTAATCGCTTTCCAGACTAGAAAATATAATTAATTTGAACTCAAATTACGCAATAGGTTTTCAAGTATTATTTTTTAAAATTCGTAAGATGAAAATGCATCTTCTACTTTTCTTAATGTAAATTAGATTCTACTCAGCCTTGGCTCTTATTTTTGGAGTATTTCCACAAAATACCTAAAGCCTATAAATGCTTGTGCACTGCCATCGTATTTATAGCGCGCATCAATTTGTAAATTCTCTGGAATATCTTTCCAGCTGCCTCCTTTAGCGATACCCTTTTCTTTTACCATTTCAGCAACATTACCACTCATATTGTACAATCCGAAATTATTTTCCCAATAAGCATCTACTGGTGTTGTTATATCCGCATTATTCACGTGTTTACCATTAACCAACAATTCTCCAGTTCGATCTGATTTAAAATTAGCCAGATAGTCTCCCTTTTTATTACGTAGTTCTTTTACTCCCCAAGGATAAATTGCATTACTATTTCCTGCTTGCGCTGCAATTATCCACTCTTCTTCCGAAGGAAGTCGGAAACTTACTTTTTTAAATTTTCTTTTGGGGGCTGCATTGTATTGCACTGTTAACCATTCACAAAAAAGTTTGGCCCCTTCATAACTTATATTAACCACGGGATAATTGTAATAGGCTGGATGGCTGTGATAATAATGAACATAAGGTTCATTGTAACTTAACTTGTCTTTCCACTTCAATGTATCAATTTCAGCTACCGAAATTAAATTTCCATTTCCAGCCTCCCGCAAAGAATTCATAAATGTCATATATAGTTTATTGTTAACTTCATATTTAGAAGCATAAAGCCCATCAGTAATTTTTGCGAACGATCTGTTAATCTCTTTTATGTCATCTTCTCCAAGAGGTGCTTTAAAGGGTTGTAGATTATACGAATTACTTTTTCTCTCCTCTGCTTTGGGCTCATCACTTCTATTAATATTGACATTCTGTTTAACGCCCTCCTTAACAGTTGCAGCAGTATTGATCGTACTCTCATCAGTTGCCAATGGAACTGGTGCAATTGTATTTTCAATTTTAACTTTGTTTGTTGTTTTGTATTCAACAGCAGCAATTGATTTTTCATTGATGGCGGCCTTGCCGTAATTTACTGAAGTGATTTTTTCAGGTGGAGTAATTATTTTTGTTGTGTCTACAAGAGTAACCTGTTTCTCCCCAGTAATAGAAGGTTTAAAATTTTTGTAAAGAAGAGCGATAGTAGAAATAGTAACTACAGCAAGAAGTCCTTTTGTAATTAACGATTTTAAAAGACCAGATTTTGCAAGAGCAGCATTTATTTTTATTTTGTTAAAATCCATACCCTGTTTAATTTGCTCATTCGTTAGTTCCGTGCGAGTTTCAATTATTTTAAAATTTTTAATTTTTAATTTTTTTAGTGTGTTTTCTATTTTAAGAAACTTTAGCATAGATACTTTTTAGCTTATCGATAATTCGATAGGTTTTAATTTTGGCGTTGATTTCGGTAATATTCAGAATTTGGCCAACTGCTGCAAATGAATGATTTTCAAAATAGCGTAGTTCAATTAATAGGTAATCTTTTATTGAAAGATGAAGAAGTGCTTCTTTTAAAATGAAAATTAATTCCTCTTTATCACTATCCGTTTCTTCTGCAATATTGGTGATACCCTTTTCTTCAATACTGATGATTCTAATTTTATTTGAATCACGATAAAATTGATTGATCTAATTTATGGCTATCCGATAAAGCCAACTTGAAAACGGAAATCCCTGATCTTTGTATTTGCCGATATTTGTTAATGCTTTCGTAAAAACAATAGCAGTTACTTCTCTGACATCATCTAAGTTCTCAACACGTTTATAGATGAATTTTAGAATTTGCTCATAATACTTTATATATATTTGGCTCAAAACATTGAGGATTTGTTTTCGAATCCTCTATTTGCTGCTTTTCATTGTCTTTGTACATATATGTTTATTTATGTGGCTTCTGAATATGCAACGGAGCAAGTTGGCCAAAGGTACAAGAAAAGCGAAATTTGTTTGGGTATCGATTTGGTAGCCTATTCAGTTTCCCCTAAAACAAAAGCCTCCTTATCTTTCGATAATGAGGCTATGCTTAATTCTTGAAAATTGGAAGCTTTCAAGAATCGTACCCGGGACCGGAGTCGAACCGGTACGGTTTCCCACAGGTGTTTGAGACCAGCGCGTCTACCAATTCCGCCACCCGGGCATTTTTTTCTGTAAGCGGGTTGCAAAACTATTCAAAATGTTTGTGATTCACAAAAATATTGCCTTTAACATTAAAAATACTTTTTATAAGTACACCATTTTCACTACATTTGTACCCCATATTAAAAAAATGAATCATCAAGTAAAAATATTCGCAGGTTCTTCTTCGCGTAATTTGGCTGAAAAAATTGCTAAATGTTATGGTCAAGATCTTGGTAAAGTGTCATTGCTGAGCTTTAGCGATGGGGAATTTCAAACTTCTTACGAAGAAACTGTTCGCGGAAGTGATGTGTTTATTATTCAATCTACCATCCCTCCTAGCGACAATATATTTGAATTACTTTTAATGATTGATGCTGCTAAAAGAGCTTCCGCTACGCAAATAGTAGCTGTTTTACCTTATTTTGGTTATGCCCGTCAAGATCGTAAAGATCAACCCCGTGTAGCGATAGGTGCTAAACTAGTAGCCAACTTATTATCCGCTGCTGGTGCCACTCGTATTGTTACTATGGATTTACATGCCGATCAAATTCAAGGTTTTTTCGATTTCCCTGTCGATCACTTATACGCTTCCTCTATCTTTTTACCTTATATACAAAGCTTAAATTTACCAGATTTAACCATGGCGGCTCCTGATATGGGTGGTACTAAAAGAGCAAATGCATACGCTAAACACTTAAAATCAGATATCGTTATTTGCTACAAACAACGATCAAGAGCAAACGTGATAGATAGTATGACGGTTATTGGAGAAGTAGAAGGAAGAAATATCGTATTGGTGGACGATTTAATTGATACTGGCGGCACGCTTACAAAAGCTGCTGACATGATGTTGGATCGCGGTGCAAAAACCGTAAGAGCAGTTTGTACTCACGCTGTTTTATCTGGTAAAGCATACGAAAACATTGAAAAATCAAAAATACTGGAATTAATTGTAACCGATACCATTCCCTTAAAAAGAGAATGCAGTAAAATAAAAGTACTGTCTGTAGCCGATTTATTTGGTAAAGTATTACACAGTGTACATAGCTTTGAATCAATTAGCTCCAATTTTATTTCGAGCTAAAATTATAAACACATTGCACCAACTAGTATAATTATAACTATTGATTGAAGGTGCACAATCAATAAAAACTAAAAATCAGTAATATGAAATCAGTATCTATTAGCGGTTCGACAAGAACGAACGTAGGGAAAAAAGATGCAACAGCATTAAGAAATTCGAAACAAGTACCATGTGTACTTTATGGAGGTAAAGAACAAGTTCACTTCTCTGTACTTGCTACAGACTTCAGAAACTTAATTTACACGCCAAATGTGCACACCGTAGATTTATCTATTGCTGGTAAAAAATATAACGCTATTTTACAAGAAGCACAATTTCATTCACTTACTGATGATTTGTTACACGTAGATTTTTTAGAAATCATTGCA
The DNA here is from genome assembly GCA_039937835.1 of Bacteroidia bacterium. Classification (GTDB taxonomy): domain Bacteria; phylum Bacteroidota; class Bacteroidia; order 2-12-FULL-35-15; family 2-12-FULL-35-15; genus 2-12-FULL-35-15. The sequence goes on along the minus strand of JBDTFR010000107.1, from coordinate 24,950 downwards.
GGTAAACCAGTAACTATGAATATCCCAATTAAAACAACAGGAACATCTCCTGGTGTTAGAAATGGTGGTAAATTAGTGAAAAAATTAAAATCATTAAAAGTAAAAGGATTAGTTGAAAAAATGCCTGATTCAGTTGACATTGAAATTGATTCATTAGAAATTGGTCAAGGTGTTCGAGTATCCGATATTAAATTAGATGGACTAACTATTTTAAATTCACCGAATGTTACTGCTGTTAGTGTTCAAGTAACGCGCGCTGCAACAGCAGCAGCTGAAGAAACAGCAAAAGCAGGAACTCCTGCAAAAGCGGCAGCACCTGCTAAGACGGCAGCACCTGCTAAAACGGCTGCTGCACCAGCTAAAGCAGCAGCAAAAAAATAATTGTTGCTTAATTAAAAATAAAAAAGTTGATGGAATAATTATTCCATCAACTTTTTTATTTTTGTAAGAATGTTTTTACAGAATAATAATCACACAGCATTATAATATATCGACACTCCAGCTGTGTGGTCAGTTAAAATAATAATAATGAGTAAATTCTTAATTGTAGGATTAGGTAATATTGGCGATGAGTATGATAATACTCGCCACAATGTTGGTTTTAAAATACTCGATACCATCGCTAAAAAAAACAACATCAAATTTACAACAAGCAGATTGGCGGATATTGCAGAATATAAATACAAAGGCAAAAATTTAATTTTAGTTAAACCTTCTACTTACATGAATTTAAGTGGTAAAGCGGTTAATTATTGGTTGCAATCAGAAAAAATAACGATTGACAATTTATTGATTATTACAGATGATCTTGCTTTACCTATAGGTTCACTACGCATGAAAGGCAAAGGTAGCGATGGTGGACATAATGGATTAAAAAACATTCAAGAAACGCTCAATTCTACTGAATATGCGCGTTTAAGGGTTGGCGTAGGTAACGAATTTTTGAAAGGCAAACAAGTAGATTATGTACTTGGTAAATGGAGTGCCGAAGAAGAAACAATAATAGCTCCTAGAATTGAATTAGCCACTGAAATGATTCAAGCATTTACCACTATTGGTTTACAGAGAGCTATGTCTGCCTACAATAATAAATAATTGGTAGCATTAAGTGTTAAGCTTATACTTGTTTCCATTTTTACCTGTGCAAAATTTTAAAGCAGTTAACTATATAATGTGTCTAATGCTATTTATTGATTAATTAAAAAGCATATTTTGTTTCTATCTTTGTATTCTTGAAACCATCTGATATTATACAAGCTCTTTTACGCACCTTACCCGATAACCCTGGGGTTTATCAATACTTTGATACGGAAGGGAAATTACTTTATATCGGGAAAGCAAAGAATTTAAAAAAAAGAGTTACTTCCTATTTTAATAAAGACACCTACGAAAATGGCAAAACGCTGGTGCTTGTAAAAAAAATTGCTGATATAAAATACATCATTGTTAATACAGAATTAGATGCGTTATTATTAGAAAATACACTTATAAAAAAATATCAACCACGATATAACATCAGCTTAAAAGATGATAAAACATACCCTTGGATTTGTATAAAAAATGAACGCTTTCCTAGAATCTTTCCCACGCGAAATGTAATTAAAGATGGATCCCTTTATTTTGGTCCCTATGCTTCTGTTAAAGTAATGAATACTGTATTAAGTTTAATTAAACAATTGTATTGTTTAAGAAATTGTAATCTAAACTTGACAGATGCGAATATAAATGGGGGAAAATTTAAAGTCTGTTTAGAATATCACATCGGAAATTGTAAAGCCCCGTGTGTAGGGAAAGAAACAGAAGCAGAATACAATCAAACGGTTTCAGAAATAAAAGACATTATTAAAGGGAATATAGGTGTAGTATCAAAACACTTAAAAACATTACTTCAAAACCATGTGGAAAATATGGAATTTGAAAAAGCACAACTCATTAAAGAAAAAATAGATTTATTAGAAAAGTTTCAAAGTAAATCAACTGTTGTAAACCCCACCATTAATAATGTTGATGTTTTTTCAATACTAGTAGACGATAAAGCAGGGTATGTAAATTTTCTTAAGATAATGAATGGCGCAGTTGTTCAGGGGCACACGATCGAGCTTAAGAAAAAGCTAGATGAAAGTAAAGAAGAACTATTAACCCTTGCCATTGCAGAGTTCCGCGATCGATTTAACAGCGATTCAAAAGAAATTATTATTCCGTTTGCGATAGATACAGAATTTCCAGAAGTAGAGTTTATTATTCCTCAACGTGGCGATAAAAAACATTTATTAGAATTGTCAGAACGAAACGTAGAATATTATCGAAAAGAGAAAGTAAAACAAGAAAACCTGATTGATCCCGAGCGGCATACGAAACGTATTTTAGAGCAAATGAAAAAAGATTTGCGATTAACAGAAGAGCCACGCCATATTGAATGTTTCGACAACTCTAATTTTCAAGGTGATTATCCTGTTGCAGCGATGACGGTGTTTAAAGATGTAAAACCGAGTAAAAAAGATTATCGCCACTTTAATATTAAAACCGTTGAAGGACCAGATGATTTTGCTTCTATGGAAGAAGTGATTTACAGAAGATATAAACGTGTTTTGGAAGAAAATCAACCCTTACCACAATTAATAGTAATAGATGGCGGTAAAGGACAATTAAGTTCTGCTTTAGAAAGTCTTGATAAATTAGGCCTTCGAGGTAAAATAGGAATTATCGGGATTGCGAAACGCTTAGAAGAAATTTATTTTCCGAATGATTCTATTCCCTTGTATTTAGATAAACGCAGCGAGTCATTAAAAATAATTCAACAAATACGAGATGAAGCGCATCGTTTTGGAATTACGCATCATCGCAATAAAAGAGATAAAGGCACTTTAAAAACCGAATTAACTGAAATAGCAGGCATCAGTACTACTACTGCACAAAAATTACTAAGTCATTTTAAATCGGTAAAAAAAATCAAGGAAGCTGCTGAAGCCGAACTGATAGTGGCAGTGGGTAAATCAAAAGGTAAAATTGTGTTTGATCATTATCACAAAGATATTCCCAGTGAGTAGAGATTAATAACTTCTTATTATTAATCAATTATTAAAATAGTTTATCGGTTAGTAATTTTATTTCAATAGCCGGCGAAATGCCTTCGTACAGTATATTGTAAACAGCAGTCGTAATGGGCATATCTACTTTGTATTTTTTATTTATTTCATAAACACACTTTGTTCCATAATAACCTTCTGCAACCATGTTCATTTCTAATTGCGCTGATTTAACAGAATACCCTTTTCCGAGCATTACGCCAAATGTACGATTGCGACTAAACTGTGAATACGCCGTTACTAATAAATCTCCTAAATAAGCAGAACTTTTTATATCTCTGTCAATAGGATGTATAAGGTCTACAAAACTCTTTATTTCTTGAATCGCATTTGAAATTAATACCGCTTGAAAATTATCGCCATAACCTAAACCATTACAAATACCACTTGCGATTGCAAAAACATTTTTTAAAACTCCTGAATATTCCGTGCCGAAGATGTCATCAGAAATGGTTGTTTTTATATATCTGCACTTTAATAGTGAAGCTACCATCGTTGCATTTTCCGTATTTTGACAAGCAATCGTTAAATACGATAATTTCTCCATGGCCACTTCTTCTGCATGGCAAGGGCCAGTTATTACCCCAATATTTTCAATAGCAACATTGTACTTTTTATTAAAAAATTCCCCAACAATTAAATTATACTCCGGAACGATTCCTTTTATAGCAGAAAATATTTTCTTATTCTCAAAATCCCTTTCTGTAAGGTTCGCCAATGCATCTTTTAAAAAAGCCGATGGAATGGCCATTATAATTATATCTGCCTTAGCAATTACCTCTTGTAAGTTGGTGCTTAACAAAAGTTTTGTAGTATCTAACTCTACTGATGATAAATAAGTGGGATTGTGTTTAAATTTTTTAATCAATTCAACCGTTTCTTCATTCCGCAGCCACCAATGCACTTGGGTGGCATTATTACAAAGCATTTTTATAATAGCCGTAGCCCAACTTCCACCGCCGATTACCGCTACTCTTAAATTTGAGTTCATAGAAAAATTAATTTTATTAGAATGCAAAATTACAAGTTTTTACCGTACTGTTTAAGCGTTAGCATATATATTTATAATAAGATGAGTTCGAAGCAACTTACACACATCAATTAATCAGAAATGAGTTACCTTTAATTGAGTGGCTCATATAAACCATAAATATAATGGTTACCCTCAACTGCTTCTATCTTTAATTGATCGGCTTGAATTTGTTTTTTTTGTGGATTCCAAATATAAATTTTCATTTCTGCATTTGGATATTTCTTAAAATCAAAACTTGTAAAATCATAACAAAAAAAAACTTTATTGAACTTAGCCGCATTATTATTGTAATTATCATAGGCGGAGCCATTCCAAATAATAGATTTTTCATCAGCGGAAATATCCACTACTAATAGCGGTTTACTTGCAGTATCTTTAGAATACATCATAGCGCTAATATTAAAAATAGCATGCCTATCATATATTACGTCTTTTAAGAAAATTGTTTTAGCTGGTCCATATTCAGTTGTACTATCAATGTTCAATAGTTTTGATTCATCAGAAAAAATCACGTTCTCTGTAATTTCAGTAATAGGTTTTAATTTCGAAAAACAATACGTAGAATAAGTGAAGCCTTCTTCTTTATTCACTAAATAGGGATATTGTTCTTTTATAATTTGAATATATTCTAATGGTAAATTACCACAGATAAAATAATCGGTTTTTTGATTAGTTACAAAATAGCGAAATGTTTTAGGAGAAGGTTTTTCTTTAAAGAAATCATAATTTACAAAATTGAATTTTCTCTTAGAGCCTGTTTAAATTTTATTTATTTGGAATGTTATGATGTATTTTTTAGCAAGACAAGACACTTTTTGAGGGTCATAGCGGTGCTCTATGGACAATAAAAGTAACGAAGTATGACACAAAAAGACGCAAAACAAACATTTTAAATAAATTTTAAACAGGCTCTTATACTTTTTAAAATAATATTCTTTGAAATAAGAAGGAATCGTTAACATTATTGTTGCATTATTTCCCGCTTTATTAAAATCTAAACTGCCGTAGGTATTCAATATTTGCTGTTGATAGGGCTGTTTATAAAAAACGGATAATGTTTTCTTACTGATACTAATGTATATGGTCCGATTATTAATATCGATAGTACTATTGTTATTTTAAGTTTACTTTGCAACTCTTTAAACAATGAAAATAAAAACATGAGAAAAAAAGGAAAAACAAATATTAAGGTAGAATACTGTATAATGGCACTCACTTTAACGGAGTAACAATATTGAATAAAAAACATTTAGCATTGATATTACTAAAAACCCAAAAGGAATATATGTAATACGGGTGATGGATGAAAAAGGTGTAAAAACACTGAAGGTGATTAATAAATAACTTACAAAAGTATGTTACCTATCACCAAATGAATTAAATTAAATAAAAAGAAAGAAGCCGCCTCAAAAGTAAAACATTGAGGCGGCTTCTTTAATGATTGTTATTACGTTTAAGCAACTAAAGTCCTCAACCATTGTTTTTATCGGCAATAAAACGAATTAAAACATATTTTTGCTCTATATTTTCCGATAACGGCATATTTAAAAATGTATTATATGAAATATATTTCGGTAAGGGAGTTCGCAAAAAAATGCAATTTATCAGAAAGAACAGTACGTTATTATTGTGCTACGGGTAAAATAAAAAGTGCTTTCCTGACTGGTAAAACCTGGAATATTCCAGAAGATGCTACATTACCTGAAAAGGGAAATAAAAAAAAATTCAGTAAAAATATTTTGCTCAATCACCTAAAAGAGCAAAAGGATATGAAACTGAAAGGAAGTATTTATCATCGTACACAAATTGAATTTACCTATAACTCAAATCGGATTGAAGGAAGTAAACTTACACAAGAACAAACTCGTTTTATTTTTGAAACCAATACCATTGAAGCTTCCAAAAAAAGTGTAAACGTAGATGATATTATTGAAACGACTAATCACTTTCGTTGTATCGATTTAATTATTGATAAAGCGAAAGCAAAACTAACGGAATCATTTGTTAAGGAGCTGCATTTTCTATTAAAATCTGGCACATCTGACAGCAGAAAAAATTGGTTTAATGTAGGTGATTATAAAAAACTGCCTAGTGAAGTAGGTGGTAATGAAACTTGCCTTCCTAAAGACGTTTCTGCCAAAATGAAAAAGTTACTTTCAAATTATCATAACATCGAAATAAAAAGTTTTGAAGATATTATTGATTTTCATTATCAATTTGAAATTATACTTCCTTTTCAAGATGGGAATGGTCGTGTAGGGCGATTGATTATGTTTAAAGAATGTCTTACAAATAACATTGTACCCTTCATTATTGATGAAGATATAAAGCTGTTTTATTATAGAGGTTTGCAGGAATGGAACCATGTAAAAGAGTATCTTTTAGATACTTGTTTTACTGCTCAAGATAACTACAAAATTATTCTTAAGTATTTTGAAATAGATTTTGAGTAGATTAAGGATTGTGTTTTCTAGTAAAAGACTGTGTTAAAAATTACTTCTATTACAAACACAGAACTGAAAATTAAAAGTCCTTTTCTTTCCTCTCTTCTTGATTAAAAGAATCAGAAGTGTTAAAAAAAATATTATATATCCTGATTATGATGTGTTAGTTTATAATAAGAGCTGTGAACATCATCAATTCACAGCTCTTATTTAATATTTAAATATTCTCCAAAATTTCATTAAATCTTCATTTCATGCTCTTCCGCTTTTTTCTCTAGTCGCATTTGCGGAAAAAACAAAACATCTTGTATCGAATGGGAGTTGGTCATGATCATCGCCAAACGATCGATACCAATACCAATACCTGCTGTTGGCGGCATACCATATTCTAAGGCACGTAAAAAATCTTGGTCAATAAACATGGCTTCATCGTCTCCGCGTTCCATCAACTTTACTTGCTCTTCAAAACGTTCGCGTTGATCTATCGGATCGTTTAATTCTGAATACGCATTGGCCAATTCTTTTCCATTCACCATTAATTCAAAACGTTCTACCAAGCCTTCTTTACTGCGGTGTTTTTTAGTAAGTGGGCTCATTTCAATTGGGTAATCGGTAATAAAAGTAGGTTGTAGGTAATTGCCTTCACATTTTGCACCAAAAATTTCATCAATCAATTTCCCTTTCCCCATGCTACTGTCTACTGGAATGTGTAATTGTTTACAGGCTGCGCGCAATTGTTCTTCATCCATTGTACTAATATCGATGCCTGTAAATTCTTTAATAGAATCAAACATGGTAATCCGTTTAAATGGACGTTTAAAATCAATGGTGTTTTCTCCTACTTGAACCTTGGTGTTACCATTTAAATTTAATGCTATTTTTTCAATCAACTCTTCGGTGATGTCCATCATCCAATTATAATCTTTGTAGGCCACGTACAACTCCATCACCGTAAACTCAGGATTATGCGTACGATCCATGCCTTCATTACGAAAGTTGCGTGAAAACTCATACACCCCATCAAAGCCTCCTACAATTAGGCGTTTTAAATACAGTTCGTTGGCAATGCGCAAATACATAGGCATATCTAATGTATTGTGATGGGTAGTAAATGGGCGGGCGGTCGCACCACCAGGAATAGCCTGTAAAACAGGGGTATCTACTTCTACATATCCTTTTTCATTATAAAAATCACGAATGGTATTCACCATCTTCGTGCGTTTTATAAATGTATCTTTTATTTGTGGGTTAATTATTAGATCGACATAACGTTGACGATACCTAAATTCAGGATCTGTTACTTCATCAAATGCATTTCCCTCGTCATCACGTTTTACAATGGGTAAAGGGCGTAAGGATTTACTCAGCATTTTAAAAGAAGTTAAATGAATAGAGGTTTCACCTACTTTTGTAATAAACACATAACCCCTTACGCCAATAATATCGCCGATGTCCGTATGTTTTTTAAATAATTGATCGAAAATTGTTTTGTCATCTCCCGCACAAATATCATCGCGGCGAATATATAACTGTATTCGTCCTGTTGCATCTTGTAAACTTACAAAGGCTGCTTTGCCCATGTCACGAACGCTCATGATACGACCTGCAATACTTATGTTCTTAAAGTCTTCTGCTTTTTCAACAGAAAAATTTTCTAAAATCTCTTTTGCTGTAGAATTAACTTCAAACAATTCTGCAGGAAAGGGATTAATGCCCATTTTGAAAATTTCTTCCAGTTTACCACGTCTTATAATCTCTTGTTCACTTAAAATTAAACTCATTGTAGTGTTTATTAAAATAGGTTTTTATAATCCTGCAAATATACAGTAATGGGTGTTTTATTGGTTTAAAAAACGTATTTTACTTTAAATATTACTCAAAAAGTGTATTTTTACAGCTATATATTAAAAACAGCCCCATAAATACTAAATTTATTCATGAGAACCTTAGTTGACAATTTTCCAAAACAAATAGCTGAAGCAATAGGCATCGGTAATAAAGCCACTTTAACATCCGCAAAAAATGAAATACACAATGTATTAATATGTGGCTTAGGTGGTTCTGGTATTGGTGGCAGTATTGTAACAGAACTTGTTGCCCCAATAGGCACCGTGCCTGTAAATGTAACAAAAGGATATTTTATACCGGCTTATGTAAATAAAAATACCTTGGTAATTATTTCTTCTTATTCAGGAAACACGGAAGAAACGCTAAATTGCATGGAATTAGCTATTAAGAAAGATGCTAAAATTGCGTGTATTACTTCTGGTGGTAAAGTAGCTGAAATTGCTAAAAAAAATAACCTAGACCACATTATTGTTCCAGGCGGAATGCCTCCACGCTCTTGCTTAGGATACTCTTTAACACAGTTATTTTATGTGTTAGGTTTTTTTAATATTATTAATGAGGACTTTAAAAAAGAATTAGAAGCGGCTTTAAAATTAATAGAGCAGGAAAAGGCGAATATTATCGCTGAAGCCACTACGCTAGCTAAAAAATTACTTAACAAAATACCCGTTATTTATGCTACCACCTATAACGAAGGCATTAGTATTCGTTTTCGTCAACAGTTAAATGAAAATTCAAAAATTCTTTGTTGGCATCATATTATTCCAGAAATGAATCACAATGAATTAGTGGGCTGGACTACTAAAAACGATGATTTGGCCGTAGTTATTTTATTAGATAAAGATGACTATTCACGCAATTTAGCAAGAGTTGAAATAAATAAAGAAGTAATAAAAAAATATGCTTCTAGTATAACCGAAATATTTTCAAAAGGAAATTCCGCCATTGAAAAAGCGATTTATTTTATTCATTTTGGTGACTGGGTTTCTGTTATTCTAGGAGAGTTAAGAGGTGTTGATTTAACAGAAGTGAATGTAATTAATGAGTTAAAATCGGCTTTATCTAAAATATAATGCTTTTTCTTCCTCTTCTTTTCTAACCAAAAGAAGAGGAAATTATTTTATAGAAATAAAAATGCAAACTGTTAAATGCATTGATTTAGGTTTAATTGATTATAAACAAGCTTGGGATTATCAAGAAAAGTTGTTTAATGAAATTGTTACCACCAAAATAAACAACCGAAGTTTATCAGCCAATTTACAAACACCCACCTGTAATTATTTGCTATTTTGTCGGCATCCACATGTATATACTTTAGGTAATTCAGGTAAAAAAGAACATTTATTAATTTCAGATAAAGAACTCGCAGAAAAAAATGCCAGGTATTATAAAATTAATAGAGGTGGTGATATTACCTATCATGGTCCTGGCCAAATTGTAGTTTATCCTATTTTAGATCTCGATCATTTTTTTACCGATATACATAAATACCTCCGTTTTTTAGAAGAAATGGTAATTCGCACTATAGCGGAATATGGAGTAGCGACCGAAAGAAGTAAAGGGGAAACGGGAGTTTGGTTAGATGTAGATAATCCCTTAAAAACTCGTAAAATTTGTGCTATGGGTGTACGTGCCAGCCGCTGGGTAACCATGCACGGTTTGGCTTTAAATGTAAATGTTGATTTAAACTATTTTAATAATATTATACCTTGTGGTATCGTTGATAAAGCGGTAACCTCCTTAAATAAAGAATTAGGAAGCACAATCGATGAAATTGAATTACAGGAAAAATTAAAAGTCCATTTCGAAAACTTATTTGAATGTAAACTTATAACCTAAATCAATCTTTTTACATTTTTTATTTATCTAAAAAAATAAAAACCTCCTCTCCAAAAATAAATAATGACCGACAAGCCTGAAATAACAATTTTTTGGTTTCGAAGAGATCTTCGATTAACAGATAATGCCGCCTTGTATCACGCTCTTAAAAACAATAATAATGTATTGCCCATTTTTATATTTGATAAAAACATACTTAACCAATTAGAAAATAAACAGGATAAACGAATTCAATTTATTCATAATGCATTAAAGGAAATAAATAAAAAACTGCTTGCGCTTAACAGCTCTCTGCTGATTGCAAATGATACGCCCTTAAATACATTTAAACAATTAGTAGAACAGTACACAATTAAAAATGTTTATACAAATACCGATTATGAGCCGTATGCTATTAATCGTGATAATGAAATACAAGCGTTTTTATCAGAAAAAAAGATTCCCTTTTTTCAATGTAAGGATCAAGTGATCTTTGAAAAGAATGAAGTTGTAAAAGCGGATGGGTCGCCTTATCTTATTTTTACGCCATACATGCGTGTGTGGAAAAACAAACTAACTGATTTTTATGTAAAACCTTACCCATGCGAAAAATATAGTGCTCATTTATTTAAGGCTTCTCCATTTAATTTTCCTGAGTTAAAAGAAATAGGCTTTGAGCCGCCCAACTCTAACTTAAATTTTCCTTCGCCAGAAGTAAATTTAGAACTAATTAAGAACTATGATCAGCAACGTAATTTCCCCGCCATAAGGGGCACAAGTCATTTAAGTGTTCATTTACGCTTTGGCACCATTAGCATTAGGCAACTGGTAAAAAAAACACAAGTGTTAAATGATCAATGGTTAAATGAATTGATATGGCGCGAATTTTACATGATGATTTTATTTCATTTTCCTCACGTTGTAAAAAATGCATTTAAAAAAAATTATGATCTAATTAAATGGCGAAATAATGAAAATGAATTTAAGGCTTGGTGCAAAGGTGAAACAGGATACCCGATTGTAGATGCAGGTATGAGAGAATTAAATGCCACTGGATTTATGCATAACCGAGTACGCATGATAACCGCTAGTTTTCTAGTAAAACATTTGTTGATTGATTGGCGCTGGGGCGAAGCTTACTTTGCTGAAAAATTACTTGACTTTGATCTTTCTGCAAACAATGGTGGTTGGCAATGGGCTGCCAGTTCAGGCTGTGATGCAGCACCGTATTTTAGAATATTTAATCCCTATGAACAAACCAAACGTTTTGATGCTAATTTTGAATACATAAAAAAATGGGTTCCTGAGTTCCAAGAGCTAACGTATGTAAAACCGATTGTAGAACATAAATTTGCTAGAGAACGAGTACTTGCTACTTATAAAAAAGCATTAACAAAAGCTTAATTTAGTAACCAAGCCAATTAAAAATGTAATTTTGCATTTAATTTCTATGGTAGAAAATGCTGAAAAAATAGTTGAAGTAAAAAAATTAGCTAAACATTATGGCAAATTTATAGCCGTGGAAGACGTTAGCTTTGATGTATACCGTGGTGATGTATTTGGCTTCTTAGGGCCAAATGGGGCTGGTAAAAGTACTACGCTTCGCACAATACTTTCACTTATAAAACCTACGAGTGGTGAATTAAAGCTATTCGGCTGCAATTTATTAACGAGCCGAAATTTTATTTTACGCAAAATTGGATGCATCGTTGAAAAACCAGATTTTTATAAATACCTCTCTGCTGAAAAAAACATAGAACTTTTTGCTCGCCTATCGGGTATTGAAGTTAATAAAAGTAAGATTCATGAAATAATTGAATTTGTAGGATTAAAGGGTAGAGAAAAAGATAAGTTGAGTGGCTTTTCTCATGGAATGAAACAACGGCTGGGGATAGCGCAAACACTTATTCATGATCCTGAATTAATTATTTTAGATGAGCCCACCACTGGTTTAGACCCTCAAGGTATTATCGACATTCGTAATCTCATTCTACAGTTAAAAAACGAACGTAATAAAACTGTTTTGTTATCTTCTCATATTTTATCGGAGATTGAATTAATTGCCAATAGAATGATCATTATCAATAAAGGTAAAACGATTGTACAAGGCTCCGTTAGCGAATTACTAAACGCACAAGAACTGGTTGTTTCCTTTAAGGTAGATAACATTACAAGTGCGTTGCAATTATTAGAAAAACAAAAAATAGAAGTAACAAAGAGCGATGAAATCAATACACTATTAGTAACTACTTCACAAGATAATATTCCCGTTATCAATAAATTATTTTGTGACAATGCAATAAATGTGTATTCAATAGAAGCAAAACGAAAATTAGAAGACTATTTTTTAAAACTCATCAATTCATAATGTTCTGGAAAAGTACCTATAACGAACTTATTAAAATAGCAGCGAAGCCTCGTAGTTATATTGGTATTGGCGCTATTACACTAATTATAGCGATTATAATATTAGCTATGAAAGTGGATGGAATGAGTATTATCGCCTTTGCTACTAGCTCATTTGAACAAACCTTGTCTTTTGAAGGGAATATTTTAAACGGTAACCTCGTTGCATTTTTAATATTACAAATGTTAATTATTCACGTGCCGCTTTTAATTGCACTAGTCACAGGCGATTTAATTTCAGGAGAGGCAGCGATGGGTACCATTCGACTGCTATTAACCAAGCCCATTTCTCGCAATGGTATATTATTTTCGAAATACCTTGCTGGTTGTATCTATACGTTAATTACTTTATTATGGATGGCATTTACTGCCTTCGTCGTTGGTAAGCTTATATTTGGCAGTGGCGACTTGTTGGTATTAAACGGAAATGGTCTCCTAATAATTCCTGAAAGCGATTTAAGTTGGCGTTTTGCAGCAGGCTTTTCAGTGGCATTTCTTTCATTGATTATGGTTGCAACATTATCATTAACTTTTTCTTGTTTTTCTGAAAACTCAATCGGCCCAATTGTTTCTACCATGGCTGTAATTATATTATTTACTATTATAGGCTCTTTAGATATGCCGGCATTAAAAAATATTCAAGCGTTTTTATTTACTACTCACATGATGGCATGGCGAAATCTTTTTGATGATCCTTTACCTAAAAAAGAGATTATAAATTCTATTGTTATCTTATTGGTACATATTATTGGATTGTTATCAATTGCTGTTTATAAATTTAACAGAAAGGACATTTTATCATGAAGCGGTTTATAGAAATTTTATTTATTTTATTTTTTACAACAAGTGCTTTTTTAAATGCTCAGAATACTAATCCGAATAGTATTTTAAATAAAATATACACAAAAACTCAAAAGGCTTCGGATTACTCCGTTGAAGCACATATAAAAGTAGACATGCCGTTTATTCGTATGCTGCCAATCGATGCTAAAATTTATTTTAAACAAAAAGATAAGTTTAAAGTGGAATCAAAAAGTATAGCAATTGTACCTCGACAAGGCTTTGACCAAGCCTCTCAAATATTAAAGGACACTACTTCTTTTACCGCTATTTATCAAGGCACTGAATTAATTGATAAAATTAAAACAAGTGTGATCAACATTATTCCATTATCAGACACTACTGATTTAATACTTGCAAAACTTTGGGTAAATACAGATCAAAATCTGATTTTAAAATCCCAACTTACTACAAAATCGAATGGAACTATCTTAACGGAGTATTCTTATGGAACCCAAGCAGTATTTGGGCTTCCTGATAAAATGATTTTTTCTGTAGATATTAAAAAATTTAGAATGCCAAAAGGGGTTATTACTAATTCGAAAGACGAAGTTGATCCATCCAAAGAAAATAAAAAAGGCAGAATTTTTATTACTCTTACCAATTATCAAGTAAATAAAGGAATTCCTGATAATTTTTTTAATAAAAAGAACTAAACTAAGTACTAATCACTAAATCCAGCTAAATAAAATAGCCTCCAAATTTTAGAAATTAAAATTTATTTCTTTATCTGGCTTATTTACTCTTTCAGTTGTGTTTATTTTTTGACATTCAAATTCAACTAAATTAGTTTGATCAGGCAAAAAGTCATATAATAGTGAATTCATTAAATTCATTTTATTTGTTGGTTTTATATCTACATCAGTCTCTAAATAGCACCATGTTACCTCATTTTCTACTTCAAAACCCACAAATTTTAATATAATTGGCTTACCGTTAATCCATATTTTAAACCGTTCAGACAAATAGCTATACAAAACAGCATTTACCTTATTATCTTTAGTGGAGGTAGCTAAATCTATTTTATGTTTATTTAATTGGTCTAATGCATTCTCTAAATCATCCGTAAATAATTTACAGCTAATTTCCATTCGCTTTTGAGGCACATTTATTTTTATTTCAGATAAACTAAAATAAAAAGGATGTGACGAAACAGGAACAGCAGTTACAATAAATAAAAGAATAATAGTGGGTAGTGTATATAAATACTTTTTAATTGTTTTATCATTCATTTAACAAAGGTAAAAAAATTGCACAATTTTTATACATGGTTTACTACAGGTATTCATCACATTGCTGATTTAAATGGGTATGATCATATCTTATTTTTAATGGTCTTGTGCTGCAGCTATTCTATTTCGCAATGGAAAAATATTTTAATAAATATTACCGCTTTTACCCTTGGCCATAGCTTTACATTAGCATTAAGTGTATTAAACATTATTAAAATTGAGAGTACTTTGATTGAATTTTTAATACCCATTACCATTCTTATTACTTGTTTGTTTAATATTAAAAATTGGAATACAGCTATTATAAAGCAACAAAAAACCACTTACTGGATTGCTGCTTTTTTTGGTCTTATTCACGGTTTAGGTTTTGCTACTTTACTTAAACAAATGTTGGGCAAGGAACAATCTATAATTATGCCTTTATTTTCATTTAACTTAGGTTTGGAAGCCGGTCAATTAATTATCATTTTCGTAATTATTCTACTTTCAGTGCTTTTAATATTTCTTTTAAAAATTAAACAAAACAATTGGAGCTTTTTTATTTCTTCTGCTGTATTTGGTATTGCCGCAATAATGACCGTTGAACGATTCACTATTTTATTAACTAAAATGAATTAAAAATGAAACATACACCCTTAATTCTACTACTATTTTTTGTTAATTATTTTGTAACTGCGCAAAACATACAAAATAATCCAAAATCAAATCATGGTAATAAATTTGAGCAATTAGGAACTATCCTTCCCGACGCGAATAATTTTCGTGCAGCTTCTGGTGCCCCCGGTAGTGAATACTGGCAGCAGCGAGCAGATTATGACATTGATGCTTTTTTAAATGAGAAAAAATTATTGTTAGAAGGTAACGAACAAATTACGTATTACAATAATTCACCAGATCCATTAAGTTATTTATGGTTACAGCTAGATGAAAATGAGCACAGCGCAACTAACGAAGCAAATCATTTTGATGGCAGCAAAATCGCTCAGC
Source organism: Bacteroidia bacterium (assembly GCA_039937835.1). Lineage (GTDB taxonomy): Bacteria > Bacteroidota > Bacteroidia > 2-12-FULL-35-15 > 2-12-FULL-35-15 > 2-12-FULL-35-15. Next base: position 9,256 of record JBDTFR010000107.1, on the reverse strand, counting down.
CCGTTACCGATGTTCAATTAGATCGACTGGATGTAAAAAGAGAGTTAGATGATTTAGGAGTAAATATCTTATCGGTAACAGATGCTTTAGGCAAGACACTGCCTTATACCATTAACAATACAATGATGCGAATTGACTTGCCTAAGACGTTAAAGCCCAAAGAGCAATTTATTTTTAAGGTTAAATGGAAATATAAAATCCCAGACCGCATGAAACTAGGTGGGCGTGGCGGATGCGAGTATTTCGAAGAAGATGGTAATTATTTATTTACCATTAGCCAATGGTACCCTAGAATGTGTGTATATAATGATTATGGTGGATGGAATAATAAACAATTTACAGGAACAGGCGAATTTGCTTTAACCTTTGGAAATTTTAAAGTACGTATGAAAGTGCCAGCAGACCATGTTGTTGCTGGTACAGGCGTTTGTACCAACACCACAGAAGTATTAACACCTGCACAGCAAGCAAAGTGGCTAAAAGCACAAACGGCAACAGCACCTGTAGAAATTATCACCTTGGCTGAAGCGATAGCAAAAGAGAAAAAGCCAGATACATTAAACTATAAAACATGGACTTATACTGCAGAAAATGTACGTGATTTCGCATGGGGCAGTTCACGTAAATTTATTTGGGATGCGATGGGTATAAAACTAAATGGTAAAAATGTAATGTGCATGAGCTATTACCCAAAAGAGTCTTATGCTTTATACAATCGTTTTTCTACTAAGATAGTAGCACATACACTTCGTACCTACTCTAAATTTACCATTCCATATCCCTACCCAACTGCTATTAGTGTTGAAGCTGCAAACGGAATGGAATATCCCATGATTTGTTTTAATTATGGAAGAACGGAGAAAGATGGAACCTACACAGAACGTGTTAAAAATGGAATGATTAGCGTAATTATTCATGAAGTAGGGCACAATTTTTTTCCAATGATTGTTAATAGTGATGAACGTCAATGGACTTGGATGGATGAAGGATTAAATACATTTATTCAATTTTTAACCGAACAAGAATTTGATAATAATTTTCCTTCCCAACGCGGTCCTGCAACTAAAATAGTTGATTACATGAAGTTATCAAAAAATCAGTTAGAGCCCATAATGACGAATAGTGAGAATATCAATAATTTTGGAGCCAATGCTTACGGAAAGCCTGCTACCGCTTTAAATATATTAAGAGAAACAATAATGGGTCGAGAGCTGTTTGATTTTGCATTTAAACAATATGCCCAACGCTGGGCATTTAAACATCCTACTCCTTCTGACTTTTTTAGAACCATGGAAGATGCTTCTGGAGTAGATTTAGACTGGTTTTGGAGAGGTTGGTTTTATGACATTGATCCCGTTGATATTTCTTTGGACAGTGTAAAAGCATTTACTGTAAAAAAAGCCGAAGTATTACCCATTAAGATGGATACAATTACCATTCAAGAACCTATAAAAGAATTCGACCATATTACCAAAATACGGAATAGAGATAGTAATATAAAATTTTTAGTAAATACCGATACCACTTTACGAGATTTTTATTTTTACAATAAGCCACAAAAAGGCGACTATCCTATCACACAAGTTATCGATAGAAATAATAAGTTGACTATTTTACCTTTTGAGAATAAGAATTATTATGAGAATAATTTTTATTATGAATTAAATTTCAGTAATAAAGGAGGTACTGTTATGCCGATTATTATTCAATGGAATTTTAAAGATGGCACCAGCGAGATAGAGCGTATCAGTGCATATATTTGGCGTAAAGATGAAAATAGAGTTACTAAAACATTTGTAAAAAGCAAAGAAGTAAAATCAATACTTATAGATCCTTTTAAAGAAACGGCAGATATAAATGAAAAAAATAATAGTTGGCCGGTAACAGAAGTGAAATCACATTTTGAATTATACAAATCAAAAAGGGCCAGTAGAAATGATATAAATGGCATTAACTTTATGCAAAAAGCGAGCAAGAAAAATTAATTTATGGAAAACCTATTACTGTTGCATGGAGCCATTGGTTCAAAAAAACAACTTGCTACTTTAGAGCAACATTTAAAAAACCATTTTAAGGTGCATACTCTTAATTTTAATGGCCATGGCGAACTACCTTTTACTGAAATTTACAGCATTGAACAATTTAGTAATGATGTATTAAACTATTTAAATGAAAACAACATTGCGCAAATAAGTATTTTTGGTTACAGCATGGGTGGTTATGTTGCTCTTTATTTTGCAAAACATTTTCCTGAGCGAGTTAATAAAATAATTACACTCGCTACTAAATTTTTATGGACAACAGCAATTGCAGAAAAAGAAATAAAGCTATTAAACGTTTCGAAGATAACAGAAAAACTCCCTGCATTTGCCGAATCACTCAGAAAATTACATCAACCCAATGATTGGGAAGTAGTGCTTCAGAAAACAGCATCCATGATGCTACTCTTAGGTGCCAACAATTGCCTCCATCTAACAGATTATAAAAAAATAATAACACCTAATTTAATTATGATCGGCGATAAAGATTCCATGGTTAGTTTAGAAGAATCCATGGAGGTGTATCGTCATCTTAAAAATGCCAACCTTGCTGTGTTATCTAATACAATACATCCAATAGAAAAAGTAAATACAGAACGATTAGCACTGGAAATAAAATTGTTTTTAAACATACCAATCGCCCAAGAATCGATTATAACATAAGTTATACTATTTAAAAGGATTACTAATAAATAAGATTAGCTCTTATTGAAGTAAAAATATCGCTGAATACCGAGTGTATAGATAGGATAAAAACGAGCATACGATTTATTTATAAGCGGTACTCCTATAGAAAAATCAATACGAAGGTTTGAATTAAAAATAGCTTGTATGCCAGGGTGAACTTCAACGTAATTATTCGCTTTTAACAAAGGTGTTTGAATTGGTACAGAAGTGATTCCGCCATATTGAAATACCTTAGCTTGTTGATACGCTTTACCCATGAACTCTACATACAAATTTAAGTTGGTTTGTTTATAATTTTCATAACGTAATGGTAATAGCAGGTAACCGAATGATAAATTATATTTTATTGCTTTTCCATATTCTACTTCTGTAGGTATTAGTCCTCCACCCAGTGCATCAGGAGAAAAGCCATTATAACTTCCTGGCACTATTACGCCAGTAGTTACAGAAATAGCAAAATGTTTTTTTAAATAAGTGGTAATTAATCCTACCCCAAAACCTTTTGTATCATCAACTAAATTAGGCTCTGCCTCATCATGCGCCACTTTTATAAAAGAAAATTCACCATAGGTGGCCATGCGTAAATGTTGATTTTGATTATCCTTTGTTAAAAAGCGATATTTTGCATATAAATATACACCGCCCAATTGGTAGGGGTATACAACTCCCCGTTGGAAATTACCAGTAGAATAAACGGTCTTATTTCCATTGTGTACATGTGAAACTAAATTTTCAGGAAAATTTTTTCCATGATGATTAGAAACGGTTACCGTACCCGTAATAGTAAGTTTAGGAAGTAATCCATACATTAATCTTAAACCAAATAAATTACGGTATAGATTAATTTCTTTATAGGACTCATTATATTCCCGAAGGCCTAAAACTCCCTGAGGTACATTACTGGCAGGGTCATTTTGTATAAAAAGTTCTTGAGCAAAAGAAGAGTTTATAAGAGTACAAGTAAAAATTAAAACTTTAAGCCCTTTCATTGAATGATCTTTTGTTCGTGTTGTATTATACCATTCTTAGTTTCTAACAATCCATCTCGGCACTAGGTAATATTTATAAGGTAACGTACAAAATAGGTTCTTTTGTATTACCACATTTATTATTTAACAAGGGTTTCCATTCTTTGTATTCTTTTGTGGGTAAGTATTTTTTACCAACAAATTTAAGAGTCGTTTTTCCATCTAATTTTTTCGGTTCAATTTTTACAAATTGATAATTTTGTTCTTCGAACAAAAGGCAGTCATTATTATTTACATTTTTATTTTGAAAAACAAATAACGCACGTAAATACCTTACTGAAAAACCTGCTTTCATAACAGCGTCAGCAATCTCTTCAATTGAAACCTTTGCGTTTGGCTTAAATGTAATTTTGCCTTCTGAATGTTCTAAATTCATTTCTACATTATCAACAAAGCTTAACTTGCGAATACTTAATTCTACACTACGTGTACATTGAGAACAGGTAAGACCATTTATACCAATTTCTACAGAATCAAAAAAAGCATATAAATTGCTATTTATTAATCCTAGAAATAGAACTATCAAAAATCGATATGTTAATACACTTTTATTCATTCTTTAACTAAAGTACAAAATAAATAAGACTTATATTCTAATTCCAATAATTAAAATGTCATCCGTTTGGGATTTGTTGCCCGTCCAAGCAATAATGTTTTCATCTAATTTACTTTTTTGTTCAGCCATTTCAAGCGAAGAGATACTTTGAAGTAAAATACGGAATGGTTTAGCAAAGAATCTTTTATTTTCTGGCCCACCCATTTGATCTTTATAGCCATCGGTAAACATATAAATCATATCTCCCCGAATTATATCGAAAGATTTATCTGTAAATGCCATATCCTTTATTCTTCTGGAGCTACCAATAGAAAATTTATTTGCTGTTATCTCAAAAGTTTCATTCCCTCTAAATACAAATAAAGAATTATGTGCGCCAGCAAATTGCAATTTTTGTGAATCTTTTCTTATAGATATTAGTGATATATCCATGCCATATTTAGCAGAGGCATATTCATCGTTTTGTTTTAGTGACGCTAATATTCGCGAATTTAAATCTTCTAATATTTGAGCAGGCGTCAAATTTTTATTATCACTAACAATTTCATTCAATAAATTATATCCTAGTAAAGAAACGAAAGCACCTGGCACCCCATGTCCCGTGCAATCTGCCACAGCAATTAGCCTGCGCTCACTATCTTCATAAAGCCAATAAAAATCACCACTTACAATATCTTTAGGTTTATATAAAACAAAATGATTTTGAAAAATTTTATTCATTTCATCGCTTGCAGGAAGCAATGCAAATTGGATGTCTTTTGCATATTCTAAACTATCCGTAATAATTGTATTTTTTCTTTCAATTTCCTTTTTCTGTTTTACTACTTCTTCTGTGCGCTCTACTACTCTTTCTTCTAAAAGAATATTTTCCCCTCTTAACTTTCTTTCTTTATACTTCATATATAAATAAAAGCCGGATAATAATATAATGACGGTTATCGCGTAAAACCAAATTGTTTTCCAGAAAGGGGGAGTTATGGTAAATTTAAATGTTACCGGTATTTTATTCCAAACACCATCATTATTGCATGATCGTACTTTAAAAGTATAGCTACCTGGCAGGATGCTAGGATAAGTAACCGAATTTTCTTTTACAATTGGGGACCAATCATTATCTACTCCATCTAACATGTAACGATATTTAACACGCTTAGGATTAGTTAAACTATTACCAATAAAATCAAATGTTAAATGATTTTCATTCCACGAAAATTCATGATCTTTTGGTATTTTAATTTTTTGAAAAAATACGCGGGGGTCTTCGATAGTAGTGATTGACTCCATTAAATTAGTTCTTTCAAATTTTGACCTATATTTTACCATGCCAATAATAGAACCAAACCATAAATTGCCCTCCTTATCTTTACATACAGCGTTGGGATTTATTTCAATTCCTAAAAACCCATCTTCTTTTTCGTAATGTTTAAATGTTTCATCTTTTAAATTAAATTTATCAATGCCTAAGCCGGTACCGATCCAAAGATTATTATGATTATCACAAACAAGTAAAAAGGGAGTGTTTGAAATAATACCATCTTTAGTAGTATAATTTCTGAAATTTTTACCATCGTATTTATATAAGCCCATATCGTAAGTCCCAAACCACATATTTCCTTCCATATCTTCAGTAATGGATATCGTAAACTTACTAGGATAACCTTGCTTCTCTGAGAAGTTGATAAAATTATATTGATCCTTATGACTATTTTCTAAACTAAACATTGTTAAATTACCTGTTAGGCTACCTAACCATATTCTATTTTTAGTGTCACAGTAAATAGTATATATTTGGTTGCTGCCAATACCATTTTCGGTAGTATATTTTTTAAATTCTTCGGTTTTTAAATTATAATTTAACAGCCCTCCGTTATTTGTTCCAATCCATATGTTACCATTTTTATCCCCATTAATACAATATATTTCGTTTACAGATAAGCCGTTTTTAGTTGAAAATGTTTTTATTTTCCCAGTTAGTGAATTTAGCATTGATAGTCCTCTACCAAAATCAGTAAACCAAATATTACCATTCATATCTTCGTAAAGAGCAGTTGTATTTAAAATCTGTCCTTCCTCCCCCGATTTACGAATAAAATGATATTGATTTACTTTAGTAGAAAGGACTTCTTTTTTATTTTTATTTTTGTTGATGGAATAAATTAATTTTTGATTTGATTCTTTCCCATACGATTCTGGTAAAAATTGCACAAGACCTTGTTCAGTCCCAATCCAAAAAGTACCTCTCTTATCTTGCATGATTGACCATACTAAACTATTTTCTAACCCCTCATTTTCTCCAAAAATTTCAAACTGTTCATCAAAATATTGATTCAAATTTAATAAAGTACCTATCCATATATTTTTCTCTCTATCTTCTATAATAGATAAAACACGATCGTTGCTTAAACCGTGCTTTGATGAAATGGTTTGAAATAAAGAGCCATCGTATTTATCATATTCTAGCTGTGGTTGATATTTTGAAACACCCCCTCCATACGTTCCGATATATATAACACCTGCTTCTGTTTCAAATATAGTTTTAACATGATTGTTTGCGAGTCCTTGTTGGGTGGTATAGGTAATTAATTTTCCTGTATTATCAATACGAAAAACGCCTTTATCAGAAGTCCCAATCCAACTATTCCCTTTTTTATCATAAAGTAAAGAAGTAATATTCTTACTGGGTATGTTTGTATTAAAGGAGTGTATTTCTTTACCAATAATTGTTATTCCATTGGCTGTACCTATGCAAATTACACCATCTTTACTTTGCATGAATGAAGTAATGAAATTACTTGCCAATCCATTTTTGGTAGTAAATTGAGTGAATGCATTATTTTCATATTTTAATAACCCTTGTCCGTTCGTACCTATCCAAATGACACCTCGACTATCCGAAAAAATAGAACTTATTAATTTTGAGAGATTGATATTTTTGGGTGCAATTTTAGTAAATTGTTTATTGGTTATACTGTATTTGGTAAGCCCACCTGACCAATGACCAAACCATACATCGCCATTTTTATCAATACATGAAGCTGTTACCCTATTTTCGGCAAGGCCATTTTTTTTATTGAAATTTTCAAATGAAAGACCATTGTATTTGCTAACACCATTCATGGTGCCTACCCAAATGTTTCCATCTTTATCCTGCTGCATCGTATAAATACTAGATTGTGGCAAGCCTTCTTCTATTCCAAACTGATTCAAATTAATGGTTTGAGCATTTGAATCGTTTGAAAAGCTAAAAAGAACAACCACCGTAAATTGAAACAGAAAATTAAAAATTATTTTTTTTCCATTCATACTTCCCTATTATTTAGTAGTTTTTTTTTCATACGTATCAACCACATCTATTAAACTGGTAAGTATATTACTTGTTTCATATTTATTCGATATATTTTCCGCTCGCTTATTATTCATTTTAATTTTTAAACTTTCCGTCTTATTCCTTTGTATTTTCATGGCTCTCATCAGGTCTACATCAAAAAAATCTTGATCTGAATTAAACCTTTTAATAGCTGATTCTAATTTACTCGTTTTGCTAACCAAACTTCCGTTAACAGGAGCTACTTTTATTATTCCAGAGTCAACAGGTTCTTTAACACTTTTTTTAGCTACTATTTCTTTAACGGGTTCTTTTATTGGCTCTTTTTTTAATTCTTTAGATATGTCTTGTTTTGCAACTAAAATACTATCTTTTTTAATTATTGCAAGCTTATCTCCCTCCTTTTCTTTTTTAGCTAACGTATTTATTTGCTTATTTTCTTCATTTAATTTAAGTGTTTTCGTTTGGTTTTGTTTGGTTAGCATCTCTAACAAATATTTATCTGGATTACTTTTTAAAAGTTGCTCTTCCTTATATATAGTTCTATAATAAATTTCATCAATGCCATACAACTGTTTTATTGGATCCCATTTTATTTTTCCAAATGGACGTTGAATAACAAAATTAGTTACGCTGGTAGCCAACAATTCTACATCTAGTGTATATACAAAAGAGTTATCATCGTAATCTCCTAATGGGATGTAGGTATTTATATTTAAAATTTTGGTTACGAAGCCTATTTTAGAGATAGAAAGAATGTAGTTATTATTTGTATCAACCGTATTTTGAAGCATTTTTATATTAAACTTCCCACTTTTTGAAGAATTCAACTTAATGATTTCTTCATTATTTTTTGTGAGTTCGAATAGTACGCCCTCCATTGGCTTTTCTTCGTATGTTACGGTTCCTTTAAGAATAAAGGTTGCTCTTTTTTCTTGGCGTTGCGCCAACGTGGTAAAAGAAAGAAAGAAAAAAGTGATAAATGAAAAAAGGACTACGTTATTCTTATATCCCATTAATAGCTTTTTTATAGCAAAAAAATATATGAAAATCTAAATCGCCTTTAAATACCTATTTAATTTCTAGAAAAATAAACTAGTGCTTTACAAAATGGAATTTTAAATCAACTACGTCTTCAAATTCTTTACCCGCATCTAGCATATCATCGTCTCTGCTATCATAATGCCACTCCACTATAGTTTGATCATTTTTTTTTATAATCTTTTTTATAATCATTAAAATATCCATTATGTACTTCGCAGAAGTTGAATTAAAATACGTGAGTTTAAAAATAAAAGTCAAAGGAGTTTTATTATTACTCATGTCATTTTCAAAATCATCTATCCATTTTACTAAAGGGGTATAAAAATTGGTAGTGTGCTCTGGTCGCGATTCGCCTGAAATTAGAAATTGATTGATTGATGTATCAAAATTCACAAGTGGTGAATCTTCTGTGGCTTTAATTAAAAGTGAATTCATAAAATAATTTTAGTGTTTAGAGCCTGTTTAAAATTTATTTAAAATGTTTGTTATGCCTCTTTTTGTGCCATACTTCGTTACTTTTTTTGTCCGTAGAGCGCTGCTATGGTCTTCAAAAAGTGTCTCGTCTGGCTAAAAAACA
>JBDTFR010000106.1:0-9421 GCA_039937835.1 Bacteroidia bacterium | reverse complement strand
CAGTTCCATGGGATGGTCATGCAAATGGAGGCCCATTAAGAGCACAACAAGATACATATGTTTGGTTGGTTAAATTAAAAGATATCAATGGAGAATCTCACCGATATATAGGACGGGTAAGTATTGTAAAGTAAAGAAAATAGGAGAAGAGGTTAATTAAATAAATAATACAAAACGATCGTCATTAAAATAATTTAATGACGATCGTTTTGGTGAAAATAATTATATTTGATTGAAATAAGTTGACCTTGCTAAGTTATATTCTAATGATTAAATTACTAAAACCTCAACGAATACTGCTGTTAGGAGTGCTTTTATTTGCATTGAACAACAGTGATATTTTTGCACAGAAAGCTAATAAAGTTCCTACCTGCGCAAATTCTGATTTTTCTGCAGGTGATTTTACCAATTGGGTAGGACACACTTCCATATATAATAAAACAACAATACCCGAATCTTCTATTAACAATAATGATCCAAAGTATGCTTATTATAATAACATAGGTATTGTTCCTGGTCGCCATACAATGATAAAGGCAGCTAACCCAGATCCTTTTACCTGTGGTAATGTATTAACTTTACCTCCTGGCGAAAAACAATGCGTACGGCTAGGTAATGGTGGGCTACAACCAGATGGAAGTAGTGGAGTAGAATGGCAAATTGACTATTTAAATTATACCTTTTCAATTACGCCTTCAAATTCTTTGTTAATATATAAATATGCAGTGGTATTGCAAAATCCTAGTAAATTCGGTCTTCAACATACAAAAGCAATACGTCCACGATTTATTGTTAATATTAAAGATGCTACAGGTAAATTAATAGACTCCATTTGTGGAATGAAAGAAGATTTTGCAGATTCGACTGTTATTGGATATAAAAATTGTTCAGAAAAAGATGCTGCAAATTTAGGTGGAATAAATGGAGGTGATCGAGGTGATTTTGTATATCGTGAATGGACTACTGTTGGAGTTGATTTAAGAAAATTTATTGGTCAAAACATTACGATTGGTTTTGAAACATGGGATTGTGGTGGTGGTGGCCATTTTGCATATGCCTATTTAATGGCTAAGTGTGATTCGTTAGGAATTAAGGCAGCAGAGTGCAGCGATAATGGTTCTGTAACATTAACAGCTCCTGATGGATTTGCTTACAAATGGTTACCAGATGGACAAACAACTCAAAGTATTAACCGAAAGGATGCAAAAGCTGGGGATACAGTAGAGGTGGAGCTATCCAATTACGGTGGCTGTAAAAGTAGATTAAAATCGGTTATTGCTCCTTTAAAGAGCTCAACCACAGCTAATTTTATTGTAAACGCTGTAACGGTTTCAGTAAATACTCCTATTTCTTTTACGGATTCATCCTACAGTATAAAAACTTCTGATCAATCTAAATTATCTATTGTTGCGTGGCATTGGGATTTTGGTGATACTGCTTCTAGTGCTTATGCCAATAGTACACATATCTATAAAAAGCCAGGCGATTATAAAGTGGTGCTAACGATATATAATGAAGATGGCTGCACTGATTCTATTATTAAATATGTAAAAGTATTATCAAACCCATTGGCTATTGAAAAGCCAAAGAACGAAGCAAATAGTGATTTATTTGTAGTATATCCAAATCCAAGTAATGGTTTGTTTTCAGTTAAATTAAAGAAGGAAAGCAATGCAACTATGCAAGTGATTGATATGACAGGTAAAGTAATTAAAAGTGCTCAGTTAAACAGAAACGAACGTTATATATTAGATTTATCTAATCATACAAAAGGTATTTATATGATCAAAATGAATGGTGAGCAGCAAGGCATGCAAAAGATAATTTTGAAATAAGTATTCTTAATGGCTAAGCATGTTGATTTTACAAACAATATTTTAAATCACACCTATATAGGTGTGATTTAAAATATATAAAGTAAAAAGAAATTTATGAATTAAAAGGATGAGAACGCAAACGTTCCATTAACTCCCCTTTTTTTCTTCTGGAAACCTCCAACTTTTTTCCATCGTTTAATATCGCATATGTTTCCTCACCAGAGACCAAACTCTTTATATGTGAGATATTTAGAATAGTTGCTTTGTGAATTCTAATAAAATCATTAATTGGAGAGCACAATATACTTTCATACTCCTTTAAAGTTTTCGAAACCAACAATTTTTTTTCATCATTCAAAAAAATAGTAGTATAATTCCCCTCGCCATGTAAATACTTAATATCTGAAATGTTAACTAATTCCAAATTTTTTTTTGATGAAACGGCTAATTTTTTTTCTCTTTCAGTACTTGTAAGGTTATTTTTTAAAAGTATGTATTTTGCTGCGTTTTGCTTCAGATTAATTGCTTCCTGCAGCTTAGCTGGCAAAGCGATAATATCCTCAATAAGCACTGGTTTTAATAGGTAATCCAATGCGCTCATTTTTAACGCTCTTATTGCGTAATGCCCATAAGAGGAGACAAAAACTGTTTCGAAAGGAATGATATCAAATTTTGACAATAGTTCAAAACCGCATCCTCCTGGCATTTCAATATCTAAAAAAACAACCTCTGGTTTATTTTTTAAAATCAGTGTATACCCATCTGAAATATTATCTGCCTCACCAAGAAGTATAATGGTTGGACAAAATTCTTTTAATAATTGTTTAAATACTTCTCTTATTTTGCATTCATCTTCTATTATTACTGCGGTAATATTCATAAAAAAATGATATTTTTATACATCAAGTGGCAGCATTATCCTAACTTCTGTTCCTTTAGAATTCCCTCCATTATCGGTTAAGTCAACAATACTAAATGTAAATTGCTTGTTATTATTTATTGTAAGTTCCCTCAATCGTTCTTCAGTTAAAGAGCTACCTTTAGAAATATGTGAAATATTTTTTTTTAATTCTTCATCCCTCCCTATTCCGTTATCTCTTATAACCACTAACATATTAGCTCCTTTTCTTTTAAAAATAAGTTCTAATATACAATTTGTTTTTTTAGGCATTAGACCGTGCCAAATAGAATTTTCAATAAACGGTTGAATTAACATTGTTGGAATGTATGCATCCAATGGTAATTCTTTGTCCATATCAAGTATAAAATCAAAGGGTTGCGTAAACCGCATTTGTTCTAGTTCAATATACAATTTTAAGGTATTAATTTCTTGAGATATAGAGATATATTCTTCTTGAGAGTTATCTAAAATATTTCTTATCAGCAAAGAAAATTTTGATAAATAATTATATGACTTAAAGGTATCTTGCTTGAGTATATAATGTTGAATGGAATTAATTGCATTGAATATAAAATGTGGGTTCATTTGTGAGCGCAGTGCGGTCATTTTAAATTCGGAAATTTTTTGCTCCATTTTAAATTTTTCCAATTGTTTTTTCTCAATCTTAAACTTCCAAAATCGCATTAGAAAATATAAAATAATAATGAATAGGAGTAACTCAATTGAAATGAACCACCAGGTAAACCAATATGGTTTTTTTATAATAAAACTAGAGAGGTGGGGCTGCCTGCTGAAAGTCCCATCATTGTTAATTCCATAAAAAGATAATGTATAGGTGCCGTAGGGGATGTTTGTATAATGAATATCTCCAGAATTTGAAAGATACCATACCTTATCGTAGCCTTTTAATGTATAATAAAAACGTTTGTTATCAACCTTTTTGTAGCTGATTGATTTTATTTGAATATGAAAATTATTTTGATTGTAATTGAGGTTTAATGTATCTTTTATTGGTGCAGATTTGTCGTTTATATAAATTGATTGAACGTATACTTCTGGCGGGGAAATATTCATAACCATTTTGCCTATCTCAAAATAAAATAGAGCAGTTTTGGAAGCACAATAAATTTTTCCTTTAAATTCCTTTATTGCATTTATTTCTAAATCAAATACACCATGATTTTTGTCAAAATTTTGAATGGTAACATTTTCCAATCCGTTACTAGTAATTAGTTTCGATATGCCAACGTGTGTCCCACACCATATATTCCCATTTTCATCAATCGTGCAAGAATTAATTTTGTTAGAGCGTAAGCCACTATTTTCATTGAATTCATAGAGTCTCTTTTGTTTGGTATTGTAACAATAGATTCCTTTTTCATTCGTCGCAATCCATATGTTTCCAGTCGAATCTTCCTCTATACAATTAATTCTTGTTTTTAATTCTTTAAAATGATCAAGATAGGGCAGGAGTGTATTATTCTTAAATTCAACTATCCCAAAATTGTTTCTGGAGCCAATTAGTACTTGTTTAGTTGTTAGTTTTTTCTCACAATTGGGCGGGAAGTGGTTACTTAGGAAAAGGATTAGTTTATTTTTAAATATACTTACAATATGGAAGCTATTAAATGCAAGTACCGTGTCGCCACCAATAAAAATGAGCTGTTTTGGTATAAATGGATTCATTCCATAATACTGTATGCATGCTAAGGAGTTCTCACTTAAACAATAAAGATTTTTTGAAGTACTATAATAACGAGAATGTTTATTCCTTAAGAAAGTGTTGAGTGTTCCTTCTTTTTTTAAATTAGCAGGAGGAGGCATAAATGTTAAAGAATCAGTAGTTGAAATTATCCCAATTTTTTTTGAGGCAAAGGATATAAGTAGTTGATTTTCATAGGTAGTGAAATTCTTTGCTACTTCTGGTAAAGTCAACACGTATTTATTCATACATTGAAAAACGCCTTTTTCTAGTGTTGTAGCCCATATTGTTCCTTCTTTATCGATCATGACGGAGCATACACTTAACGTATCTAAAAAACGCATGGGTTTAGATTTTAAGTTTCCGCCTTTAAAAATAAATCCTCCACGATGTGCCGTGCATACCCATAAGTCACCATCCTTATCTTTCAAAATCTGTAGAACATCGTCAGGGAAATTATAATACTCAATATCTTTGCCTTTACTCACAATTGCAATCTGATTTCTTGTTGGAATATATACCTTTTTATTTTCAGTTATGGCCATGTGGTATTGAGCGATGGAGTTATAAGTAGTAAAAATGTTTCTAAACGAAACGGAGAATAGGGTATCTAAAAAATTTAATAGGTAAGTCGAATCCTTAAAAATTGGAGCACTTAAGCCGCTTCCAATGAGGTACTCCGTGCCTTTTTTATTAGAAAGAATATATCGAGTTGATTCTTTGCACTGCAGATAAACATGAATTAATTGTGAATAATTATTTTGTGGAGGTACCTTTATTAAACCTCTAAAGGTGCTTCCTGTAAAGTAAAGAGTATCATTTTCTCCTACTATAAATGAAGCAACTTGGAATGTTTTAAAATCTTTCTTTGCTTTTTTGCTTGCTTCGATTTGTGTGAATTTACCGTTTTCATAATAGAAAAAATATCCAGAAAGTGTGCTAAACCAAATGCGATGTTTATGATCTTCATAAATTTTAAAAATTACGTTTTCACTAATTCCATCTTTTACGGTGTAGGTAGTTACTAAATTACCATCGTATCTGCATAACCCTGCATCGGTTGCCAGCCAAATAAACCCAAAGCTATCTTCAAATACTTTGTATACTTCAGACGACGGCAGGCCTTTTAGCGCTGCAATCTCGAAATGTAGTGTTTGGCAGTGTATAGTGAGTGCAAAAAATAGAAAAGCAAATAAATAGAATCGTTTCATTTTTGCACTAAAAAAATTATCTTGTCAAATGTATGTATTCTATATAGAATAAGTTTACTTTATGAAGTGAAACCTAATGATAAATGAAGCGATGAGATAAACCTATTGCAGTAAAAGCGAGCTGATTAATATGATCGTATTTATGTTTAACAGCGAGCTGCTTTTGCGATATTTATCTCAATTTCCCTCATTTTCTTCTATCAGTCTTTATTGCAATTGTAATTTATTTTAACACAATCCTACCAAGTAAATGGTTGAAAATTTTTAATGCTTCATGTAATTGTTGGTGGGTTTGCATCAGCGTTAAAAATTCTTCCTCTAGAGGATTTTCCTTTAATTTTTTCTGTATCTCGTGAATCATTATTTCTAATCGCCTGCTTTTTAAAGCATATACGGCATTTAATAACGACTTCTTTAAAATGTCTTCTTCTTTGGTAATGTAAATACTATGTTGTTCCCAGTTAGAAAGTGAATACGGGCTACTGATTAAATCTACCGTTAAAATATTAATATCGGTATTACTATGATTAATAAAGTAAGTATGATCAGGTACTGTATCTTTTTCTAGTTGCTCTATAAATTCATTGTAAATAGTGTTATATATAATATTTTCAAAAATAATATGATCTTGTTGTAACTCATGTATTATTAAATAAGCAGCACTTACTCCTAACTGAATTGGCTTCCCTTCTTCATCTTCGCTATCAATTAAAACATTTTTAGTTCCGTAATTAATCAACAATCTTATAATATCTCTTTCTTGATGTTCGGGACTAAGCGTATTTAATTTTTTTTCTTCAACTAATAAAGTTTCTGATTTTTCATTTCCTTCATAAACAATAGAAGTGGTTGCAGAATGATTTCTTTTTTCGTCTGACTTTTTTCTTCGTATGCTATTTAATTCATTAAATAAAATTTCTTCTGATACATCCATAATGCGGCTGCATTCTTTTATGTACACGGAGCGATAAATAGCTTCTGGTATAAGGGCTATACTCTCCATTATATCTTTAATGAGTGCTGCTTTTTTTATAGGATCATTTTGTGTTTCTCTCATTAACAGATTAGTCTTAAAAGAAATAAAATCCTTAGAATTTAAGGAAATAAATTTTTTTAATTCCTCACTACTTACTTTTTTAGCATAAGAGTCAGGATCTTCGCCATCGGGAAATAATAATACTTTTACATTTAAGCCCTCCTCTAATATTAAATCAATACCTCTAAAACTTGCTTTAATACCCGCATTATCGCCATCGTATAGAATGGTAATGGTATTGGTGAATTTTCGAATTAGTTTTATTTGACCAATGGTAAGGGACGTACCACTGCTTGCCACCACATTTTCTATTCCAGACTGATGTAATGATACCACATCGGTATAACCTTCTACTAAAAAACAATTTTCTTGTTTTACAATTTCTTTTTTAGCAAAATAAATTCCGTATAATACATCACTTTTATGATAAATTTCTGTTTCAGGCGAATTAATATACTTAGCAATTTTTTTTGTATCCGTCCGTAATGTTCTACCACCAAAGGCAATCACACGCCCTGTAACATTATGAATAGGAAACATTACCCGTCCAAAAAAACGGTCCGCTAGTTTTGTTTCTTCTTCAGGCGGAGAATCAACTGTTACTGATTTATTTTCTTCTACTGATGATTGATTCGTTCTTTCATTTTTATATTCAATGGTAAGTCCCGATTTTACTAAGTATATTTTTTTATGACCAGCTAATAATGCGGAGTCGGTAAATCCCGTTCGTTGGTTAAGGCTGTATCCTAACTGAAATTTCTGAATGATGTCTTCTCTAAAACCTCGCTCTTTAAAATAACTTAATCCAATAGACTTACCTTCATCGGTATGATAAAGATTTTCTGAGAAATGTTTTTGAGCAAAAGAGGAAACCACAAGTAAGCTTTCCCGGTCATTATTTGTTTGTAGTTGTTCAGGTGTTTGTTCTTCCTCACTAATTTCAATATTGTATTTTTTTGCTAAATATCGCAATGCTTCCGGATAGGACATTTGTTCCTTTTCCATTACAAAATTTACCGCGTTGCCGCCTTTTGCACAGCCAAAACATTTGTATATGCCTTTTATGGGTGATACATAAAAGGAAGGCGTTTTTTCATCATGAAAAGGGCATAAACCAATAAGATTTACGCCTCTCTTTTTCAGGGTAACATAGTCTCCTACCACTTCTTCTACACGAGCAGCTTCAAAAATACGGTCTATGTCTTCCTTATGTATCAAGAAAAAGGTGTTTTAAAATGTGTATAAAGTAAAAGTAATATTTTTTCATCTCTTAAAAAACAACAGGAGCCTGATCTTTACTATTGCATGTTCATTAAATATATCTTGAAGAATACAATTATGTGATAGCACGATAAAAAATAATAATAGCGAATAAATATATTTATAATTATAAAAGAGAAAAAAAATATCTTTTGTTCTCGCCAAGTATAAATAAAAAACCAAACGTGTGTTCGTTTGGTTTTTTATTTATGCACTTATTTAGTTCTATTTTATTCTTTGATATTTGCTACATAAAATTCGCGATTCATACGTGCAATATTTTCTAATGTAATTCCTTTAGGGCACTCTACTTCACAAGCACCAGTATTTGTGCAATTCCCAAATCCTTCTTCATCCATTTGCGCTACCATATTTTTTGCTCTACTTACCCGTTCAATTTGACCTTGTGGTAATAATGCCAATTGAGAAATTTTCGCTGAAACAAATAACATTGCAGAAGAGTTTTTGCAAGTAGCAACACAAGCACCACATCCAATACAGGCAGCCGCATCAAAAGATTTATCAGCATCTACTTTTGCAATAGGAATGTTATTGGCATCTTGTGCATTACCTGTGTTTACAGATATGTAGCCACCTTTTGCAATTATACGGTCAAATGCAGAACGATCTACTGTTAAATCTTTAATTACTGGAAAGGCTGCTGCACGCCATGGTTCAACTACAATGGTATCACCATCTTTAAAAGAACGCATGTGTAATTGGCAAGTAGTTATACCTCTTTTTGGTCCATGCGGTTCGCCATTAATAAACATGCTACACATACCGCAAATTCCTTCGCGACAATCGTGATCAAATGCAATTGGTTCTTCTCCTTTATTAATTAATTGTTCGTTCAATACATCAAACATTTCAAGAAATGACATGTCAGGTGATATATCTTTTACTTCGTAAGTAATAAGTTTACCTTCTGCTTTTGCGCTTTTTTGACGCCAAATTTTTAGCGTTAATTTCATGTTCCCTTGACTCATGTTTTTTATTATTATACTTAATAATTAGTTGCGAATAAAAACTAGTAAGAGCTAGTTATAAAACAATAACTATTAGCGTGTTTTATCAATTATTTTTATTTTTTTATATGTATTTTTTAATCCTTATTTATAAGAACGAGCTGCTACTTTAATTGCTTCAAATTTTAACTCTTCTTTATGTAATTCATAGGTGTTGTTGCCTTTGTTCTCCCAGGCATATACGAATGAGAAATTTTCATCGTCTCGTAGTGCTTCTCCTTCTGGAGTTTGGTATTCCTCACGAAAGTGACCACCACAACTTTCATTTCTTTGCAACGCATCTATACACATTAGTTCTCCTAACTCAAGGAAATCGGCTACACGACCTGCTTTTTCTAACTCTGGGTTAAATTCATTTGCAGTACCTGGTACACGTACATCTTTCCAAAACTCTTCACGTAACTTACGTATTTCTGCAATGGCTTCCGTTAACCCTTTTGCATTACGAGCCATTCCGCATTTTTCC
>JBDTFR010000105.1:0-122096 GCA_039937835.1 Bacteroidia bacterium | reverse complement strand
TCATTACAAAGCCTGCTTTAAGCTCTTTTGTAAGCTGCTTTTTAAATGCAACAGGAAACATTACACGTCCTTTTGCATCTGCACTGCATTCATACACTCCAAACAGATTTGTCATTTAATAAATTCTGGTTTTGTAAAAATAAAAACATTTTTACCACTTTTTACCACTTTTTACCACTTTTTGTTACATTGTTGAAAACTTTTTCGACTATTATAAAAAAACGTCGACTTTTTTATTTAAAAAATAATTCCAGAAATGATTCGTGATGGGTATTACAGCGTATTTCGCTTTTTTATTTTTAAAAAAATTACAGACTGATGTTAAATTGTATATTTTTAATTAAGTGCGTTATTTCTTTTGAAAAAATATTTCATTGCTAATCCCGTACTAGTAGTTTAAATTGAAACTATATTTGTAAATGTTTAAGAAGTTTACTCAGCAAGCCGCTAAAAAGGAATATAAAATCAATATTGACGGTCTTAATGAGACATTTAAACAAGTTTGCGTATTTGAGTCGAACATAGAATTGCATAACTCCAGTAGTTTAAATTTTTCGAAAATTATTGCGTTAGGTAGTACTAGTGAATTAGTTCTACAAGATTCCACTCCTGCTTTGGAGCAACTTGAAGATTTTATTTCTAAAACAAAAGGTTGGCTTTTTGGATATTTTAGTTATGATTTAAAAAATGAAATTGAAATGCTAAGCTCTAAAAATAAAGACAAGATGGAGTTTCCATTACTTCACTTTTTTTCACCCAAAATAGTTATAACGATTACAAAAGAAATTATTACGATTTTTTACAACGCTTCGTTTTTAAATAAAAATGAAGCAGAGCTCATTTTAAAAAATGCATTTCTTGAAAATATAGAAATGGCAGCGAAAGAAGCCTTAACAATTAAAATAGAAACTAAAATTTCCAAGGAGTCATATGTAAATTCAGTAAACGATTTAAAACAACATATCAGAAAGGGCGATATTTACGAAGTAAATTTTTGCCAAGAATTTTTTGCTGAAAATGTGGAAATAGAACCTGCCAATTTATTTGAGCGTTTAAATTCTCTTTCCGCAGCTCCTTTTGCAGCGTATTGTAAATTTAATACACATTATGTGATGTGCTCTAGCCCTGAACGTTATTTACACAAACGAAATAATACTCTTCTTTCTCAACCCATAAAGGGTACAACTAGGCGTTCTAAAAATATAGAAGAAGATGCACAATTAAAAAGTAATTTATTAAATAATACGAAAGAACAAAGTGAAAATCTAATGATTGTGGATTTGGTACGAAATGATCTATCGCGCATTGCTGAAACTGGTAGCGTTAAAGTAGATGAACTTTTGGGAATATATAGTTTTAAACAAGTGCATCAATTAATTTCTACGGTGAGCTGTAAAATAAAAAAAAATATAACTTTTACTGAAATTATAAAAAGCACTTTCCCTATGGGATCCATGACAGGTGCTCCTAAAATAAAGGCAATGCAATTAATTGACAAATACGAAAGCAGTAGGCGTGGTTTATATTCTGGTGCAATTGGATACATTACACCAGAAAGAGATTTTGATTTTAATGTAGTCATTAGAAGTATTTTATACAATGCGAAAAAAAAATATTTATCTTTCATGGTGGGTAGCGCTATTACAGATAAATCAAATGCAGAAGATGAATATGATGAATGTTTATTAAAAGCAAAAGCGATGTTGGAAGTTTTACAATAAATTAAACATTAAATTTTCATTTTAAAAAAAAAATAAATGTTGAAAAATATCTCTAGTACTTAGTTTATTTCATGGATAAGGAATTTGTTTCATATATTAATCAAGATAATCTTTTTTCAGCTACAGATTCTATTCTAGTCACTGTAAGTGGTGGACTGGATTCAATTGTGATGTGCGAACTCTTTCATAAAGCGAATTTAAACTTTAGTATTGCTCATTGTAATTTTCAATTACGTAAAGAAGAAAGTGACGAAGATGAATTATTTGTAAAACAGCTAGCGTTTAATTACGATGTTCCAATACACATCATCAAATTTAACACCTCAACTTATTCAAAAAAAAATAAAGTTTCTATTCAAGTAGCTGCCCGAGAATTACGTTATCAATGGTTTGAAGAAATAAGACTTAAACATAATTATTCTTACATCGCCACCGCTCATCATCAAAACGATGCGATTGAAACCTTTTTTATTAATCTTATGCGTGGATCTGGTATTTCTGGCTTAAGAAGTATTTTGTCAAAACACGATTGTATTATTCGTCCCTTACTTTTTGCTTCCAAGCAGCAGATAATTAATTATGCTAAAAAAAATAAATTAGTTTATCGCGAAGATAGTAGCAATGCATCTGATAAATACCTTCGTAATCAAATTCGTCATCAAGTGATTCCGTTATTAAATGAATTAAGTCCTTCATTTGAAAATGCAATTATTCAAACACTTGCAAATTTGCGTGCTACCGAGCTGATTTATCTAGCTGTTATTGAAAAAATAAAATCAACTCATATTATTGAAGATGAAAATGGAATTCGAATACCGATTAAAAAATTAAAAAAATTATCGCCCCTTGATACTTATTTATATGAACTTTTAAAAAGTTATAATTTTAATTCTACTGTCGTTCAGAAAATTAGTACTTCATTAGATGCTAATTCGGGAAAATTATTTTATTCTGCTACACACCGCTTAGTGAAAGACAGAGATTTTTTAATAATTGAACCATTTACTAAACTTGGCATTAAACAAAATAAATACCTCATAAATAAAGAACAATCGTCTTTACCTGAGCTTCATCTTCTTTTTAACTTAGTTAAAAATACGGCAGCTGTTTCTATACCAAAATCACCTCAGCAAGCTTCACTTGATTATGATAAGTTAATCTTTCCTTTAGAAGTGAGAAGGTGGAAAGCAGGGGATCGATTTCGACCATTGGGAATGAAGGGTGAAAAAAAATTAAGCGATTTCTTTATTAATAAAAAATTATCTATTGCAGAAAAAGAAAATACATGGGTGCTCTGTTCAGCAAAAAAAATAGTTTGGGTAATGGGGTTTCGAATCGATGATGATTATAAAATCACACCTACCACTAATAAAATATATTTTGTTGAAATAGAAAATACAGCTTCTTAAAAAAGATAATTCAATAAACTATTACAACACTTAATCCACCCGTTTTAAATTAATTTCTTTAGGAGGAGCTATGATTAATGGAACAGCTTCTACAGTTACAGAACTAGTATCTAATCCAAATGCTTTTTCTTCTGACAAACTAAAATATTTCAAAAAGAAATAAGCATCTAAAATTATTTTTTCAATTATTGGAAGCTCATTCTCATAGGATAAAAATTTCTCTATTACAATAAATCTAAAATCGCCAATGATATTATTTTTATTTAATGATTTATACCGACTAGTAATATCCACTTCATTATTCCTTACCATGTCTTCCACCACTTTTCTAAACATTAAGTTAATTCTTGGTGCTATTCTAAATCCTAAACGAAAGTCGATCCGAATTACATCATCATGTATAAATTCACTTACTTTATACTCCATACGATATGGCTCATCTACCAAATCAACATGTACAAACCAATAAATATCAGCCCTTTTAGGCTGTTTTTGCATAATAGAGTACATTATTTTTGATTCAATTTCTTCTCTGTTATCAGCACTTGTAAGATATACTAAATGAGTAGCATATTTTGGCACTGTTAAATCATGACTTAAATCCTCAAGTACCGTTAAATAATCTTTTAATTTCACAAACTCTACGTATCTATTTCTGATTTTTCTAGCGTAGAACCAAGTTAACATTATAGTTATGAGTACACTTGCTATCAAAATAGTTACCCAACCTCCATGTGGGAATTTATGCAAATTGGCAATAAAAAATGAAAGTTCTATCGTTGCAAACAGGATACAAATACCAACAATTAGTATCTTATTATATCGTTTCAGAATCATATAATAGGTAAGAAGTATGGTCGTCATCATCATGGTTAATACAATTGCTAACCCATAAGCAGCTTCCATTCCTTGCGATTGTTTAAAGCCTATAACAATACCTAAACATCCTAACCATAATAGCCAATTGATGGATGGTATGTACAGTTGACCTTTAAGTTCTGAGGGATATTTTATCTTTACTTTTGGCCAAAAATTTAAACGCATGGCTTCATTAATAAGCGTGAAAGAACCACTAATTAATGCCTGGCTAGCAATAATAGCGGCAATTGTTGAAATAATAATACCATATGGAACAAACCATTCAGGCATAATTAAATAAAACGGATTTTTACCCTTTAAAGATTCGCCTTGATGAGCGATTAGCCAAGCCCCTTGTCCAAAATAGTTTACTATGAGTGTTGTTTTAACAAAAATCCAACTGATGCGGATGTTATGCTTACCACAATGACCAAGATCAGAATACAAAGCCTCTGCTCCTGTTGTACATAAAAAGACAGCGCCTAATAATAAAAAACCATGAGGGTACTTAAATAATAATTCATACGCATAATAAGGATTAATGGCTCTAATAACAGATAAATCATGAGACATTTGGGAAGCACCTAAAATGCCTAACATCGAAAACCACACAAACATTACGGGGCCAAAAAATTTTCCGATAAATTTAGTACCAAATTGTTGAATGGTGAATAAGATAGTGAGTATGACACATACAATAAGTATTATGTTAGCATTCGGATTTTTTTCTAACAAACCTTCAATTGCTGATGTAACGGTAATAGGTGGTGTTATGATACCATCTGCTAATAAAGCACTTCCGCCAATTACGGCTGGAAACATAAGCCATTTAACTTTGGTCTTCTTTACTAATGTAAATAAAGAGAATATCCCCCCCTCTCCTTTGTTATCAGCCCTTAAGGTTAAGATTACATACTTTAAAGTAGTTTGTAGTGTAAGCGTCCAAAAGACACAAGAAATACCACCTAATACAACATTAACGTCAATTGGGTTATCACCCATAATCGCTTTAAGCGTATATAATGGAGAGGTGCCGATATCTCCATAAATAATACCTAAAGCTAAAAGTAATCCAACAGTGCTTGCTTTTTGAAGGTATTTGTTATGATTTCCCATGCATGATTAATAAAAGAACGCAAAAGTACGAAATATTAAAATAGGTAGATTTTAAATAATGAAATAACATTGATATTAATATTACTAGCTTTTATTTTGGGAGAAGGGAAAAGAAGAGGGGAAAAGGAGGATGGGGAAAATTGAATTTCACTACCAAAATATAAGCTTACAAAAGTTATTCTTCTCGTCATAAAAAAATACAATAAATCATTATAGCTGCTCATATCCTTTCTTTTTCTATTTTTGTTTAATCATTCATAATTGCTTCAACTCATGTACGGAAATTTCAAAAATCATCTTCAATCAGAATTAAAAAATATAGAAAACGCAGGCCTCTTTAAACATGAACGAATTATAAATAGCGAACAAGGAGCTGTTGTAAAGGTTAATGGTAAAGATGTTTTAATTTTTTGCTCAAATAATTATTTAGGGTTATCCTCCCACCCTAAAGTAATTGAAGCTGCACATCACACACTAGACAAATATGGTTATGGTATGAGCAGTGTTCGTTTTATCTGTGGAACACAAAATATTCACAAAGAATTAGAAGAAAAGCTTTCTCGCTTTTTGGGGCAGCAAGATACCATTTTATATGCAGCTTGCTTTGATGCCAATGGTGGTGTATTTGAGCCCTTATTAGGTGAAGAAGATGCAATTATATCAGATGAATTAAACCATGCCTCTATTATTGATGGTGTGCGCTTATGTAAAGCACAGCGTTATCGATATAAAAATTCCAACATGGCAGATTTGGAAGAACAACTTAAAAAAGCGCAATCACAACGTTTTCGTCTTATTGTTACAGATGGCGTTTTTTCAATGGATGGCTTTGTTGCTCCCCTAGATAAAATATGCGATTTAGCAGATAAGTATAATGCGATGGTAATGGTAGATGAAAGTCATGCCAGCGGCTTCATTGGTAAAACAGGAAAAGGAACTATTGAATTAAAAAATGTAATGCATCGAGTTGATATTGTAACGGGCACCTTCGGAAAAGCCTTGGGAGGAGCTATGGGTGGATTTACTTCTGGTAAAAAAGAAATTATTGATTTATTACGTCAACGTTCACGACCTTATTTATTCAGTAATTCGTTAGCTCCCCCTATTGTAGGCGCTACCATAGCTGTATTAGATATGTTAAATGAAACTACTGCATTGCGTGATAAGCTAGAATGGAATATCGATTATTTTAAAAAAGGAATAAAAAAGGTAGGGCTAGAAATTAAAGAAGGCGATTCGGCCATTGTTCCAGTAATGTTATACGATGCAAAATTAGCCCAAACATTTGCAAATAAATTATTAGAAGAAAATATTTATGTCACGGGGTTTTTCTACCCAGTAGTACCTAAAGATCAAGCTCGTATACGTGTGCAGCTTTCTGCAGCTCATGAAAAAGAACATCTTGATAAAGCATTAAAAGCATTTGAAAAAATTGGGAAAGAACTTGGAGTCATAAAAAAAGTGGAGACGACCAAATGATTCGAGAAAAACTATTATTAGGGATTGAAAAAAGTCGCAAGCTAATTTTATTTATATTTTTCGGTCTCTTTTTTATTATAGGTTTAAACATCTATACCGATTATGGTTTATCATGGGATGAGGGAATGCAATGGAAAGATAACGGAACAGTTGTGTATGACTATGTTTTTCACAAGAGTGAGGCCACTACAAAAGCTCTTTTAGAGGGGAATGAAAAATATCATGGTCCAGCATTCGAATTAACATTAGTTATTATTGAAAAAGTACTACATCTAGAAGACCCCAGAACAGTATTTTTAATGCGGCATTTAGTAAATTTTTTAGTATTTTTTATTTCTACTATTTTCTTTTATTTCTTATGCAACTTTTGTTTTAAAAATTGGAAGCTATCATTATTAGGTAGCTTATTTCTGATACTAAGCCCTCGCATATTTGCTGATGCTTTTTATAATTCAAAGGATTTAATTTTACTCTCCTTTTTTATTATTGGAATGTATACTGTTTTGATTTATTATCAGAAGCAAACATACAAATGGGCAATTCTAAATGCCTTAATATGTGGCTTTACCATTGATATAAGGATATTAGGTATAGTGCTACCTCTTCTTACGTTTGGCTTTGTGGCTATAGATGTGCTATTTTATTTACTTAATAAAAAGAAACCGAAAACTAATTTTAAAAGCTTTTTCGTTTATTTAGTTTTTCTCATCTTATTTACTATTTTATTTTGGCCTGTATTATGGGAAGCCCCCATCTTCCATTTCATGAGTGCGTTTACTGAAATGAGCAATTACCAATGGACAAATAAGGTTCTTTATTTGGGGGAATTTATTCCTTCCACTAAACTACCATGGCATTATCTACCAGTATGGATTTTTATTACTACTCCCTTTTTTTATTCTATCTTATTTATAATTGGGTTATTCTGTATACTAAGACTATTCATAAAAAAACCATTAGATTTCATAATTACTCAGCAAAAACATCTCTTGGCAATTGCTTGCTTTTTCGTGCCAATAATTATGGTAATTATATTAAAAAGTGTAGTATACGATGCCTGGCGACATGTATTTTTTATTTATCCTGCATTTCTATTAATTGCACTTTTTGGATTAAAATCTCTCTATGAATTAGCTAAAAAGTGGAAAGTTATTTTTACACTTATTACTGCTGCTTCATTATTGCAGATATTATATATAATGATAAAAATACACCCCTATCAATATGTATATTTCAATTTTTTAGCAGGTAAAAATTTAGCAGAAACTAAAAATAATTTTGAACTAGATTATTATGGAGTATCTTCCAAACAAGCGTTAGAATACCTATTAACTAATAATGCTTCCATAAATCTGTATGCAGAAAGCACTCCATCTTTCTTGAATATAAATATGTTTCCACCAGCACAACGCGAAAAAGTTAGATACAGCCATTTAGAGCATGCAGACTATTTTATAGGTCAATATCGTTGGCACCCCCAAGACTACAAATTTGAAAATGAAGTTTTTTCTGTTGTGGTAGATAGCGCAAAAATTATATCTGTTTTCAAGTTAACGG
Source organism: Bacteroidia bacterium (assembly GCA_039937835.1). GTDB lineage: Bacteria > Bacteroidota > Bacteroidia > 2-12-FULL-35-15 > 2-12-FULL-35-15 > 2-12-FULL-35-15. Next base: position 113,956 of record JBDTFR010000105.1, on the reverse strand, counting down.
ATGCTGAAAAGTTGGAAGTAGCAATAAAAGGTAAAGTACTCTTAAATTATTTTACAGATTTTGAAAAATCATTACCCGACTGGGAAGCAAAAAACATAATTAAACCAGAATCTGGGGCGCATTCGGGGGAATTTGTTACCAGTGTAAACAAAAAAATAGAATTTGGAGATGTTTTAAGTCTTACTGATTTAAAAGTTTTACTCGATAAAAAAGATATTGTTTTAAAAGTATCTTTTTGGAAATATGAACCAAAAGAGTCTAAAACTTCACTTGTTGTTTGTATACAATCCGCAAATGGCGATGTTTATTACTGGGATGCCATAAACACAAACTCTAATGCGGCATGGGAAATCTCTAAGTGGATAAATATTACTGAAACACTAAAACTTCCAGTAGTAAAATCTTCTAGCGATATTATGAAGATATACTTATTGAATAGAGGAGGAGAAACCGTATATATGGATGACTTAAATTTAGAGTTTATTCAAAAAGACAAAAAGCAATTTGTTTATTAAAAAATATACGGTTGATTAAAAATTAATTTATAATGAAAATGCAACTGGCAAATACTTATTATAGGTATCCCATTCGTGTTTAATTCTTATTTTTATCGAATATTATCAAATTTCAAATGAAAATTTCTATAATTATTCCCATTTACAATGAAGAGTCAAACATTTATAAATTATATGAACGGCTACTACTTGTAATTAAAACGTTACAAGTGGAGTACGAGTTTATTTTTATAAACGATGGTAGTAAAGACAATTCTCTTTTTATATTAAAAGAATTAATAGAAAAGAATAACGCTGTTAAATACATTTCCTTTAGTCGAAATTTTGGACACCAAGTGGCTGTATCTGCTGGACTCGACAAGGTAAGCGGTGATGTTACCGTAATAATTGATGCCGATTTGCAAGACCCTCCTGAATTAATAATTGAAATGTATGCAAAATTAAAAGAAGGTTATCAGGTAGTGTACGCAAAGAGAAAAAGTAGAAATGGAGAAAGTTTTTTAAAAAAATTTACCGCTAAATTCTTTTATCGCTTATTAGCTAAAATCACAAGTGTAAACATTCCTGTAGATACGGGTGATTTTAGAATATTAGATCAAAAAGTGGTAAAAATATTGAGGCAAATGCCCGAACAACATAAATTTTTAAGAGGACAAATTTCATGGGTAGGCTTTAAACAAACTTTTGTAGAATATGATCGTGATGAACGTAATGCAGGCCAAACTGGTTATACCTATAAAAAAATGATACGCTTTGCAATTGACGGATTAACATCATTCTCTAATTTACCTTTAAAGTTCGCAACAGTTGTAGGCTTTTTTGTTTCCTCCTTGTCTTTTATATTAATTTGTTATGCTCTTTATCAAAAATTTTTTTTACAAGAAACCACTATTAAAGGTTGGACTTCATTAATGATTTCCGTTCTTTTTATTGGAGGTATTCAGTTATTATGCATTGGTATAATTGGAGAGTATATAAGTAGGCTGGGTGATAATATTAGAAACAGACCTTTGTATATCATTGATGAAACAAATTTAGAGCCTTAGCATTGAAACGATCAGCTCCCTTTATATTTTTTATTCTTCTATTTAGCATTTGCTTATACTATGACTATTATCAAATAATGCAAAAGCGCCCTCAATCAGTACACAGATGGCGACAAACAGATAGTGCAACAATTGCTTGGAATTACTATCAAAACGGAATGCATTTTTTTCAACCGGAAGTATTATTCAGAACAGGAGATGAAGGTAGATCGGGATATACCGTAAGCGAATTTCCTATCATTTATTATTTTGTAGCCGTCTTGTGGAAATTATTTGGCTATAGCGATTTCATATACCGAATGGTAAATTTTTCCATATTTGCTCTAGGATTGTTTGCTCTTTTTCGAATTCTTCAAAGAATATTAAAAGATGATTTTTGGGCAATAGGCATTTCTTTATTATTTTTCACATCACCCGTTATTGTTTATTATGCAAATAATTTTATTACAGATGTTTCTGCTTTTTCATTCGCATTAATTGGGTGGAATTATTTCTTAAAATATCAAGCAAACACAAAGCAAAAGTATTTTTACTACTCTTTTTTATTTTTCACCTTAGCTGGGCTATTAAAAGTTATAACATTAATTAGCCCAATTGCTATTCTAGGAATCTATTTATTAGAAACTCTAAAATTAAAAAAGTTCAGTACATCAATTACAGGATTTAAATTAACATTTAAGATCTTCATTACTTATATAATAAGCTTTGCCGCCATTTTTTCCTGGTACTATTTTGCGATTGAGTATAATAAATTACATAAAACTGCTTTTTTTCTAATAGAAACGTTACCCATTTGGGATTTATCCTTGGATCAAATTAAAGATGTCTGGGTTCACATTAAAGAACGATGGATGAATGATTATTTTAGTATTTCTGTCTTATTTTTATGTTTTGTTGCTTTTGTTTGGTCAACTATAAAAATGAAAAAACAAAATGAATTTTTATTCTTTATAACGTGGTTTATTTTTATTGGAGTATTGGCATACATTATATTGTGGTATACTAATTTTGGTCCTCATGATTATTATATAATTAGTGCCATGGTATTATTAGTTTTTATATTAATTTTATTTTCTGAATTTATAAGTAATGAATATCAAACTGCTTTTAAATCTATAATTGTAAAGAGCCTATTTTCAATATTTTTATTGTATAACATATATTACGCAGAAAAAAAATTAAATGATCGTTATAATGGTTGGGTAAATGAATACGTTATATACAAAGATGTACATACTATTACGCCCTATCTACGTTCAATAGGAATTAGCCCAACAGATAAAATTATCTCACTACCTGATCCAACACCTAATTATACGTTATACCTTATGGGGCAACCCGGGTGGACTGACGTAGTGCCGAACATTGATAGTTTAAAAATTTTTAAATTTATAAGTCTTGGAGCTAAATACATCGTTATTACAGAAACAGAACCATTATCGAGACCGTATTTAAAATCGTATCTTAATAATAAAATAGGAGAATACGGAACTATATCTATATTTAAACTTTAATGATACTAATGAATAATACACCCAAACACCTTAGCATCGTAATCCCTCTTCTAAATGAAATAGGAAACATTCCCATTTTATATCAATCTCTTATCACTGTACTAGAAAAGATAACAGCGAATTATGAAATTATATTTGTAGATGATGGAAGCAAAGACGGTTCATTTGAATGTATAAATGAAATTAGCAAACAAAATGAAAAGGTATTAGGTATTTCACTTTCTAGAAACTTCGGCCATCAGATAGCGTTAACTGCTGGTATAGAACACACCTCAGGAGAATTTGTTGTTACAATGGACGCAGACATGCAACACCCCGCAGAAATAATTATTGAATTGTATAAAAAACAACAAGAAGGGTTTGATATCGTAAATACCATTCGCACAGAAACAGCAGACTCAAGCGCATTTAAAAGAATATCTTCCAATTGGTTTTATAAAATAATTAATCAATTATCAGATATTCATATTGAGCCAGCAGCAGCAGATTTTCGCTTAATGAATAGAAAAGCTGTAAATGCATTTTTAACAATTAAAGAAAAAGATCGTTTTACGAGAGGCTTAATAAGTTGGATGGGATTTAAACAAGTTACAATTCCTTATATTGCCCTTTCACGTTTTTCGGGCAAATCAAAATACTCCATTGCTAAAATGTTTCGTTTTGCTGCCGATGGGATTACTTCTTTTTCAGCAAAACCATTACGTGTTTCTTTTTTTGCAGGTTTAATTGTTTCATTAATTGGTTTGATGTACGCTATCTATGCCATTTTCACTTATCTATTTCACAAAACTATTCCTGGCTGGACCTCTATTTTAGTTTCCATATTAATCATTGGTGGCATGCAACTCATTAGTATTGGAATTATAGGAGAATATTTAGCTCGTGTTTTTAATGAAGCTAAAAATAGACCTCTTTATCTTGTAAAAGAATACACAACAAAATAAATAATGAATTTGCAACGCATAAAAAAAATAATTTTTGAGCCTGGCTTCTTATTAACAACTCTATTCGCTTTTAGCTGCTTGTTATTTTTTTTCGGAAAACTTTTAGAGCATCCCAACCAAACTTATTTTGGAGCAGGAGGTGATGGCTTTCAAGCTTATTACAATGCAATTTATCATGTAAAATACGATGTCTCCTATTGGCAATTTAATGGTATGAATTACCCTTATGGCGAACAAGTATTTTTTACTGGATGCCAACCTTTGGTAACGAATATTTTAAAACTATTTCATATTGTAAATTATACAGTAGGCATAATAAATATCATCATGTTATTTTCTATTGTTCTTTCAGCACTTTTTCTATATTTTATATTTAAACACCTTCATTTACCCTATTTATATGCCGCCATAGCAGCAACAGCTATTGCTTTTCTCTCTCCTCAAATAGATCGTTTAGGAGGTCACTATTCTTTAACTTATCAATTCTCTATTCCATTATTTTTATTACTACTGTTAAAATTTTATAAATCTCCTACCCTTAAAAAATCTTTTATAATTGCCTTACTCATTTTTTTTATGGCGGGTACTCATTTTTATTTTTATGGATTATTTGCAATCATATCAGTGTTTTATTTTGTTGTTTTATTTTGTTGCAAAGAAGGTCAGTTCAGTAATTTAAAATTTACTTTAAAACACTTTTTCATTCAATTAATTTTTCCTTTTATTCTCATTCAAATTCTTATTTTATTAATAGATAGAGTGGATGATCGAACACATTTACCTTATGGATATTTCGAATATATTTCAAATATGGCAGGCGTATTTTTCACGCAAGGAAGACTATATTCGCCAGTATTTGAATTTTTATTTAAGCCCAATTATCCAGAATGGGAGGGTTGGGCATATATAGGTATTGTCTCCGTTATCGTTTCAATTTTTTTATTATTATTTCCATTATGGGTATTCTATAAGAGGCAGCAATCTGTTTTTTTAGCAAATGATAATAAAATAATTATAGCTTTTTTAACAGCAGCTATTGTTGCTTCATTATTGGCATTCGGTTACCCATTTACCATAAAACATTTTGAATTCTTATTTGATTATGCTGGCCCCTTAAAACAATTAAGAGGAATTGGTCGCTTTACTTGGATCTTTTATTATGTAATTAACATTATTGCATTTTATATGATTGCCAATTGGGCATCAAAACAAAAAATTGTTTTAAAATTCATTATTATGAGTTTACCTCTTGTTTTGGTTTGTTATGATGCCTATACAATGTCACGAGGCAAGCAAGATAACTGGAACAATCGCATCACAAGGCTTGAAGATAAAAAAAATGAGTTAAAAGAAGATCAATGGATTAATGCAATAGATACAAAAGACTACCAAGCATTAATTATGTTACCGTATCTTCATATTGGGTCAGAAAATATATGGATAAATAAAGAATCCGAAATTACAAAAGATGTTTTTATTGCGTCAATTAAAACGGGTTTACCCATAGTAAATGTTTTTTTAAGCCGTACCTCTTTAAGTCAAACGTATAAAAATATTCAACTTATAAAAGAGCCGTATCGTAAATTAGAAATAATAGCTGACTTTAAAAATACCAAGCCCTTTTTAGTATTTGTAAGGGAGAATGAATTAAATGAAGATGAAAAAAAATTCCTAACCAATTGTAAAAAAATAAAGCAAACTCCTGAATTTAGTATTTATGAAATACAAGTAGACACCCTTAAAAATTTATCTACTAATTTATATTTAACCGCTAAAAATATTCTCGATAAAAGCAAAACGTATGTTGTAGATGGATTTAACTATACAGATTCAATTAAAACATTTTTTTATAATGAATATGAAGAAAACCTGAACCCTCATTCTTATGAAGGAAAAGGATGTTATGAAGGAAAAATAAAAGAATATAACGTAATTTATAAAGGCACTTTACCTAATTATAAAGATAAAAACTATACCCTCTCCTTTTGGATGGATGATTTTACTGCAGACGTTTATCCTCGCACTCTTGTAGAATTAGCATTTGCTGATTCTATTGGTAAAGTTTATGGAAGTGATTATTTTAATCCAGGAAATGCATTTTGCGTGATAAATGGGAATTGGGCTTTGATAGAAAGAAAATTTAAATTGAAAAATAAAAGTGATATACTTACTATCACCCTGTGGTGTGATAAAATCACAGATGCAAAAAAATTATTACGAATAGACAATTTACTTATTAAACCAGAAGGTGCTATGTTTTATAAAAATATTTCCGATCAACACATAACCGTAAACAATAGAACTTATTTTAAAGAATAACCCCCAAGAATCCAGGTATAATAATTCCATGTTAAAGGTATTTATAATTAAATCTACTCAAGTAATAGTGCCTATTCGCAAAATGAGCTGAGATTCAAACATAAACAAATCGAAATAAAAAGATTTTATTAAGTTTGTGTAACACCAATACTTATTATAATAACATGAAGGAGGAGCTTTTTTTTGAAGAGAAACAATACATGGGTTACAATAAATGGTCAATATTGTGGCGAACCGTATTGGCTATATTTTGTTTTTTACTCTATTATTGGAGCGCCAATCCTAAACCCGTTGAAGTAGTAGTTATTCAAATCCCTTCCTCACCAGTAGGACAAGACTCAGGTCAATTATTTTTTTTAATGGGACTTATTATTATGTTGCTTTCGTTAATACTCATTTTTGTTTTACATCTTAAAACACAGATCATTAATAATAGCTTAATTCTCGATGGCTTATGGACATCTCGTAAAGTTAAAATTGACTTAAGCACTATTATAGAAGTAAAAAAAGTAAAATACAGCAAGTATTCACTCAATAGACCAGTGTATAACTTGCACTACAAAAATAAGATTAGGTTTTATACTCAAGGTGAAGATGCCATTGATGTAATAGATAAGGATGGTTTAATTTATCGCATCGGAAGTCAAAAGGCAGATGAATTTTTAAAAATACTATTACAGTTAAAAGGTAATAAAACGGCATAAAAAATGTTTAAAATGGTAACGATTGATTAATTTTTCCGTAATAAAGGCTTAATAATTAACTCCCTTCTTTTCGATTGATTAATATTGTCTTGTTGAGTTTTAAACTATTTTTAAAATAAATATACCTATGATAGACCATTTTAGTAACCAAAATCATCCGTTGAATGTAAAAAAAGAAGATATTAGCGGACTTAAATTTCCAGAGGAAGAAGTGTTAAGAACAAAAGATGACATTAAGATTCGCATGGCTAGTTTGGATAGAGCATTGAAACTGGGCAACTTAGAGCACAATAAAATTAAAATCATATTTGAAGATTCGGAGGGCATAAAACAAGTAGAAACTACTGTTTGGGGCGTAACAGATAATCGCATTATACTTAAACAAGGCATTGTAATACCCATTATGCGTATTCATGAGATTATATAGAATTATTTATTTTAATGCTACTTTACCTATAGCTTCAAATTTCTGAAGCTATTTTTTTTTATCTTTACCTTACAAACAACATCTTGCAAACCAAACAAAAATTATGAAGTCTTTTTTAAAATTTACCCTATTAATAAGTGTACTTATTTTAACAAATTGTTATGCACAAATGGTAGATCCCGTAAAATGGAAATTATCTACTAAAAAAATTAGCGATTGTGAATATGAGCTAAAATTCACTGCTACCATTGAAGAACATTGGCACGTATATTCTTTAAACTCAAAAGGGGACGGCCCCATGCCCACAAAAATTAATTTAAAATCAAACAATGAGTTTGACGTCGTTGGCAATTCAACTGAATCAACTCCAATAAAAGAGTTCGATAAAGTTTTTGAAATGGACGTTGCTTATTTTGATAAAACTGCAACCTTTAAACAAAAGATAAAATTAAAAACCGCTAAAGAAACCGTTATAAAGGGAACCTATGAATACCAAGCATGCAATGATGTAACGTGTACTTTTCCTCCACCAGAACCGTTTGAGTTTAAATTACAAGGCACTAGCGCTTGCGGAGATACTCCACCTTTAAACGAAAAGGCCATAACACCTCCCGCCACCACACTAGGTAAAAATGATTCATTACCTGCAAATGCAGTAACCCCAAAAAAAGTTAATAGTAATGAACCTTCTTCGGTAAAATCAGAAGCTCCCGCCGCGATTACTCAAGGTAAAGAAGTTACGTCAGAAAAAGAATTTAATTATTGGAGCCTTTTCTTTAAAGGGTTTTTAGGAGGCTTGGCAGCTTTATTAACGCCTTGCGTGTTTCCTATGATCCCTATGACAGTGAGCTTTTTCACCAAGCGCAGTAAAACTAGAGCAAAAGGTATCAGTAACGCTGTTATTTACGGTTTATCTATCATATTAATATATGTAACACTCGGTTTAGGGGTATCATTTATTTTTGGCTCTGATGCTTTAAATGCACTTTCTACCAATGTGTGGTTCAATATGTTTTTCTTTTTTATGCTCTTGTTTTTTGCCGCTTCCTTTTTGGGTGCCTTTGAAATTGTACTGCCATCGAAATTTGTTAATAAAATTGACTCACAAAGCGACCGAGGTGGCATAATTGGTATCTTTTTTATGGCTATGACTCTTTCTGTTGTGTCCTTTTCTTGTACAGGGCCAGTAGTTGGACCACTATTGGTAGATGCCGCTGTTAATGGTGGATTCAAAGGACCGTTTACTGGAATGCTAGGTTTTTCAACCGCCTTAGCGTTCCCGTTTGCTTTATTCGCAATGTTTCCAGGATGGTTAAATTCACTTCCTAAATCAGGTGGATGGTTAAATTCAGTAAAAGTAACGTTAGGCTTTTTAGAACTAGCCTTTGCTTTTAAATTTGCTTCTAATGCCGATTTAGTGGTGCAAGCAGGTATATTAACACGTGAAATATTCATATCCTTATGGATTGTAATTTTTGGATTATTAGGTATGTATCTCATGGGATGGTTTAAACTATCGCATGATAGCGATGTAAAGTATGTCTCCGTAACACGTTTGTTTTTTGCTGTAGTTACACTTTCTTTTACTATTTATCTTATTCCAGGCTTATGGGGAGCGCCCCTAAAATTAATAAGCGGTTTTCCACCACCCGATTTTTATAGTGAATCTCCCCAAGGTTTTGGAGGTTCTGCTGCTATAGCAACCGCCAATGATAATAAAGAAAAGGGAACTGCACACAAAAGTTCACATTGTCCTAATCAATTACCGTGCTTTCATGATTATGACGAAGCGCTAGCCTATGCTAAAGAAGTTAAAAAACCGTTAATGGTTGATTTTACAGGTTGGGCTTGTGTAAATTGTAGGAAAATGGAATCTCAAGTTTGGGTAGATCCTGAAGTAGATAGACGTATTCGCAATGAAGTGGTATTGGTATCATTGTATGTTGATGATAAAAATGAATTACCTAAGGATCAGCAAATGGTTAAAAAATTAGGCGAGAGAGATTTTAATATAACTACTATTGGCAATAAATGGAGTTATATGCAAGCGGATCGCTATAAAACCAATACCCAACCTCAATACATTTTATTAGATAATAACGAGCAAATGATTACAAAAGAACCCGCTCATTATGACCCTAATATACAACAATATATTAATTGGTTAGATGAAGGTATAAATGAATATAAAAAACGAACAACAGTAAAATAAACCTATTAAAAAGCCCCTTTCAATAATAAAATTGAAAGGGGCTTTTTAGAAATACTTTTTTTAATCATCTGAAGGTTCTGCCGCCTTCATAAAGCCAGCCTTTTTAGCTTTTATTAGCTTAACAAACAATACGTTTATTAATTCATCTTCAAAAGTTAATACTGTTTTAGACATTCCATTGGTAACGGTAACGGGAAAATCATAACGAATTTTTTTCTTTACTTTCTCATAACTACCGTCTTCCATCTTCAAATACATTCCAATAATTTTACCCTCTTTAACTTCACATTTACCATTATAACACTCGGCTTCACTACCGTTTCTAAAAGTAATAATTACATCTGGGTAAACACCATCTACTACCTCTTCTGCGCCGCGCTCTTCAAATTTTTGCGACCATTTTAAGTAACAATTCGTTTCAGGCTCACTTTTACTAGTTTGAGCAAAACTTACGTTATAAAGAGTGAAAATAAAAGTAAGCGTAATAATAATTTTTTTCATAGGATTTCTAATATTATATAATTGCAAAATAAGTAAAAAAACTTTAAAGTTAAAACTTAACAGCCATATATCAACTACATACGTGTATGATTATAAATCTAATTTAGCCTAACGTATTTTATAAAATTAAGTTTTGCAATGATACAAAATAATATTATAGCCATACCCCCTCGCATTTTGTATATTCGCAATTGAATTTTTTAACTTTAATACATCATGGGTCAACAAGCTATTATAGAATCGTTAAAAGAAGCGCAAAACATACTGGATACATTTATTGGAGATTCGAAAAATATTTTTGCAATTGAAGCTGCTGGTATTATTTTAACAAAAGCTTTAAAAAATGGAAATAAAATAATATCCTGTGGTAATGGCGGCTCTATGTGTGATGCCATGCATTTTGCAGAAGAATTAAGCGGTCGTTTTAGAAATGATCGTAAACCATTTGCTGCCCTCTCTATTTCAGATGCATCTCATTTATCATGTGTAGCCAATGATTACGGCTACGAACATGTTTTTTCAAGATATGTAGACGGCTTAGGCAATAAAGGTGATGTTTTACTGGCTATTAGTACTAGTGGAAATTCTAAAAATGTGATTAATGCTATTTTAACTGCTAAAGAAAAGGGCATGACGATAATTGCTTTAACAGGAAAAGACGGCGGTAAAATAGCCAGTATCTGCAATGTGGAGATACGGGCTCCTCAGAGTGAATATGCAGACAGGACACAAGAAATTCATATAAAAGTAATTCATTCCCTCATTCAATTTATAGAAACAAATCAGTAATGGTAAAAATTACCATCATCGTTTAAAATAATATATAATATGTTAGTTAAAACATTTGGCAGCGCGGTATATGGAATAAATGCTACCACCGTAACTGTGGAAACAAATATTAACCCTGGAGTAAACTTTTTTCTTGTTGGTTTGCCTGATAGTGCCGTTAAAGAGAGTCAGCAACGCATTGATGCCGCTTTAAAAAATAATGGTTTTAAAATACCCGGCAAAAGTATTGTCATTAACATGGCGCCAGCGGATATAAGAAAAGAAGGTTCTGCGTATGATTTAACCATTGCGGTAGGTATACTCGCCGCATCAGAGCAATTAATTGCTGATAATGTAGGAGACTATATTATTATGGGTGAACTTTCTTTGGATGGGGGCTTGCAACCTATTAAAGGGGTATTACCCATTGCCATTAAAGCCCGCGAAGAAAAATTTAAAGGCATTATTTTACCTAAACAAAATGCTAAAGAAGCAGCTATTGTTACCGAACTAGAGGTATACGGCGTTGAAAATATAAAAGAGGTAATCGATTTTTTTAATGGTAAATTAAAATTAGAAAAAACGGTTGTAGATATTGAAAGTGAATTTCTTTCCAAAGTTACTGATTCTGATGTTGATTTTTCAGATGTAAAAGGGCAAGAAAATATTAAACGTGCTTTAGAAATTGCTGCAGCAGGCGGGCACAATGTTATTTTAATTGGTCCGCCAGGTGCTGGAAAAACCATGCTTGCGAAGCGCTTACCTACTATTTTGCCTGCTATGAATATACAAGAGGCTTTAGAAACCACCAAAATTCATAGTGTAGCAGGTAAAATGGGTAAAAACACAGGACTTGTTTCAACGCGTCCCTTCCGTTCCCCGCACCATACAATTTCTGACGTAGCATTAGTTGGCGGCGGTGGTGTACCACAACCTGGTGAAATATCTTTATCGCACAATGGCGTTTTATTTTTAGATGAGTTACCAGAGTTTAAACGTACCGTATTAGAAGTCATGCGTCAACCCTTAGAAGACCGTATAATAACGGTTTCTCGTGCTAAATTTTCTGTAGAATACCCTGCAAGCTTTATGTTAGTGGCCTCCATGAATCCTTGCCCTTGCGGGTATTATAACCATCCTGAAAAAGATTGCGTATGCCCTCCAGGAATGGTTCAAAAATATTTAAATAAAATTTCGGGTCCGCTGCTCGATCGAATTGATATACATGTAGAAGTAACCCCCGTATCTTATTCCAAACTTTCTGAAGAACGAATTTCCGAAAAAAGTATAAATGTAAGGCAGCGCGTTGTAAAAGCTAGAAACATTCAAGAAAAGCGTTATGTGGATAGTGAAGGCACGCATTGTAATGCACAAATGAGTTCAAAGCAGTTAAGAGAAATTTGTAAAATTGATGATGCAGGTAATCAACTATTAAAAGTGGCCATGGAAAAGTTAGGTTTATCTGCTAGAGCTTATGACCGTATTTTAAAAGTAGCTCGTACCATTGCTGATTTAGACGGGAAAGAAGCTATAGAAACGGCTCATTTAGCGGAAGCAATTCAATATAGAAGCCTAGATAGAGAAGGCTGGGCAGGGTGAGGAATTGATTTCAAGAGGACTCAACCTTGTTCTTTACAAAGTAGCTCTTCGTTTTAATTTCTGATTGATCTTTTTAATAAGTAGTGATGGTTTCCTTAAAACTACCTTTAGACAAATCTGTTGAGAAAAAATATGCGCTACTTATGGTTCCCCATGCGCAAATTGATCCTTTTGTGAGTTCGGCTAAACTTGAAAAAGAATGACCATAACTAGGGTCATAATAAACCCCATCAATAATTGTTACTTGATGATTTCCAAAACTAGATGATGGCGTTTTGACACAGGAGCCAGCTATACCCGGTCTTTTTTTTACGCCAGCTTGTCCATAGGGAAAATCTGCACAGGGGGCATTTCCTGCTTTTTGAAGAAAATCATAATTTTTTACTAAAAAAGAATAAATTTTATAATTGCCACATGCTGTTCCGCTCGCTGCGATGTTCGAATAATTATTTGTTCTAATAACACCTTGAATTTTGATGGCTGCTAAAAATAATTGACAAAAAGTATAGCATTCTGCATCTTTAAATTTTAATAATTGCGCCAAGGTTGAATAAGGGGTGCTTTTGTTTTTATAATAAAATAAACTATCATCATTATAATTAAGAACAATCTGGTCGGTAAATTCTGTCCATATTGCTGCAATTATAGCTGTATCATTGGTTTTATATTGTGCATTTCGACAACTTAAATCAAATACGGTGTGAAACCATAAAAACTCACCAGCTTCTGCTTGTGGTGTTTTATACAGTACATATAACGTATTTTTTGTTTCACCAGCGCTTCTCCAGTTTACCCCATTATCGAAAGAAACTTGCCAATTGATTACAAAAGGTTTAAAAAAACGTACTACCGCTAATTTAAAGACGTGTGATCCTACCGTTTCAGGATAATCAAATTTATAAGCATTACCTGAAGTGCCAGTTAATGTTACTTTTTGCGATGGGAAAGTAATTGAATCAGAAGCTTCTCCTCTGATGTATACAAAACTAGGAGCATTAGCACATTCAAAAGTAAAAGAAGCACTAACACTAGGAGCATTTCCACTAACATAGGCTACGGGGCTAGCATTTTTTGAATTCGCTGTCCAATGGGGTTTTGGATAATTACCTGAACCATCATCTTTTTTAATATTGATCGTGTCTCCACCAAAGGTAACGCTAGTGGCTTTGATACTAGCGTACTCAAAATTCTGTGAAAAAGAAAAATAAGAAAGTAAAATAAAATAAAGTAAAAAATAATTTTTTTTCATTTTTAATCTATTGATAAAATATCAGTTAAAATTAATATGTAGTTATTGTTTCTTTAAAATTGCCTACCGCTAAATTTTTTGAATAATAATATGCGATGTTGCCACTTAAATTAAGTATTCCCCAGCCGGCTAGTGAATTCAATTTAGCTTCTTCTAAACTTGTATAACTAGTACCATAGCTAGGATCGTAATAAATACCATCAATTTTTGTGACCTGATGATTTCCGAAACTAGATGCTGGCGTTATGGTGCAAGAGCCAGGTATTCCTGGTAATTTTTTTATACTTCCTTTACCCGAATATGCAAAATCAGAACAAGGTGCACTACCTACGGTGGTAATAAACTGCCAATTTTTCACTATAAAATTACTTATTTGACGGCCTCCGCAAGCAGTTCCGCTGGCTGCAATATTTACATAATTGTTGGTTCTAACAACACCTTGGATTTTTATCGCTGCTAAAAACAATTCTGCGAACGTATAACATTCTGCATCTTTAGCTTTTAAAAGTTGAGCAAGTGTTACATTTACAGTACCTAAATTTTTATAATAAAATAAACTATCATTATTAAAGTTAAGAACAATATGATCGGTAAATTCGGTCCATACTGCTGCAATTATATCTTTTTCATTGGTTTTATATTGTGCATTTCGGCAACTTAAATCAAATACCGTATGAAACCATAAAAATTCGCCTGCTTCTGCTTCTGGTGTTTTATACAGTACATATAACGTATTTTTTGTTTCGCCAATATTTCCCCAGGTAACGCCATTATCAAAAGAAACTTGCCAATTGATTACAAAAGGTTTAAAAAAGCGTACTACCCCTGGAGTAAAAATATGGGATCCTACTGTTTCAGGGTAATCAAATTTATATGCATTACCCGAAGTGCTTGTTAATGTTACTTTTTGGGATGGGAAGGTGATTGAATCAGAAGCCTCTCCTCTGATGTATACAAAAGTAGGAGCATTAGCACATTCAAAAGTAAAAGAAGCACTAACACTTGGAGCATTTCCACTAACATAAGCTACAGGACTATTATTTGCTGGTTTGGCTGTCCAATGGGGTTTTGTATAGCTACCAGAACCATCGTCTTTCCTAATATTGATAGTGTTTCCACCAAAAGAAACACTAGAGGTTTTTATTGTAGCATATTCGAAATTTTGTGAAAAAATAAAATGAGAAACTAAACTAAAGTAAAGTAAAAAGTAAGTGGATTTCATTTTTAAAATTAATTTAATATTGGTTATTATATTTTTAAACAAGCATTGTGGTCAACGAAATAAAATTAATTAATAGGTAGTGATTACTTCTTTTAGTACACCTAAAGATACGTTTGAACTATAATACCAAGCTGCACCACTTAGCATCGTCCAACCATCCAATGAGTTATCTCTTATTTCTTTTAATGTAGTCGCTGTTGTACCATAACTAGGATCATAATATACGCCATCAATTTTAGTAACTTGATGATCTGAGAAATTACCAGTAGGTTTATTGGTGCATGAGCCAGGTAAACCTGGCAGGTTTTTTATACCACTAACTCCATAGGGAAAGTCAGAGCAGGGAGGGTTACTTAACTTTTGATTAAAGCCAAAGTTTTTAACTAAGAACCCATTAATTCTATTACCACAAGCAGTGCCATTTGGCCATATTTGTACGTAGTTATTTGTTCTTACAATACCTTGTATTTTTATGGCTGCTAAAAATAACTGAGCAAATGTATAACATTGCGCATCTCTATATTTTAATAGTTGCGCTAATGTTACATTTTGAGGGGCTGAAGTTTTATAATAAAATAAACTATCGTTATTATAATTCAGAACAATATGGTCGGTAAATTCTGTCCATATTCCGGCAATTATATCTTTATCATTTGTTTTATATTGTGCGTTTCGGCAACTTAAATCATACACAGTTTGAAACCACTGAAATTCGCCCACTTCCGCCTGAGGAACTTTATATAAAACGTATAAAGTAGTTTTTGTTTCTCCTATTTTTCTCCAATTCGTTCCATTATCAAAAGAAACTTGCCAATTGATTACAAAAGGCTTAAAAAAACGTACCACTTCTGGTGCAAAAACATGTGTTCCTACTGTTTCAAGATAATCAAATTTATAAGCATTACTGGAGGTTTTGGTTAATGTTACTTTTTGTGAAGGAAAAGTAATAGAATCAGACCCTTCTCCTCTAATGTTAAAAGTACTCGGTGCATTTGCGCACTCGAAAGTAAAAGAAGCACTAACACTTGGAGCATTGCCGCTAACATAGGCTACTGGGCTTTTATTGGGTAAGGCGGCTGTCCAATTTGGTTTAGTATAACTGCCTGAACCATCGTCCTTTTTAATTTTAAGGTCATTCCCAGAAAAAGAAACACTGGTAACTTTTATAGAAGCGTATTCAAAATTTTGTGAAAAAACAAAAGTAGAAAGTAAAATAAAGTAAAGTAAAAAGTAGGCAGGTTTCATTTTTGATGATTTTTATAGATAATAATTAATGTCTTAACCTTTATAAATGCTAGTTTTTAAACATCAACTACTCTTTTTACTTGACTGATTTGAGCAACTATTTAACACAACTAATCTTAAAATAATTATTCTGCTTTTGAAGCTACATAATCTCCAAAAATATTTTTTTATTATTTAAACACTAAATTTTAAACTAACGAGACTCAATTAGATTACTATTGTTTTTAATTGTTCATTATGTTTGTCTCAATTAAATATTGAAAACTAGAAATTAAATGTACTTATAATTTAACAGAAAGGCAAGAATTTAACAGTCTTAAACTCTTAAATCAAAACTCCTATTAACAGCAAAAAGTGGCCTTTTATAACTCAAAAGCGCCCGAGCAATTGATACCATTAGTTTTTAAAAATAACGCGCTAGAAGATCGCTTAGAAGAAGATGAATAATTATTAAAAAAGTATACCTATTTTTTAATCATTTTCTGGAGCAATTTGAATCACTAAATTATCAAGATCATCCGTTAAGGGGATTTGGCAACCCAAGCGGCTATTCGGTTTTACAAAAAAAGCAAAATCTAATACTTCTTCTTCTTGATGCACCATTTCAGGTAATTTATGGTCACTTAAAATATAGATGTGGCAAGTAGAGCACATGCACATACCGCCACATGTGCCTTGTATCGGAAAATCGTAGCTTTTACAAAATTCCATTAAATTTAACCCCATGTCGGTAGGCGCATGAAGTGTTTGTTTATCGCCTTCGCGATCAATAACAGTAATGTTTATAATCCCCATATTTATTAAAAACCATTTACACCATTTACTGTAGTATATTTCAGCACCAAATTTTTTTCAGGATAAATTCTTTTAAAAGCAGATTGTACCATTAATGTTGCTTCATGAAACCCACAAAGAATAAGTTTGAGTTTTCCTGGATAGGTGTTAATATCACCAATGGCATAAATACCCGGTATATTGGTACTATAATCAACCGTATTTACTTCAATTGCGTTTTTTGTTATGTTCAAATTCCAGTTAGCGATAGGGCCCAGTTTTGGCGTTAAACCAAATAAGGGTAAGTAATAATCAGTTTCTTTTTCTTTATCGCCATCCACTTGATGAGTAATCGTTACTGAATGTAAATGTCCATTTCCATTTAACGCTGTTACTTCACTATTAGTAACTAATTTTAACTTTCCAGCAGCATTCAAATCTATTATTTTTTGAACAGAATCTAAATGACCACGAAATTCTTCTCGGCGATGCACCAATATAACTTCTTCCGCAATGTTAGCAAGAAATAAAGTCCAATCCAGTGCCGAATCCCCCCCCCCTGCAATTACCACTTTTTTATTGCGGTATTTTTCAGGATCTCTTACCATGTAATCGATACCTTTGTCTTCAAAATTGATTATGTTAGAAATGGGTGGCTTACGAGGCTCGAAACATCCTAAACCTCCCGCAATAGCGATAATGGGCGCTTCATGAACAGTACCCTTATTGGTAATTAGTCTAAATGATTTATCATCAAGCTGTTCGATTGTTTCAGCTCTTTCTCCCAAAGTAAAGCCTGGCTTAAACGGAGCTGCTTGTTCTAAAAGATTTTTAACCAATTCACCAGCATTGATTGATGGAAATCCGGGTATATCATAAATGGGTTTTTGCGGATAAATTTCTGCACATTGTCCACCAGCGCATGGTAATGCATCAATAAGATGACAATGTAATTTAAGAAGGCCAGCTTCAAAAACAGTAAATAGTCCACAAGGACCTGCACCAATTATCAATATATCTGTTTTAATTACACTCATATTTTTATTTATTTTCCACTACTATGGATCTTTCAAGAACACCGTTAAAAATTATTTTAGCAGTTTTCTAATTATTTTATTTTTTTATTAAAAGACTCATTATCATAAAAAAACACCCTTTATTTTTTGAGATTACAAAAGTATCGATTATTTTTCTTTGTATACAATACATTATAAAGGTAACTAGATTCTATTTGCGCGCTAAATAGGTAACTCATCTATTTTCTTTTACTGATGCAAAAATAATAATAAATTCTTTATTTAGAATCAATTTAAATAACTATATTTTAAATACTTCTTTAAGAACCCTGTTAAGATCTTAAAAAATTAAACGTAATAGGAGTTACACTAATAACTCCAATAAATTTTAATGTTGCTATTAATTATTAAAATAATAAAGCTCCAATTAATTATTTGGCACTCGTTAAACATATTTAACTTCGTATTTTTAAAAATTACTACTTTCACATTTTAAAAAAACAAGCAAGCTTAAAATAATCAACACCAGCATGAAAAGATTACTATTAATTTCTATTCAATTTATATTAATAAATTATACCTATTCTCAAACATTAGCAGTAATTGACAACGTTACTTTGAAGCCATTAATGAATGTGGTTATTTATAGTGCTAATCCCAACTTTACCACTACGACTAACTCTAAAGGATACACGGATATTTCTGAATTTCAAACGGCAGATTCGATTCGATTTAAATGTGACGGCTATGATGAGTTAATTTTAAATTTTCGACAGCTAGAAGCGATGCGTTTTACTGTTTTAATGGCAAAAAAAACAGCATCTACAAACAATGTCGATAAAAACAATGTTATTAAAAATCAAAATAACACTCCACAATCCTTATTGGTTATAGATAAAACTACCTTAGCACCTTTGCACAATTTAGCAATTTATACGCTCAAACCTAATTTATTTATTACTACAAATTCAAATGGTATAGCGGATATTGGCAAGTTTAAAGATTTAGATTCTATTCGTTTTCATTTTATGGGCTATTACGATTTAATACTCAGTTATAAACAACTTGAAAAACTACAATTTACGGTACTAATGAGTGAAAAAACACACTCTTTGAATGAGATAGTTGTTTCTGCTAGTAAATTTGAAGAAAAAATAACGAATGTGCCACAGCAAATCCAAGTATTAAATAGAAAAGATCTTGTATTTATGAATTCACAAACAACGGCTGATGTTATTCAAAATAGTGGAAATGTTTTGGTTCAAAAAAGTCAAGCTGGTGGAGGGAGCCCTATTATAAGAGGGTTTGAAGCCAATAAGGTATTACTGGTGATAGATGGGGTTCGAATGAATAATGCTATTTATAGAGGAGGGCATTTACAAAATATTTTATCGATTGATAACTCCATAGTAGATAAAGCAGAAATTATCTTTGGTCCAGGATCTGTGGTATATGGTAGTGATGCCTTGGGTGGCGTAATAAACTTTTACACTAAAAACCCGATCCTTGCTGATAGCAATAAAACAGCACTTTTTAAGGGAAATCTTTCTACCCGATTTTCAACAGTTAATAATGAACAAACAGGGCATTTTAACTTTAATGTAGGCTTTAAAAAAATTGCCTTTTTAACGAGTTATACATATTCAGATTTTAGTGATTTAAGGCAAGGCAATATTAGAAGCCCTTACCAAGGAAATTGGGGTAAAAGTAAGTATTATGCGCAACGCATTGGTTCAAAAGATTCCATGATTGTAAATAAAGATGTAAATATTCAAAAACAAACGGGGTATAAACAATATGATTTTATAGAGAAAATACTTTTAAAACAAAATAAAAATATTGATCATCTATTAAACTTTCAATATTCAAATACCTCGAATATTAATCGTTACGATCGTTTAAATGAAATGACTTCTAAACAAAAATTAAAATATGCTGAATGGTATTATGGTCCTCAAAAACGATTATTAGGATCATATAGTTTTAATAGTAAAGCGAATACTTTATTATTTAATGATGCAAAAATTATCTTAAGCTATCAACATGTTGAAGAAAGTCGTCATGATCGTAGGTTTGATGATTTTAAACTTAATCATCGTTATGAAAATGTAAATGTAATGGCTGTAAATGCTGATTTTAGCAAGACTATTTTTAGCCACGAAATACGGTATGGTGTAGAAGCCACGTATAATGAAGTAACCTCCACTGCTAATGTAGAAAATATCTATACTAAAAACCGTAGTTCATTAGATACACGATATCCAGATGGTGGATCCACCATGAGAACTATTGCAGGGTACGTAACACATAATTGGAAAATAAATCCAATGCTTGTACTATCAGATGGAATCCGCTATAGCAATATCAAACTACATTCATTATTTAAAGATGCTACCTTTTTTCCATTCCCATTTAACGAAGTAACACAAAAGTCTGAAGCAATCAATGGCAATATTGGTTTAAGCATTATGCCAAATGAGGATTGGCGTTTTACTATTTTAGGATCAACAGGTTTTCGTGCGCCAAATGTTGATGATATTAGCAAAGTGTTTGAATCCGTTCCTGGTAACGTAATTATACCAAATCCTACCTTAAAACCGGAGTATACTTATAATGGTGAAATTAGTGTAGCAAGAATATTTAATAAAAATATAAAAACAGAAGTGATTGGATTTTATACACTTTATAACAATGCAATTACTACTAGTGCATCTACCTTTAACGGTAAAGATTCTATCATGTATAACGGGCAATTAAGTGCGGTTACCACAAGTACAAATGCTAGTAAAGCATATATTTATGGTATCAATGGTAATATTACAGCGGACATAACAGCGGCATTTTCTATAACAAGCACCATTAATTACACCTACGGTAGAATTAAAGCAAACCCAATAGACCAGCCCTTAGATCACATTTCGCCTGTATTTGGGAAAACCAGTTTTAATTTAAATATTAAAAAATATAGAATGGAATTCTATATTATGTATAATGGCTGGAAACGACTAGTGGACTATAACTTGCTAGGTGAAGATAATATCAAGTATGCGGCTCCTGAAGGCACTCCAGCATGGTATACACTTAATTTACGCACTGCTTTACAGATAAATAAATATGTACAACTTCAAGTGGGTTTAGAAAACATATTAGATCAGAATTACCGTGTATTTGCATCGGGAATAAGCGCCCCAGGTAGAAACCTAGCAATTACGTTAAGAGGTCGTTTTTAAATTAGTCACTACAATTCCTAGAAAAAAGATTAAAAAAGAAAAATTATTATTAGGTTTTAATAAATTGAGTTTTAAGATTGCTGTTTATTATCTGCAAATTGGTTTAGACAATTAATACATAAACAATTGTTGTATTCCTTTTGAAGCGAACTCAATACCTCTTTCTTAACATATAAACCTTGGCACCAACAACCCATTTTATCGTTCGTACATTCGAAAGATTGTTGACATTTTGAACACTTTTTAATTACCATTTTATGCCTCAATAACAATACTAACACGTTTTACATCCCCATTCATGGGAGGGTTTAACTTTGTTACTTTTACCGTTATTTGTTGAAGAGAAATAAACGTTTTTTTTAATTCATTAACAATTCGTTGACCTACCTGTTCAATTAATTTAGAACGTATGGCCATTTGTTTTTTTACAATATTATAAACGATCACATAGTCAATTGTTTTATTTAAATCATCTGTGGCAGCCGCTTCCGTAAAATCGGTTTGCATGGTTACATCCACAATATAATTGCACCCAATTTTACCTTCTTCTTCTAGGCAGCCGTGATAAGCATAAATAACAATACCTTCAACTATTATTTTATGCATAGGCTAAGAATTCGATAATTCAACACTATTTGTAATTGAATTCACTGCTTTTTTTAAACGTTTTACTACTTCTTCTTTACCTAAAAGTGCTACCATCTCAAATAGTGCAGGCCCTCCTCCAACGCCACTTATGCAGACCCTAAATAGTTGCATTACTTGCCCTGTAGTTATCCCTTGCGCCTCTGCCAAGTTTTTAAATAAAGCTTCAGCCTCCGTTGCTGTAAAAGTGCTTACCTTTTCATACGTTTCAGCTGTCGCTGAAATAAATGCAGCTGTTTTTTCATTCCAACGTTTTTTAATAACTTCATTATCATAAGTGGTAGGAGCAATAAAAAAGTAATGGGCACTTTCCCAAAATTCATTAACAAAATGTGCCTTTTCTTTCACTAACTTACATACCTCTTCAACAAACTTCTCACTTTTAGTATTGGTAATATTAGCAGCTTTTAATTTTTCTTCCAAAATAGGTTGAAATAATTTTGCTAATTCTACATCCGATTTTTTTCTTAGGTATTGTTGATTAAACCATTTTGTTTTTTCAGGATCAAATTTAGCGCCTGATTTATTTACTCGCTCAAAAGAAAAAGCGTCGATTAATTCATCTTTAGAAAATATTTCTTGAGTCGTCCCAGGATTCCAACCCAACATTCCTAACATATTTATAAATGCTTCTGGAAAAAAACCACTTTCACGATACCCTGTATATTTTTCCCCAGTGCTTTCATCAAGCCAATCAAGAGGAAACATAGGTATACCGGATTTATCTCGCTTAGATAATTTTCCATTTCCATCAGGCTTTAATATTAAAGGTAAATGCGCAAATAGCGGCATTTTATCTTCTAAACCTAAATAGCGATAAATTAGAACATGTGACGGTGCAGAAGGCAACCATTCTTCCCCTCTTACCGCATGTGAAATTTCCATTTCAATATCATCTACAATATGCGCTAAATGGTAAGTGGGCATGCCATCTGATTTTAATAATACTTTATCATCCACTTGAGTGGAATTAACAACGACCCAACCTCTTATTATATCATGAAAACGAATTTCTTCATTTCTTGGAACTTTTAAACGTATTACATAAGGCGTTTTAGCATCCATTAATTTTTTTACGTCATCTTCAGACAATGTAATTGAATTGCGCATATTTTGCCGAGTAACTGCATTGTATTGCGGAGCAATAACTTTTGCTGCCTCCAAACGTTTGCGCATAGCGTCCAATTCTTCAGAAGTATCAAAAGCATAATACGCATGTCCACTATCAATTAGCTTTTGTGCATAAGCTTTGTAAATACCTTTTTCTTTACGCTCGCTTTGGCGATAGGGAGCATGAGGTCCATCTCCAAAACCAACGCCTTCATTGGGTTCAATACCACACCATTTTAAAGCGCTAATAATATATTCTTCTGCGCCTTTAACATAACGGGTTTGGTCGGTATCTTCAATACGGAGAATAAAATCTCCCTTATGTTTTTTTGCAAATAAATAACTGAATAATGCGGTGCGTACACCACCCATATGTAAACCACCTGTTGGGCTTGGCGCAAACCGTAAACGAACTCTCTTGTTTTCCATTCTTTTTTTATAGATTTGCAAAGATAGTGGTATATTTAAAATTAAATAGTGAAAAATTGGTTTCTAAATTTTGATTAGTGAATAATTTCAAAAAAACAACCTGCTTCATTTTATTTTTTGTAACCACTCTTTTGTTACACTCGCAATCTTCAGGAGAAGATTCTTTACTCTATTATTACTCTCAAAAGACACCACCAACTTTTGAGCAAACCCAAAAATTTAATGTACGCGATACAATAGCAGCATTTATTTTAGCTTCTAAAATTAGCAATAACATAAATAAAACCTTTTTCTATCATCACATGGGGCAACGTTTTTACAGCGTTGATAACTATGATATTGCCAACATCTATTATACAAAAGCTTTAGAAACAAGTAAACGTACTGGCAATAAAGCCATTATTGCTAAAGAATTAAGTGCGTTGGGAGATATTAGTCGTTTGCAGGATAAAAATACCATAGCACTAAATTTAATTTTTCAATCTATTAACTTATACAGAGAATTAAAAGATACTTTTCAATTAGCACATAATTTATCATTAGTGGGCGACATTAACCGTTGTTTAGAGCAATTAAATGATGCTACACATTATTTAACAGAAGCCCTGAGCATTGCCAAGGAAAAGAACTATACAAAGGTGTTAACTTTTTGTTATAGCTCATTAGGTACCGTTTATTATGATGTTAAAAAATATAAGGAGGCTTTATTTTGTTACAATACAGGTTTAGCAATATCAACAAAGGCAAAAGATACAATGCGTATTGTTGATTTTTTATATGCAGTAGGTAATGTTCTAATAGATCAAGATAAGCCAACTGAAGCATTGTTTTATTTATATCGTGGAGTTAATATAAATAAAAAGGTAAACGATAATTATCATTTAAGTTTATGTCTAATGGGTTTGGCAAAAGCAAACTTAAAAGAAAAAAAATATAGTGAATCTATAACCTATGGATTGCAGTCATTTGAAATTGGTAAGCAAATTAATTCACCCGGTATTTATGGCGATGCATCAGAAATAATATATAAAGCTTACTTAGGTGCTGGTAACTATAAGGAGGCATTTAACTTCTTGAAAATAAATAAGGAGATACACGAAAATACTATAAATTCAATCCAAATAAAAAAGCAAGCGCAATTAGAAATTAATTTTTTAAATGCTTTTAAAGAAAAGCAAGAGAGTATATTACGTGCAGAAAAACAAAAGCAAAAGGATATTATACAACTCGCAAAAACAAGACAACAACAAGCGTATATAGTTGCAGGAAGCGTTCTCCTACTAACAGTGATCGCGATAGCTATCGTGTTATTCAGATTTTATCAGAAAGAACGCGATTCAAAACAAATTATTAAGCAACAACATTTAGTGGTTAAAGCAAAAAACAAAGAAATTTTAGATAGCATTAATTATGCTCAAAAAATTCAGCAAACAATTATCCCTTCCATTGCAGAGGTAAAAAATATATTTCCAAATTGTTTCGCCTTATTATTGCCTAAAGCCATTGTAAGTGGTGATTTTTATTGGCTTACCCAAAAAGAAGATTATACTTTTGTAGCTGTTGCAGATTGCACAGGCCATGGTGTACCTGGAGGATTTATGAGTATGTTGGGCATTGCATTACTAAATGAAGTTATTAATGAAAAAAAAGAATATAACCCTTGCGATATTTTAGACTTACTGAAAGCAAAAATAATTTTAGCCTTACGCCAAACAGAAAATGCGAGTGAAGCGAAAGATGGAATGGATATTGCGCTATGTCGAATAAACAAAACAAACATGGAATTGAGTTTTGCTGGTGCAAATAATTCGGTTCATATTATCAGAGATAATAAAATTATTGAATTAAAAGGCGACAAACAGCCTATTGGAATTTATCATACTAATAAAAACCAATTTACTCAACAGTGTATTCAATTAGATAAAAATGATACTATATATATGTTTACAGATGGATTCCCCGATCAATTTGGAGGCGCCTCTGGAAAAAAATATAAATATAAAAACTTAGAAGAGTTGTTATTAAGTATTCACAGTAAAGGAATGGATGACCAGCAAGAAATTTTACATTCAACTTTTAAAAGTTGGAAAGGTGCCTTGGAACAAGTAGATGATATTTGTATTATGGGAATAAAAATTTAATTAATAAGAAAAGTCTGTTAAAAAAGTTCCCACTTTAAAATAGCTATTTATAAATAGTTGCAGATTTAAAATTTAACGATATGATCAAAATACAACTATATCAATTGCAAATTGACGTTAAAATAATAGTAAAAGCTAAATATTTAATGAACCATTAAGTAATTGTTTTTACTTTTATTCAATTACTTTCACATAAACATAATCAAATGCTGGCAAAAGATTTAATAACAGACGAAATACCTCCACTTAAAGTTTGTGATACAGGCTTAATGGTTATTAATTGGATGGATGAGTTTAAAGTATCTCATCTACCTATCGTTGACAAAAATGAATATTTAGGACTAATTTCAGACACGGAGATTTTAGATTTTAATATTACAGATGATAAAATAGGTAAATGTAAATTATCGCTGATTAGACCATTTGTTTTTGAAGGTCAACATATTTACGAAGTTATTAAACTTATTTCCAGTCTAAAGCTTACCGTATTACCAGTATTAAATGAAGCGAAACATTATTTAGGCTTAATACCCGCCAGAGTTTTAATAGAGCATTTTGCATCACTCACCGCCACCAGCGAGCCGGGTGGAATCATTGTGTTAGAGTTAGGGGTGCATGATTATTCATTAACTCAAATAGCACAAATTGTTGAAGGGAATGACGCTAAAATATTAAGTTGTTATGTTAGTTCACAAATAGATTCTACAAAATTAGAGGTTACATTAAAAACAAATAAAACAGATCTTTCATCCATTTTACAAACATTTTATCGCTATAATTATAATGTAAAAGCCTCCTACCATCAAAGTGAATTTTTAGATGATATGAAACATCGTTACGATTCATTTATGAATTACCTGAATATTTAATATTGTATTTTATTTTTACACTATAATTTTTAAATGTCCATGAAAATTGCTATTTACGGGCGACCAACAGAAGATAATGTTTCTGAACACATTCAAACATTATTTAATAAACTCAAAGAATATAATGCAGACGTAATTATTTACCAACCTTTTTATAAATACATTCATCAAAAATTAAAGTTAACAACGCCTATTAGTTTTTTTAATACGCCGACTGAATTAACTAAAGATATTGATTATATATTAAGTTTAGGTGGCGATGGTACGTTTTTAGAACTGTTAATGTATGTTAGAAATTCGGGCATTCCAATGTTAGGTATAAATACAGGAAGACTAGGCTTTTTAGCAAATGTTGCAAAAACTGAAATTGCTAACGCGATAGACTCCATTGCGCAAAAAAAGTTCATTATTGAAAAAAGAGCCTTATTAAGTTTAGAAGACCCTACAAAATTATTTGGTGACTTAAATTATGGAATGAATGAACTTACCGTCATGAAAAAAGACTCATCCTCCATGATTACCATACACGCCTATGTAAATAACGAATACTTAAACTCCTATTTTGCAGATGGATTGATAATAGCCACGCCCACAGGATCAACCGCGTATTCGCTAAGCTGCGGAGGCCCTTTAATAATGCCTGGGTCAGAAAACTTTGTGATTACGCCCATTGCCCCTCACAATTTAAATGTAAGACCTTTGGTAATTTCAGATAATAATATTATTACCCTAAAAGTTACTGGGCGCAGCAGCCATTATCTTGTTTCGCTAGATTCTCGCAGTGAAATCATTGACTCTTCTATAGAGTTAACCATTAAAAAAGCTAATTTTTGCGTCAACCTTATTCAATTAGAAAATCAAAGTTTTTTTAATACAATTCGCAACAAACTATTGTGGGGATTGGATAAGCGCAATTAACTTAAATTAACATCAAAAAATAAACAAAAATCAAGTATATTTGCCCTCCCTATCAAAAATTTACAATAAAAACGCTTTTAATTTGTTATTGGGTAGGATTTTAAAAACGTGAAAAAACAATTTCATATATTATTTTTTATTTTATTTTTATCTGTACTTCGGGTGGTGGCTCAGCGTACTCCAACAAGCTCTGAATTAGGACTATTTATAGGCGCATCTTATTACACAGGAGATCTTTGTCCGATGGGTCATTTTAATCAATTCACAAAACCTGCTGGTGGTATAGTTTACAGATATAATTTTAATCCCCGTTTGGCATTTCGTGGAAATTTTTTAGTAGGCACCATTGCTGCTTATGATGAATTTTCTAATGTAACGGCTCAACAACAGCGCAATTTAAGCTTTAAATCAACGATTGGTGAATTATCTGCTCAAATTGAATTTAATTTCCTTCAATACGAAATAGGCGATGGAGAAACCCCCTTTTCTCCTTATATTTTTTTAGGATTAGCTGGTTTTAAATTTAACCCTAAAGCAAAATTAGATGATAAATGGATAGCACTTCAACCGCTTGGTACAGAAGGTCAGGGCTTAGCTGATGGAGCAAGTAAAAAATTATATAAATTAACACAAATTTCTATCCCTTTTGGAGTAGGTATAAAAATTAATTTGGCAAAACGCTTAGGTGCGTCTCTCGAATGGGGCATGCGTAAGACATTTACAGATTATTTAGATGATGTAAGTTCCCGCTATTACGATCCCGCAAAACTTGTTGCTAATAGAGGTGCCCTATCGGCAATATTATCTGATCGGAGTTTAGGCAAAGATCCCAGTAAGAGTAATGTAGGCCGCCTACGAGGTAACCCTACAAATAATGATTGGTATTCTTTTGCGGGAGTTGTATTAACAGTTAAACTAAACGGAAAAAGAGAAAGATGTCCTGGGGTTGGTAATTGATATTTAATAACATTTCA
Source organism: Bacteroidia bacterium (assembly GCA_039937835.1). Lineage (GTDB taxonomy): Bacteria > Bacteroidota > Bacteroidia > 2-12-FULL-35-15 > 2-12-FULL-35-15 > 2-12-FULL-35-15. Next base: position 85,585 of record JBDTFR010000105.1, on the reverse strand, counting down.
ATTAGCTTAATAAGGAAACAATAGTTTTTGCATAACAGAATGAGTTTTAAAGAAAAAATAAATCTTAATAAATTGCCGCAACACATTGCTATAATAATGGATGGTAATGGCAGATGGGCAAAACAGCAAGGAGCCGAACGAATAGTTGGGCACGAGAATGGAGTAACCGCCGTACGAGAAACTGTTGAAGCGGCGGCCGAACTAAAAATTAATTACTTAACACTTTACGCTTTCTCTACCGAAAACTGGAACCGTCCTCAAGAAGAAGTAATAGCTCTGATGCAATTATTAGTGCAAACTATCAGTGCTGAAACAAAAACACTTAATGAGAATAATATGCGTCTTCAAGCCATTGGTAATTTAAAAAGTTTACCAATTGAATGTTATAACCAACTGCAAGAAACCATTAAAGATACAAGTACTAATTCAGGAACTACTTTAGTGCTTGCATTAAGTTATAGTTCTCGTTGGGAAATTGTAAATGCGGTTCAACAAATTGCTGAAAAAATAAAAACAGGCTCTCTTAACCCATCGGAAATCAATGAAGATATATTATCTGCACATTTATGTACAGCAAATATGCCTGAGCCAGAATTGATGATTCGTACCAGTGGCGAACGTCGTATTAGTAATTTCCTGCTTTGGCAATTAGCCTATGCCGAATTATATTTTACTGATGTACTTTGGCCTGATTTTAAAAAAGAAAATTTTTACAACGCAATTGTAGACTATCAAAATCGCGAAAGAAGGTTTGGAAAAACCAGTGAGCAATTAATTTCATAACCTTATTATGCAAAAAAAAATAATACTTATATACTGTTTTTCATTACTTGTACTCTCTCTAAAGGCACAATTAACGCATACAGATTCAATTCCTACAACAATTGATTTCGCAGCACCTAAAAAATATGAAATAGGCGGCATCATAGTCACTGGTGCCGATCATTTCGATCAGAACGTACTAATACTTTTATCGGGTTTATCTGTGGGTGAAGAGGTGCAGGTTCCTGGAGATAAATTTTCAACTGCAATAGAAAATTTATGGAAACAAGGATTATTTCAAGATGTAAAAATTACTTATTCCAAAATTGAGGGATCTAAAATTTTTCTAAACATCATCGTACAGGAACGCTCTCGATTATCGCAATATTCATTGGTAGGAATGAATAAAAGTCAGGCAGATGATATCCGTGACAAAGTTAAATTGATTAAAGGTAAAGTAGTAACAGACGGCTTGTTGGCTTCTACGAAATTAATTGTAAAGAACTTTTTTGTTAAAAAAGGATATCAAGATGTTGAGGTGAATATTAAACAAGAAAAGGATCCAAAAATGGGTGATAATGCAATAAACCTTATTATCACGGTTAAAAAAGGACAAAAAATAAGAATCAAAGACATTAATCTGTATGGCAACAATTCTATTGAAACATGGAAACTGCGTCGTACATTCAAAGAAACTAAACGAAGATTGTGGTGGAATCCTTTTAATAATGGCAAATTTGATGAAGATAATTATATAAAAGATAAAAAAGCACTCATAGCAAAATATAATCAAAAAGGATTTAGAGATGCAAAAATTGTAAAAGACTCTGTTTATCGAGTAAATGATAAACGAATGAGTATTGATATTACAATAGATGAAGGACATAAATATTATTTCCGCAATATTAACTGGTTGGGTAATAGTAAATATTCTGCATACGTATTAAATCAAGTTTTGGGAGTTAAAAAAGGGGATGTGTATGATCAAACTCAACTCGATGCAAAATTATTTATGAACCCTAATGGAAATGATATAAGTTCATTATACATGGATGACGGTTATTTATTTTTTAATGTAAGCCCTGTTGAAAAGACGGTGGTGAATGATTCCATCGATTTAGAAATGAGGATATATGAAGGTAAACAAGCTACCGTAAATAAAGTAACTGTTGTTGGAAATACAAAGACAAATGATCGTGTAATTTTACGCGAAATAAGAACGAAACCAGGTGATTTATTTCGTCGTTCAGAAATAATTCGTACCCAACGAGAATTATCTCAGTTGGGTTATTTCGATCCTGAAAAAATGAATGTAACTCCTAAACCAGATCAAGCAACAGGTACGGTAGATATTGAATATGTTGTGGAAGAAAAACCTTCTGATCAAATTGAATTATCTGGAGGATATGGTGGTGGACGAATTGTAGGAACATTAGGTATTTCTTTTAACAATTTTGCTGCTCGCAATTTTTTTAAAAAAAGTTCATGGAGGCCTTTACCATCTGGAGATGGTCAAAGACTCAGCATTCGTGCACAATCTAATGGTGCTGCATTCCAATCATATAACATGTCCTTTACTGAACCGTGGTTAGGTGGTAAAAAACCAAATTCATTAAGCGTTACCGCTTATTATTCCAGACAAAATTTAACCGGTCTCAGCAGAAAAATAAGAGTAGACGGCAAAAAAGTAGACAATCCATATGTAAGTACATTAGACGTACTAGGTTTTTCAGTTGGATTAGGAAAACGATTAAAATGGCCTGACGATTATTTCACCATTTATCATGAATTTAACTATCAATACTATGTGGTTAATAATTGGCAACAAACATTTTCTTTTAATAAGGGCTATGCCAATAACATTTATTACAAAGCCAGTATACAACGTAATTCAGTAGATAAACCTATTTTTGAAACCCGTGGTTCAAAAATAGCGCTTACTGGTCAATGGACTCCTCCTTATTCTGCTTTTAATAACAAAGATTATAGAAGTCCGGATATGACACAACAAGAGCGATATAAATTTATTGAATATCAAAAATATAAATTTACCACCACTTTCTTTACGCCCATTACCAATAAGCGCGGTAGCGAAGGTAAAGAGGCACGCAATTTGATATTAAAAACCTCAGCAGGATTTGGCTTTTTAAGTTCTTATAACCAAAAAGTAGGATCAACACCTTTCGAACGTTTTTATTTAGGAGGGAGTGGCTTAACTGGTTATTCAATGGATGGTAGAGAAATAATTGCTTTAAGAGGTTATGATGACGATCAATCAGGTACTGGTAAGTCATTATCTCCAGCGGGAGGAGCTGCCTATATTGTAAAATATTCAGCAGAATTACGTTTCCCAATAACATTAAACCCTCAAGCTACCATCTTTGTGCTGGGGTTTGTGGATGCAGGTAATTCTTGGAATAAAGCCAAAGAATTTAATCCATTTAATGTGAAACGATCTACAGGTTTAGGGGTAAGGGTGTTTTTACCAATGTTTGGTTTATTAGGGTTTGATTATGGTTGGCGTTTGGATGATTTACCCAATAACCCAGGTATGCAAAAGTCTCAGTTTCACTTCACCATTGGTGCATCAATTGGTGAATTATAAAATAAACGTTTAATCATCGCTTTAGCGAAATAAAAAAAGTAAAATACTATGAAAAAAATAATTTTAACATTAGCCTTTGTGCTTACAACAACTGTTGTTACATTTGCACAAAAATTTGCATACGTAGATACAGAATATATTTTAGGTCAAATACCAGAATACAAATCTGCACAAGCAGAATTAGATAAAGTATCGGTACAATGGCAAAAAGAAATTGAAGCAAAATACGCTGAAATTGATAAAATGTACAAAGCCTATCAGGCAGAGCAAATATTGTTGACGGAAGACATGAAGAAAAAACGTGAAAATGATATTGTATCGAAAGAAAAAGATGCAAAAGATTTACAAAAAGTACGTTTTGGAGTAGATGGAGAATTGTTTAAAAAACGTCAAGAATTGGTAAAACCAATACAAGATAAAGTATACGGTGCAGTGAAAACGCTGGCAGAAAAGGGAGCTTACTCAATAATTTTTGATAAATCAAGCGAACTTACTATGTTATATGCTAGCCCTAAATTAGATAAAAGCGATGACATATTAGTAGAATTGGGATATAAAAGCAAAGGCAGTAGCGCAACAAAAAGTTCAACTGGCACAAAAAAATAATAAATATCAAACGTTAAATCAAATCATAAACTTAAAAAATCAAAACACATGAAGAATTCTTTAAGACTGTTTATTGTTGGAGTTGGAGTAATCATAAGCTCATTTGCTGCAAACGCACAAAAAATTGGGCATATACACTTAGATTCGTTGATCGGATTAATGCCTGAATCTAAAGTTGCGCAACAATCAGTTCAAGAATATTCAAAACAATTAGAGCAACAAGTGGTTGCAATGCAAACAGAACTACAAACCAAATACGAAACCTATCAAAAAGGCTCTGCTGACATGGCTCCTATTGTAAAAGAATCGAAAGAAAAAGAGTTAAATGACTTGAATCAACGCATTACTGATTTTCAACAACAAGCACAAACAGACTACCAAAAGAAAAGTGCTGAACTTTCAAAACCTGTTTATGAAAAAGCAAAAAAAGCAATTGATCAAGTAGCAAAAGAAAATAGCTATAAATATATTTTAGATACGAGCACTGGATTAGTTCTTTACAATGAACCTGGAGATGACATAATTAGTCTTGTAGTTAAAAAATTAGGTATTGATGTATCAAAAGTAACTTCATCTACATTTAACAAACAACCACCGGTATTAGTGCCTACTACAAAACCTAAAAAATAACGAAACTATTTTAAACAATAAAACCCGTTACCTAACTGTAACGGGTTTTATTGTTTAAAATAGTTTCGTTTTACTAATTTGGTATTCTTAAACTTAAAAAAAATGACATCAAAACGTAATTGCCCTATTGGCGTATTCGATTCTGGATATGGAGGACTCACCGTTTTAAAAGAAATTGTAAAACAGCTACCAGATTACGAATACATCTATTTGGGTGACAATGCTCGCGCACCTTATGGTACGAGATCTTTTGAAACCGTATATCAATATACGTTAGAATGTGTTCAACGATTATTTAATATGGGTTGTGAATTAATTTTACTTGCATGTAATACAGCATCTGCAAAAGCATTGCGTAACATACAACAATTAGACTTACCAAAAATTTCAACAACAAAACGAGTACTTGGTGTTATTCGCCCTACTGCTGAAATAGTGGGCAAATACAGTAAAACAGCTCATATCGGGGTGATGGGTACGAATGGAACAGTGGCTTCTAATTCCTATCCGATAGAAATTAATAAGTTTTACCCGCATATACATATTTCTCAGGAAGCTTGCCCAATGTGGGTTTCATTAATTGAAAACAATGAAATAGAAACCATAGGAGCAGATTATTTTATCGAAAAGCACCTTCATCATTTATTAAAAAAAGATTCTCAAATAGATACCATTATACTCGGTTGTACTCATTATCCATTACTGATGGATAAAATAAAAAAATACTTACCTTCTACAATTACCGTATTATCTCAAGGAACTATTGTTGCTACTAGTTTAGTCGATTATTTAAACCGACATCCTGAACTCGAAAAAAAATGTAGTAAAAATGGTCGTGTGCTTTTTTATACGACTGATTCTACAGAAAATTTTGATAAAGCAGCCACCACATTCTATGGGAAACAAGTTCTTTCAAAACACCTTAGCCTTTCTGATAGCAAATAATTTATATTATTCTTCTTCTTTAAACCAACTACTGTACATCAGATAGTTATTGGCGACTCGATTAATTTCACCATTAATTAGCTGCGGATTTATTTCTTTCACTTTTTTTGCAGGAACTCCCGCATAAATTACCCCTGCCTCTACTTTTGTGTTTTCAAGCACCACCGCACCTGCTGCAATAATTGTATTGCTACCAATTTCACAATTATCCATTATAATAGCACCCATACCAACTAATACATTGTCGTGTATTGTACAACCATGTATAATTGCATTATGCCCTATAGATACATTATTGCCAATAACTACTTTTGTTTTTTGATACGTACAATGAAGAATAGCCCCGTCTTGCACATTCACCTTATCTCCTATTCTAATGGAATTTACATCGCCACGAATAACAGCATTAAACCACACGCTGCATTCGTTACCCATTATAACATCGCCTACAATAGTTGAATTCTCAGCTAAATAACAATTATTACCAAATGATGGGTGGATGCCTTTAACAGATTTAATAAGTGCCATAAATTACAAGATTGAAAAAGAGTATTTTTCTTAGACTGATAAATAAAACTAATGTGCGCCCGATTCCTTTTTGCAACAATTACTTAATTTTTTATATGCTTTCGGATTTGCGGGTACGTCATCTGCATCATATCCAGCATTGGATATAGCTATCCTGATTTTTTCGGGCGTGGTTTTTAAAGGATTATAACTTACCGTTACAATGCTAGTAGGAACGTCTAAGAATGATTTTTTTACACCTTTTGTAAATGCCAAGGCACTTTCTATGGTATTTTTACATTCATTACAAATAGCAGAAGTTTTAATTTTAATCTCCGCCATTTCAGTTCCTTGAGCACTTACTTTTCCAATATTAAAAATGAAAAGAAGTAAAACCACTTTCAAGAAAAAGGTATAGGTTGGTCTTTTCATTTTGTTTCAATTATAACAACGCAAGGTAATAAATTTTATGTGAAGATAAAATGTTAAGTATCATACCCGTTCTCATATTAAAATATATAAAAAAATCGTTTAATCGCTCATTTGAGTAATCTTTACCTATTGTCAACAACAAGATATCATTGACACCTTGAATTTTTGAGTAGGCTTTGTACGAAACTTATCTTCATTAATTTAGAAATAGTCTAAATTTTACGTTTTAGCTTTCTCATTAACATAATAATTGGTAAAATTGCACCCGAATTCAAAATTATCTCTTAGTGTTGGTCGAAAACGTACACACAGAAGTAAAACAATATACAGCAATGAGCAAAATCAAAGATTATGCGCAATTCATAAAGTTGCGTTTAGCTTCGTTAGTTGTACTGTCTGCCGCTATTGGATACGTGGTAGGGGCTAAAACGGTTGATTGGAATAAAATGGGGTTATTGGTGCTAGGAGGTTTTCTAGTAACGGGTGCATCCAATGGATTTAATCAAATTATAGAACGAAACTTAGATAAGTTAATGAATCGTACACAAAATCGACCCTTACCACAGGATCGAATGAGTGTAAATGAATCATTCTTATTGGCCTTTATAACGGGTGTTTCTGGAGTGGTAATTCTATGGGTATTTATGAACCCATTAAGTGGGTTGTTAGGTCTTTTAGCATTAATATTATATACCTGTGTATACACTCCATTAAAACGAGTAACACCATTGGCTGTTTTTGTAGGTGCGTTTCCAGGTGCTATACCACCATTGTTGGGTCATGTAGCATCTACCTCTGGTTTTGGTGAAATAGAATTAGGTGCGTGGGTATTATTTGTGGGTCAATTTATGTGGCAATTCCCTCATTTTTGGGCAATAGCATGGGTATTAGACGATGACTATAAAAAAGCAGGCTTTCAAATGTTGCCTTCTTTAGGTGGCAGAGACAAAAGAAGTGGTTTTCAAATACTATTATATACGTTATTTTTACTACCTATTAGTATATTGCCAGTGCTGTTTGGTATGTCAGGTATTATTTCTGCCGTCATTATTTCAGTGAGCGGAATACTTTTCGCTTATCAAGCATATAAATTATATAGAGATTGCACGGTAGAAGCCGCACGTAAATTAATGTTTGGGTCTTTCATTTATTTACCAATAGTACAACTGGCCGTTATGATTGGAAAATAAAATAAAAAAAATGGAAACATCATTGTATTTAGAGGAAGAAAAGGCCATTCGTAAAAAAGTGTCAATTCCATTGCTATGGTTAGGTATGATAAGCATGGTGATGATTTTTGCCGCCTTAACAAGTGCTTATGTAGTAAGACAAGAAAAGGGAGATTGGCTTCAATTTCAATTACCTCAACTATTCTATATAAGTACCGCTATACTCCTATTTAGTAGCATTAGTATGAATTGGGTTTTGTCTTCAGCAAAAAAAAACGCCTATAAAAGTATTCAATTAGCAGCCTTTATAACATTGTTGTTAGGTGTTGCCTTTATAATCTGCCAGTTTAAAGCATGGAGTGTATTAGTGGATCAAAAAATCTTTTTTGCTGGAAAAGATAGTAATGCGTCTGGTTCATTTTTATATGCTCTAACAGGTTTGCATTTAGCCCATTTGTTTTTTGGAATAATTGCTTTAATTGTAGTATTCATAAAGGCGAGTTTAAAAAAATATAATTCAGAAAACTTTTTAGGGATAAGACTTTGTGCAATATTTTGGCATTTTTTAGATCTTTTGTGGATATATTTGTTTTTATTTTTGTTATTTGTACGTTGAAAGTTTAGTGAAAAGTTTGCATCTTCGCATTCTACATTTTTAATAATTTAATTTAAGTAATATTATGTCAAGTAACGCAGTATTAGAAACAGACTCTGACTCAGCTTGGAGTGGTGGAAAATCTCCATTTAGAGTTAGCTATGGAAAAATGTTCATGTGGTTCTTTTTGGTATCAGATGCATTAACTTTTACGGGTTTATTGTGTGCTTATGGTTTTATGCGCCATAAACACCCAGAAGTATGGCCTAATCCAGGTGATGTATTTACCCATTTTCCAGGGTATGAAGGACATCTTCCTTTAGCTTACGTAGGATTAATGACTTTAATCTTAATCATGTCATCTGTTACAATGGTGTTAGCTGTTGAAGCGGGGCATCGTAATGATAAAAGGAAAGTAATCATGTTTATGTTATTAACCATTATTGGTGGGGCAATGTTTTTAGGCTCTCAAGCTTGGGAATGGTACCATTTTATTGTGGGTACTGACCACGGTGCAATGCGTAGTGTTTTAGTGGATGGTCATTATGTTGATAAAATAGTAAAAGGAGCAAACATGACGGTGAATGAATATGGATTGCCAGTGTTTGCCAATTTTTTCTTTTTCATTACGGGATTTCACGGATTTCACGTATTTAGTGGAGTTGTTATTAATATTATTATTTTTACCAATGTACTAAAGGGCACGTATGAAAAACGCGGGCATTATGAAATGGTAGAAAAGGTAGGGTTGTATTGGCACTTTGTAGATTTAGTGTGGGTATTTGTATTTACCTTCTTTTATTTACTATAAAATTATTAAATATTCGTTTATTAAGAAATAAAAATAAATTGTATGTCAGAATTTCACGATGATTACCCGCAATATGAGTTAATGGCTCATCATAGCGAAGAAGAAGGTAAAATTAAACGCAGAAAATTATGGAATGTATTTTGGATCATGTTGGCCATTACTATCTTAGAACTAATTATTGGTACTTTTGCTGGTAAGTGGGGTTTACTTCATGATGATAGAAACTCTACTTTCATATTAAAGGTTATATTTATAGGTTTAACAATAGGAAAAGCTTATTTCATTGTTTATAATTTCATGCATTTAGGTGATGAAATAAAAATGCTAAAATATTGCGTAGTGGTACCTTATACTATATTTGCAATTTATTTATTTTTTATTACTGTAGGGGAAGCTAATTATAGCTTACTTCATAAAGATAAAATGGATCCATTGATTATAAAACAAAAAATGGAGCTAAATGAACAAGCAAAAAGTGGTCATCACGAAGGTGCCACTGAAACAATGCAACATGAGCATTAAACTAATTAATTAACAATACAAACAAAAATGGCTCTGCAAAATAATATGCAAAGCCATTTTTTTATGATTTTATACTTGATTTAAATATCGTGAAAAAGAGAACTTCTGTATTACTTATTTTATTTTTTCTATTATCTTTCCCTTCTATATTATATGTTATTTTAACCGTTGGTAAACACAATTTTATTCATTTACCATATATAGGCGAGAGGCATATTGCTGCGAATGGTAAAGACACCATTTATCATTCTATTCCTACTTTTAAATTTATCAATCAAGATAATGATACCATTACCAATACTTATTACGATGGTAAAATATATGTTGCTAGTTATTTTTTTACAACCTGTAAAACTATTTGCCCTAAAATGACAACAGAATTATTAAGAGTACAAGAAGGTTTTGAATATACCAAGGGATTAGTACAAATTTTATCACATACTGTAAACCCAGAAACAGACTCTGTGCCTATATTAAAAGCATATTCAAATATGGTGCATGCTAATAATAAAATGTGGAATTTTGTTACTGGAGATAAAAAACAACTTTATGATCTAGCTCGCAATGGTTACTTGATAAATGCTTTACAAGGAGATGGTGGACCTGATGATTTTATCCACAGTGAATTTTTTATATTGGTGGATAAAGAAAAACACATACGCGGCGTTTATGATGGTACCAACACAAAAGCCGTAAATGATTTATTAGATGATATAAAAGTATTAATTGCTGAATACACCATTAAAGAGAATGCAAAGAAAAAAGGCGAAAAATTATAAAAGCCAATCAATTCTTAATTTTTAGAATATTTAATTTTTTATATTTCAAATATTTTAATACATTTGCAACCCGAATAACGCTAGGTACCCTAGCTCAGTTGGTAGAGCAAAGGACTGAAAATCCTTGTGTCACTGGTTCGATCCCAGTGGGTACCACATTACTTAAAACCCTTGAATATCAAGGGTTTTTTTATTTCAACACGGTTGTGAAAGCAATTATTTAAAACTATTGTTTTATAAAGTGTTATAAAATTTCAAGAAAGAATTTAATAATCCACTCAGAAATAATTAGAACAATTATTTTAAAACCGATAAGGCTATTCTTTTTCAGCAATTAGAAACATTATATCAAACGTATTAATTGCAACACTCATTTTTGAAGGTATTTTATCATATAGTTTTTCAATAAAACGAGGATACTTTTTCCGTAGCATAAAAAGAGAATAATAAATCAGCCGAATACTCCTATAAACAGGTGGATAGGATACATCTATTATTTTAAATCCATGTTGCTTTAACAAAAGTGAAAGTGTATTCTTTGAAAAATAATGCAAATGAGAAGGTGGATGAATCATACGCCATTTTGCTTTTTGGATACGAGGCATTAAGCATTCTATATCACCCGTTGTAATATATATTCGCCCACCCTTTTTTAATTCGGTGTTTGCCTTTTTAATAAATTTTTCAGGTTCAGGCAAGTGTTCTATAACATCCCACATAAATACATCACTTAACCCGTTCTCTATATTAGCTTCTAGATAGTCTCCACAAATTAAATTCTGATTTAATATATTTTTACCATAATCTATCGCTTCCCCAACCACATCATATCCAACATATTTCGTTTTTAACTCTTTGTTAATCATTTCAGCAAAAAAGCCATAGGCACAGCCAATTTCTACAATATTATTAATATTTTCTTTATCAAATCTTTTAAAAATAGCACTTATCCTTTTTTTGAAATTGGTTTGTAAGATTTCTTTATCGTTTAAATAATCTACATACTCCTCTCCTTTGAAATAATTTTCAGTATACGTTTGTTTAAGAAGTTCCGTATCTATTTCCATGTTGGCAGTTACAAAACCACAAGAGCCACACTTAAGTAGGGTATCATTATAAATTGGTACAAATTTATTGGCATTACAAACTATACAATTTTTATTCATAAGTTAATTAATATTACACGTTGATGTTAATCATAAAAAAAATTTGCAAACACTTTTCTATAAGTTAAATTGAGTTACAAGTAAAATTGCACTATTAAAAATGAGATATTTTATTTAGATAATAATTACTATCGTTTAATATAATCCCAATTAGTTAATTTATTAGCGTATAATAAACTACCCAACTAACAAGATAAATCGTCCTATTATTCAGACTATTTTACAAAACAGCTTATATTTTCCATTAATTCAGGCTTTAATTCCACAGCTTAAAATATCTTTTTTTTATTTAAGGCTGTAAGTTAGCGAATACGCTTAAAAAAAGGAAATAAATTATTGCGGCACGCTTTTTTGAATAGTGAAAGTATACCAAAAATCGATAGACATGAAAACAAAAAAAAGATTTATAGAAAAAAATGGAATAGTGGTAGGCATATTGACTGCTATTGCAATGCTAGCTTACTTTTTTATTATGAAAGCTGTTGGCTTAGAGCAAAAAATAGAATTAAGGTTTTTTAACTTTATAATTTTAGCTGTTGGTATTGTATACGGTATTAACAAACTCAAGAAAGAACTAAATCAACCTGAGTTTTATTTGAAAGGAATAGGGCAAGGCATGTTTATAGCAATTGTAGCTGTAGCTGTGTTTGCTGCATTTATGAGTATTTATATTGTATATTTTGATATTTTCTTGCTAGAGAAAATACGCGATAATACCACTGTTGGTTGGTCAATGGATCCTATTACTTTGTTTGGTAGCCTGTTTATAGAAGGCATGGCTGGCGCTGCAATTATTACATTTACAGCAATGCAATACTTAAAACGACAAGGTAGTAATATTGAACCGAGAGCAAATAGGAGTAGCACACGTAGTAGATTAGTAGAGCCGGAAAAAGATTGGAGATTATAAATTAATTGATTACTCAGCTATCGTTTTTTGACTAATTGTTTATTTAACTATGCAGGTCTCTACAATAACCAATAATAGTAAAGATCCGCGTAGTTATTGATTTAACAAATATTTAAGATAATTTAGAAACCATTATTCTGTAGCTTTTAATTTTGTTTCTATGTCTGCTACTAGTTTTTTGTTTGTTTCTATCTCTACTTTTTTCTTATCCTGTTCGATTTTGTTTTTAGCTAAGTTATCTTCTGCTGTTTTAGTTTTGTTCTTATAATTTTGAATTTCTTCATTTAAACTGGCATTTTCTTTTTCTAAATTTTTTTGCTCATCATCTGCTTTAGCTGATATTTTCTGGGCTTCTTTTAATTTAGCTAACAACGGCTCTTTCGTCATTTTAGTAGCAAAGTCTTTTAACATTTTTTCAGCTACTAAATATTTATCTTTATGTGTTTTTGAGCTTAAGAAAATACCTCCTAAATCAAAAGCAACATTAAAATTTACATCTTTACCTGCGGCAACGGCTTTGGCATAAACATCTACAGTATTTTCACTCATTTCTTTTATATCTGCATTATCAATAAAAACACTTCCACCCTTTGAAGTCTTTTTACCATTGTATGATTTCATATAAGTTTTAAATCCTTCTTCTGCATCAACTGGGTTAATGTCTGGTATTTTTACCACCAACGCATTTTGTACGCCCCCCCCAATATCTTCTGGTAATTCTTTAATCGTTATCTTTTGTGAACCGTTGTTAGTGGCTTCTGCAGAAGGCTTAGATATAGTGGCTTTTTTGATCACCTTTTTTTGTGAAAAACCGGTAGATGCTATTGCTAATGCAAGAATCAGTGTGCTAACTTTTTTCATTTTAATTAAATTTTTTAAACTATTAATAATCCTTTAATCAATATCGGTAACACCACCAGAAACAATAAATTTCATTACTTCTGTTGAAGAAGCATTTACAACCGTAATATGATGAGTTGGTACAATTAATAAATTACCTGAGAAAGAATACGATAAAGGGACATATACAGCTATTTTATCTTTCCCAATGTTTAATTCTGTTAAATTTTCTTGTGTAATAAATCCCAATTGTTGAATATTGTTTTCTTTATTAATAGTAATAAGTACTGGTTTATTGAATCGTTTTTTATTGCCTACAAAAGCAGCTAACAAATCTTTAATTGATGAATATACTGTTTTTATAATGGGCGTATGCTGCATGGCATTGTCAACCATTATAAAGATGGGTCGAAGAATAATAGAGGAGCCCAATAATCCCATAAAGAAAATAATAACTACTGCGCAAGCAATTACTATAAAAGGGTCTATAATAGGACTCACAATGATTCCAAAAATACTAAATGCGGACCCTACCATTGCAATTAGTTTATAAATTACAAACGCAGTGATAAGTACAGGAACGGTAATAATTATACCCTGTACAAAATACCTTAAAAATTTTGCCATAACGCATCTACAATTACCTAGCTAAATTACGAAAAATAGCCTGAATTTTCATTTAAAATTCTTCTCCCATTCAGATTACTTCTGCTAATTATTAAATATGGATACGTCCAACTAATAATAACAATTGAAATTAGCAAGAATTCGGTGCATCTTTATTTAATTTTTGGTAAGTTTGATAGTCACTATATTATTATAAATGAAGTACGTTTTTCCTTTTCTTTTATTATTATTTATTCTACCAATTACGAAATTAGGCGCGAGGGAAAAAGAAGTTCCGAAAAGAGAGAATAATATTACGTTTACTGAAAATAAAAATCAGTGGGATAAAAAAATATTATACCGCGCTCAGTTAGATGGAGGTGCTTTATTTCTAGAGAAAAATGCATTTACTTATAATTTTTATGACAAAGACAAACTTCGTAAGAATCATATAAAAAGTAAGGATGATCGAAATTCAGATGATGTTATTCGATCGCATTCATTTCGTATGCACTTTTTAAATTCAATAGCTAACGTTACTGCTACTGCTAAAGACCCTACTTCGGATTATTGTAATTATTTTATTGGGAAAAGTAATAAAATGTGGGCAAGTGATGTAAAAAAATTTACCGAAATAATTTATACTGATTTATACAAGGACATTGATTTGCAGTTAATCGGTTTACAAAATAGTATGAAATATAATTTTTTTGTAAAGCCATTGGGTACTACCAATAATATTCAATTGTTGTATGAAGGTTTAGATAGTTTGTATTTGGAGAAAGGGATATTAATATTAAAAACTAGTATTAATGAGATTCAGGAACAAAGGCCGTATGCCTATCAATGGATGGGAAGTAAAAGAGTTGAAGTGCCTTGCGAATTTGTATTAAAAAATAAAACCATTAGTTTTAATTTTCCGAAAGGATATGACAAAGGGTATGAGTTAGTAATTGACCCGGTTTTGGTATTTGCCTGCTCTTCGGGTTCTACCGCAGATAATTTTGGTATGACGGCTACCTATGATTCAGAAGGTAATTTATATTCTGGAGGTACGGCATTTGATATTGGTTATCCAGTTACAATAGGTGCTTATGATCCTACTTTTAACGGGGCTACGTCATATGGCAGAACAGATGTAGTAATTACCAAATATGATTCGTCTGGTACCTTTTTACGTTACTCTACTTATATAGGTGGCGCTACTGGAACTGAAATTGTCACTAGCTTAGTGGTGAATGCACAAAATGAATTATTGTTATACGGGGCTACAGGTTCTTCTGACTTTCCAGTAACACCCAATGCATTTGATACCACATTTAACGGAGGAATTAAACTCCGTTTTATGTATAATGGATCTTATTTTGATAAAGGAACAGATATTTTTGTTTCAAAATTTAATGCAACAGGTTCAACATTACTCGCCTCTACCTATATTGGAGGTAGTTTAAATGATGGCGTAAATGTAAATAACGATAGCGTACTGATTTTTAGTAGTCCTCCTACTTATGAATTCCCAGCGGACTCTTTACAATATAACTATGGCGATCAATATAGAGGAGAGATTAATGTAGATGCTCATGGAAATGTATATATTGCCAGTTCTACTCGCTCGCAAAATTTTCCGATTGTGAATGGGTTTGATAAAAAACTGGAAGGGAAACAAGATGCCGTTGTTTTTAAATTGAGTAGTAATCTATCCGATTTATTATGGAGTACCTATCTTGGAGGTAAAGATAACGATGCTGGTTATGCGCTAGTCTTAGATGATTCGGCAAATGTATACGTTACCGGAGGTACCAGAAGTATTGATTTTCCTTCAACAGCAGGAGTTCTAAAACCCACTTACTCGGGAGGCAAAGCAGATGGCTATGTCACAAAAATTAAAAACGATGGAACTGCTATTTTAAATTCCACTTTTTGGGGAACTGCTAGCTACGATCAATGTTATTTTGTTCAGCTTGATAAAAATAAAAATGTTTACGTGGTAGGGCAAACAGAAGGCGCTATGCCTGTTACTGCTGGTGTTTATAACAACCCTAGCAGCGGGCAATTTATCACAAAAATGAATTCATCATTAGATAAATTATTATTTTCAACTGTTTTTGGAAATGGCAATGGCACACCAAACATTTCTCCTTCTGCTTTTCTGGTAGATTATTGCGAAAACATATATGTCTCTGGTTGGGGAGGTAATATTTTAACTAAAGTAAAAACAATCAACATGCCCGTTACCCCAAACGCCATACAACCTAGCTCCAGCGATGGATTTAATTTCTATCTCTTTGTTTTATCGCCCAATGCGCAATCGTTATTATACGCTACCTACTTTGGGGGTCCACTAAGCGAAGAGCATGTAGATGGTGGCACTAGTAGATTTGATAAAAAAGGAATTGTTTATCAATCGGTTTGTGCAGGGTGTGGCGGCAATGATGACTTCCCAGTTACACCTGGCGCTTGGCCAAATACAGGCGCCAATGTAAATCATAGTAAAAATTGTAACAATGGAACATTTAAACTTGATTTTCAAATACCACTCGCCGACGCTAGTTTTACCACTAGTAATCTTAATGGTTGTGCACCAGTTACTATTCAATTGAATTATAAAAATGCGACAGGCGCTACTTATCTCTGGGATTTTGGCAACGGCACAACCTCTTCTTCCATAGAAAATCCAACAGTTACGTATACCGTACCTGGTACCTACGCTATAAAATTAAACGTATTAAATCCTGCTAGTTGTAATAAAGGAGATAATAGTATTCAATATGTAATCGTATATCCGCCAATGAATGCTGATTTTGATTTTATAGCAAAGCCTTGTAGCTACGAAGTCTATTTTTCTGATTCTTCTACTACAGCACCTATTAGCTGGAGATGGAATTTTGATGATGGCACTTTCTCTAAACTTCAAAACCCAAAACATGTTTATCAAAAGTCGGGAAAGTACATCGTAAAATTAACAACCTCTAATAGTTATGGATGTACTGATTCTGTGGAGGTAATGGTTGATTTAGCGGTGTTAAATCCCATATCAATTAATTCAAATAAAAATGCATGTATTGGTAATCCAATTCAATTAATGGCTTCAGGAGGTATTGCCTATAAATGGACCCCATCAAAAGGTTTAAACAATACAGCAATTGCAAACCCTATTGCAAGTCCTGATACCACCACACTTTATATAGTAACAATTTTAAGTGTAAATGCACTAGGAGATACTTGCTCACAACAATTATCTACGCTTGTAAAAGTGTTTAATCCGGCTACGTTTCCTTTGCTTTTAAAAGCGGATAAAGATACGCTGTTAGAAGGAGAATCGACAAAACTACATGCCATTACCGATACGACTATCGCTGTTAATTGGAATCCAGATAAAACGCTAAGTAGCACCACTTCTTATAACCCCATTGCCACGCCAGTTAAAACTACTACCTACACCGTTGTAATTTCAGATTCTTCGGGATGTAGCAAACAACAACAAATAACTATTTATGTTTTTCCAAGTAAATGCACTACTCAAAATGTATTTGTACCCAATACATTTAGCCCTAATGGTGATGGAAAGAATGATATTCTTTATGTAAGAAGTAATGCATTATTAGAATTGTATTTTGCAGTTTATGATCGTTGGGGTGAGTTAATGTTTGAAACAACTGATATTAATAAGGGTTGGGATGGGACCTATAAGAACATTAAATCTGATCCAGCAGTATTTGCATGGTATTTAAGAGCAAAATGTTATAATGGAGAAGAAATTAAAAGAAAAGGAAATGTTACTTTAATACGATGATGACTAAAGATCATATCAAACAATGCTGCTTTCTCTTTACTTTTCAAAGAGATAATAGGAGGCTGTTTAAAATTAATTATACCCCTATTCGTGGTATTTTTAAGATATTACTTATTCTATTTTTTTTACCCACTATGTTATTCTCTCAAGATATACATTATTCTCAATTTAATTCATCACCACAGAATTTAAATCCTGCGCAAACAGGTATATTTAATGGCGACTGGCGCTTTGTTGGAAATTATCGTAGCCAATGGTCAGCCATTCCTGTTCCGTATAAAACTTTTTCTATGGCCAGCGATACTCGTATAAAAACAAATTTAAAAAACGATGTACCTGCTGCTGGATTAATTATAAATTCTGATCAATCTGGTGATTCTAGGTTTACAACAGCACAGGTATTTTTATCGGCCGCTTATATAAAACAATTAACAGCAGATTCCACTAATTTTCTTTCTATTGGAATACAGCCAGGCATTTCCACAAAAAAATTTAACGTTAATAAATTATCATTTGATAGCCAATTTGACGGCGACCAATACAATGCATCTTTAAGTAACCTAGAAAATTTTAATAATACAAAAATTACTTATTTTGATTTAGGGGCTGGGTTGGTCTATCTTTGGAGAAAAAATGAACGAACACAACTAAATATTGGCGCTTCACTTTTTCACATGAACCAACCCAAACAATCGTTTTTTAATAATGAAACGAAATTAGATATTAAAACAACCATTACTGCGATAGCGCAATTCGCTATTGCTACCCAATTAGATGTTTTACCTAGTTTTTTATATCAACGACAAGGGCGTTATAATGAAGCAGTTTTAGGTGCTTTTCTTAAATATTATTTAATGCAAATAAATGGTCATCCAGCAGCAATTTCCTTAGGTGCATTTTATCGTTATAAAGATGCATTTTTTATGGTGGCAAATATGGACTATCAAAATTTTATATTCGGCATAAGCTATGATGCTAATACCTCTAAACTACTTGAAGCCACCAATCGAAGAGGAGGATTTGAATTATCAGTTATTTACATTTTTAAAAAATTAAAGCCATTTATTGCTAAAAAACGGGTTTGTCCAATCTATATGTAATATGGTTAAAACACAATTTATAAATAGAAATACAAGTAGAAAAAAAAGTAAGCCCTCTCCTCTTTTTTTTTATTTTATCCTGATTTTGCAATTTATTTTTCTTAGCAACCCTTTACAGGCACAAAAATTAAAAACCCTTATTACTGATGGTGATAAAGCATTTAGCGAAAATGATTTTTTTAGTGCATCCATCTATTATAACAAAGCCATTTTAATAGATTCAATAACTCCTGCTATACAATATAAATATGCAGAAGCAAGCCGATTAAATTTTGATGTTGACATTGCTGACCATTGGTATAACAAAGTATATAAAAAAGATCCACAAGGAAAATTATATCCAGAGTGTATGTTTTGGTTAGCCACCATAAAAAAAAATAAAGGAAAATATAAAGAAGCAAAAAAATATTTTGACAAGTATGCTAAAAAAAATAAAAAGAAAAAAGATGACTACTTTGTTAAGAAAGCAATACAAGAATTAGCCGCGTGTGATTATGCACAATTATTGTTAGTTAATGCTGATAAAACAATTATCATCATTCATTTAGATACTACCGTAAATAGTAAAGTATCAGAATATGCCCCCATTCTAAAAGATAGCATTTTATATTTTTCATCCTTACGCAATTCAAAAGATCGAGATAAAAAGCACCCCATTAATTATAATAAAATATACACTTCCATACACGATAGCTTAAAATGGGAAACAGCAAAAGAGTTAGATACCACTTTTAATGCACCTGGTATACACAATGCCAACACCGCTTTTAATGCCGACTACACCACCGCTTATATTACACGTTGTAAACAAAAAAATGCTCAAGAATTCGTCTGCGAAATTTATTCATCGGATTATCTAAACGGTAATTGGCAGCCCTTTAAAAAGCTACCATCAGAAATAAATAATGCAGAAGCTAACAATACCCAACCGGCAGTTGGCACTTTAAACAATGAAACAGTATTGTTTTTTGCATCTAACAGGCCAGGTGGCGAGGGAAATATGGATATTTGGTATAGTACCATAAATTCTGATAAAACGTATGGAAAAGCTATAAATGCTGGTAAAAAAATAAATTCTATAGAAGATGAAATTACTCCATTTTATTGTACTTCTTGTGAACAATTATTTTTTAGTTCTACTTGGCATAAAGGCTTAGGTGGGTTTGATATTTTTAAAAGCGACTATAAAAATGGCATTTTTTCAGAACCTAAGAATTTAGGTAGCCCTATCAATACTAGTTATAACGATATTTATTTTTCCATCAATTCAATTAAATCAGAAGCCTATTTATCATCCAACCGTATAGGTTCATATTTTGAAGAAAAAGAAAGTTGTTGTAATGATATTTACATGTTTAAAACTCCTAAAATAATTGTTCCACCAAAACAACTAGATAGCGCGCAGTTATTGGTACAGCAAATGAGATTACTAGTACCGCTTACTCTTTACTTTCATAATGATGAGCCTGATAAAAAAACCATGGCGATTACCACTAAAAAAAATTATAAACAGACCTACGAAGATTATATTGCCATGCGTGAGCAATATAAAAAGGAGTACGCGAAAGGAGCAAATAAAGAAGAGATAGAACATGCCTATAATGATATTGATATTTTATTCGATGATAGCGTAAGCGCAGGAATGCAAGACCTCGATAAATTTACACAATTACTATTAAAAGTAATGAAAGAGAAAGAAAAGGTAACAATTACTATCAAAGGATTTTGTAGCCCATTGGCCTCTACTGAATACAACATCAATTTAGCAAAACGAAGAATTGTTAGTCTTCGTAATTATTTCAGCGAATATAATAATGGAATTTTTTCAAATTACATAAATAATACAAATACCGAGGAAGGCAGCATTACCTTTATAGATGAAGAAATTGGTGAATTAAAAGCACGTGCCAACGTAAGCGATGATTATTACGATACCAAAAATTCCGTTTATAGTCCAGCCGCTGCACTAGAACGTAAAATACAAATTATTGCCATTGCCACCTTTTCGGCGAATAAATAAGGAAGAAAACGAATAATTATCGTATTAATACGGTTGTCAAACTATTGCAAAATGCGTATGTTTGTATCCCTTTAAAATATCAAATGTATAAACTATTAAAAATAATATTGTGCTTTATTCCCTTGGGTCTTATTGCTCAAAAAGATTCCGTTCTCCTTAACGGATATCAAAAATATTATTACGATAATGGAAAGGTTTCTAGTGAAGGTTTTATGCGTGATAGTAAGCCTGATGGATACTGGAAAACCTACTCTAAAAATGGAATCTTAAAATCAGAGGGAAATCGAAAGAATTTTGAATTAGATAGCCTTTGGAAGTTTTATACGGATCAAGGTAAAATTGCTTTTGAATTCAATTACTTAGGAGGTAAAAAAAATGGATTAAAAAATACTTATAATACGAAAGAAGGGTATTTAATACAATCAGAAAATTACATCAACGATATTAAAGAAAAAAACACTTCTATCTTTTATAAAGATGGTAAATTAAAACAAACCATTCCGTTTGTTAACGGAAGAGAAGAAGGCGTGGGTTATGAATACAGTGAAGATAGTACAATAATTACTATTACGCAATATAAAATGGGGTTTGTAGAGAAAGATGAAAGAATAAATAGAAAAGATGAAAAAGGCTTAAAACAAGGTATGTGGAAAAATTTTTATCCATCAGGAGTAGTTAAAAATGAAGTTAATTTTACCGATGATAAAATGAATGGGTATTTTAAAGAATATTCAGCTAACGGTAGTTTGTTAAATACCACTAAATATATAAATGGTGTTATTCAAAAAAATGCACCAGAACTTGCTAAATTAGATGTAAAAAATGCATACTACGATAATGGCGCAATAAAATATACTGCGACTTATAAAGATGGAGTTGAGGAGGGCATTCAACGTCAGTTTTCACCCGAAGGAACAGTGATCGGTGCAAAAATATTTTCAGAAGGATTGTTAACGGGAGAAGGTATTTTGGATACTGCTGGTCGTAAGCAAGGCCCATGGAAAGAGTACCACTTAACGGGAGAATTAAAATCAGAAGGGGAATATTTAAACGGTAAACGAATTGGTTCATGGGTTTTTTATTATCCCAACAAAAACATAGAACAAACTGGTAAATATGATAAAAAGGGGCAAGCACAAGGGCCTTGGAAGTGGTATTACGACGATGCAAAAATTTTACGAGAAGAAAACTACAGGAATGATTTAGAGGATGGTATAATGACCGAATATAATGAAGATGGAAAAATAATTACAAAAGGCGAATACATTGATGGATTAAAAGAAGGTGCATGGGTATTAGAACTACCCGATTATAGGGAAGAAGGAAGCTACCAAGCGGGTAAACGTACTGGAGAATGGAAACATTACTACGCCTCTAATAATAAACTTCGTTTTGTAGGTAAATTTATTGATGGTGTACCGGATGGAATGCAAATTTTCTATTATCCAAATGGTAGAGAAAAACAAACAGGTAAATATGTGGGCGGATTTAAAGAAGGGTATTGGTATTTTTATGATGAAGATGGATTTTTAATGCTAACTATTTTATTCAAAAATGATATTGAAATAAAATTTGACGGAATAAAAGTAGTTCCCGAATCCTCTCCTTCTTAAGAATACCTAAACGAGTCATAGAGCCTATTTAAATTTTATTTATTTGGAATGTTATGATGTGTTTTTTAGCCAGACGAGACACTTTTTGAAGGCCATAGCAACCCTCTAAGGACAAAAAAAGTCACGAAGTATGGCACAAAAAGATGCATAACAAACATTTTAAATAAATTTTAAACAGGCTCTAAATTAGTTAAAATTTCTACGGCTCTATGCAAGCAATTTCTAAATCAAAAGCAGTACTTATTGCTGAAATACAAAAACTGCAGCAAGAAATAAAGCAGCTTAATAAAAAACAATTAATAGGAAAACAATCTGCAAAGCCCATCTGGGATTCCTACTTGAAAAATAGCTCCAACTTTATTTTAGTATTAAATAAAGTTGGTGTTATTTTGGATATTAATACTACTTCTAAAAGATATAAAAAAAAAGACGTAGTAGGAACATCTATTTTAAAATACATTAATAAACCTACGCAAAAGGCAGTAAAAGAAGCAATAGGTAAAGTATTTAAAGAAAAAAAACGAATTGATTTTAAAATAAATCAAACAGATAAAAATGGCAATTTAATACCCTACAAAAATAAATTAACACCCATACTAAAAGACAAATCAGTTGTAGCAGCACTTTTAGAAGGTGTAGATATAATCCATAAGAATAAAATTGAAGATGATTTAATACCAAGTGAACAGCTTTACAAGCATTTTTTAGAGGAAATGCCGAGCCCTGTAATTATATATTCTGATTTTAAAATCGTATACGCCAACAAAGCGACTTATCAATTATTACAGCTGATTAATAAGGGAAAAAATAAAACGAAAAACACAGATATTTTCAGCTATATACTGCCAGAATACCGTTCCATCATTAAAGAAAGAACCGCTAAAATTTTAAATGGTGATAAATTACCACCGTTTGAATTCAAACTGAAATTATCGTCTGGTAAAATCATTTTTATAGAAGTAAAATCAAGCCTTGTTAATTATAATGGACAACAAGTAATACAATCCATATTAAATGACATTACCTATCGTAAAAATGTTGAACAAGTTATTACCGAATCACAAAATAATCTTACTCAAGTATTAAATAATATTAATGAATTGGTTTATTTTATTGAGTTTTTACCCAAAAATAAAAAACGTATAAAATTCGTTGGAAAACAAATTGAAAACATACTAGGCATTACGCAAAAAGAATATGAAGAGAATAACCTGTTAAAATGGGTACATCCTCAAGACTTAACGAAATTTAGTAAGAACAATAAAATTTTAAAAAAAACACAAAAAAGTCATCAAGCTATTTATCGTTTTTTTCATCCGAAAAAAAAGAAGTATATCCACATCGAAGAAAGAATTGCTCCACAATTAGATAACAGTGGCAATTACGTTGGTAATTTTGGTCTTATTAGAGAGGTTACTAATCAGATTGAACATGAACAGCAACTTAATCAACAAACATTAAAAGCTCAAAATTATTTAGATGTAGCGAATGTGGTATTAATTGTATTTAATCGCGACCAAACCGTTGCCCTTATTAACAAAATGGGATGCAAACTTTTAGGGTATAAAGAAAGTGAAATTATTGGTAAAAACTGGTTCGATAATTTTGTTCCTAAAGAAGTAAGAAAAATTAGAAGAGAGTGGTTTTTAAATTCAATAGCAGATAAGCACACACAAGATATTTATACGGGTGAAATACTTTCTAAAAAGGGTGAAATACGTATAATATCATGGAAGGGAGCACTTATAAGAGATAATAAAAATAACATTACCTCTATTTTAAGTTCGGGAGAGGATATTACAAAGAAGTTAATTGCTGAAAAAGCATTAAAAGACAGTGAAAAGCGTTTTAGACTATTGTCAAATGCAACTTTTGAAGGAATTGTATTTAGTGAAAATGGAAGGCTGATAGATGTAAATGATCAGGCAATAAAAATGTTTGAGTATTCGAACGTACAAGAATTAATAGGTAAACATTTATTAGTAGATTTTGTATTAGAAAAAGAACATCACGCCGTTCGCAAGTTTTTTCGTTCTAGAAAATCACAATCTTTAGAAATTCAAACGAAAACAAAAAATGGAAAAATTCTTACCGTAGAAGCCAAAACCCAAATAATTCCTTATTTTGGAAGAACCATAAATGCTACGGTAATTTACGATATCACCGAGCGTAAACAATATGAATTGCAATTAGAGCAAAGCCGAGAAAATTATAAAAATTTAATAGATAGTTCTCCTATTGGTATTTTAATATATAAAAGAGATGAGTTGCAGTTTGCTAATTCAAGCGCGTTAAAATTACTGGAGACGCAAACGTTTGATAATATCTATTTAACCTCCTTATACCACTTTATATTACCTGAATATAAAAAACAAATTACCGAACAGATAAATCATATTCATAAAATAAAAGTATTTCCTACTACAGAAATAAAAGTAAAAACGTTAAAATTTAATGTAAAAGAATTTGAAATAAGTTTCGCCTCCATCACTTATAATGGCGATAATGCCATACAGGTTTTACTACAAGATAATACCGCAAAAAAACAATTAATTAAAGAGCAGTTAAGAGCCCAGCTTGCAGAGGAAACAAATAGTAAACTTCAACAAGAAATTTCAGATCGTAAAGAAACTGAACGTCAATTAAAGGAAACCCAAAAGTATACACGATTGTTAATTGATAGTTCTTTAGACATGATTTGTGCTTTTGATAAAAAAGGGAATATAATCGAATTTAATACTGCTGCTCAAAAGATATTTGGTTATGAGTTATCTGAAATTATTGGTAAACCAGTAGAAATTCTTTATCCTAATGCTGAGTTTACGCTACAACTTAATGAATTATATGCTAAAGAAAAATTTGCAGGAGAAGTAACAAATATTAAAAAAAATGGTGAAAAATTCATTGCTTATCTATCGTCATCTGTATTAAAAAATGAAAAGAGTGTGGTAGTGGGCGCCATGTGGGTTTCAAGAGACATTTCTGAAATTAAAAAGGCAGAAGAAGAACTGCGTGAAAGCGAAGAGCACTATCGAGCTATTTATAATCAAGTTTTCATTGGTATTGCCCAATTACGCCTTGGTGGAAAATTTATGCAAGTAAATGATCAAATATGTAAAATGCTGGGCTATTCAAAAGAAGAGTTATGCCATAAATCTTGGGATGAAATTATTATAAAAGAAACTCCAAGGCTATCTAATTACATGGAGAAATTAATCAATGGTGATATTAAGAAAATAAGTTTCGAGAAGAACTTTTTTCATAAAAAAGGACATGTAGTCAATGCCAATGCAACTCTATCATTAGTGAGAGATGTAAATGGTAACCCATCCCATTTTATCGCGATACTTCAAAACATTACCGAACAAAAGAAACTAGAACAAGATAAACAAGCACAAGCAGCTAGACACGATGCAATTATTGAAAACAGTTCGCATATTATTTGGACTACCGACCGGCAAATGTGCCTTACCTCGTTCAATAAAAACTATGTTTTAGATTTAATGAAACATTATAATGTTAAAGCAGCTGTGGGGCTTTCTGCCGTTTCAGTAAAGCTAGTTTTAACAGAGGAGTACAATAACTACTGGCTCAAAAAATATGAAGCTGTTTTAAGGGGAGAAGCGCAATATTTTGAAACTAAAATGATAGATAAGCAAAACAATATTGTTTGGAGAGAAATTTTTTTAAATCCTATTTTTGATGAAAAAGGCAAATTATTAGAGGTTGCGGGTATAGGTTTAGATATTACTGAAAAAAAGCTAGCCAATGAGAAAATCCGTAGTTCTTTGAACGAAAAAGAAGTTTTATTAAAAGAAGTGCACCATCGTGTAAAAAATAATCTCCAAGTAATATCCAGTATATTAAACCTACAATCAAGCTACGTAAAAGATCAGGCAACGTTAACCATATTAAAAGAAAGCCAAGATCGTATAAAGTCGATGGCTTTTATACATGAAAGCTTATATCAAACGAAAGATTTTACCAATATTAATTTTTCGGAGTATATTGTTAATCTTACCAGAAATTTAATCCATTCTTACTCTAGGCTAGATTATGAAATAAAATTAAATCTTGAAATTCAAAATGTTTTTCTTAACTTAGACCTTGCTATTCCATGCGGTTTAATTATAAATGAAATAATAACAAATGCGTTGAAATATGCATTTGTAGATACCCAAACAGATGCAACTATAAATGTAAAAATGGATTTGAAAGATGAATTCGTTTATCTGCAAATAAAAGATAATGGTAAAGGTATACCAGAGCATATAAGCTATAGAAATACAGAATCATTAGGTTTGCAATTAGTGGTAACATTGGTAGATCAATTGAATGGAACCATAGCGTTAAACAATAAAACAGGAGTTGAATTTAATATAGCCTTTAAACAAAACCAAGTTAAAAATAGGATATAACACATGGCAAAAACAAACATTTTAGTCGTTGAGGATGAAAGTATCGTTGCTAAAGACATTCAAAATAGTTTAAAAAAACTAGGATATGAAGTCGTTGGAGTTTGCGCAACAGGAGAAGATGCCATTAAAAAAACAGAGGAGTTGAAACCCGATCTAATTTTGATGGACATTATGTTAAAGAGTGAAATGAGCGGAATTGATGCTGCGACTCAAATTCGAGAAAAGTTTAACATTCCTATTATTTATCTTACCGCTTATGCGGATGAAAGTACCTTAAACAAAGCTAAAGTATCGGAGCCTTACGGGTATATTATTAAGCCTTTTAAAGAAATTGATTTGCATACTTCCATAGAAATGGCAATGTACAAGCATAGTAAGGAGAGTGTTGTTAGAAAGGAACGTGACTTTTTGTATTCAGTTTTAGAAAATAAAGAAACAAAAGGAATTCTTTTTGTAAAATCAAACTCTCGCTTGGTAAAAGTAAAAACGAGCGATATTTATTTTGTAGAAGCGCTTAAAGATTATGTAGTAATTAATACTAACAATGCGCGCTACACGATTCATTCAACTATGAAGGATATTGAAAAGAAATTACCTCCGAATGAATTTATTCGTGTACACCGTTCTTTCATTGTTAGAATTGATAAAATAATTGCCATTGAGCAACCTAATTTGCTTCTAGAGGAAGACAAAAAATTAATTCCTATTGGTGGTTCCTACAAAGAAGAACTTTCTAAGCGATTAAAAACATTATAATTAGATAGGTTAGAATAATTATTTTTATTTATATAATTAAGAAATAATATGTTAAAAAGTTTTCGATTTTTCGGAAGCCTTTTATCATTTTTAATAAGAATAACTTAATAAAAAATAAAAAAAAATTAACCTGTTTTTAGAAAATACAAGCATTAGATTGCATTAGTACCCAATACAGCTATTAACTAGTCCAATTTATATATTCAAAAATATAAGAATGTGAAAAAGCATAAATAATCGCCTTTTCTGTTGATAGATTTACTTGACTTTTACTAAAGTTTGACAGCGGTTCTAAATTTTTGAATAGACAGTTCGTAAAATTTGCTTTTACTATTTACCGCATTCTTTCTGCGGGGTTTAATTCAGCACAATAGAGTGGTAAAAAGACAAGAGATATATTTTGAGTATTTTTAACGCTTTTTAATTTGTGAAAAACTCCATTATTTAGTACGATAATCTCAAATTCATTTGAGTCTTACGCTGAAAGTTCGTTTAAATAAATTTGAAACACAACACTATTACAAAATGGCAATTTTAATAAAAAATTGTTGCCATTAATTGCAGAAAAGGCACAAAATCTTTAAGCCTTTAGCAGTTAAAGCTCTACTATTTTTGGTAAATAAACCAAATCTACTTTCGTCTTGAAAAATTATTCATCACTTTACATTATTACCTCTCAGAAATTCTCACTGTATAATACAGACAAAGATTTCAATTTTATCTAGACATAAAAAATACAAAAACCACGGTTAAACTCAAATAGTAAGTGCGATAAACGTTAACTATGCTATTAAACCATCATGCCATAACTGTTTCCCCATCCCATAAATATCATGAATGTGAAAAAATTTAGTTACGCGGTATTAATAAATTACTTTGGAAAATACTTCTATTTACTATCCCCAAAGAAGAGGAAATGTTTGTGCATTATTAATCAGCACCAGGTGACTTTTTTTTAGAATAAAGATCCAATAAGGGTTATGTATATATTTTATTCTTAATAAAAAAGTGGCATGAATTTCGGTAATTAAAAATTAACTATGTTAAAAAGAAATGCAAAAGCACATCACCATTTCTATTTTTACAAGAACAATTTTCAAAAGGGTGAACAGATTTATTTCAATTTAAGAGATAAATAAATGCACATTAAAAAAGAAGAGAAGTTGAAAATGAAATTATTTTTTATTTGAATAAAATAATTTTCTTTCATTACAAATTTAAATTTCTGAAGTGCCATGATATAGATTTACTAATATGAAGCTAGAAGTAATTAATTTCAAATGCGACGTAAAAGATAAGCGTATAGTTTTCCCCCATTTTTGGGAGCATACAATAGGAGCTTCGCATGCTACTATGGCACTGCGTTCTGATTGGCAAAAACAATTATCGAGGTGTACAAAAGAGCTCGGATTTAAACATGTTCGATTTCATGGATTGTTATCAGACAATATGTATACACTCGTTGATCAAGACAATACGTATATTTATTCCTTTTTTAATATCGATCAAATTTGTGACTTTTTATTATCCATAGGAATGAGGCCCTTTATGGAATTATCGTTTATGCCTGCCGCCATATCTTCTGGTAATAAAACAGTTTTTAGTTATAAAGGAAATATAGACCCGCCACGAGATTATAAAGATTGGGAAACGCTCATATCCAAATTAATCGCACATCTTGTAAAACGCTATGGGATAGATGAAGTTAGTAAATGGTTTTTCGAGGTTTGGAATGAGCCCAATCTGAAAGCTTTCTGGGATGGATCACAGGCAGATTATTTTAAATTATATCAAACCACTGTTACGGCAATCAAAAAAATAGATAAAACGTTGAAAGTGGGTGGTCCCGCTACTGCTAATAATGAGTGGATAACTGATTTTATAGTTTTCTGCAAAAAAAATAATCTTCCAGTAGATTTTATATCCACGCATCACTATCCAACGGATTCTTTTGGAAAGCCTGGAGATGATACGATTACTCAACTTTCAGAAAGTAAGCGAAGCGTCCTTCATGATGAAGCTAAAAATGTAAAGGAACAGGCGGAAGGGAAGCCGATCTATTATACAGAATGGTCCACGTCTTCTAATCCTTTTGATGGATTGCATGATGAACCCTATGCAGCTGCTTTTATTATAAAAACGATAATGGAAGCAAGTGGTATTGTTGAAGGATATAGCTATTGGACTTTTTCCGATATTTTTGATGAAAATTATTTTTCCTCTATACCGTTTCATGGGGGCTTTGGGTTATTGAACATCAACGGTATTCCGAAACCTGCTTATCGTGCTTATGAATTATTGCATCGCTTGGGAAACGAATTATTGACTGTGCATGGTAAACACAAAACCGTGGACACATGGGTGACTTACAAAAAAAAGGAAATAAATGTGCTCATTACAAATTGGGCGTTACCACGGCATCCCATTCATACGGAGTTCATACATCTTCAGTTAGAAAATATAGAAGAAGTTAAAAGTGTTTTTATAGAGCGAATAGACCATGACCACTCCAATGCAAATAAAGTTTGGAAGGATGATGGAATGAAAGATACGCTGAACCGTGACGAAGTGAATATGTTGGAAGCAGCATCTGTTCTAGAAAAGCAATCAATTAGAAATACATATAAAGATAAAAGTATTTCTATCGAGGTTTTCATTCCTCCACAAGG
The DNA here is from genome assembly GCA_039937835.1 of Bacteroidia bacterium. Classification (GTDB taxonomy): domain Bacteria; phylum Bacteroidota; class Bacteroidia; order 2-12-FULL-35-15; family 2-12-FULL-35-15; genus 2-12-FULL-35-15. The sequence goes on along the minus strand of JBDTFR010000105.1, from coordinate 55,331 downwards.
TATTGTTTTCTTAACCCTTGAATTGTGATGATAGAAGAAGACAAACATACGCCATTATCAAATGTTAATCCTCAGGGAACTGATACGGAAATGTTAGCGACGTTACAAAAAGAAACATTGGAATTTTTTTTGAAGGAAACGAACCTTGAAAATGGATTAATAGCAGATAACACGTCATACGATTCTCCATGTAGTATAGCAGCAGTCGGAATGGCACTTACCTGTTACATCTCAGCGGTTGAGTGTAATTTATTTTCAAGGGCTGAGGCTGTCAAACGAACACATACGGTTTTAAAATTTCTTTATACTAGCAAGCAAAGTACTGAATCAGATGCCACTGGCTATAAAGGGTTTTATTACCACTTTCTTGACATGAAAACTGGAAAACGAACTTGGAATTGTGAATTATCTACCATTGATACCGCAATACTTGTTGCTGGAATATTAACTGCGCAAAATTACTATTTAGATGATAACGAGATAGAATCCGAAATCAGATCATTAGCAGATAAAATATATTTACGTATTGACTGGAATTGGGCATTGAACGGAAGTGATGCAATAAATCATGGATGGAAACCAGAATCAGGCTTTCTTTCATACAGTTGGGACAAGGATTATAGTGAGGCACATATTCTTTATATTCTTGCCTTGGGTTCTACCACATTTCCAATTCAATCACCTATTTACAATAAATGGATATCAACATTTGAGTTGAAAGATATATATGGTATAAAATGCTATTATGCGGGACCTCTTTTTATTCATCAGATGTCGCACATTTGGATAGATTTTGAGGGTATTCAAGACGATCGTAACAAGAAGGATAAGATTGATTATTTTGAAAACAGTTCTCGTGCAACACATATTCAACAACAATATGCAATTAAAAACCCTTTACAATTTTTGCATTACAGTGAAAATGGATGGGGCTTTACCGCTAGCAATGGCCCTGGCAATAGAACAATGATGATAAAAGGGGTTCAAAGAACATTTTTTTCATATATAGCACGCGGAGCTCCTTATGGACCAGATGATGGAACGATTGCGCCATGGGCTGTAGTAGCTTCTCTACCTTTTGCTTCGGATATTGTTTTAAAAACAATTAGACATGCAATAGAGCGATTAGATTTAAAGAAGCATAGTAAATATGGATTTGATGCAAGTTTCAATCCTACCTATCCTGAGAAAGGACCCAATCCTAACGGATGGATTTCTCCTTTGCAATATGGATTAAATCAAGGGCCTATAATCATCATGATAGAGAATTATAGAACGCGGCTTATTTGGAATATAATAAAGAAATCTAACTATATAACAGTGGGTTTGATAAAAGCGGGCTTTACTGGCGGATGGATAGAGCAACTAAAAACAAAAAAAAATGAAAGCAACTAAATTACTTGAACAAACAGTTTTAATTACCGGTGCAAACTCTGGTATTGGAAAAGCCATTGCTATCGCTATGGGTCAGGCAGGTGCAAATGTAATTGTGAATTACTACTCAGATGAAGATAGCGCAATGTCCGTTCTCGACACTATTAAAAAAGCGGGTGGGAAAGGAGCAATCATTAAAGCAGATGTAAGCAAAGAAGAAGAGGTGGTTTCTATGTTTGATAACGCAATTAAGCAATTTGGTACACTCGACATATTGGTAAACAATGCTGGAATTCAGAAGGATAGTAAGTTTAGTGAAATGTCTTTAAAAACATGGCAATCTGTTTTAGATACCAATCTCACCGGTCAATTCTTATGTTCAAGAGAAGCAGTAAAAGAATTTACCAAAAGAGGAATTGTGAAAGACCGATCATCTGCTTGTGGTAAAATTATTTTTATAAGCTCGGTTCATAATATTATTCCATGGGCTGGACACGCAAATTATACCACTTCTAAAGGAGGAGAAACGATGCTAATGAAAACGCTTGCACAAGAAGTTGCTCCACAAAAAATAAGAGTGAATAGTATTGCGCCTGGTGCCATACAAACACATATTAATAAAAAAGTATGGTCAGACCCAAAACAAAATGAACAATTATTAAAAATGATTCCTTATCAGCGAATAGGTCAGCCGGAAGATATTGCAAAAGTTGCCGTGTGGATTGCTTCGGATGAGGCTGATTATATAACAGGAACCACAATTTATGTTGATGGTGGTATGACGTTATATCCCGAGTTTGCACACGGTGGATAAAGTTACTATACAATCATAAATTTATGGTTGAGTAGTTGTGTAAATGAATAAATAAGAATTTAAATAATATTTAACGACTATGAAATTAGGTAAAAAAATTTGGGCAATAGCAGAAGGCTATATCCCTTCATGGAGTAATGGACCAGCTCCAGAATTTACGAGTCATGAAGCAGCTTGTATATTAAATGTTGGAGACCAAGATGCAAACATCTCACTAATGATTTACTTTGCTGACAGAGATCCAATTGGACCTTTTAAAATCACCGTAAAAGGAAAACGTACATTCCATATGCGGTTTAATAATCTGAAAGATCCTGGAGTTATTCCGTTAGGGACGGATTACTCTAGCGTCTTTGAATCAGATGTGCCAATTATCATTCAACATACGCGATTGGATTCTCGTCAAAGTGAAAATGCTTTGATTACAACAATTGCATACTCAGAGTAAAAATAGTGAACAAAAATTTATATATCTAATTCGAGCGTATGTATTTCCCTTTACAAATGTTTATTTATTTTCAGTCAATTTTTAATTCTTTCTCTCCACAATCTGAAAAAATTAGATCGATCACAAATGGGTTTATCATAGCTGCATGCTTTATCTTACTGTTGGTTATTTTTTTAACCATTTATATTCTTGTAAAATTTCGTGCAAAAACAAATAAACACGAACCGAAAGAGATTACAAGCAATCGAAAGCTTGAAATACTTATGGTTACTGGCCCGTTTATACTTGTTCTGTTCTTCTTTTTTTGGTCTATTAAAATCATGAATGCTGTGTTACCAGAACGGCACAAGGAAACACCAGACGTTGTTATAACTGGTCATCAATGGTGGTGGGAGATATCCTATCCGTCATCAAAATCGATCACATCGAATGAATTGCATTTACCTGTTGGAAAAAAATTACTGCTTCAATTAAATTCTGCAGATGTGATTCACAGTTGGTGGGTTCCTTCTTTAGCAGGTAAAATGGACATGATACCCGGCACAACTAATTACTTATGGATGACACTGTCGAAACCTGGTATTTATGAAGGAGCGTGCAGTGAATTTTGTGGACAACAACATGCTTGGATGCGTATTCGGGTAATTGGAGAATCGCCGGAAGATTTTAATCAATGGGTAATTATAAATGCTAGGAATGCTTTACCAATTTTGGATAGTAAGGCATTAGCAGGCGAAACTTTATTTAAAAAAGCTACCTGTAGCAGTTGTCACTCCATTCGTGGAACGGATGCGAAAGGCATCGCAGGTCCCGACTTAACACACTTTGCGAGTAGGAAAATGATTTTAGGAGGGATATTAGAAAACAATCCAAAAAATGTTTTTGATTGGTTAACTGATCCGCAAAAAATAAAACCGGGTGCTCATATGCCGCGATTTATTTTTAATCGAGATAGCATAAGCGCGTTAACAGCATATTTAGAACAACTTAAGTAATGGAAGAAATTTTTATTCCCAAACCAGAAAAGCCTATTCCTAACCTAAGTATTAGCAATGACCAGGGATTGTTGCAATGGATATCTTCTGTCGATCACAAGCAGATTGGGATTATGTATTTATGGTTAACCGTAGTATTTTTGATAATCGGAGGCATTGAAATATTGCTCGTTAGAATACAATTATCTATTCCCAAAAATCATTTTCTTTTGCCCGAAACCTACAATCAATTATTTACGATGCATGGAACGACCATGATCTTTTTTGTAGCCATGCCAGCTATATTTGGATTCTCAACCTATTTTGTTCCATTGATGATTGGTGCGAACGATATGGCTTTTCCAAGACTAAATGCATTGAGCTTTTGGATGACCTTTTTTGGAGGCTCTCTACTCTACTTTAGCTTTTTAGCAGGAGGAGCACCTGATGCAGGTTGGTTTAATTATGCACCACTCAACCAAGTCAATTTTTCCACCAGCAAAGGAATTGACTATTATTGTTCCGGTCTTTTACTTTCAGGAATAGGATCTGTAACAGCGTCAATAAATTTTATTGTTACAATTCTTAACTATAAAGTTCGTTCCATGAGTTTAAAGCAACTACCCATATTTGTATGGATGGTGCTCATAAATTCTTTTCTCGTTTTAGCCGCATTCCCCTCTTTGAACGCTGCATTAGCTATGCTTTTAATAGATAGGCAACTTCACGCTCATTTTTTTAGTGCAGTTGCTGGAGGTTCGGCTATTTTATGGCAACATTTGTTTTGGTTATTCGGTCATCCAGAGGTCTATATTGTTATCCTTCCGATTTTTGGAATTCTTTCTGAAGTGTTTCCTGTATTCAGTCGCAAATCTATATTCGGATACGCATTTGTAGTTGGCTCTGGAATGGCTATTTCCTTATTGGCTTTTGGAGTGTGGGTACATCATATGTTTACAACAGGATTGGGCAATACAGTGAATGGATTTTTTGCAGCAAGTAGTTTACTTATTGGAATTCCTACGGGTGTGAAAATTTTTAGCTGGTTGGCCACCATGTATGGCGGTAGTCTCCGTTTTAGTGTTTCCATGATGTTTGCTATCGCTTTTTTGATTGAATTTACCATTGGTGGTCTTAGCGGAATTTCATTCGCTATCGTACCTATTGATTGGCAGTTAACGGATACCTATTATGTTGTTGCTCACCTTCATTATGTATTGATTGGTGGTACCGTATTTGGATTATTTTCAGGAATGTTTTATTGGTTTCCTAAAATAAGCGGTAGAGTTTTGGATGAACGTTTAGGCAAATGGTTTTTTTGGCTCTTCGTTATTAGTTTTAATCTTACATTTTTAGTTCAACATGCATTAGGCGCTATGGGTATGCCACGCAGAGTTTATACATATCCCAATATTTCAGGATGGGGAATACTCAATTTTATTTCAACAATTGGTGCATTTTTGATGGCAGTTTCTTTTGGGTTATTTATATACATCGTGTTAAAAGCAATGAAAAAAGGGGAAATAGCTTCTTCAGATCCGTGGGATGCTGATACATTGGAATGGACGACTACATCTCCTCCTCCACTTCAGAATTTTGATCGCGTAATACCAATAAAAAGTGCTAGACCTTATAGAGATTATAAGCTACGAAACGATGCTGACTTTAAAATAAAATAAAATGGATAATAAAATCATGGTCAAACTGGTAGTGGGCACAGAAGCAATGTTCTTTCTTTGTTTAATAATGGTTTTTGTATATTTTTCGCTGCTGCCAGAATTTAAAATGCAACAAATAAAGAACCTCGATATATCAACCACCAGCCAATTTACTGCCTTGTTATTGTTCAGCAGTTTTACGTATTGGCGCGCTGAAAAAAATTTCAACAACGGAATGATAAAACGTTTTAAATTTTGGATACTGTTCACACTTATATTGGGTATTCTTTTTTTATTAGGTCAGGCAAAAGAATATGTAAAACTATTATCAAGTCAAGTAACAATTAGTAGCAGTATTTTTGGAACAAGTTTCTTCACATTAACTGGGTTTCATGGATTGCATGTAGCAGTTGGCCTAATCATTATTGGTATCATTACCTACCTAACCTTCATCGGAGATTACGATTACAAAAAGTCATCAATTGTTAGCGCAGTCGGCGTGTACTGGCACTTTGTTGACATTGTATGGTTGTTTGTTTTTTTTATTGTTTATGTAATGCCACATTTATCTTAAGGCTATGAAATTAACTTCTCTTTTTTATGAATGGCATGCTGATCTAGCAACATGCGTATTTTTAGCACTCATTGTTTCTATTTTTTATTCTCTAGGCGGCTTTCGTTTTAAGAAAAGCATATATTGCTTTTTCTCAGCACTCTTTCTTTTTATACTAGTAACTTTTTCACCACTTCACTATTTAGGCATGCACTATTATTTTAGCGCTCATATGATCGCTCATATCATTATCTTATTAGTTTGCGGTCCATTAATTATAGTATCTATTCCCATTTCTTCTCCTACATTTTTTTTCAAGAAGATAGAAGCCCTGTCCTCTTTACTATTTAAATATCCGCTTATTAGTTGGATAACTGGCGCAGTAGTTATGTGGTTGTGGCATATTCCTTATGTGTTTGATGCATCCTTTGCGCACATGCATGAATCACTTAATTTTATGCCGCTAATGCATTCTGCAAGCATGTTACTTGCAGGTATGATTTTTAGTTGGCCATTAGTTGGGCCTTTTCTAAAATATCGGATACATCCTCTTGTTGGAATTGTATACCTATTTACAGCTTGTATCAGTTGCTCTTTGTTAGGGTTGCTCATTACATTTGCTCCGCCAAATACTTATCATCATTACGTTAATACAAGTTCTTCTATAGGAATGAGCGTTAACCCTCTGGGAATTTCTGCTATCGAAGACCAAAAGGCGGCTGGCCTTATTATGTGGGTACCCTGCTGCCTGATATATCTAACAGGTTGTATTTATTTATTGCAACAATGGTTTGCAGTAGATGATACAATTTCTCTAAATCAATCAAATTAAAAACAAAACACGTCAGATGAATAAATATACTGCATCAATTATCCCACAAGTAGAATGGGAAAAAGCAAAACCAGAAAAACTACCTGAGCCAACCTACTGGCCATTTTTTACAGCTATGGGTATTGCCTTTGTTTTTTGGGGACTTCTCAGCAGTTGGGTTATTTTAGTAGCAGGCTTATTGATTTTTATAATTTCACTCACACGATGGATTAATATATTGCGCCATGAATGATAAACCACAAGAGAACAGAAGATCTTTTTTAATTAAAGTAAGTTTAGGGTTAAGCGCATTGAGTGCTATAGCCGTTGCGGTTCCTGTTTTTAGCGCATTGCTTGCACCTTTGCTTGAAAAAACACCTGAATTATGGCGAAGAGTTGGTAGTTTAGATGATTTTGCAGTGGGTACAACCAACATCGTAAAGTTTGAAAATGCTGATGCAAAAGCTTGGGCTGGAGTAACAGCATTATCTGCAGCCTGGTTACGAAGAGACGAAGAAAATTTGTTTACAGCGTTTTCTGCGAACTGCACCCATCTTGGCTGTCCTATCAGATGGGAGGCTGGAGCAGAATTGTTTATGTGTCCTTGTCATGGAGGTGTTTATTATAAAGATGGAACCGTAGCATCTGGGCCACCACCAAGAGCTTTGGTTCAATATCAAGTCCGAGTAAATAAAAACGATGTGGAATTATTAACCGCTCCAATTCCGCTTACTCCATTATTACCGTCTAAACAACGAACATGAAGATTCTAAAAAAAATATGGAATTGGATAGATGATCGGAGTGGATTCTCAGAAATTTTTAAACCGCTGATGAATCACCCTGTTCCTCCTGGTTCCAAATGGAGTTATGTTTTCGGAAGTGCTACCTTATTTTGCCTAATTTTACAAATTGTTACAGGCATAGCGTTATCGCTTCTTTATCAACCTTCTTCATCAGAGGCCTATCATTCTTTACAATTTATAACGCACACCGCTAAATTTGGCAATGTGCTAAGAGGCATTCACTATTTTGGTGCTTCGGGAATGATCATTATGGTGGGCATTCACATGATGCGCGTTTATATAATGGCAGCTTACAAATATCCCAGGGAAATGTCATGGATTAGTGGCGTCCTACTTTTGTTTCTAACAATTGCCATGGGTTTTACCGGCCAATTACTACGGTGGGATTCCAACGGTGTTTGGTCAGCGGTCGTTGCAGCGGAACAAATGGGACGAATTCCATTCATTGGTAAATTTATTGCTCGTCTGATTTTAGGTGGAGATACCATTGGTGGGCATTCGTTGAGTCGCTTATACTCCTATCACGTGTTCATCATTCCAGCTTTTATTTTTCTATTTGTGGGATATCATTTAATGCTTGTGGTGCGTAACGGCATATCAGAACCAGCAAAAGCTGGGCGCCCAGTTGATCCTAAAACATATAGACAATGGTATAAGGATATGTTAAAAAAAAATGGAGTGCCGTTTTGGCCCTATGCCGCTTGGCGAGATATTTTATTTGGTGCAGCTACAATTATTGTTATTGTTTTTTTTGCATTCGTTTTCGGTCCGCCAGAATTAACGCATCCTCCTGATCCTTCTTTTATTTATACGAATCCTTCTCCCGATTGGTATATGCTTTCTATCTTTTCATTGTTTGCATTAATGCCACCAAAAATAGAATCAGTTGTAATTTTTATAGGTCCAATTTTTACTATACTTATTTTATTATCATTACCATTTCTTTCAAATAAAGGAGAACGAAGCCCCATCAGAAGACCTTGGGCAGTTTTTGGTTCAGCTTGCGTGTTTATTTTTATTTTTACATTGTTCCTATTGGGTGAAAAATCTGCATGGTCTCCTCATTTCGACGTTAAACCGTTATCTAAATCTACAATAAATTCGAGCAATCCTTCCGTAATTGAAGGAGCTCATTTATTTTATAAAAAGGGTTGTCTTTATTGCCATAGAATAGGCGAACAGGGCGGATTAAAAGGACCTGATCTTACTAAGCTTTCACTTCGGCTTTCAGAAAGCGATATAAAATTAAGAATAGTAAATGGAGGAAGTGATATGCCTGCATACGGTGGCATTCTTAGTAGCAAGGAATTAGATGCTATAGTTGATTTTTTAAAAAATAGCAAACAACAATAAATGTATTATGGTAAGGCGTTTAATTTTCTTGAATCAAAACAACTTTTAGATAATTAATTTACCCCCTTATGTATATTTTATTTCCCGATTTTTACCAACACCTTTTATAAAATTTCGCTGACGTCTTATATTGTGATTTTTTAACATACGATTATCATTAGTTATTCCAGCAATAAAAGTGGACATTTCAAAGGCTTGTTTTTAGTTTTGTATCCTCAGCTTACATCAAATTAAAACATCTTTTACTCACACTATTTCTATCGTAACATATTCAGCAAAAAAATCCAGAATGCAAATAATGCTATGGCTACAAGAGAATTTTTATATTTTAAATACCAAATGGATATTAAGATTTTAAATGTGTTGAAATTGTTAGGAGCTTATTTTTATAGCATATTAATTGACGCAAATAAGACAATCTAAATTAAATAAATTTTCTACTTTTTAGAGAAGCGGAACTGAAATTTGAGACACTTCATTAATTTGGATTTCAATCTAAAATATAAACTTAAACTATCTAAGATACGCATGTAAGTGATTATATAATCAAGGGCGTCTCAGAATGGGGTGTAAGACCTATTTTTGAATTTTCAGATGATGGAATAAATGATATTAACGGTGCTACAATTAAGCAGGCATTTTCAAAAGCAAAAGAATTTTCTGATTTTAATATTAACTGGTTTGAAGAACCTGTTGCCTCTTTTAACTTAAAAGGATTAAATTTTATACGTGACCGCGTATCTTCACAAATAAACATTGCAGCGAGCGAATACGGTTACAACCTTCCTTATTATGAAAACATGTTGAGCGCGGATGAGGCAGGTATTTTACTAGCCGATTGCACCCGATGTGAAGCCATATCTAATTTTTTGAAAGTCGGTCATTTGTGTGTGGTCATGCAACTTTCAATTTGGTCACATTGTGCACCTTCGAAAAATTTACACGCGTCGTTAGCTATTTCCTCCTTTTATATCGCCGAATATTTTTTTGACCAAGCAAGAATTGAAGAATTATTGTTTGATGGATTTATTACACAAAAAATGTTTATTTAAAACTGGATGACAGCTGCACAGGATTACGTTTGGCGTTTAAACACAATGGTACTGAAAAATATAAAATTAAATTTTAAAAAAATGATCTCTGAACATACAAAAGAAAAAAAGGTAATTGATGATAAAAAAATCATTGAACATATCAATACCAATATTAAAATTGGAACCATTTTTACCCCCCCCAATCGGCGGGTGTGGATATAGCTGCCCTTGAACAAGAATTAAAAAAAAATATTAATGGTGAAGTAAGGTTTGATAGCGGTGCAAAGGCGTTATATTCTACCGATGCCTCCAATTACAGACAGATCCCTATTGGTGTTGTACTCCCTAAGTCAGAACATGATGTGATTAACACCATTGCTATCTGCAGAAAATATGGAGCACCCATCTTGTCTCGTGGTGGCGGCACGAGCCTCGCAGGACAGGGTTGTAACGTAGCGGTTGTCATTGATATGTCAAAATATTTTAACCAGATTTTGAATATAGATAAAGAAAAAAAACTGGTAAGTGTACAACCAGGTATTGTATTAGATGAAATGCGTCATACAACCGAAAAAAAAGCAGGTCTTACATTCGGTCCTGACCCCGCAACACACAGCCATTGCTGTATTGGTGGTATGTTGGGAAATAATTCTTGCGGCATACATTCTGTCATGGCGCAGTTTCAAGGTAATGGTGCGCGTATCTCCGATAACACGGAATCACTTACGATTGTTACCTATGATGGCGTTAAAATGAAAGTAGGCCCTACTGCTGATGACGAGTATCACCAGATAATTAAAGAAGGTGGTCGCAAAGCGGAAATTTATAAAAACCTCAGAGAGTTAAGAGATGAATACAGTGACCTTATTCGCGAAAAATTTCCAAACATACCTCGTCGTGTTTCAGGATACAACTTGCCGCAACTGCTGCCGGAAAATGGTTTTAATGTAGCTCGTGCACTTGTTGGATCAGAAAGCTCCTGCGTAACGATAGTGGAAGCTTCAGTGAATTTATTGTCGGCACCCAAAGCAAAATCACTCGTTGTATTTGGGTATAAAGATGTGTATTCTGCTGCGGAAGATGTGATGACTGTATTGAAATACAAGCCTATAGGTCTGGAAGGGATTGACGATATTCTGATCGAATACATGGAGAAAAAAGGACTTAATTTAAAAGACTTGCCTTTGTTACCGAAAGGAAAAGGATGGTTGCTGGTGGAGTTTGGCGGTGCTACAAAAGATGAAAGTGATCAGAAGGCAAAAGAATTAATGGCTGCACTTAAAAAAGAGGAAAATTCACCAGATATGAGTTTATTTGATGATCCCGATCAGGAAAAAATGCTTTGGGAGATTAGAGAGTCTGGACTTGGTGCTACTGCTTGGGTACCAGATGAACCAATGACTGCTACAGGATGGGAAGATTCCGCTGTGGCGCCTAAAAATGTAGCTGATTATTTAAGAGCGCTTCGGAAATTATTTGATAAATACAACTATCATCCCTCTGTTTATGGACATTTTGGTCAAGGATGTATTCATTGTCGCATACAGTTCGACCTTTTTACAAAAAGAGGATTACAGAATTATAAGGCATTTACAGTAGAAGCAGCGCATCTGGTGGTAAAATTTGGTGGTTCGCTTTCGGGTGAACACGGCGATGGACAATCGCGCGGTGAGCTACTAGAAATTATGTTTGGCAAAGAGCTTATACAAGCATTTAAAGAATTTAAAAGCATTTGGGATCCGACAGGGAAAATGAATCCAGGTAAAATAATAGACAGTTATGGTCAATTATCCAATCTTCGTTTAAACAATACATATAATCCACCTCATATAGATACTCATTTTAAGTTCCCAGATGATGAACATAGTTTTTCACGTGCTACCATAAGATGTGTAGGCGTAGGCAATTGCCGACGCCATGAAGAAGGAACGATGTGCCCCAGTTATATGGTGACGCGCAAAGAAAAACATAGTACCAGAGGACGCGCTCGTATGCTCTTTGAGATGCTGCAAGGTGATGTTACAAAAAGCGGTTGGAAAAAAAAGGATGTAAAAGAATCACTTGATCTTTGTTTGGCTTGCAAAGGTTGTAAAGGTGATTGCCCTGTAAACGTAGATATGGCTACCTACAAATCCGAATTTCTATCTCATTATTATAAAGGAAAGCTAAGACCACGAACCGCTTATGTTTTTGGTTGGATTTATTGGTGGTCGCGCATGGCTTCCGTTATGCCGAGTATCGCTAACTTCTTTATGCGCGCTCCTGTAATTTCTAATATTGTAAAAGCAATTGCTGGTGTAGCGCCTCAGCGAACCATGCCAAAATTTGCAAAGCAAAGTTTTAAAACTTGGTTCTTTCAACGGGACGAAAAAAAGAATGATCTACCAATAGTAATTTTGTGGGCAGACACCTTTAACAATTTCTTTTTGCCCGAAACTCTTGTGGCAGGTGTAGAAGTGCTAGAAGCCGCAGGTTATAAAGTTATAACACCAAAAACACCGCTATGTTGCGGAAGACCTTTATACGATTTTGGAATGCTTGACAGAGCGAAAAAAATGTTACTTCAGATTATGCACTCACTGAAAGATGAAATAGAGCAAGGTACTCCCATTGTTGGATTAGAACCTAGTTGTGTAGCTGTATCTAGAGATGAATTATGCAATCTGTTTCCAGACAATCATCAGGCAAAACGCTTAAAGGCCAACGTATATACACTTGCAGAGTTTCTAGAAAAGAAAGCGGTCGATTTTAAAATCCCTGAATTAAAGCGAAAAGCGGTTGTGCATGGTCACTGTCATCATAAAGCTATTATGAAAATGGATGCTGAGAAAAAAATCTTTAAAAAGATGGCACTGGATTATCAATTGTTAGACTCCGGTTGTTGCGGAATGGCGGGTTGCTTTGGCTATGAAAAAGGACAGCATTATGATATTTCTATTAAAGCTGGTGAGCGAGTGTTATTGCCTGCAGTGCGAAATACAGAAAAAGCAACCTTGGTAGTTGCCGACGGATTTAGTTGCCGAGAACAAATTGATCAGCAAACAGATCGCAAAGGGATACACTTAGCACAGTTACTTCAATTGGCAATTCATGAAAATGACAATAACCATTAAAGAGAGAATCTAACAAAAATATTCCTTTCACCAATGAAATAATGTTCCTCATTTTTACCCTCTTAAAAGACAATCGCATTAGTACATTAAATTAGATAGTCAGAGTATCCTTAAAAAGAATACGAATACGGTGTTTATAAACTTTTAGTTATATTTGTCGTATATAACTACCGTAGTTAATAAGAAACTATGTACTTATGATTGAAGCAAGTATTATTAAAGGTTGTATACGAAACGAACTGTTAAGCCAAAAAAAGCTATATGAATTGGCTTATAATGGCGTATTAGTAACCTGTCTGCGTTATTCTAAAACCATAGAAGAGGCAAAAGATATTTTATTTGAAGCGTTTTTAATTATTTTTAATAGTATTAAAGAGTTTAATGAAAAAACGTCTTTCGAAGAGTGGGCAAAGCAAAAAACAGTGCAAACAGCAATAAATCATCTGCAAAAGAATAAACAAAACTACGCCATTGTAAGCACCATTTACGTTAATGAAAATAAAGATGCTATTGCTGAATTTACTGTAAATGAAAAAGAATTAAATAAACCCATTCAAAAAGAACAAGTACTAAAAGCGTTGCAAGAGTTAGTACCCGCATATCGCATTGTTTATAATTTATTTATGATTGACGCCTATTCACATCAAAAAATTGCTCAATTACTAGATATAAGTGAAGAAACATCGAAAATGAATTTATCAAAAGCCAAATATAATCTCCGAAAAAACCTAATGCTCCAAATAAAACTGTAGATGGAAAATGATTTACATACTACTGAGTTAGATAATGTCATAAAAGATGCATTAAGCAATTATAAAACAATTGTTGAACCAGCTGATTGGATAAGGGTAGAAAATGCATTAACAGTTACTCCTAAAAAAACTTCTCTAAATTGGAAAGCGGGCGTAATTGTAGTTATATTAATAGGCGCGCTTATTGGTGGTTATTTTTTATATATACAATTTCCATTCACGTTATCAATTAGTAAATCAACTGTTACAAAGTCAAGTGAGAAAGTAACTCCCTTACCAAGTAAAAAAATAAATACGCCCACAACTACTTCACCAGCTCTTAATACACCTGTGGTAGTTAATACTGATAGTATAAATAACGCTTTAGAGAAAACAATAACTGAAGGGAGCGACTCTATTGTTTCTGGTAAAAGCATTAATTCGATTGAAGAAACGCCAATTGTAACAACTAAAAGCTCAAAAACAGAGAAAGAGGTTACCACAAGTTCAGTAGAAAAAATATCTAAAAAACAAGCTGATGCCAAAACTGAAACTAAGAAAACAGACAAAACGGTTAGTACTAGTACACCAGATCAAAATAAAAATACAGTAACTAAAATAGAGACACCAACTATCACCGATTCTGACAAAACTGCTCCAGTTGAAAAAACTCCTCCAAAAGAAGAAGTGTCTAAAACTACCCCAAAAACAACAACTCCAAAAGCAACAGCACCTTCTTCTGCCGGTTGGAACACACTTATGTTTTCTAACATTAACGCCGATAGTTTAAAAAAATATCGTGAGAGAATAAAAAAAGATAGTATTAAATAGAATAAGTGACGCGATTTCTATGGTAAACCTATTTCAAAGGAGGACAATATCTTTTTTTTAGCTCGGGTAATAATTATATTACTATAACTGCTTTTGATTCACAATTCAATATAAAACTATGAAAAAAACACTACTTATTGTCCTCTATCTATTTTCACAAACTATTTCTTTTTCACAAACATGGACGAATTTAACAAGTGGCACAAACGAGGGTTTGGTTTGTGTAACAGCTCTTACTCCAACGGTTGTGTATGCCTGTGGTTCAAACGGTACCATGCTAAAGACCATTGATGGTGGATCTACATGGATTAAACAAATCACAGGTACAAACGAAAATCTGTATTATACTTTTTTTGTTGATGTAAATAGGGGATTCGCTGTTGGTGACAATGGAGCTGCACTTAGAACCACGGATGGTGGTATTAACTGGATACCAATGTCAATAGCTCCTGAATATTTAAGATCCTGCTGGTTTCAAGATGCGACTACAGGTTATGTTACAGGAGGTCAAAGCGGCATTTCGGGTAGTGTATATAAAACCATTGATGGAGGTTTTTCATGGACAAAGTTAAATATTACTACAGGGAATATAATTTATTCTATACTTTTTACTACTCCAAGCGTTGGCTACATTGCTGATTATGACGGACAAGTATATAAAACTACTGATGGGGGTGCAACTTGGCCAACATCTGTATTTGGCGGTTATAGCGGATCCCATGCTAAAATTATATTTACATCATTAAACACTGGGTTTCTTTGTGGAGGAGATGGTGTTATCAGTAAAACGACGGATGCTGGTGCTTCCTGGAATATAACACCTAGTGGTACTTCAGAATGGCTCGGAAAGATTGACTTTATAGATAATAATAATGGTTTTACAGTGGGAGGCAATCCCAGTTCAAGTTATGGAATTATTTTAAGTACAAATGATGGTGGGAATACTTGGTCGCAATTAATTTTTGGTATAGCTCGATTCATGTCCGTTGATTTTGTAAATGCCAAACTCGCTTATGCAGTGGGTGCGGAGGGACAAATTATAAAATGGAGCAATACGATTAATACCAACCATTTGGATGCTCGTTTTACATCTTCTGAACCAGGTTGTTTGGGTCAACTTGAAAATTTTTACAGTGTTGCTTCTGGAACAGTTGGGATAACTCATTCATGGACCTTTGGTCGTGGTGCAACTCCAGCAACTTCTACGTTATCTGACCCTACTGGAATCGTGTATAACATTACTGGTGCAAAATTAGTGACACACATTGTATCCAATGGAACTAAATCAGACACGGTTACAAACATCATTACCATTAACCCTTCTCCTACTTCCGATTTCTCTTCTAATACACCCGTGTGTGCAAAAGAGTCGGTTAATTTTATAAACTCATCCAGCGCAACTGCTGGTGTTTCTTATGCATGGGATTTTGGAAAAAATGCAATCCCTGAAATTTCTACCGCTCAAACACCACAGGGAATTAGCTATCAGCAAAGTGGAACCAAAACAATTACACTCACCGTTACTAATCAATTTGGCTGCGTTACCAGTGCCGTAAAAACAATTCAAATTAATGCGCTTCCAAAAGCTTTTGCTGGCTTCGATACTATTATTTGCGCCAATACAACTGTTAAACTTGGTGGCTTACCACAACCTGGAAATACGTATTCCTGGTTTGCCAGCGCTACACTTAGCAGTCTGTCTATTTCAAATCCAACAGCTGCACCCATTGCTTCAGTTACCCCTTATATGTTAACCGTTACCAATATGACTACGGGATGTAAAAATAACGATACTGTTTTTGTAACCATGCTTGCTCCATTAAAAGCATATGCAGGAATAGATGAAGCAATTTGTAGGCATGACAGTATTCAGTTGGGAACAGGACTGGTAAAAGGGCAACGATATTCTTGGAGTCCAGCAAAGCACCTAAACAATAAAAACTTATCCAATCCTGTTGCAACACCAGATAGCACCACCACTTATACGATAACCGTAACGGGCAGTGGCTGTCCTCAAGTTACAGATGAAGTTACCATTATAGTTCATCAGCTACCGCTTGTGAATGCAGGTATGGATGATACCATAACAAAGGGTTCCAGCATTCAGCTCAATGCCAAAGGAGCAATTCAATACAATTGGTTTCCTGAATCAGGGCTTAACAATGCGGGCATATACAATCCAGTTGCTAACCCAGAAAAAACGACCTCTTATTTTGTAACAGGAACAGATATTTTTGGTTGTGTAAATAAGGATACTATATTAATTACCGTTATTGCTCCCAATTTTTGGGTGCCAACCGCATTTACGCCTGATGGTAATGGAATCAGTGATATTTTTTATGTGAGAGGAGAAGGCATCCAAAATTTTGAATGTAACATCTTTAATCGATGGGGCGAACAAATTTTCAATTCAAAAAACATTGAATTGGGGTGGGATGGAAGAAGACAAAATGGTGGTGAAGAATTACCTAAGGGTGCTTATGTGTATCACATCAAAGGCGTTCTCACCACCGGTGAAGTAATCAATAAACAAGGTCTGATCAATTTGATCCGTTAACTCAAAAAAATAAAACGAACTGAATTTTATAACTCTTCTTATGAAAAAAATATACATACTCTTCTTAAACCTACTTCTGTTTAATTTATTCAACCAAGCTGAACTTGTTGCGCAAGATATGCGATTTTCACAATCATACTCCAACCCGTTACGCATTAACCCTGCCATAATGGGTGTTAATACGGATATTAAAGCCATCCTTAATTACCGCAGTCAGTTTGCTGCAATTGATAACGGATATAAAACCTTTTCGTTTACTGGTATGTATCCCTTGTTTTTTAATGAAGGGAAAAGTAAGTTGGATATCGGCGCCTCTATCATAAACGATAAAATGGGTGCATTCAAAGTTTTTGATGCCGCACTTGCTATTGATTATAATCAAGAAATTGCACCAAATAATATTTTAACATTAGCGCTAATGGGCGGCTTTGTGCAGCAATCAGTAGACATCAGTAAACAGACGTTTGATTACCAATATGTAATGGGCGCATACAACGCTTCAAATCCTTCTAA
Source organism: Bacteroidia bacterium (assembly GCA_039937835.1). Taxonomy (GTDB): domain Bacteria; phylum Bacteroidota; class Bacteroidia; order 2-12-FULL-35-15; family 2-12-FULL-35-15; genus 2-12-FULL-35-15. The sequence continues at coordinate 37,762 of JBDTFR010000105.1, read as the reverse complement.
TGAATTTGGACTTAATAAAAGTGAGAATCACCCCGAACTAGGATTTGGCTTAATGTGGTTTTACAATCCTAGCAGAGAAAAATCGAAGTTAAATGCGTATGCAGGAATTGCGGGTTATCATCTTAACAAACCGAATGAATCCTTTTTAGGTGAAGATGCTGCTACTCCTTTGCGATTTGCTTATCAGGGCGGAATAAAAATTCTTGGAGATAATAAAATTGATGTTAGCCCGAATTTTAGAATGAATTCACAAGGCGGAAATTTAGAAACTGCCACTGGTGTGTATGTAGATTATCGTTTTAATGAGCAGGCAAAACTGGTGATTGGCGCTTGGTACAGAACGCATGATGCCATCGCCTTTTTAGTTGGTTTTGAGCATAAAAATTTTACACTAGGGTATAGTTACGATATGGTTAACTCAAACTTAAAGAATGTTGCTGTACAAGCGAATGCACATGAAATCACTTTGTCATTTAAACTAAGCAGGGCTTCTAAATCAAAAAGTGCTAGTTTTGGAATGGATGAAGCAGGAAACCCTAGATCATCACCCATCAGTTCTTTTTAAAGAAATATAATCGCAATAATAAAATAAAATTTTTAATAGTATTGAAGTGTTGAGTTTAGGGATGTAATTGTAAACTATTTTTTGCTTTTATAAAAATAACAGACGGCAAAAGTTTTTGTACACATAACAACGCTTCAGCATATCGCCTGCGGTGCAACCAGTTCTTCTATTTTTTCTATCAAATTAAAGCTACCAATCGCTTTCCTCCCTCCATATTTATATTCCAAGCATTTTCGATGTCTATTAGTGCTTTATTTTCCGTTTCTATTTTTAGTTTTCCTTCGGCGGCAAGCTGAAACATTTCGGGAAGAATTTCAGTAAATAGCAACTTCATTTCTAACTTTGTCCAAGTTCCTAATCCCGAACCTGAAATTTTAATATTGGTTGCACGCAAAATAGATGATGACAGGGTGATCGTGTCAATAACCATTGCACCCACTGTAAAGTAACGGGTAAAATGAGAAAATTCGCCATTTCCTTTAAGTGCATTTAAAATTAATTCTGCACTATGTCCCCATAAATAATCAATTACAACGTCAATCTGATTTTTGTTATGTGAACTTTTAATTTGAGAAATAAAAGATTCATCATCTTGTTGAACTGAAATTATTTCATCTGCACCCAATGATAACAGTTCTTTTAATGTTTCTTCATTTCTTCCGGTTGCAATTACTTTTTTTGCTCCATAATGTTTAGCAATCTGCACGGCAATTTTTCCTGTAACGCCTGTTGCGCCATTTATCAATACCGTTTCTCCTTTTTGCAATGCCGCTTTAAAACGTAATGGTAACGCAGCACCCATCACTGCATTTGGCAAAGCAGCAGCAGTTGCTATATTAATGCCATTAGGTAATTTTACTAACTTGTCTTTTTCTATAATAGCTTTTTCGGCTAGCATGCCACTCAGGCCTATCCCATAAACTAGCGTTCCGTCTGAAAGTAAACCAATACCATCTCCACCAACTACTTTTGCTTTCCATTCCTCATGTTGTGTAGAATAATGTTTTCCACTCGCACGCAATTTGTCAAGATTTTTTATAGCTGCTGCTTTAACATAAATCAACAATTCATTTTCATTTTGTACTACTGGTTCTGCAAAGTTCTCTACATACTTTGGTAATTCACCTTTTTTAAATACAACGACTGCTTTCATTTTGCGAATTTTATTTATTTTTTGAATTACTGTTTTACGTATAAAGCAAGAGTATAAAATTGTCTTTAATTTTATAACGTAAATTAATGATGGCGGAGTTACCTTCTATTAATTTATTGGTTCTCTGTAAACTCTTTTAGCAAGTTGCTCAATCTCAACAAACGAATTTTCGTTAGAATAAAACAATTCATTAAACATATAATTAATTCCTTTTATTGTTTCTGCATCGGAAACTCTAATTCGAGTCTCGAAATTTGTTTGAAATCCACCGAATGTAAAATTTAAAGAACCTAAGTACGCTACTTTATTATCTATAACATAAACTTTAGAATGAATGAAGTAAGTACTATGATTAAAGTAATCCTTAGCATTAGGTGTCAGAAATACTTTAATAGGAAATAAAGTCTCATAGGAATATCTGTAAATCCGCAACCTCTTAATTTTTGAATTTATCATCCATAAAGCAATAGCATATAAAAGTGAAAATATAATCAAATATAAAATCTTAGTTTCCCTGCCAATATACAAATCAATAAAAAACAAAATGGGAATAATCGATGAAAAAATTAGCATCCAATTTTTACATTTAATCAAAAAATCACGCTTTACTTTAGCTTCACTAATCGTCGATCTATTTTGTATAATCAACTTTCGAAGATTTCTATTATCATAAAAATCTTCTATTAAATCAGATGTGATCAAACTTACATCCTTGCCTGCTTCTTTTAAATTAATTAGTTTTTCAACGTAGCTGCGATTCAGATATGGAGATATAATTCTAATTGAAGTTTGGGCATCTTCTATATCTTTCAATAATTTAGCTCCCGCACCTGTACCAATATAAATATCTGAATTTACATTATTTTTAAAAAATTTCGGGTAACTCATAAATAATTATTGAAACACTTTCATTTTTTCTAACAGCAACAACTTGAGTCTGTTTAATAACGACCATTTTCAGAACAAACATAAGTTCAATTACTTTTTATTTTTTCATTATTGAATGTGGCTTCTTTGTAATATTCAATCTTTCTGTCCATTAGAAGCACGAATAAGGCTCGACACTATGTACAGTTGCTATATGAAGTTTATTTCCTATATGCAACGCCAATCATATTAATATTATTTATTGGGCTCATTGCAAATTCATCAACTTGAATGAATACAATTGAAGCACCAATTTTTGCAGCTTCTTTTTTGATCTTAATTGTTGTTTCCTCTCTTAGCTTCGATTGTTTCCCATACAATCTGCTTGTTTCTGCACTTACATCTCCTATTCTTTTATATCCGCTAGTATCGTCTTTATTACGTGTTACAATAATCATTTCCCAGTCAGCGTCAGTAATGCTCTGATTATTTGTAACAACCTTGTTTAATATAGAATCATTATTATTCTGAAAATATGCAACGCCAATCATATTAACATTGTTTATTGGAGTCATAGCAAATTCATCAACTTGAATAAATACAATTGAAGCTCCAATTTTTGCAGCTTCTTTTTTGATTTTAATTGTTGTTTCTTCTCTTAGTTTTGATTGTTTTCCATATATTCTGCTTGTTTCTGCACTCACATCTCCCGCTCTTCTAAGCCCTTTGACATCATCACTATTTCTGGTTACAATAACTTTTTCCCGATCAGCTTCCGCATTTTGTGCTAATCCATTAACGGTAAAGATAGTTGCAAGCAATAAAATCAATTTAAAATTTTCATATTGAGTTAAATATTTCGTTTGTTAAAGTTTTATTATAAAATATCTCCTTCACTTGTCTTTTGATTGCTTAGGACAATATTAATACAATACTACCATTTCTATTATCTATAAAATATTCTCATCTACAATAAAATGTTAAGCCAACAAAAATCAATTCTCAAATAAAACAAACCCCTTAAAATTCCGCCATCTTCGGCGCCCGCGGAAAAGGAATCACATCACGAATATTAGTCATGCCGGTAACAAAAAGCACCAGGCGTTCAAAACCTAAACCAAAGCCAGAATGCGGCGCGCTACCAAATCTGCGGGTATCTAAATACCAATAAAGTTCTTCGGTAGGTATGTGCATTTCTTGCATTCGCTTCGTTAATAAATCTAAGCGTTCTTCTCGTTGTGAACCGCCAATAATTTCACCAATGCCAGGAAATAGAATATCCATAGCCCCTACCGTTTTACCATCTTCATTTTGGCGCATGTAAAACGATTTAATATCTTTAGGGTAATCCGTAAGTATAACCGGTTTTTTAAAATGTTTTTCTACCAAATATCGTTCGTGCTCACTTTGTAAATCGGCACCCCATTCTTCAATAATATATTTAAATTTTTTCTTTTTATTCGGCGTAGAATTTTTAAGAATTTCAATTGCCTGTGTATAGGTTAACCGTTCAAAATCATTTGTTAAACAAAAATTTAATTTCGCTAGCAAATCTAATTCCGAACGTTCATTTTCTGGTTTTGATTTTTCTTCTTCTAATAAACGAGTTTTTAAAAATTCTAATTCGTCTTTACAATGTGTTAAGGCATGGTTAATCACGTATTTTAAAAGATCTTCTGCTAATTGCATGTTATCATTTAAATCGGCAAAAGCCACTTCGGGTTCAATCATCCAAAACTCTGCTAAATGGCGAGTGGTGTTAGAATTTTCTGCTCTAAAAGTAGGACCAAAAGTATAAATTTCTCCCAATGCCATGGCAGCTAGTTCTCCCTCTAATTGTCCGGATACGGTAAGATTAGTGGCTTTACCAAAAAAATCTTGTTTAAAATCAAGTTCTCCATTTTCGGTACGAGGTAAATTATTAAAATCAAAGGCGGTTACTTTAAACATTTCACCAGCACCTTCGGCATCAGAAGCCGTAATAATAGGCGTATGTAAATAAACAAATTCACGCTCATTAAAAAACCGATGTACGGCAAAGGCTAATGCATGACGCACTCTAAACACTGCATTAAAGGTGTTGGTTCTAAAACGTAAATGTGCTATTTCGCGTAAAAATTCAAGACTGTGTTTTTTAGGTTGTAGCGGAAATTTTTCTGCATCACTATCACCAAGTATTTCTAAGGTTTTTACTTTAATTTCAACAGCTTGTCCTTTCCCCATCGATTCTATTAGTTCTCCTGTAACACTAACCGCAGCGCCTGTTGTAAGTCTTTTTAATAGCGCATCATCAAAAGTTGCTAAGGTAATTACAGCTTGTATATTATTAATGGTAGAACCATCATTAATGGCAATAAATTGATTGTTACGAAAGGTACGTACCCACCCTTTTACATTTACTTCCGTACCATATGCTGTTGAACTTAGCAAGGCTTTTACTTTGGTTCTTTTCATTGAATGTTGATTATTTTAATTTTAATAAATGTTGAGGTTGCTTTATTTTTCAGTAATTAATAAGTTCACAAATAATAATTCGCGTAAAATTAATACCCTTAATTTTTATAGATTGACCTTTAATAATGATTAATTTATATAATCAAAAATAGATCCTTTTCTTTCTAATTATAAAGCTGCGTAAAAGTAAAAAATAATACGGAACAAGTTTAATCTTCTTTATTAATGGATTAATCCGTTTAAGGATTTTTTAATGCGTCCATTTCTAAACGTAACGAACTTATTTTATCAATAAACACTTCAAAAACTTCAATATTTAGCGATTATTACTGCTTAGATTTGTTTTTTTATAGACCAAAGGAATCTGCATACATATTAATCCATCTGGTTTTTATTGATTATCAGCAGAAGATAAAAAAAATCAAAAAAAGACAAGCGGAAACTTTGGAGATTAAAAATGTTTCCATAGTTTTGTGTGCGCAAATTTTAAAAATAAAGAAAGGTAAGATTAATGGAACCAAAAGACAGAATATTGCAAGGAGCAGAAGAACTGTTTTTTAAGTACGGCATCAAAAGCATTACAATGGATGATATTGCAAAATATTTATCTATTTCAAAAAAAACCATTTATCAATTTTATAGCCATAAGAATGACGTGGTAGAAACTTTGCTTAAAAATAAGTTGCATCATGAAGAAGCTATCTGCAAGAAAATGCAGTCAGAATCTGATAATATAATTGTAGAGATTTTTAGTATCATGAAACACATGTCTACTTTATTTACAAGAATTAATCCAAACCTGTTTTATGATCTTCAAAAATATTATCCTAAAAGTTGGAACGATTTTAAAAAATTTAAAGAAGAATGCATCAGTAAAATGGTAGAAGATAGCTTAAACACTGGCATAAAACAAGGACTAGTACGCCCAGATATCAACACAAAAATTATTGCTACGTTACGAATGGCAGAAATGGAAATGGGTTTTAATTCAGAAATATTTTCACCCAATACTTTTAAAATGGCAGAAGTACAATTGGCTTCTTTAGATTATTTCCTTCATGGCATTTGTACTATAAAGGGGCATAAGTTGATTAACAAATACAAAGAAATTATAGAAGAAGATTAAGCGTTTGCATCAAAAATTAAATAATAAATTAAAATAAAAATTTAAATATAAACTTTGAATTATTCAAACAGTATGAAAAGTATAATAGTATTACTAATAGGGTTAACCGTTTCATCTGCCGTCTTTTCACAAACAGGTGACAGTGCTTCGGTTTCTTTTTCATTACAACAAGCCATTGATTATGCCATGCAAAATCAAAAAGATGTAAAAAATGCAGTGCTCGAAGAACAAGTTGCAAAACAAAAGGTAAATGAAATAACGGGATTAGGTCTTCCTCAAATCAATACGAGTTTTGATGTAAAAGACTTTTTGCAAATTCCAACTTCTTTAATACCAGCTGAATTTTTTGGGGGGAAGCCAGGTACCTTTATTCCTGTTAAGTTTGGGACTCAATACCAAGGCACTGTAGGTGCGGATGCTAGTCAATTATTATTTAGCGGTGAATACCTGTTAGGATTAAAAGCCGCTAAAGTATTTGTGGAACTTTCCAAAAAATCTACTGAGCGTACGAAGATTGAAACTACTGCTTTGGTTAGCAAAGCCTATTATACGGTGCTAATTAATCAGGAACGTATAAAATTAATGGAGGCAAACATTGTTCGATTAAAAAAAACGAAAGAGGATACAAAAGTATTTTTAGAAAATGGATTTGTAGAGAAAATTGATTACGATCGTCTTACCGTTACCTACAATAGTTTACTGGTAGAACAAGATAAAGTAAGACGATTATTAGAGTTGGGAACCTATTTATTAAAATATCAAATAGGCATGGAAATGAATACCAAATTAATATTGACAGATAAATTAGAAACAGTAAAATTAGATGTAGCCGCTACTGCAGCAGTAGATAAATTTGATTATACGAAGCGAGTAGAATATAATTTATTTGAAGTACAATATAAACTAGCCGCGCTTGATTTTAAAAGAAATAAAGTAGCGTACTTACCCACTGCTGCTGCCTATGGTAGCATTAACGGGACAGCACAACGTGAGAATTTTGATATTTTCAAAATAGGTGAAAAATGGTACCCAACTGCTCTTATCGGAGCAAAAGTTTCTTTGCCAATATTTACTGGCTTACAACGGAATGCTCGTTATCAACAAGCTAAAATAAAAGTGATGGAGGCAGAAAACAATATGGATTTTATAAGAAAATCGATTGACTTAGAACTAGCATCTACTAGTACTATGCTAAAAAATGCATCGGCTTCACTGGACATACAAAAAGAAAATATTACCATAGCAGAAGATGTAGCACGAGTTGCTAAAATAAAATATGATCAAGGTGTTGGCTCTAACTTAGAGTTGGTTACTGCTGAAACTGCATTAAAAGAAGCACAAACAAATTATTACAATGCCATGTTTGATGCCTTAGTTGCTAAAATCGATTACGATAAGGCAAATGGTAATAACGTAATAAAATAATTAACTACTATATCATATACAATACACGCTATTAAATTAAAATACACATGAAAAAATTAGTTCTTATCTCGTCAATAACATTATTACTTGCTGCTTGTGGCAGTAAAAGCAATAAAAGTGAAGAAGGTAAAAAAGCACAATTACAAGAGTTAAAAAAACAAGAGGTTGACATAAAAGCAAAAATTGCAGTATTAGAAGCGGATTTGCCTTCAACCGCTGCTGCAAATGCAATATCGGTATTGGCAGTTCCCATAAAGCCGGAAATATTTAAAAACTATATTGCGGTACAAGGTAGAATAGATGCAGAAGAAAACGTAGCCTTAAGTACCGAAATACCTGGTACGATTAATAAAATAAATGTAAGTGTAGGTGATAGGGTTTCCAAAGGCCAAGTACTTGCAGAAACAGATACACGTGCGCTTTCTGAAAGTATAGCCGACTTGCAAACAAATATAAACTTGGTGAATCAAATTTATCAAAAACAAAAAAACCTATGGGATCAAAAAATTGGTACCGAAATACAATTTCTTCAAGCAAAAACAAATAAAGAAAGTATAGAGAAAAAGATGGGTTCCTTACAAGAACAAATACGCATGAGTAAAATTATTTCACCAATTGAAGGAACAGTGGATGCTATTGATATTAAAATGGGTCAACTAGTGGCACCTGGTATGCCAGCCATTCGTGTAATCAATTTTTCTAACCTAAAAGTAAAAGCAGATGTATCAGAAAGCTATGCTTCTAAAATCAAAAAAGGAAATGAAGTAATTGTACACTTTCCAGATAACGATGATTCAATTGTTTCGAAAGTTAATTTTGTTTCCAGAGCAATTAATAATAGTACTCGCTCTTTTACGGTAGAAGTATTATTAGATAACAAAAAAGAATACCATCCAAATATGGTAGCCAAGTTGAATATTAATGATTTTCAATCGCCAAAACCACTTATCGCCATACCAGTAAGAACCATACAGAAAGATGAAAGCAATGCTTCTTTTGTATTTATTGCAAAAAATAATAAAGCAGAAAAAAGAATTGTAACCCTAGGCCAAGAATATAACGGTAAGGCTGAAATTACTAGTGGATTAGCAGAAGGTGATTTATTAATTACAGCAGGTTATGACCTAATTAATCAGGGCGATCCCATCACTTTTAAATAAAGAAAAACCCTAAACAAATTTATTTTCCTTCAATTAAAACGGAATTAAAAATACCATTATGAACTTTAAACAATTTAAGCCCTCCAGCTGGGCAATTGATAATAAAATAAGTATATATGTGCTTACCGTTATTATTACACTTATGGGTATATCTGCCTATAACAGTATTCCCAAAGAAAGTTTTCCAGACATCGTTGTACCCACTATTTATATCAATACCGTATATTTTGGTAACTCACCTACCAATATTGAAAACTTAGTTACAAAGCCCATTGAAAAACAATTAAAATCTATATCAGGAGTAAAAAAATTAAATTCAACTTCTTTACAAGATGTATCAGTTATAACGGTTGAATTTAATACCAATGTAGATGTTGCTATTGCCAAACAAAAAGTGAAAGATGCGGTAGATAAAGCGGCAACCGATTTGCCGAAAGACCTTACTCGCCAACCAAATGTGATGGAAGTGGCTTTTTCTGACTTACCTATTATGTATGTTAATTTAGCCGGCGACATGGATCTTAATAAATTAAAGCAATATGCTGATGATTTAAAAGATAAAATAGAAGCCATGAGGTACATCTCTAAAGTAGTAATGGTGGGTGATTTAGAGAGAGAGATACAAATTAATGTAGACATGTATAAACTACAAGCTGCTTCGCTTACATTAAGAGATATTGAGCAAGCCGTGAAGTACGAAAACATGAATATATCTGGTGGCTTGGTTCCGATGGATGGTATGAAACGTAATCTTACTATTCAAGGAGAATTTAAGAAAGTAAGCGAAATTGGTAATCTAATTATTAATTCGCCTACTGGTGCTCATTTATATTTAAAAGATATAGCACAGGTAGTAGACGGTAATAAAGAACAAGAAAGTTATGCGCGCTTAGAAGGGAAAAACGTAATTACCTTAAATATTGTAAAACGTTCAGGCGAAAATTTAATTGAAGCTTCTGATAAAATAAATGAAACTATAAAAGAAATGCAGGTGGGTAAACAACTACCTCCTGAATTAAAAGTAACTGTTACCGGCGATCAGTCAGAAAAAACACGTTCTACGTTACACGATTTAATAAATACGATTATCATCGGGTTTACTTTGGTTACCCTTACGTTAATGTTTTTTATGGGTGTTACCAATGCTATATTTGTAGCGGCATCGGTTCCTTTATCTATGTTTATTGCCTTCTTAGTAATGCCTAGTTTGGGTGCTGCATTTGGCTTTAGTTATACCATGAATATGATTGTGCTATTTGCCTTTTTACTTGCTTTGGGTATTGTGGTAGATGATGCTATTGTCGTTATTGAAAATACGCACCGTTTATTTGAAAATGGTAAACGTGATATTAAAACAGCAGCGAAAATGGCAGCAGGAGAAGTTTTCTTACCAGTGTTGAGTGGTACGTTAACGACCTTGGCTCCTTTTGTTCCTTTATTATTTTGGGATGGGATCATTGGAAAATTTATGTTTTTCCTCCCCATCACACTCATCATTACCTTACTTGCTTCTTTGCTGGTAGCTTACATCATTAATCCCGTATTCGCAGTTGATTTTATGAAACCGCATACCGATGAGCATAAAAAACCTACTTGGACAAAAGGTAATTCTGTTACTACTTTTATTTTTATTGCTTTAAGTATAGTATTGCATTCGTTAGGACACAGTGCAGTTGCAAATCTTGCTTTATTTATATTAGGCTTTTATTTATTAAATAAATTTGTATTACATAATATCATTGAAAAATTTCAAACAAAAACATGGCCTGCTGTACAAGCACGTTATACTTTATTATTATTTCGCTTCTTAAAACGCCCCTGGATGGCGCTTTCTGGTACATTAGCATTGTTTGTAATTGCAATTATATTTTTTGCTATACGAAGTCCTAAAGTAGTATTTTTCCCGCAAGGCGATCCAAACTTTGTTTATGTATATGTAAAACTACCTGCTGGTACCGACCCTGCAACTACTAATAAAGTAATGTTAAAGGTAGAAAGCAAAGTAAATGGTGTTTTAGGCGATTCCAATAAAATGGTTAAATCAATTATTACCAACGTTACTAAACAAACAACAGATCCTCAGGATCAAGACCAAAGTGATTATCAGAATAGAGGTAAAATTGCAATTTCATTTGTTGAATATTCTTTAAGAGGAGGTAAATCAACTACGGATTACTTAACGGCGTTGCAAAAATTAAAATGGAATTTACCTGGTGCAGATATTACCGTTTCTCCTGAACAATCAGGTCCACCGGTATCTAAACCAATTAACATTGAAATACGTGGCGATAATTTTGAAGATATCGTTAATAATTCCATTCGCTTAAAACAGTTTTTAACAAATCAAAAAATAGGTGGTATTGAAAATTTAAAATCAGATTTTGAAAGTAATAAACCAGAGATTGTTTTTAATATAGATCGCGAACGCGCCAACAGAGAAGGAATAAGTACTGGAGCAATTGGCTCGGAAATTCGTAATGCTGTATTTGGAGTAGAAGTAAGTAAATTTCGTGATGCGAATGATGAATATCCAATTGAATTGCGTTATCAATATGACCAACGTAACAATATTGAAGCATTACGGAATTTAAAAATAACTTACCGCGATATGAATATGGGAGGCATTATTAGAAGTGTTCCATTATCTACTTTTTGTGAGATTGAATACACGAATGCCTATGGAGGTATTAAACGTAAAATGCAAAAACGGGTGATTACATTGTCTTCTAATGTATCCGCAGGGTTTAATGAAAACGAGGTGGTAAAAAATATCACTAAAACCATGAAACAATATAAACCAAGTGGTAACGTAGAAGTAGTAATGACGGGACAACAAGAAGAACAAGCAGAAACTGGTGCGTTTCTAGGTAGGGCTTTGTTATATTCTTTAGGTTTAATATTGTTGATTTTAGTAACTCAATTTAATTCTATTGGAAAGCCATTTATTATTTTAACGGAAATCTTTTTTAGTATCATTGGGGTGTTATTAGGCACGGCGTTATTTAAAATGGACATGAGTATTGTAATGACTGGTGTAGGTATTATTGCATTAGCCGGTGTTGTGGTTCGAAATGGAATTCTATTGGTAGAATTTGCAGACATCTCCCGTCACGAAGGAATGAGTTTATGGGACGCTGTGGTGGAAGCTGGTCGTACTAGAATGACGCCCGTTATTTTAACAGCAACGGCTGCTATATTGGGTTTAATTCCTTTAGCAGTTGGATTAAATATAGATTTTGAAACTTTATTTTCACATGGAAATCCTAAAATTTATTTCGGAGGAGATAGTGTAGTATTTTGGGGACCATTATCTTGGACCATGATTTTCGGACTATCATTTGCTACGTTCTTAACATTATTACTTGTACCAGCAATGTATTTAATTGCTGAGCGACTAAAACGTAAATCAATAATTATTCTGGATCATTTAAAATTACCGCATGCAGTAATGTATATACCCTTTTTTATATTAATTACCAGAGCAATATTTTATATAAAAGGTAAAAGATTAAATTATGGCAATCTTGATTATTAATCAATAGTTAGATTATAAATCTAGTTCTATGGTACAATGTAAAACAACAATAAGGTAGTTTATATAGGCCTATTAATCGTTACCAATATTTTTTATTGGTAACGATTTTTAATTATAAATTCAATTGAATTTTCTAAAAACAGTTATTGGTATTAAGATGAAGAACTAGGTTGAAAAGACAATTATTAACTAAAATCAGGAACACTATTTTGCAGGGAATAGTATGTAGGACTTTTTATTTATTAATAGTTGCGGAAAGATGAATTTTGTTTTTTATTTATAATAAAACATGGCAAGTATGTTGATTAACTAAAAAGTTCTAACTGATATTTACATAGGTTATATAATAACATTTAACTTCCTATGGAAAATAATTTATTAGTTGGGATAGTATAGAATTTAAAAATTTCACATGAAAAAATTAAGCTTAATATTTATTTTTCTTACCGTACCCTTTTTCTTCATACACGCACAAAATTTAAGTATTGGCGGACAACTGACAGATCAAACAAAAGAACCCTTAATTGGTGCTAGTGTAGTTCTTTTGAACCCCAATGATTCTAGCTTAATTAAAGGTAGTGTTGCCGATGTAGATGGTAACTTTAGCATTGAAAATGTACAGCCAGCAAACTATTTAGTACGAATTTCTTTCATCGGCTATGAAGATTTATTTATATCTAAACAACTAACAACCGCATCAATCAACTTAGGTAGACTTGTATTAAAAGAAAAAGCAACTAAGCTAAATCAAGTAACTATTATAGGTGCCGTAGTACCTGTTCAGCAAAAAGGCGACACCACACAGATTAACGCCAGTGCTTATAAAACTAACCCCGATGCTACCGCAGAAGATTTAATTAACAAAATGCCAGGTATTACTTTGCAAAATGGCAAGATTCAAGCACAAGGAGAGGATGTACAAAAAGTGCTGGTGGATGGAAAAACATTTTTTGGAGACGATGCTAATGCAGTACTAAAAAACCTACCTTCTGAAGTAATTGATAAAATTCAAATCTTTGATAAGAAAAGCGATCAAAGTCAATTTACAGGCTTTGATGATGGCAATACTTCCAAAACAATAAATATTGTTACCAAAACACGATTTAGAAACGGAACCTTCGGTAAAGTATATGGAGGGTATGGTAATGAAGATAAATGGAAAGCAGGCGCGAATTTAAATTTTTTCAAAGATGAGAGGCGCCTCACCCTTCTTGCGAATACAAATAATATCAACGATCAAAATTTTTCTTCCGAAGATTTATTGGGTGTGATTAGTGGTAAAAATTCTGGTGGTGGAAATCGCGGTGGCGGTAGGCCAGGAAAGCAAAGTGACATTGGTAATTTTTTAGTAGATCAAAAAAGTGGTATTACTACCACCAATTCATTCGGAATAAATTATGCAAATAAATGGAAAAATGTAGAGCTTTCTGGTAGCTACTTTTTAAATAATTCTGAAAATAATTCTACAAGTGATTTATTTCGTCAATATGTATCTAATTCATCATCGGGAATAACCTATACTGAAAATAGTATTAATAAAAGTACTAACACCAATCACCGTTTAAATTTAAAACTAGATTGGAAAATAGATTCTTCTAATTCATTTTTATTCCAACCTAAATTATCCTACCAAGCAAACGAAGGCAATAGTTCATTAAACGGAGAAACCGAACAATTTACAAGTGCTCTCAGCAATGCCAGCAGTATGTACAATTCTAATTTACACGGTATTAATTTTTCAGCTCCATTACTATACCGCCATTCATTTATTAAGAAAGGGAGAACCATTTCTTTGAGTGTAAGTCCAGGCTATAATCAAAATGAGGGCAATGCCGCGCTTAATTCGTATACCACTAATTATAACGATTCGATGTCAACCAGTGCTATTCATCAGCAAAGTAGCAGAAATATACAGGGCCTAACGCTTTCATCGAGCATTGTATATACCGAGCCGATAAGTACAAAAAGTCAATTAATGGTTACCTATAAAAATAATTTTAATAAAAATGAGTCCGTAAAAGAAACGTATAACGTCTCTCCTACTGATGGTAATTACAAAAAATTTGATTCACTTTTTTCTAATAACTTTAATAATAACTATTTATCACAATCTATCGGTACAGGTTACCGATACCAACAAGTAAAATGGAACGCAGGCATTGGCTTCTCCTACCAATATGCACAATTGGTCGCACAAGAGCTCTTTCCTATTAACTATGAAGTAAACAAAGCGTTTAACAACTTTTTACCCGACGCACGTTTCCAATATAAATTTACGGATAAAAAAATAATGCGACTTTTTTATCGCACCCAAAATAATGTACCTTCTGTAAGTCAATTACAAAATGTGATTGATAACAGTAACCCTTTACAACTATCAACTGGAAACCCAAATCTAAAACAAGACTTCCAAAATAATCTGTTTTTAAGATATAACTCCGCTAATACGGTGAAGTCAACTTCCTTCTTTGCGCTAATAAGTGGAACTTACGCAAACAACTACATTGTTAATAATACTTTTATTGCTAAACGAGATACCCTAATTGCACCAAGTATTATTTTAGCAAGCGGATCACAATTTTCAAAGCCAATAAATCTTAATGGATATTACACGCTACGGTCATTTAATAATTATAGCCTACCACTTAAGGTAATAAAATCGAATTTAAATTTAAATTTAGGTGGAACTTACACGCATACACCTAGCATGATTAACAATCAATTAAATTATTCTAACAGCTATAATGCAGGACTAGGACTTGCAATAAGCAGTAATATTAGCGAGAAATTTGATTTTACTATCTCTTCTAATACTACCTATAATAATATTTCAAATACATTACAAAAGGCTTTAAACAGTACTTATTACAATCAAAGTTCAAAATTAAAAATTCAAGTAATGACTTGGAAAGGTTTAGTTTTACAAACAGATATTACTCATCAATACAACAGTGGGCTTTCGCAAAATTTTAATCAAAATTTTATATTATGGAATGCAGCAATAGCCTATAAATTTCTTAAAAATAAACAAGCTGATTTAAGGTTAAGTGTGTTTGATATCCTAAAACAAAATAACAGCATTACACGAAATACTTCGGAGACCTATTATGAAGATGTGAAAACAAATGTTCTAAAACAGTACTTCCTCCTTACTTTTACTTACAACATAAAGTATTATACGCAAACCAAAAATGCAGAATAAAAACCGCTCCATTTATTATTATATACCTATCTAAAAAATTAGTTACGTTTTTATTTACTTTTTTTCTAACCAATTCAATAAACTTTTATTCAGTTCATGCGTATTAATGCATGAGAAAGGATAAAGATGCGAGATTGTTTTGATGTGAATGCATTGAAAATCTGCAAACAATTTTAAAGAAATTATTAATGACAGATAAATCGATTTTAAGAATTAAAGCAAAAAGGTTAGGAACCATTTCAGAAGTTACCTCCTTATTAATCGATCTTGAAATTGCATATAATAGCATTCAAGCATTTCACTACATTATTAAAGAGGTTGCGTCTAACCGAAATAAAAATGTACAGCAGTTTATAAATAATTTTATAAGAATGTATGTGGCGCAACAAGCTATTAATAAAAGTAACACCCTTTCACCTTCAGTAGACAAAATTCTTTTAAAAGAATTTAAGCAAACATTTGATCAAAAAAAGAAGGAATTACCAAATCTATTAGAACTTAAAAATTCAATTGAAATAGATAAAATAATACCGCCTGATGATCGTCTTTATATTTCTAAAGTAATTATTGAGCCGCTCGGTTTTTGGGAAGTGATTGGAAGTTTTAACGCTTTAGAACAGATTAGAGGTTATTTAAAAGATCGGCATGAACGAAAAAAACACAATAAATATCAAAATACCGAAGAAGTAAAAGCGGCTCACTTTGAAATAGAAGATAGAACGAATAAACAAATTATTGGACACATACATACTTTAAAAAGTATTGGGTACAGCGATGAAAAAATAAAACCCTTAGTTACCTCCATGTTAATTAAACCGCTCGAAAAGCTTGGTATGTATCAAGATACCAAACAAATTGAAGGCCCCATTGAAAACATTATACCTTTTTTTGCCCACAAAAGTTAATCGTTGTTAACATAAACCTTTTTTTAGTTTATTCTTATCCATCTTCTAAAAATTAGATTTTTCTACCTTTAAAAAATATTTTTTGAGACCACCGCAAACTATTTTACATACTAGCACCTTTGTTTTTGAGTAAAATATTTAGGTATGTACTAAGTAATTTACTCTTTTATATATAAAGCCTCCAAAGATTCTACAAAATCGTATCGTAATCTAGAGGTTTACAAGGATATAAATATATATTTATAATTTACGATAAGATTTCGTTAATCTAATCTCTTTAAAGTTTGAAAGTATTAGTAGTCATTATTTTCTTTCTATATCCATTCATAGTTTGTTATAGCCAAAGAGTTAAGGAGTATAATGAATGCGCTGTTGAATGTATAAATGAAAAAAATTATCAAGGCGCCATCTCCTACTTTACGCGTATAATAGAAATTAGCCCTAAGGATTCATTTGCTTATTTTGACAGAGCGATGATAAAAAAAGAAATTAGTGCTTTTAAAGAAGCAATTTTGGATTTTACTAGAGCCATTGAAATTGATAGCAAAAATGCCGATAATTATTTTTTAAGAGCCATCACCAAAGATCAGTTTAAAGATTATGAGGGAGCGATTTTGGATTTCGATAAAACTCTTGAAATTGAATCTGAAAATCCAGATGCCTATTATTTTAGAGGGGTGGATTAAACTTTAATAAAAGATTTTGATGGTGCAATGCTCGATTATAATAAAGCGATCTTATTAAACGCTAATAACATGAATTATTATCTTCGTAGAGGGGAATTAAAAATTAAAGTTGGCGAGGAATTAAGTGGGTGTTTAGATATTAAAAAGTATCGGGAATTGAGAGTGGAGCCTAACCCGGTCGAAAACAATTGCTACTAAAATTGAATTGTTTTTTGGTTGAAAAATCGATTTATATAACAGAATACAGAAACCAAAATTAAGGTGTTATAATAAGCCAACGCTATAGGATGATTAAAATCGAATTTACACAAAGAAAATAAATTTTTTATACATTATGATTTTGTAATCTTTCTGAATTTTTAGTTATGATTTTTAAAATAGTATTAATTCACTGGTACTTCAAAAATCATTATTTTTTTGCAGATTTATTATAAAATATTTTTAACCATTTTTGCTATAGAATTAGATTTTTATAAGGCTTTTCAATAAATTTAGTAGATTTCAAATTAACAAAAAAAAACATTTATAATTAGGTTAACCATTTTAATTAATTCTCATGAAAATAAAAAATTACAAAATTGGATTACAGGTTCTATTTTTATTATCAACGTCTTATTCGTTTTCACAGACTAAAGGAACCCTTACCTTTTCATTTACACCTGTTGCTAAATCACCATGTTATGAAGCGACAAAAAGTGTTATGGCAGTTTGGATTCAGACAAGCGCTGGTGGGTTTGTAAAAACAAAATTACGTTATTGCTGTAATGGATCTACAAGTGATCATTTACCAACATGGGCGGTTAATTCAGGTGGAACAGCAAGTAACGCTGGTTCTGCAGCTTGTAATAAAACGGATGCAACAACGGGTGCTACCTTAACGAGTTTTACAGCAAAATCATTGACATGGGATGGTAATAATGTGAATGGAACAGCAAACGGGACAACAGTTGCTGACGGTGCTTATAAAGTAACCATTCAGGAAACCTGGAATCATGGTACAACTGGAACTGCAACCCGGTCATTTGCATTTACAAAAGGATCTAATGCAGATCATCAAACTCCTGCAGATGATGCTAATTTTAAAACAATTAAGTTGGACTGGGTTCCTACTTCTACAACGGGTATTAATGAAAGTAGTTTAGAGCTAAAAGGAGTAGCAGTATACCCAAATCCAAGTACTGATGGCAGGTTTAATGTTACTTTCGAAAAAGCAAACAACATTAAAGTTGTAAATCTGTTAGGGATTACCTTATATGATGAGACAATTAAACAAACAGGCTCAACAAGTTTAGACTTATCAAGCTTAGCAAACGGAACCTATATCATTTATGTTGTAGATGGTGTTCAATCTTCAAAACATAAAGTGATTTTGAATAAATAAATTTATTTGTAATCAATAAAAAAGGTTGTCTTAAAGACAACCTTTTTTATTCTTCGGTCTCCGATACAATTGAATTTAAACCTGGTGTTTCATACGTTTGATAATTACCTTTATCATCCGAATAAATTAAATAAACTTGTAGTTCTTTGTGTTGCTCTAAAAATTTTTTCGCTTTTTCAAAACCCATTACTAAAATGCCTGTTGCATTTGCATCAGATGAAATACATTCTTTTGAAAAAACCGATGCACTTAACAAATTATTTTTAGTAGGATAGCCCGTTTTTGGGTCAATATGATGTGCGTATTTTACCCCATCTATAATAACAAAACGTCGGTAATTTCCAGAAGTAGCAATTGCCATATTTTCCAACTTCGCAATAGCTTTGAGTGGGTTAACTGAGTCTTTATTATCAATTGGTTTTTCAATACCTATTGTCCAATTCTCACCATTTGGTTTCTTTCCTTTTGCGTATACTTCCCCACCTATTTCTACAATGTAAGATAAAATCCCTTTTGAAGTCAAAAAATCTGAAACAACATCGACGGAGTACCCTTGTGCAAATGCATTGAAATCAAGAGATACGCGAGGGTCTTTTTTTATAATTTTGTTGCCTTTGAGTTCAATTAATTGAAAGCCTACAAATTTAAGTATGCTATCCACTATTATTTTTTCTACTTTTTGTTTTTTTGTAGGTCCCCAACCCCATAAATTAACTAAAGGATACACTGTTGGATCGAAAGCACCTTCTGTATTTTTCCAAACCTCTTTTGCTTTATTGAAACATGAAATAAAGTACTTATCCACAACCACATTTTTTTCATCTAAATTTATTCTGGATATGATTGATGTTGGAATATAGGTAGAAACAGATTGATCAAAATCTTTTAATATCTTTTCGATTTCTAGTTGATAATTTTTATTCTCTTTTTCATAATAGGTAATATGATAGGTAGTACCTTGTGCATTACCTTCTATTCTTACCGGCTCTTCTTGAGAAAACAATGAAAAAAAAGGTATAAATGCAAAAACAAAACATGTTATTTTTTTCATACAAATAATAAGGTTTATTTAGGCTTGATCAATTAATTATTCGGAGCTCCCGCATTCAACCAGCAAGTAACTTTACTAAGCATTGCTTCATCGAGTTTTCCAGATGATGGCATAAAACTCGGATTGCCATCAATCATGCGTTTTTTCAATTCACCATTATCAGCGTCTGATTTTATTGCATCAAAAGTTGAATAATCACTTGGGCCAGATCCATTTGGAGCATGGCAGCCAGAAGTAGCACAGTGATCTTTGATGATGGGTGCAATATCTTTTGAATAGGTGATTTTATCACAATCTGTGCTACCGTTGCCAGCAGAAATAGTTATGTTGTCAAGATAAATCCATTGCCCCCAGGCAGAGCGATTTTCAAATGCAAAAATAACATTGGGTTGTCCGGCCAGCTTATTTAAAGAAATATAATCTGTTCTCCAATCAGATGAAGATGCGGGAGCCCAACAAGGCGGGGAGAGTGTAATAGGTTGAATATTTGAAAGGTCACTACCTCCTTTTATGTATAAGCTATCCCAAGTCGTTCCTCCATCTGTGGAAGAAAAAATAGCAAGGGTGTCGGGGTATTCCTGATTTTTGAAAAGGAGGAGCGCATAAGCAATATCGAAAGAAAGATTTACAGATGTTGCCTTTGAAAAATCATATGATTTAGAGATGAGCCAATCTCTTCTGCCCGTCATATCCGTATTTCCATCGCCGCTACAATTATTAAACCCAATACAATTACTTCCAGTATGTGCAACAGTAGTAACTATCTCCCACGCTGCATCATTATCAGGGTTTATTAACTTCCATCCGGATGGCAGCGTTGAGCTATTTTCGAAACCTTCCGTTTCATGAAAACTAAAAGGTGGCTTTATTGGTTGCCCTACATCTTTTATACAAGAATGAAAACAAATAACGACACCAATAAAAAGTATAAAAACAGAAATAATATGCGTTTTCTTCATAAGATATTAATTGATTAGGTAATGTAAGCTCTTTTACTTCAGTTTTAGTTTTTTAGTACACGTATTTTTTTTATCACTTAATTTAATAAAATACATCCCTCTTGAAAAATCAGTTACTGGTATTTTTTCGCTAAAAAAATTTCCATCTGTTCTAATTTCCCCTGACTTTATTTCAATTCCAATGATATTATAAAGTGTATAATGAATTTTATCGGTAGTGCTTGTTCCTTCTATTGTAAATAAAGTAGAAGCGGGGTTAGGATAAACATTGAAAGTAGCTAAGGGGTTCATGGTTTCAATACCCGTAACTGCAGTAATATTTATATTATCAATATACAGCCACTCTCCCCAATTGGATCGATTTTCAAAAGCAAATATAACATTGGGTTTTCCTGCCAATGCTGTTAATGCTATATTTTCAGTTTTCCAATCAGCTGCTGTGGGTGTCCAACAAGATATTGAAGTTGATATATCAGAAAGGTTTGCACCACCTTTTAAATAAAGGAGATTCCACGTTCCACCGCAATCTGTTGAAGAATAAATAGCAAGTGAATCGCTGCGTGTTTGATTTTTATATTTAAGCACAGCGTAGGCGATATTAAATGATAAATTTGCAGTTGACGTTGTATTAGTAAAATCATAGGCTCCCGTAACGAATCTGTCTTTTGTTCCAGTCATGTCTGCTCCTGCTCCATTGCCATCACAATTATCAAATCCAATAGAATTGCTACCAGTATGAGAAACAGTGGTTACTATCTGCCATTCGGCATCATTATTTGGATTATCTAAAGTCCAGCCACTAGGAAGATTGGTGCTGTTTTCAAAACCTTCTGTTAAAGGCGTTGATATTCCAATAGGAATAGCGCTAGAAAGCGTTACTGACGCAGAAGCAATTTTCTGGCATCCATTGGCATCGGTAACATTAAGAGTGTAGCTACCGATATCCAACCCACTTATCGAGTTTGTTGCTAAGCCATTGCTCCATAAATAAGTATAAGGCGTTATTCCACCAGAAATAGCGGAGGTTATACTTCCATCACTTGCAGAGCAGGATGAAACGGAAGTGGTTGTTAAATTAGCAAGGAGAGCAGCAGGGCTGGTGATGGTGACAGAAACACTTTTTGTTGCTCCTGTAGCATCTTTAACGGTGACGGTATAAGGTCCTTCCGCAAGACCAACTGCTTTAGCCGCATTTTGCGCAGGTGTTGTGTTCCATGAATAAGAATAAGGTGGTGTGCCTGAGGCCAGTGCTGTTGCCGAACCATCTTTACTCCCAAAGCAAGTAATATTTGCAGCGTTAACGGTTACTGTTAAGCTTGCAGAAGTACAATTAACGGTAGTCGTAGTTGATTGTTTGCAATTATTCGCATCGGTAAGAGTTAATGAGTATGTTCCCGCAGCGAGTCCAGAAATAGCGGATATTGTTTTTCCATTACTCCATGCATACGTATACGGAGTTTTTCCTCCGGAGACACTTGAGGTTATACTACCATCATTTACTGTACAAGACGATGCGTTTACAGCCGTTGTATTAATGATAAGGGCTGTCGGTTGAGAAATAGTTGCTAAACCACTAACGGAAGCACCTGCCGCATCTTTAACGTTAACGGCGTAATTTCCTGAGGCGAGCCCCGTTGCTGTTGCTGTTGTTTGAACAGGAATACTGTTCCACGAATAGGTGTAAGGCTTGGTTCCTCCAGTTATTGTGGCAGTTGCTGTTCCAGTTTTATCACCGTTACATTTTACATTTACGGTAGTTGTAATTATTTTCAAAGCGGCTGTCGGCACAAGTTCTGTAATTGCCACATGTGCAGTACTATATTTATCGCCAGTATCGCTTCCGTTACCATTTACAGCGTTTATAGCAGCCCAGAATGAAATAGTACCCGTTCCTGAGGCTGGAGCAGTCCAATTAAATGTTTCCTCATAAGTAGTCCCATTACCTCCTGTACCACTAGTGGCAGCGATAGCCAATGTTTGTTCAACAATCCCAACTACAAATTTCCCAGCTTTTGGAGCAATATATTTTGTATTTACAGGAAATGGTGCGTTCCAAACTCCTGCATTTACAGGTGTTACGGCGGAAGTTGATCCTACTATAGAACCAATTTGGAAGCCAAATTTTGGTAGTGAAGTAGTACTTGTATTTTTTCCGGTAAGCTTTATTTTATAACTCATTCCAGGTACATAACGGGTAGTAGGAGTACCTGCTGAATCCAGTTCTAGACTGATGGTTATTGCAGTACCTGATGTATGACAACCTTGCCCGCATCCCGCAGAGTTACCCAAACCTGTTTCTGCCCCTGTTCCTTCTATACTATGAGTTGAAGCTCCACCTACATAAGAGCAAATAATTAAGCTTGCTCCACAAAGTGCTATTAAATGAACGAATCTAGACTTTTTCATAATTGTTGTTTTAAATTTAAAACAATGTTCAATAGGTTTGCATCTATTCTATCTTTTTTGGCTATAATCACGTACAACAAGTTTACGCTATGATTTTGTAGAAATGTTGAAATTTTGATTTTAGTTGGTTTTCACCCTATATTTGATGGATAAAAGATAAGTTGCAGTTTGTTGTATAAAAGTTGCATTGACAAGTTATAATATATTTTTATATCAAAGATAGCGTTTACAAATAATTAATTTAATACTACTAAAATAAACATCATGCTGTTTACGAAACAAGTTCTATTAATCACTTCAGTTGTATTGAGTCAATTGTTAACGGCACAAATTTACATTGGCAAAACATGCGTGATCAGTTTTTCCGCCCCTACCCCTGTAGAGGATATTGCGGCAATTAATTCAATTACTAAACCCTTATTGAATATTTCAACGGGTGATTTACAAATGAAAATTGTAATGACCGCCTTCATTTTTGAAAAGCCATTAATGCAAGAACACTTTAACGAAAACTATGTTGAAAGTGAAAAATTTCCTAATGCTTTTTTTAAAGGTAAAATCAACGAAAAGATTGATTTTAATACCGATGGCGTTTACAAAGTTACTGCAACTGGTAAATTTACTATTCACGGGGTAGAGCAAGAAAAGACCATTGATGGAACCATTACTATAATGGACAAAGAAATTAAGCTATCTTCTGATTTTAAAATTACATTTGCCGACTATAAGGTTGACATTCCTGCATTGTATTCTGGAGTTATACCGCCAGATGCACAAGTAAAAATAAATGCATTACTCGAACCTTTTAAAAAATAATTAAATTGATACAAACGTTTATTCCAACTAAATTAATCGCCATTGTAGGTTTAACAGTACTTAGCCTAAATGGGTTTGCTCAAGACGATATGCTTAGTCTTCTCGATTCTGTGGGAACAAAAAATATATCAGAAAGAACGATTGCGACATTTAAAGGTTCTAAGATAATTAATGCGCAGACCACAGAAACAGTAAAAAAAGGGACGATGGATTTTAATGTTGCCCACAGTTTTGGTAATGTAGGGGTTCAAAGTAACGGCGGTGCACATACGCTTTATGGATTAGATAATATTGTGGATGTGCGCATTGGATTTGATTTTGGAATTACCAACGATTTAACAATCGGAGTTGGACGCAGTAAACAAAAAGAACTAATTGATGGGCTAGTAAAATACCGCATATTAAATCAAACTACAAACAATCATATTCCATTTTCAGTAGCGCTTTATGCTGATATGGCTTACAATCCGCAGCAAGCTAGCATAATTTATAGTGGTGTGGATCTAACTTCTATTACTAAGAAAAGTATTCATCGTTTTTCTTATGTGAGTCAGTTAATCATTGCCAGAAAATTTAACTGGCGCTTTTCTATGGAACTATTGCCAACCTATCAATTCCGTAATTTTGTTGTTGGAAATATCAACCCTGAGAATGGGAGTATTGAAACAAACAGTTTGTTTTCATTAGGCACAGGTTTACGCTTAAAACTAACCAACCGCTTTGCTATTATTGCCGATTACTATTATATATTCTCAAAATATAGAGATAACAATACGGCAACTCCGTTTTTCCCGCCTTTGGGTTTAGGTTTTGAAATTGATACAGGAGGGCATATCTTCCATTTAGCATTTACTAATTGCTCAGGGATTATTGAGAATAATTATATTCCCAATACAACAGATAATTGGTTAAAGGGAGGATATAAATTCGGGTTTAATATATCTCGCGTATTTAATCTAGGAGGAAAAAAACATAAAAAATAAGGACCTTCTTCTCTTTTTATAAAAAAATAATTTTAGCAAACGTCAAAATCAAATAGGGTATACAGTTATTTGTTAAGACTTAATTTGTAATTAAACAAACTAGAGAAATAAACCATCTGATTTTTTTAGTAGATTAACTTCCGCAATGCAAATTTTAGTAATTGAAGATGAACGTGTATTAAGAGAGTCTATTTCTGTATACCTTGAAACAAATGGCTACGTTTGTACCACTGTAGGAACGCTAAAAAAGGGTCTCGAAAGGTGTAGCAATTATATTTATGATTGTGTGCTAATTGATATTGGTTTACCAGATGGAAATGGAATGGATATTATCAAAACATTTAAAGAGAACAACTCCAATACGGGTATCATAATTATTTCCGCAAAAAATTCGTTACAAGATAAGATAAATGGTTTACAACTTGGAGCGGATGATTATCTCACAAAGCCCTTCCATTTATCAGAGCTTGATGCAAGAATTCATTCTATAATCAGGCGAATAAATTTTAGCGGAAAAAATCAATTAAAGTTTGAAGGACTTACAATCCTTCTCGATCAAAAACAGGTGATTGTGAATAACGAAACAATTAAACTAACACGTAAAGAATACGATATTTTAATCTATTTAGCAGCGAACCCTACCCATTTGATCACAAAAGAAGCGATTGCGGATGCTATTTGGGGCGATAAAGCAGAAATGGCAACCTCTTTTGACTTTGTTTATAGCCAGATTAAAAATTTAAAGAAAAAGCTTAACGAGGCTGGAGCGAAAGATTACATTAAAGTAGTATATGGAATGGGTTATAAATTCTTAAACGACTATACAAAAATGTAATAAAAAATTGATTTTGAGTAAAAAGGTTGTTGATGCATTAATAGTAATAACCCAACTTAATAATAGTAGTTAATAAATTCTATTAAAGCACCATGAAGCTCCTTAGCAAAACGTCAATTTATACATCAATAACAACCGTTGCATTATTGTTGGCAGGAATTACGATTGTATATGGAATGATATTAAAAAAAATTAATCACGAAGAAACGGAGCATATTCTTCATGATAAGTACCGTGTGATAAAACTTCTAAAAGAAGGAAAGCCTCCTGTACATTTCAGTTCCAATATTGGAGAAAAAATTTCAATTAATGAAATCCCTGTTCTAACAATGAAGGGCACCCAATTTAGGGACTATATAGCGAAAGAAGAAAGAGAGAATGAAGACATTACAATCAGAGAAGTTAAATTTCAAACGCAAGTAGGAGAAAAAAAATATGAAGTAACAATTGCTCGATCATTAGCTGAACAGAAAGAAATAACAAGATACATCATATCAACGGTAATTATATTCCTGATTTTCTCGTTGGTTGTACTTTTTATTTTAAATTTTTTTATTTCTAGAAGTATTTGGGCCCCTTTTTATCAAACCATGGCGTTCATCAAAAAATGGTCAATAACAGAAGGTGCGGCAATTGACTTCAAAAAAACCAACATCGATGAATTTAATGAATTGAATACTTCGGTTTATGGTTTGATAAATAAAATAAATGAAGACTACTCGAATCTGAAAGAATTTACCGAAAATATTTCTCATGAAACACAGACCCCCCTTGCGATCATCTCCACTAAAATTGAGTTGCTTATGCAAGAGAGTAATTACTCTGAAAATCAAAGAAAACTGTTATCACAATCTTATGAATCTATTCAAAGGTTAAACAAGTTGAATGAAACTTTGGTTACACTGTCTAGAATTGAAAACAATCAGTTTGAAAACGTTGAAAATATTGACCTTTCAGTTGCGGTAAAAAAAATTATCGAAGAGTTAGCAGAGTTTATTGAAGCAAAAAAAATTCACGTTCAATCCGATTTAATTCCTGTAAAAAAAGAAATAAATTTAACGGTATTATTAATATTGTTAAATAATTTATTTATAAATGCTATCAAACACAATTTACCACAAAATGGTATTATAACTATTAATTTGAGTAATCGCAGCTTGTCTATAAAGAATAGCGCCTCACATGAAGAAATAAATAAGAAGCATTTGTTTGCACGGTTCAAATCCTATTCTACGAGTCAAAACTCTATTGGGTTAGGGCTTTCAATTATTAAGAAAATAGCAGACATTTTGGGCTGGGAAATTAAATATCGTTACAAAGACAGTATGCACGAGTTTGAATTGGTATGGTTAAAAGTATAGGAACTAATTAAATTCATAGGTAAACAACATTTTTAAGGTTCGATGGAGCATACAGAAAAGCATCTAAAAGCTTATGCATTATAAAATTAAACCACTTGAAGATATGGGTATATCGCAAGATACCAAACCAATTGAAGGCCCTATTGAAAATATTACAATTTTTATCGCTTACAAGAGTTAATGGTTGTTAACATAAACCTATTTCTAATTTATTCCTATCCATCTTCTAATAATCAGATTTTTCTATCTTTAAAAAATATTTTTTATAACAATGAACCGTACTTTCATACTTCGATTTGCAGTAGCAATTATACTGTTAGCACATGCCTTGGCAGGAATGTTTAACAATGGTATCAATGATTTCGGAAATTATTTTTTAAATGAAATAGGGTTTTCACCGGTTGGTGTCCCCCTTGCATGGGCTATAAAAATATCGCATGTAATATGTGCTATATTATTAATAGCAGATAGATATATAAAATGGGCAGCAATTACTACAATTTTAATACTAATAGCTGGTATTATTTTAGTTCACTTTAAAGAAGGATGGTTTGTAGTTGGTGGTGGAAGAAATGGAGTAGAGTATAATTTTTTGCTAATATGTGTTTTGGTAGCAATCATGTACCCAAATGGCATTAATAAACAATCAATTAAATAATCAATAATTACGATAGTGAATTAAGATTTTTTGAGCAAGTATAGTGGCAATTTTTTCATTGCTTTCTATTGTCCAACCCGCAATGTGTGGAGATAAAATTACATTATCACATTTAATTAAATATTGAAACGGCTCGGGTAAAATAGAGACATCCAGTTTTTCAAAAGAACTCATTTCATATTCTAATACATCTAAACAGGCGCCTGCTATCTTTCCTGATTGTAAATTTTTTGTTAAATCAGCAGTATTTAAACATTTGCCGCGCGCTGTATTAATAATGTAAATATTTTTCTTAAACCGATTTATAAAATTATCATTGATTAAATAATTTGTTTCATCGGTTAATGGCGTATGTAAGCTAAGAATATCTACTTGTTCAAAAATTTGTTCCATGGAAGTAGACGTTATCCCATTAACATCATTGTTTTGAGGTGGATTGTATTTATCATAAACCAATATCCGTACTCCAAAGCCTTTTAAACGTTGAGCAAAAGCAGCACCCATATTTCCGTAACCAATAATGCCAACGGTTTTACCCATAAGTTCAATTCCTCTATTTTCTTCACGAAGCCACTTTCCTATTCTTACCTGTGCATTTGCCCGACATAAATTATTAAATAAAGCTAACAGCATTCCTACTGCATGTTCAGCAACGGCATCTCTATTTCCTTCAGGTGCATGTAAACATTTTATTCCTTTGCTTTCAGCATAAATAGTATCAATGTTTTCCATACCCGCCCCGGCACGGGCAATAAATTTTAATTTTACGGCTTTGTCAATAATTTCTTTGGTAAGTTTAATTTTGCTACGAATAACAATTCCATCGTATAAATGAATTTTATTTATAATCTCCTCTTTTGTCCAGTTATAATGAAGATCGCAAACATGGCCTGCTTTTTCAAGAGTTGTATGTAGTATAAAATGATTCGAATCGATAAAAAGAATTTTCATACACTTTTATTTATCTGTAGAACAGAATAGATATTTATAATAATACATTTTTAAGCAGCAAAATGGAAACAGAAAAATAAATGATGAGTCCAGTAACATCAACCAATGTTGCTACAAAAGGTGCTGAAGAAACGGCTGGATCTAATCCTAATCGTTTTAATACTAATGGAAGTAATGAACCCATCAATGTTCCCCAAAGAACCACCCCTACTAACGAAAAACCGATTGTTAATGCAATTAAAAACCAATAGGGACCATAACTTGTTACGAAATACGACCAAGCTGCAACGCGAATAAACCCAATTACACCCAATATTAAACCGATCACTAAGCCGGTGGTAAATTCCTTTTTTATAATTAACCACCAGTCGCGTACCGTAATTTCTCCTAATGCCAATGCTCTTATAATAAGTGTTGACGCTTGAGAGCCACTATTACCACCACTAGAAATAATTAAAGGAATAAATAATGCAAGAATAACTGCTTTTTCAATTTCCCCTTCAAAAAAACTCATGGCAGTGGCTGTTAATGTTTCTCCTAAAAATAAAACGATTAACCAACCTACTCTTTTACGAATCATTTGTAAAAAGGGGGTGCTCATGTATGGCTCTTCTAAGGCTTCCATTGCCGCCATTTTTTGAACATCCTCTGTTTCTTCCTCTCGCCTAGCATCAACCACATCATCAATATTAATGCGACCTACTAACCTTCCTAAGGGATCGACAACAGGTAATACAACTAAATTGTATTTATCCATTACGTTGGCAACTTCTTCTGCACTAGTATTTGTTTTTACAGAAATAACTTTTGTTTCGTATATATCGGCAACTTTAGAACGAGTAGGAGAAATAATTAATTTTTTTACAGATAATAATCCAACTAATTTTTCATTGTCATCTACCACATATATGGCGTGAATTTCACTTACACTATCTGCTTGGGCACGTATCTCTCTCACACATTCTAAAGAGTAACTATTAACATGAACTCGTATTAACTCTGTTGCCATTAAACCACCAGCAGTATTTTCATCATAGTTTAAAAGCTCTACAATGTCACTCGCCTGCTCACTGTCTTCCATGTGCGATAATACTTCGCCCTGCACATTATCGGGTAGCTCAGAAATTACATTTGCAGCGTCATCCGAATTCATATTGTCTATGAATTGTTCTGCAATTTCTTTAGAAGTAAGCGATGCTAAAAAGTCTTCCCGAACATTTTCATCTAACTCTATTAATACATCTGCCGCAATTTGCTCATCTAATTGTTTATAAACATATTTTGCTTCCTCAATTTCTAGCTCATTTAAAATTTCGGCAATATCGGGTGGGTGTAATTCTTTGAAATGTTCAACAATAAACGCTCCATTTTCATTACGGATAGCCTCTCGTAATTCATTCAAAAAATTATCAGTTAACTCAAATTGCACAATCTATTTTTTAGAATTGTAATATATTAGGTAGCGCACATATATAAAATGGCAGTTTACAAAGGTAAGACTTATAATTAAAGAGGTTTTAAAAAATAGTTAAATTTCTATCATATTTGTTAATGCCACGAAGTCGGCAACAGATAATTCTTCAGCTCGTTGTGTAAGGTATTTATTATCTAAAAAGGCTGGCTTTAGTTTAAATGCTTTAATAGAATTACGTAATGTTTTTCGCCGCTGATTAAAACCCGCTTTAACAACTTGTTTAAATAACTTTTCATTACAATCTAAATGCTGTACCTGGTTTCGGGTCAAACGAATAACAGCAGACTTCACACGTGGTGGGGGATTAAATACATCTTCGTTCACCGTAAATAAATACTCAATATCATAAAATGCTTGCAATAAAACACTGGTGATACCATAGGTTTTATTCCGTGGTTTAGAAGCAATTCGCTCTGCCACTTCTTTTTGAAACATACCTACTATTTCGGGTACTTGATTTTTATGATCAAGTACCTTAAATAAAATTTCAGTAGAGATGTTATAAGGAAAATTACCAATGACCGCAAAAGGCTGGTTATTAAATAAAGTAGAAAGGTCGAGCTTTAAAAAATCTCCTTCAATAATTTTATCACTTAAGGAGGCGAAGTGGGTTTTTAAATAGGCAATAGAATCTCTATCAATATCGATTACGTAAGTTTCAAATTTTGGGATGGCTATTAAATATTTGGTAAGAACACCCATACCCGGCCCTACTTCCAGAACAATGTTATATTTTTCTTGATGAATTAAACTAGTTACAATTTTTTCGGCAATTAACTCATCTTTTAAAAAATGTTGCCCCAAATGTTTTTTCGCTCTTACTTGATCGTTCTTATTCATAAAATTAATACAATACACTTTGGGTTAATAGATTTATTTATAGCCTAAATAAATTTTTTTAAAATTTAAATTATCGTAAAAATAAATTATACGACTTCTAATAATGTTCTAAATGAAACAAATTTATTAGCATATTTATTTTGTACGTCTTTTTGTAAACGTGGCGCATGTTCTTTTTTATAATGCTCGTACGTCTGCATATTTTCACAAGAGTATTGTATGGAGTAGGTAGTTCCTTGCTCTTCATTAACCAATACTTTGCAAATTTTACTTTCAATAAAACAACCTGTTTGCATTACTTCAGGAATGTGCGTTTTTTTCATATACTCTAACCATTCTTGATGTATGTCGTGTTCAACATTCACCGTAACATTATAAATAATCATATATCTATTTATTAATTTATTAAATCACCTCTTAATTTCCTGAATCGTTTACGGGCTTCAACCACATAGAGACTCCCCGGATAGTTTTCAATTAATTGTTGATAGAGTGCTTTTGCCTTATCTATATTTTTAAATTCATTTTCGTTTAATTCTGCTAATTTAAACAGTGCATCATCGCCCAAAATATCTTGTCCATAATATTTTACAATGGAATCATAAAGAGCGGCAGCCTCATTAAATTCACTATGCTTCATCGCCAGTTGTGCTTTTTTAAAAAGAATGTCATCCATTAATGCATGATTCGGAAAAAGTTTAGGAATAGAGTCAAGTGTTTTTTTTGCTTCCTCATCTTTATTTTGAAATGCCAACAGATCCGCTCTTGCAAAAATTAATAGGGGAGCGGTGTTTGTATCTATTGCTAATGCGTCAGAAATAGTTAACGATAAATCCATTGCATCGTTTGAAATAAGTTTCGAGGTAGCCCCTTTTAATACATCTAATTGTGCTTGCGCCCACTTAAAATCGCCCGTATAATAAGATATTTTTGCATTTCTAAATTTTGCTTCCTGTCCTATTTGATCGTGTTTAAAATCTTTTTCCACTTGGGAGTAACGTAAAGAAGCTTCCCAAATATCACCCGTTGCTAATAAAATATCACCCAACTCCAATTTATATTCTGCTTTAGTTTGTAAAGGCAATTGAGGCATCGCAATTACCTCCTCTAATATCGTAATGGCTTCTGCAGGTTTATTTAAATAAAAAGCTTTTAAATGAGCTAAGTTTTTCAAAAGAGGAGCTGTACTTACAGACTTACCTAATTCTGAAATGGTGTTGGTGTAATTTTTTTCCAGCAGGGCTATATCTGCGGGCGTATAAATACCTTTTGAAGTAATTTTTTGATAGGACACGTTAAGTAACTCCATGCGTGCAGGAATATAAAACTGATTTTCAGCTCCTTTTGCAATTACATATTGATAGGCTTTCTCAGCGGTTTCATACGCTTCATTTAATGTAAATAATTGTGCTAGTTCCATTACGCGTGCGCCACCTTCTTTTTTTCGTTTATCTAACGCTTTTGCCTGAACAAGTGCCGAATCCCAATTTTTTAATTGTAACTCCATCCATATAAGCAATTCAGAAAAAATAGTATTGTCTGCACTTTTTTGAATGTGTTTTAATAATTCATTTTTTAATAATTCGTTCTGTTGAGGATCTGCTTCATTGCCAAAACTTGTTTGCAACGCATTTTGAACACTTTGAATGTACGAATCGCTTATTTCTAATACATTTAAATATTCATTAATCATGGCCAATTTGTCGCCCTTTGCCTGATACATATCTGCCAACTCGAAACTATAAGGATAATTATTTTGAGATATTTTTTTTCCTTTTAAGTAGGTAGCAATAGCATAATCGTATTGATTAAGAGCAATAAAGGCGTTGGCTACAGCAAATACCTGCTCATCTTGCTTAATTGATTTAATAACTTCATTCCATGTTGATTTTGCTTTATCTGCATTTTCTTCCAATGAATATAAGTTACCTAAATCGACCAGGTAGTTAAGCTTTTCGGGATTATTTTTTGCTTGTTTTTTTATTATCTTTTCCCCTTTTTTAAAATCTTTTGTTTCTATCAAACAATTTAAATAAGGAGCATAAAAAAGTACTGTTGATTTTTTATCATACAGTTTTTCATAGTAATCTAATGCTTTATCAAATTCTTTATTTTGATAATATTGGGAAGCCAATTGTTCATCAGTACTTGACTGAGCCACACTTTGTAAGCGTAACAAAAGAAGTATAAAAATAAATAATAGACTTTTTATGCTTTTCAAGTTTTATAATTTTTTAAGTATGCCCCTAACTTTTATAACCTATAATTTCTAATACAATGGCTTTTGCTTCTATTTCCAATCCGTTTTGTAAAGTTAACAAACTTCCTTGTTTTAAATGTTCTCCAAACCCATGTGGTGCATAAATTACCGCATAAAGAACCGTACTCTCCCCTTGCTCTAATGGTTTTTTATATAATTCTATTTGGCACTCGGTGCAATATCCTTTGGCTCCGTTAACGTAAACTTGCGGTCTATAGATACCCATTAACTCGTATTTAGCAGTGTTTTCTAAAAGTAATTTTACAATTAGATATTTTTTGTGATAAATCATAATAATAACTCATGCTACTGATAATTAATTATTAATTAGTTAGGTTCTTTTTCAAAATTTCGCCAAAAGTATAAATGTCTTCAAATGTATTATAAAAAGGAACAGGTGCACAACGAATAACGTTGGGTTCTCGCCAGTCAGCAATAATACCCTCTTCTAATAATTTATTAAATAAATTTTTTCCACTATTATGTGCAATAATTGACAGCTGACAACCTCTTTGCTTTTTATTTCTTGGTGTAATTATTTCTAATTTATTATGCGTTAAACTTTCATTTATTTCATCAATCACAAATTCCAAATATCCTGTTAGATTTTCTGCCTTCACCATAAGTTTATCCATTCCTACTTCATCAAAAAGATCAATTGCTGCTTTGTGCGCCGCTAATAAAGTAGGCGGTGCGGTACTTAATTGCCAGCTTTCTGCAGTGGATGTTGCAGTAAACTGTTTTTCCATTTTAAAACGGTTCGCTTTATCGTTTCCCCACCAACCTTCAAAACGAGGAATGGTTTTATCCTCTAAATGAGTTTCATGAATATATATTCCGGAAATGCCACCAGGGCCGGAATTTAAATATTTATAACTACACCAACATGCAAAATCTACATTCCAATCGTGCAAATGAAGTTTAATATTTCCTACAGCATGAGCTAAATCAAAGCCGGCTTTAGCTCCTGCTTGATGGGCAGCTTCCGTTATATTTTTCATATCCATTACTTCACCCGTATAGTAATTAATGCCACCAAATAAAACAAGTGCCAAACTCTCTTTATTTTGTTCAATCGCCTTTAAAATATCTTCTGTTCTTAAACAATGTTCTTCTTCGCGAGGCATTATTTCGATAATTGCTTCATCTGGATTAAAGCCATGAAACTTCACTTGAGATTGCATTGCATATTGATCGGAGGGGAATGCTTTCCCTTCACATATTATTTTGAAGCGGGTTTTAGTTGGTTTATAAAAACTTACCAATAATAAATGTAGATTGATTGTAAGTTGATTTAATACTGTTACTTCGCTAGGTTTAGATCCTACAATTTTTGAAATAGGTATAAAAAATTGTTCGTGGTAACTTAGCCAAGGGTTTTTACCATGGAAGTAGGCCTCTACTCCATAACTTGCCCAATCTTCTAATATATTTAATATTAAATCTTGTGTTGATTTTGGTTGCAGGCCAAGTGAATTACCCGTAAAATAAATAACAGGCTTGCCATTCATCATTGGCATATAAAAATTTTCTCTGTACTTTTTTAAAGGATCTATCGCATCTTGGTGTTTAGCAAATGCTAATGTATTTTCATAGTCAGTGATATTTTTTATTTGATCCATAATGTTTTCGTATAAAGATTACATTCTTACTTTTGTATGATTTGGAAAAATATTGATTTCTACCAAAGGTATATATTTGCACTTTAATTTTTTAGATTATGAAAAGAGATAAATCAGAGCAGCTGTTTCAAAAAGCGAAAACCTATTTTCCAGGTGGTGTAAATTCACCGGTACGTGCATTTCGTTCTGTGGGCGGTACTCCTTTATTTATTAAACGTGGAAAAGGATCGCATATTTGGGATGCCGACGATAATGAATTTATTGATTACTGCGGATCGTGGGGTCCATTAATTTTAGGTCATGCGAATGATAAAGTGGTTAAAGCAATACAGCACACCGTTGCCAATGGAAGTTCTTTTGGAGCACCTACCGAATTAGAAAATGACTTGGCTGAATTAATTTTAACAAACAATAAATACATTCAAAAAATACGTTTTGTAAGTTCAGGTACAGAAGCTGTAATGAGTGCCATTCGATTAGCGAGAGGTTTTACAAAACGAAACAAGATTTTAAAATTTGAAGGCTGTTATCATGGTCATAGCGATTCATTATTAGTAAAAGCGGGTTCGGGATTAGTTACTTTTGGAAATACCTCTTCTGCTGGTGTACCCGAAAGTTTTGTGAATGAAACCATTGTTGTATCACTGGATAATGAGGAAGCAGTGAAAGAGGCATTTTCAGAATTTAAAAATCAAATTGCTTGTATTATTATAGAGCCCATTCCAGCAAATAATGGTTTGCTTTTACAGCGAAAAGAATTTTTACAATTTTTGCGTACTATTTGTACGGAGAATAAAACACTTCTATTATTTGATGAAGTGATTAGTGGCTTTAGAATAGGTTTTACAGGTGCTGCCGGGTATTACGATATACAACCCGATATTATTACGTATGGGAAAATTATTGGAGGTGGCTTACCCGTAGGCATGTACGGTGCAAGCGCAGAAATAATGAGTTGTATTTCTCCTGATGGCGATGTATATCAGGCAGGTACATTAAGCGGCAATCCAGTAGCAATGGCCGCAGGTATTGCCCAATTAACGGAGTGTTTAAAGCCAAATTTTTATAACGACTTGGAAGCAAAAACACAACTTTTAATTTCTAAAATTTTTGAACACACCACTGTACCCACTGATAAATTAAAAATATTTTCTATTGGTTCCATTTTTTGGATTGCCTTCACCAATAAATCACTCATAAGAACTGCCGAAGATATTGATGCCTCCTCAATGAGTTATTTTAAAGCTTTACATAAAGAATTATTAGAGCGTGGTGTTTATTTAGGTCCATCTGGTTATGAAGTTGGTTTTGTTTGTGAAGCCCATACACCAGAGGATTTAAATAAAACGGCTAAACACTTTGCCGCAGCATTAGAAGTAGCTATGACACAAATGGTTTAGCTGTTTTTATAAAAAATTTATTTTGCTAATTGAAAATAGTAATATATTTATTTAAATAAACGAACCAACTACTCCGTTTTTTTGGCTGCTGTTTTTGGTTTAGCTTTTGATTTCGCTTTTGATTTAGTTTTTGGTTTTGCTCCTGGTTTCGCTTTTGGTGTAGGACTAGGTTCTATTGTGTACGGATAATTTTTAACAATAAAACCTTTAAATTGCTCTTTGGTAGCATGGGCTGATACCATTGTACTTTTATTCCCATCAATAGATATTATTTTTGTTAGAGGCCCTATTTCTTGCATAGAACTAACAGGAAATTTAAAATGAACTACTTCTTTGTTTTTAAAAATATCATCTACTTTCTTTTCTTGAGCAGGAGTTATTTTT
This sequence comes from Bacteroidia bacterium, assembly GCA_039937835.1. GTDB lineage: Bacteria > Bacteroidota > Bacteroidia > 2-12-FULL-35-15 > 2-12-FULL-35-15 > 2-12-FULL-35-15. The sequence goes on along the minus strand of JBDTFR010000105.1, from coordinate 1,303 downwards.
TTTTGTGCGCTTACCGCTACAGAAAAAACTAGAGTAAAAATAAATATAAAAAATAAGGCTGGTTTTTTCATAATTGTCTAATAATTATCTGATTTAAAACATATGTTAATGGTTTGTAACGAAAAATCAATGTAAATATTATGTTTTTTAAAATTTACTTTTACTCTTTTAATAATTTTTCAATAAATAAGGTAGTTTGCTCCACATATTGATCGTATTTATTACCAGTAGCAGGACCGTAGAAACCAGTATATATTTTACGCACCCTCCCCTTTTTATCAATAATAATGGTGGTAGGGAATGCCATTACTTTATTTAATATTGGTAATGCTTCAGATGCTTGATTAGCATCTGTTTTCCCAGTTATTAAAAATTCATAGTGAGCATTGAATCTATTTTTTAATCGTGTTACATTGGCTACTGATTTATTAAAATCTGAGGTTCGTTCAAACGCTAATCCCACTATTTCCAATCCTTTGGGTTGATATTGATCATAAAATTTAGCCAAAAATTTAGTTTCATCCATACAATTAGGGCACCAAGAGCCCATTAATTGAACAATCACCACTTTATTTTTAAATCGCTTATCTGTTAATGAAACAGTTGTTCCCTCTAAATTTTTAAAACTAAAATTAAGAGTGGATTTACTGTCTTTTAAATAAGTAAGTTTTTCTGGATCTCGTAATTCAAACGTATCATTTTGCACCGCTACCCATTTCTCATAACTGTGTTTACCAGAATAAAATTGACCGTTGATTAAACTATCTATCCGCTTATAAGCTGTAAATAAAAAAGCATGAGCTCCATCAAAACAAGATACCATAAACTTTCCTTTATCCAATACACCTTCTAAATAACGATAATCACCTGTTTCTGTAGTAAATGTACCGGTAGCTTTTCCATTATTAAAATTAAACTCTCCCACTGAAGAATATTCATTTTTTGTATTGGGCTCAAAAATCACTTTCCACCTTTCTTTGGTTTTTAAAGTCGAATTATTGGTAGTGATGAATCTTTTCGGTTCATTATAAATAGCTTTAAAAGCGATGGTATTATCATTTTGTCTTGCATAATTAATCCAATTTCCAGTCAATGCAGTATCCATAATTTTTAAACGAAATTCAGAATCAAAAATAGGCATTTTTATAAATAAAGAGTCTGCTTTAAAAGTAAGTTCATCTGCAATTATTCGTTCGTTTACATTTATAATTTCCATTCGAAACGATTGTGCTGTTTTTATTATTTCAAAATTAAAAGGTAATTCTGTAGAATCGTTTAATTGCAAAACACCTCTCCAAATACC
>JBDTFR010000104.1:0-17229 GCA_039937835.1 Bacteroidia bacterium | reverse complement strand
TTTTTCGGATTTGTTCGAAATTGGAAATGGCAGGGATTATAAACACCTTTCTAGTGGTGACATTCCTGTTTATGGTTCTGGCGGATATATGCTTTCTGTGAACGATTACTTATACGATGGAGAAAGCGTGTGTATTGGAAGGAAAGGTACGATCGATAAACCGATATTTCTATCAGGGAAGTTTTGGACGGTAGATACACTTTTCTATACACATTCATTCAACGGCTGTACTCCAAAATTCATCCATTATGTTTTTCAAAATATAAATTGGCAAAATCATAATGAAGCTGGAGGGGTTCCAAGCCTTTCAAAAACAAATGTTTATAAAATAGAAGTTTGCGTTCCTCAGCCCAAAGAACAACAAAAAATCGCTTCTTGCCTTTCCTCTTTAGATGAAGTGATAACCAGCCATAACCAAAAGTTGGAGCTATTAAAACTTCATAAAAAAGGGTTTATGCAAAACCTTTTTCCGCAAGAAGGAGAAACTGTTCCGAAGTGGCGTTTTAAGGAGTTTGAGAAAGATGGGAAGTGGGAATATTCTAAAATTGAGAATTATATTGATCTGTTTTCTGGAATAGCTCTTAAAAGTGAAGATATTAGTGATGATGAATCGGGAATTCCCATTCTGAGAGGAATAAATATTACTGAGGGATACATTAGGCATTCAAAAGAAATTGATAAGTATTTTTTAGATGATATCGAAAAATTTGATAAATATTTAGTTAAAGAAAATGACATAGTAATTGCGATGGATGGGTCTAAAGTGGGAAAGAATGTTGCACTTATAAATAAAGAGGATGAAAATTCAATATTGATACAAAGAGTTGCAAGAATCAGAACCAATAAGAAGTCGGATATCAGATATATTTACCAACATTTCTTGTCGGAAAAATTTCGAAATTATGTAGATACTGTTAATACAAGTTCGGGAATTCCTCATATTAGTTCTCAACAAATTAAAGATTTTAAAATGGGGTTCTCATCACTTTCAGAACAACAAAAGATAGCATCGTGCCTTTCCTCTTTAGAGGAATTAATCACCGCACAAAACGTGAAAATCGAACAATTAAAGCAACACAAAAAAGGTTTAATGCAAGGTTTGTTTCCAAAAATTAACGAATAAAAAAATGAACCACAAAAAACAAAAGGCAGCCCTGAAAGGGCGATCTATCATAAGGATGGGTGCAGCCCATCAGATAGGAGCTGTCATGCAGACAGGAGGAGCCCATCAGATAGATGCTATCGATCAGACAGGAGGAGCCCATCAGATAGGAGGTAGCGTGCAGATGAGTGCTATCATGCAGACAGGAGCTATGATACAGATATCAGCTCATCAGATAGGAGCTATCGCAAATCTAGTAGCTATGACACATACAGGATCTATCATACATACAGCTACTCATCAGATAGCAGCTATCACACAGATACGAACTATCATACAGATGGCAGCACATCAGACGATCCTACAGACACGAACTATCACACAACACAAAGCCCTGAAAGGGCGAGATAACTAAGCTATGGGTCAATCATTAGTTCAAAACTCCATCCACCTTGTATTCAGCACCAAGCATAGGCAGACGCTCATTCATCCGCCTATTGAGGAAGAGCTTCACGCTTATTTAGGAGGTATCTGTAACAAACTAGAATGTCCTGTTATTAAAGTAGGTGGATATACAGACCATATTCACATCCTTTTCAGGCTTTCCCAAAAAATTGCATTAATGAAACTTGTTGAAGAAGTGAAAGCACATTCATCCAAATGGATAAAAACAAGAGAAGAAGCATATCAAAATTTTTATTGGCAAAACGGATATGGAGCATTTTCAGTAAATCCATCACAGGTAGATACGGTGACAGCCTATATTGCAAATCAACATGAGCATCATAGTAAAAAATCTTTTCAAGAAGAATATCGGTTATTTTTGAAAAAGTATAAAGTGGAATATGACGAACGATATGTGTGGGATTAATGATAATAATAGGATTAGATATAACGCACTTTCAGTGCTTAGAACTAGTATGGGGTTATCAGAGGGTGCTATGCATGGGGCTATCACATCTCTTATACATATCGATATCACGGGGGATATACACGCAGCTACCATGGGGGATATACACGCAGCTATCACTTGATGCTACACCTGAAGCTATCACTGGATGCTATACATGGGGCTATCACCCCATGTTATAATATCTCGCCCTTTCAGGGCTGGTTAGAATAATGAAAATAAAAAACGAATGACACAAAAAGAACAACAACAACTGGGTAAAACCCTTTGGAACATTGCAGATGATTTAAGAGGTGCTATGAACGCAGATGATTTTCGTGATTATATGTTATCGTTTCTCTTCCTGCGTTATTTATCCTATAATTATGAAGAGTCTGCTAAAAAGGAATTGGGCGCAGATTATCCAAAAGTAAAAGCGGGCGATATGCATACCGCTTTGGGAGCGTGGTATAAAAAAAATAAAACTGATGTAGCTGATTTCGAAAAACAAATGCGCAGAAAAGTGCATTATGTGATTAAGCCGCAACATTTATGGAGTAACATAACTGAAATGGCGCGTACCCAAGACGGTGAATTATTGGCAACCTTAGAGAAAGGTTTCCGATACATAGAAAACGAGTCTTTTGAAAGTGCATTTCAGGGTTTGTTTTCAGAAATCAATTTGAACTCTGAAAAACTCGGCAAAACTCCTACTGATAGGAACAAAAAACTTTGCACCATCATTCAGAAAATTTCAGAGGGCATTGCAGAGTTTTCTGCCGATTCTGATACACTTGGTGATGCCTACGAATATTTAATAGGAGAGTTTGCGGCAGGTTCGGGCAAAAAGGCGGGGGAGTTTTATACTCCGCAACAAATCTCTACGATCCTTTCTGAGATAGTAACATTAGACAGTCAAGACCCCACTACCGGCAAAAGAAAAAAACTTAATAAGGTGCTTGATTTTGCTTGTGGCTCTGGATCATTGTTGCTGAACGTACGAAAACGAATAATGGATAATGCGGGCAGTGTTGGCAAACTTTACGGTCAAGAAAACAACATTACTACTTACAACCTTGCTCGAATGAATATGCTTTTGCATGGAATGAAAGATACCGAGTTTAATATCTTTCATGGTGATACCTTGCTCAATCAATGGGATTTGCTCAATCAAATGAATCCTACTAAAAAGATAGAATTTGACGCCATTGTAGCCAACCCACCTTTTAGTTTACGTTGGGAGCCAAACGATACATTGTCGGAAGACTTCCGTTTTAAAAGCTACGGCTTAGCACCAAAATCAGCAGCAGACTTTGCTTTTTTACTGCACGGTTTCCACTTCTTAGGAAAAGAAGGTACAATGGCCATCATATTACCGCACGGTGTTTTATTCCGCGGTGGTGCAGAAGAAAGGATCCGCACCAAGTTATTAAAGGATAACAATATCGATACAGTAATTGGCTTACCATCCAATTTATTCTATTCCACAGGCATTCCGGTTTGTATTCTCGTATTGAAAAAATGTAAAAAGGAGGATGATGTATTGTTCATCAATGCAAGCGAACATTATAAAAAGGGTAAAAGGCAAAACACCCTCAGAGAAGGCGAAAATGGAGAGCCCCATGACATTCAAAAAATTATTGACACCTACCAATACCGTAAAGAAACGGAGCGTTATTCACGCAAGGTTTCGATGGATGAAATTGAAAAGAACGGTTATAACCTGAATATTTCTCGATATGTAAGTACGTCAATCGATGAAATAAAAATTGATTTAAAAGAAGTGAATGCGAAATTGACAGCTGTAAATAAGGAAATAAAAGAATCAACAGATAAGCATAATAAATTTTTGAAGGAATTGGGATTGCCGTCAATTTAAAAAGAAGTAAATTTAATTGCCAACTAATTATGGTTTTAAAAGTGTTTGATAGATAGGAAAATGGATTAAAAATAAAGAGTATGTTTTTAAGAATAATTGTTGATAGAATACCAAATTGACTGTTGTCAATTATCTTATAAAATTTAAATAATATAAAACAGTATGGGAAAAGCAGATAACATTAAAAGAGCAAAAAGGCTTAAAGAAGCTAAACGAAAAAGAGAGCAAGATGCTTTAATTACCTCAGGCTTAGGGCCTGCCAGTAAAATAGTGCAGGAAAGAAATGCTAAAAAGGGTATAGAAATACGATTAAACAATGGCAAGATAAAATATTCTGCACTATTGAAAGAGTTTGTTCATCCCATTGTATCCGATCAAGATGATATTTCAATTGTAAAAACAAAATATATGTTTGGAGTACAGGCTTGGAATTCAGCTATTTTAAGAGAAAAAAGTGAAAAGTTGTATCTGTTGGCAAAAAAGGATATTTCCAAAATTATACCCGATGCACCAGAAGTAGATCAATTATTTGATGAATTAGTAAAACGAAAACAAGAAGAATTTTCAGAATACAAGAATATATTCACTGATTTTGAAATCAAAAAATTACGTGGGCTTGATTATGATTTAACAGTTGCAACCACTCCATTAAAAGATTTATGATAGAGCCATTTCCATATTTTTACGAATGTATTAATCGCAATGCAATAGTGATTAAACCTAAAAAGCCGTTGTTTGATTGGGTAAATTTTCTTTATCCTGAAAGTCCTGTTACTGAAAAAGAAGAAGGGAATATTTATCTAATTCGCGAAAAAAACAGTAATGAAGAAATAGAAAAATGGTTGAAAAGAAATTTTGACCAAATATTTCAAAATGAGCTGAATGATTGGCACACGGGTGAAAAAGATTGGCCGCAAAAAAGAACATTTAAGATTTTTCAAGAGTGGTTTAATTATGAACTACACTCAATGATTTTGGACCTTGAAGAAACAGATATAATAAAAGAGTGAAAAATGAAAAAATTAAGGCGCAGTTAATACAATGACAAACAAGATGTACTGTTAACACACTAGCAGTTATAGCCCACCAACCCGAAATTTTCAAAACAATTTTTTAGTCCTAAAAAATTTCCTCTATCTTTGAGAAGTTGGAACTTAGCATACCCATTTAATTTTCATCCAAAAGTATAAAAATAATTTATTCGCATTAACTGTATATTTTCGTAAATGCTTTATTTTTAAATTTTTATGTAATTTATTTATTTTACTACTATAGGTAAATTTAAACTTTTGTTTGTGGAATAAAATTTGGATACTCTTCGAGATTTGTTAGGAGCAATCTATCATTAAATACCTAAATCATGTATAGAGTTATATTAGTTTTTCTTTTGTTAAAAAGTACCTTCATTATTGCTCAGCAAGATGAAGACACAACAGCCACCAAACATAAAAAATTTCATTTTGGATTATATGTAGGATCCTATTTTGCAAATAAAAACACGGCTAGTTTATACGATGGGTATGGTGTTGATTTTGATGGAAATAAAAATACCTTTTACAACAGTTTTTTATACAATAAAATTGTAAAGGAGTATAGTGGAATTAATGGGCAACCCGATTTAATTGCTCAGGCATTAAATGTTAATTCGGGCGACTGGTATTTTAATGAAAGCGATATGCCTGTGAATATGAAGTATACCCCTGCATTTTTGTTTGGAGTACAAGGTCGTTATTCAATGGATGATGTAAATGCAATTTTATTAAACATAAATGCTTCTCAACTTACCATTGCTGGTAATTTTACGATTACTACCACACCATTAGCGAATTCCAACCAATATGCAAAAAACATTCATACTTTCGCTATAAAAGGGGTGGAGCAACGATTAATGTTGCAATTAGGTTATCAACATTTGTTTGGCAACAATGAAAAATTAAAATTTCTAGCGGAAGGTGGCTTAAATGTTACCCTCGCCAAATTTGATAAAAATGAAGTATTAATAAATAGTTTATTAATTGATCTTACAAGTTATTACAATAGTTCTCTTTATAATGCATACGTTATAAAAAGACCAATTGGCTTTGGCTTTGGTGCATTTGCAGGCTTAGGCGTAAATTTAAATCTCAGTGATGTTTGGCAAATTCAATTGTTATACAACCCTTCGTATGAAGGAGTTAATATAATCTCTAACTCTTCGCTTAAAATGCAACATGCAGTTGGCTTACGCGCATATCACTTGCTATAATTTTAAGTTTCTGTTGTATATTTCAAGTTTTTGTTGTTATTCAAAATTACCTCTTAGAGTGTTTTGAATAATAGGTGGTAGCAAAAATAACCACCTCAATAACGATAATTGTAGCAATTAGTGGCATGGCTTTAAATGTTGGTTAATGAATACGTTGCAATTCATATTCCAAGTCGATAAATATATATAAATAGCAGCTAAACTGTTAATATTATGAGATAAATTGATGTTACTTAAATCAAATTAGCAAATTAATTTTTTATTTATTTAGGGATTTTAATACCCATATAGGTAGTTAAATTCTACATAAAATTTTATTTTTGATATAAAGAGGATAATAATAACCAAGAGACGTGTTGGATTATTAGATAAGGCACTTTGTTACTGCGGCTAAAATTTTCTATTATTAATAGATTAATAGTTAACATAAAAAAGATAAAAATAGTATCCACTCGTGCTAGAAAATCTAGTATAAGCGGAGGTAGTAGAGTAGGAGTGAAGAGTTCGAAAGTGAAACACCGACTTTTATAAATCTATTTAATGCAAACCATTGCCTTATAAATAAAACGTAAAGAATGCTTATTTATGCCTGTATTGGTCTAACTTTGCAACCAAATTAAAAAATACTCGCTTTGACCTTTGAAGAATTAAATTTAAGTAAAGCTTTATTAAGTGCTTTAGATGATTTAGAATACATACATCCTACACCTATCCAAGAAAAAGCATTTCCCGCAATTATGTCTGGTAAAGATATAGTGGGTTTAGCTCAAACAGGTACTGGAAAAACATTTGCTTATTTACTGCCATTATTGCGGCAATTGACTTATTCCAACCAAAAACACCCTCGTATATTAATTGTAGTGCCCACTCGCGAATTGGTATTGCAAATTGTAGAAGAAATAAAAAAACTTACTCCTTATATGACGGTACGTTTTGAAGGTGTGTATGGTGGAACCAATATTAATACTCAAAAACAATTAGTTTACAATGGCTTGGATATTTTAGTAGCCACTCCTGGAAGACTTACCGATTTAGCGTTAACAGGTATTTTAAGACTGAAAGATATTCAAAAATTAGTGATTGATGAAGTGGATCAATTATTTAGCTTGGGTTTTCGCCAACAATTAAACAGTTTTTTAGAGATATTACCTAATAAGCGTCAAAACTTAATGTTTTCTGCAACGTTAACAGATGAAATAGAAAAAGTGATTAGCACTTATTTTCATGAGCCTTTTAAAATAGAAGTAGCAGCCCACGGTACACCTCTTGAAAAAATTGTTCAAAAAGTATATCGCGCTCCTAATTTAAATACGAAAGTTAATTTGTTGGAGTATTTGTTAACGACTGATAAAACCTTAAATAAAGTTCTTGTTTTTGCAAATAACAGAATCAATGCCGATAGTTTATATGATTTATTATCAAAAAAACTTCCAGGTAAAATTGAAGTTATCCATTCTCGGAAATCGCAGAATAAGAGAATAAGCGCCATTAAAAATTTTGAATCAGGAACACATTCTGTACTTATTGCTACAGACATTGTAGCGAGAGGTTTAGATATTACGGATGTTACACACGTTATTAATTTCGATACATCGCCTATTCCCGAAGATTATATCCACCGCATTGGTAGAACAGGAAGAGCTAATAAAGATGGTATTGCCATTACGTTTGTAAATAAAGAAGAAGAGCCCTATTTATTAGCGATTGAAAAATTGATGAATAAAGAACTTCTTTCAGAAGATTTTCCAGCCGAAGTTAAAATATCTACTATTTTAATGGAACAGGAAGAACCAAGAGTAGTAGCTGACCCTAATTTAAGAAAAAATAGAGTAAGCCAACATACACCAGGGCCTGCATTTCATGAAAAGAAAGAAAAAAATAAAAAAGTTAATTTGGGAGGACCTAGTCAGCGTGAAAAGTTAAAAGGGAAAGATGCGAAAATAAGAACCCGCAGACATGATTCGTAAGATTTAATAATGACAATAATTTCAAATATTCATGGTTGAATGTGATTAGCAATAAACTAAAATATGTTTGAAAACTTTAAAATTTATTTAATAGAAAAAGCAGGGTTAACAGAAGAAGAGTTTAATCAACTAAGTCCTACTTTACAAACAAAAGTAGTTTCGAAGGGTGATTTTTTATTGAAGCAAGGGGAGATATGCCAACATTCTTTTTTTGTAGAAAAAGGACTTTTACGTTCTTATAGCATCGACCTAACAGGTAAAGAACACATCATACAATTTGCTCCACAAAATTGGTTTATTAGCGACCGAAGTAGCGTATACTTTAATGAGCCTTCTGATTTTTTTATGGAGGCAATTGAAGAAACAAGCGTTGTTATTTTAAATAAAAATTTTATAACACTAGCCTCTGAAATCAACCCTTCTTTTGGTCAATACAATGAAGTGTTACTTCAAAACCACATCCGTCAATTACAAAAAAGAGTAAATCAACTACTGGGAGCCTCTGCAGAAATGCGGTACCTTAATTTTATTCAACTATACCCCGATCTTACGCTAAGAGTACCTCAATGGATGATTGCTTCTTATTTAGGAATAACACCAGAAAGTTTGAGTCGTGTTAGAAAAGAATTAGCTAGCAAAAATTTTAAATCGAAATAAACTGAGTTTTATTAAAATATAAAAGATTAGATCAAAAAAACTAACACAATATTATTCAATAGGATTAACCATTCGTATTGGTGAGATTTTCGCAATCATTTTTTCTTTGTTCTTACTTTTGATTCTTCAAAAGAAAGAACAGAGATATTAGAAACCTGAGTTTGATTAATATTGCAAAAAATAAAATGAAAAAATTAAAAACCATGTTTCTTAATAAGATTAACCATTAGTATTGGTGCGGCTGAAGTCCACGAAAAGTGCGAACCGCCAGTTTCGTGGTAATGCTGTGTAGGGCTATTGCGGGCAAAACGAAAGCTGGAGGTTGGTTTTCGTGGTCGCTTTTTCTTTGCTTACTTTCTTTTGGAGAATCAAAAGAAAGTAGGTTCATATCGAAACCCTTATTTATAGGGTAATTGAATGGCTTTTTAAAAACGAATTGAGATCGAACTCAGGTTAGAACTACTATTTAAAAATTAATTGAAAAGTTCTTTTATAATCGACTTCCCATTAATAAATTCATTTCTTATCCTACATCAATGCGTTATAAAATCAACGATTGTAATTTTGTGTAATAAAATATAAAATCTAAAATTATGAAAACAAAAAATGTTGAAATCGTAATTACCCCGCCAAGCCCTCATTTTGTAGGAGATGGTTTTAGGGTACATAATTTCATTCCAAGTAGTCATGCGCTAAGTATGCAACGAATGACCCCATTTATTATGCTAGACTATAATTCAGAATTTTATTTTCCTCCAACAGATAAACCTCGTGGAGTAAGTGTTCATCCGCATAGAGGTTTTGAAACAGTTACCATTGCCTATAAAGGTAAAGTAGCGCACCATGATAGCACTGGTAATAGTGGAGTAATAAGTGAAGGCGATGTACAATGGATGACTGCCGCTTCCGGTATTTTGCACAAAGAGTTTCATGAAAAAGAATTTAGTAAAGCGGGTGGTAACTTTAAGATGGTGCAGCTATGGGTAAATTTACCTGCAAAAGACAAAATGTCAACACCAAAATACCAAAATATTACGAATGCTGACATAAATAAATTTCAATTACCAAGTAATGGCGGTGTTATAGAAGTAATTGCGGGTGAATATATGGGTATAAAAGGGGCGGCATTTACCTTTACACCTGTTCATTTGCATAATGCGAAATTAAACAAGGGAGCAGAAGCCACATTTAATTTTCCTGCCCAATACAATACAGGATTATTGGTAATAGAAGGCAGTGTTAAAATAAATAAGGAAGAAATAGTAACGGCTAATAATTTTGCATTGTTTAAAAATGATGGCGAAACATTTAGCATTGAAGCAACTGAAAATTCAATTGTTTTAATTTTAAGTGGCGAACCCATTAATGAGCCCATTGCTGCACAAGGCCCTTTTGTAATGAATAGTAGAAAAGAAATAATGGAAGCCATTGAAGATTATAACCTCGGTAAATTTGGTTATTTAGAAGAATAAAAAAACGAATCTGCTATTTCTTTTTTTTTAATTTGGAAGTGACTTATTAAATTTCCCTAACGTCCACCATGAACCTACTACACTTGTATTGAAATAAAGTTAAGCGTAAATAACTTAAATTTGAGCAAATGAAAAAGGCACAAGAAAACAGGATAAAATATTGGTAAATACGACTTAAAAACAGTCTATTTTTTTTGTAGAAAGGTTAGCATAACACTTAAACTAAAACGTATTTAAAATGAGTCTAGCAATACAACAAAAATTAAGAGATGAACTTAATAATACGGGTGCGATTTCATATAAAGAAGTTTGCGAAATACTTGAAGCGTTCCAAATCTCTTCGGGTCAAGGATTTGCTATAGGTAAAACAAAAGCCGTTTTGGAATATTTAAAAAAAGAAAGAAGTCTAATTATTGAAAATTTTGATAAATCCGGTAATTCCAAAACAATACATTCAATAGCAGAATTAGCCAAAATGTATAGAGAAATTGATCCGCTTATTGATCTATCTATGGATAAAGAATTTAAAGATTATTTTTAAAAATTGATTAACCGACGCAAACAATTGAGATAAATAAACTAAATATTAAACTGAATGGCTGAATAGGAATTGACAGAATTTCAACCTCCACTGCGTTTTGGTTGATAAAAGAGTAAGTGAAACTTACGATTAAACGAAACACGAAGTCCCTAATGCACAAGCCTACGCTTAACTTTGCGCTTACCTGTGTACAGCTTAGTTGCCTACTGGGCTTTAGATATAAATGCTGGAACCGAAGGTTTACAATACACAGGACCCGCCGGCAATCATACTCATACAGGTAACACTGGTGATGGAACTTCAGACGGACTAACAGGTTCGGTTCATGAAAATCGCCCTCCTTATTATGTTTTAGCATACATAATAAAACTTCCCTAGTGAGTAGAAATCTATAACTTGTAGCTGAAAACAATTATGCAAAGGCAGCCTACTTTTTAGGCTAATAAAGCTATATTTGTACACAACTTTTGAGCGTTTGTTGAAATCAATCTATGCAGCTCTTATTGCCAACTAATAAGATTACCGAATTAATAAAACACGTATGATAATTAATAAAAATATTTTTCAGAATGCTAGCACAGGAACTCCAAACTTTATTGAAGATGAGTACTTGTTAGATTGATCAATGACTAGAAACGAACGCTACTGTTTTAAAACATTGTTAGAAAAATTAAAACCTAAAATTTCAATTGAAATAGGAACGCTTAAAGGTGGTAGTTTACAAGTGTTAAGTCAGAATTCAGAAAAAGTATATGCTATTGATATAGACCCCACGTTAGAGCAACGTTTAAAAGGTAAATTTCCGAATGTTGTTTTTTTAATGGGCGACTCTAGGGGAATAGTTCCTAAACTTATAAAAGAATTAGAAAAATAATGAATCTATTGAATTTGCTTTAATCGATGGTGATCATACAGCATTGGGAGTGAAGGCAGATATTGAAAATATAATCAGTTATGTTCCTACTAATCGATTGAATATTATTCTGCATGACAGTTTTAACCCTGAATGCAGAAATGGAATGAAAGCCGTTGATTACAATGCGAACAAATATGTACACTATGTAGAGTTGGATTATATTTCTGGTGTTTTTGAACCAAATGATGGAGTAAAAAAAGAAATGTGGGGCGGGTTTGCACACGTCGTTTTGCTAAATGAGCAACGACAAGGAAACTTACAAATACATGAGAGTCAGAAAAAATTATATGATATCGCTTATCTTCACTCCAAACATATTTTAAGTGATAAATTGGGTTTCTTAAAACCGATTGTTAAATTGTTTAAGAAATAAGTGGGGTAGGGTTTGTGTACATGCAAATGTAGAAGGTTTAAACTTTAACTATGTTTTAGTTTTTAAAGGGTAAGTGTGAAGGTTACAGTATTAGATTAGTTTAGATGAAAGGAATTCAGATCAATATTATAAAAAATTAAATTGCCATTTATATTTGTGGTTATAAATTACTCTATTTAAATTAAATTATAGTATTTAAGTATTATATTTTCTATAAATACTTTCCAAAAAGTCGATTTCTTTCTCGGCATGGATTAAACATATCTTGTCGGCGATATTTTTAGTAATTCCTTGTTGGTATAAAATTTCTATCATATCGGTTATTTTTCCTCTCGATATATCGTGGGTAACTTCAATTTTGAATAATTCAAAAAGAATTTCTCCGGCTTTTTGAGGGTCATTGTTTATGTGTTTATAAATGCCATCCAATAATGCATATCTATCGCGTTGAGAAATATACGGTGCGCTTTTTATTAGAATATTTCGCACGCCTTCATCAATTTTAGTAACAGAATTAATCCATTTACTGGAGCCAGATAACATTAAACAATCAATTTTAGGTCTTTTTAGCAAAATCGCATTATCAAAAATTGCTTGCCATATCGGTACTATTTTATGAACAATTTTTGTGTCAAATCGCCGATTTGGACTCCAAAAAAAATAAATTAGATACGAATACATATCTTCATTTTCATGACTAATCAAAGTTTTTAGCAATTCATTTTCCAATTCTGCTCCTTCAAAACCATAAAGATATGCTTGACATATTTGTTCAACTAGCCCATTTTTTGTGTTTTTTGATAGTTCTTCTGCATTAGTAAGTGCGATCTTATATTGCCCATTTTTTCTAAACAAATCAAAATGAGTTTTATTCAGTTGGCTATTATAAAAAAGATAGCCAGTTAATGATGATAGCAAATTTGTCTTATTGCGAACTGGGAAAATTGTATTAAAATTTTCAAAAAGCCAATCTTCATCAAGATAATTGATGTCTGGTAAATATTGTCCTAACACATAGTATAATAAAGTATTTTCATCTTTTGAATTCAGTAAGTTACCTATTATTACTTTTATTTCAGGATCCCACCTTTTATTAGTTTTATTTTCTACTCTTGCTAATCGTAAAGAATATTCAATCATCACCATGTAGAGATGTCCTCTTGAAGTATTTAAAACAGTCATGGATAAATCGTTGTGATTATCTATCTCCGTTTTGTCCATTTTTAAAATGTGAATTATTATGCTCTTAATTGTTAAAAGATACTTTTCATCAAAAGCATGATTGTCGTCACTTAAACCGCTATGAAAAAAGGACAATAAATTTGAAATGAACCATCTACCATATTTGTCTTGAGAATTGTGTGATTGCCAAAATTCATTTTTATTTACTATTTTGGATATAGTTTCAAGTATCTCATCCGTCGGAAAATGAACCTTTTCCTCTTTCCAACTTTCTGTGAGCCCACTAATCCAAGTGTGCATGAAATTATGGGAGGAGTTAATTACGATATCACATTCTGTATTATAAAGATTGGGATTCTTTCGAATCGCAAGAGTAATTGCATTTGATAAACCATCAATTGATGGCGCCATAAAATTATGCTCTTGTTCTTTGAATTTATCAAAATACTGAATTATTTCTACTAACGACATAGACAAAATTTCTTCGTTAGTTAGTGGAGATACATTACCCGATAAACTAGTATGCCACGTGTCAAATCCAGGATGTTCAATTTCAGAATCGTTAATTTCATTTAGCGTTTTTGTTAGGTTCGATAATTCCTCACTATTGACGCCTGACAATGCAGCCAACCATTCTTTCTTTTGATAAGCAATGTTTTTTTCTATTCTTTCAGTTTGTCCTTTTAAATTATCAGAAATGTAATAATTTGCAGATTCTACCCATGTTAGAATCTGTTTTAATTGGTCATTTGAAAATGTTTTTGCGTGTCGCTTAATTAACTTAAAAACCTCGTGTTTTGTGCCAACTTGATTTAAAGGATTTCCCAAGTAGCCCCAAAACATTTTGCTCAATTCATTATACCGAATTCTAATAGTATGAAATGCTAACCGCTTAAAGATTGCATGCTCATGTTTGAGTAAAATTGCAATAGTATCGGCAATTTTATCCAGTGGCATGCTTTCTAAGCAATCTCTAACCAAATAAGTTAGTTGGCAACCAAATGCATCGGGAAAGGATGTTTGTTCATGATTTTCAATAGCAGGAAGAAAATAGTTATTGAAACTGGGTTCGTCTACTGATATCACTTCCTCAATTTTTTTGATTCCTTGTTGAAGGAGTTCGGTTCCGCAAGCGCCAATTAGTCGAACTTTAAATTCAGAAATTATTTCAGATAAGTTATAATTTTCGAAAATTGATTCAATATTTTCGAAAGAGTTGCTTTTGTAATCCTTATGACTTAAGAGAATTTCGATTCCGTTTTTAATAAAAAACTTTTCTTCATCGTTCAATAGACGCTCTAATAATTTTCCGTAGCTATATCCGATTCCATTTGCCCATTTATTTTTTAGAGCTTCTAGTATAAAAATGAAATGCTCTTCTCTTAAATATTGCTCGGGAAGATTACAAATTATTTTAAAGAGGGAGTTGTCAGTTCGAAAATTTTCAATTCTTTTTCCATTTTCACTCTTGTAATTTGATATTCCACTGGTTATCGAAAGAAGTAATTCGGAAGCTTCTGTAGTGGGCGCTTTCGCGTTACTTTCTGCGACATGTTCCAAATATTGAAGAACTCCCCAATATGGTATGGTGAAATATCCAAGATTATCTGATATTTCATGTGGAGTGGGGTTTGAAGCTCCATTAAAGTATCCTTCCTTATATAAGTGTGGAAGCCAGTTTGTTGATTTTAGGTTTTTAAAAAAATAAATAAATCTAGCTTCTAAGTGAAGAATATTTGGTAGCGTTTTTAGTATTTCGCTAGTAGGCTCCTCCATTTTTAATAGGGTGTCTAATCTATCAGATATTGCATAATAATTACCAATTAACTTTGATAGAATATCTTCAAATTCAATCCAAATGTTGATTATATCGGCTGGGTCTCTGGGTAAGTTGTATGCACCACTTCGGTGAGCATATTTATATAGCCAAATTGCTATTTTTATATATTGTTTAGTTAGCGGGTCTTTAATGCTAAAGCCAAATGAAACAACTATTGAAGCAATGTGCCCTTTTGCTCCTTTAAATTCTTCAAGTGTAACACCTTTTAAATAATTGTAAGCCCTGTAGTCACTAACAAATTCTTTAAATAACAATTCCAATTCATCTGTCTTTATTCCTTTTTGGAATTTCTCTTTTATAGGTTTTAATCCAAATATATCGCGAAGTCCCCCATCAATTTCTCGGAGAATATGACCTATCAAGTAAGATTTTGAGCCTAAGTCAGAGGCCATGATTTGAATACCATCATTGTAGAATTCGGCAATTTCCCTTCCGATAGAATTTAAACCCTTGTAAATCTCATTCTGTTGATCTGTCATTTTGTAAACTATTTGACGACCAAGTTAGATATTTAGGTGCAATTAGATACAATTGTTCCGCATTCAAATAAGGTGCACCATAAAACAAAAGTAGGATCAAGCCTACGCTTAACTTCGCGATTATATTTGTAGGGCTTAGTTCCTACTGTGGAAATCAAATAAGATTCGATAAATTTCTTTCTGAATAATCGGAAGGTCTATATTGAATTTTTTTTGCTATTTCATCAATAAAATCAAAACCTTTATTTTTGTAAATAGCGATTTCATTTGCATTCAATTCAATATTTATTTCGAACATAGCGATACTTCCACACATAACCGACAGATAGTATTTTTCATTGTTTTCAGAAAAAGTATAATCCCAAGGTTTTTTAATTAGTTCTATCATTTTATGATAATTAGCGATTCTTTAAAGCTTTTTTCAGGAATTTGATTAATAACAGCCTCTGAGTATCCTTTTGGAAGTTTTCCTCCTGGCAACCAAAGTTCATTTGCACCTACTTCATTTCCTGTAGCCATTCTTAGCCCCCGTAGGCAACTAAGGTGCACCTTAACACAATAGTAGGCGCGAAGCTTAGAGTGGGCTTGTGCATTAGGGGCTTCGTGTCCAAACAGGATGTCAGATCTCACTAATTAAATTTTATTCAACAGAAAAGAATTTATTCTATTGAAGATTACTTTTATCAAATCATTTTCGTCATCATCTGGATACCCTAAAGCAAACTCTATCATATCTAATTCGCTTATCCAGAATGTGTTATAATAATAATGATTTACAATGTTTGTAGTAAAAATAAATTCTCTCTTATCTCCATCAACCCTATAATCAATTGATCGAATTTGTTCAAAAAAAAACTTTTGTTCTGAAATTAAAAAATATGGTTTTTCAGTTTTAAAAATATAAATAATTCTACCTATGTGGTGATTTTGATAAAACCCATCAAAATTATTATATAAAATAAATTCTGTCTCATCTATTGGTTTAACACCTTCAGATGTATAGTTAGCAAAGTTTTTTGCTTTTCCAAATTCCTTTAAAATCATAAGCCAAGTAAAGTATTTATTTCAGGATCCTTTTTCATACTGCCTTCGATAACATCTTCCCAACTACCTTTAGAATTAAATAAATCATCTGCAGATGGACCTATCGGATTTCCATACCTTTTAATATTACCTACTTCTAAAGCTTTTACCTCATCAGGTAACATATGCGATCGAGCTTCTACTTTCTGAAGGTTTCTTTGTTCAACTACATGTCGACCAATCTGCTCAGGGGTTTTATTCTCCCCTCTCATTGTGATTATTGTTTGCTCTAGAACTTCACTTTGTTTTAAATAATCTTGTCTGATTGCTCTTTGTCTTCCAACCCATTCAGGATCCATAAATTTATCAACGAATGCGTAATACCTACTATCTTCTTTTGATAAATAACCATATACTCCTCTTGAGTCTTTTATAAGTCCTACCAAATTTCCCCCCGCCCCCTGCACCCCCACCTTCTCCACCACCAGCACTTCTTCACCATCCTTTGTTATTGCTTTAGATAAAGCATTATCATTTTCATCTAAAATAGCTTTACCTTCTTTATCTAAAATGGCTTCTACTTTCAGTTCTCCTTTTGCCATTGCTTCTTTAAAAGCATTTACGCCGCCTTTTATGTTTACTTGTGGAAGCGGTACCACAAAAC